>NZ_JBEXCU010000008.1:0-364116 GCF_040605415.1 Kribbella sp. NPDC005582
AAACTCACACCCATCGAGTTTGAGACAATTCAACCCGTCGCACTCGCGGCCTGAAACACCAAACCCCGCGAGTCAACTGAACTCGGGGCAGTCCCCCCTCCTTGGCGGTGCATGCGAGGTTCGCTACGGCGCTGGTCGAATGACAGCTCCAGTGCGGGTCCTCGTGAACGGCCGGGCCGCTCACACCTGCGGTGACGAGGCAATCCCGGTCGCAGAACTGGTCGAAGCCGAAGTTCGGGCATTCTTCGGCGACCGCCTTCCCGAGCTGACGAATCATCTCGACATCGTCTTCAACATCACCAGCAACTCCAGCCCAGGCGCGGTGATCACGGACGGCTCAGTACCGGACCGCGTCCGGTGGTTCAACCCACGCTCGATCGAAGATCTTCGTGAGAGACGAGTCCGGTTGTCGAACGACACCTCGTTGGGGACTGGCTGGGCGCCAGAGAACCCCTTCGAATCGTTCGTTCGCGAACTGGTCGACCGCTTTTCGGGACGATCCAAGTTCACGCTTGCCCATCCCTGGTGCGGATCGGACGTGAAACTTATGGGCTACTGCGACGGGGAGCTCGCCGACGTCGTCCTCTGCGTACCGCAGAAGTCGAGGTTCGTCAGCAACCGCGCCGAGTACGTGCGAAACCTCGAGGTTGTGCGCGAAGAGTGCTGCCGGCTAGCAGCGGCACAACTGCCAGATTCCGAAGTGCGTTTCCGCCTCAATGCACGGGATGTTCCCGATCGTGACGAGCTGTATCTGACACATACCGGCAGCTCGATCGAGTCCGGCGACGAAGGCGTGGTCGGTCGAGGCAATCGTGTGAACGGTCTGATCACCCCGCTTCGGCCGATGAACCTGGAAGGTGCCAACGGCAAGAATCCGGTGTACCACGTAGGCAAGCTCTACAACATCGTTGCCCAACGACTGGCGGAACGGCTGTCCAACGAGACCGGAGCCCACGCAGAAGTGCACCTGGTCAGCCTGACCGGACAGCGGCTCGATCAGCCCTGGCGTGTCCTGGTTCGCCTGACGGACGACACCGCTGACATGGACAAGGTCAGGGCGCTTGTCACTGACGCCCTAGCAAGCTTCCCTGCCGTGACTGACGAGCTGGTGGCCAACGGGATTGTGTTGAGCTGATGAACCTTGGGGAGGTTTCCGAAGGCTGCCGACGAAGGCTTGTCGGGCACTACGGAGCAGCAGCGCTCGAATGGGTTGAGGAGGCGCCCGGACTACTCCAGGTTGCGGCTGCTCGGTGGGGTTTGTCGCTGATGAACTACCACGACTCTGGTCACGCGTCAGTTGTGTCGACCGCAGTCGACCAGCATGGTCGACAACTGATGGTCAAGGCGTGGACCGATCCAGCGCGGTATCGACGTGAGGTCGCGGCGCTTCGGCACTGGGCTGGTGGACCGGCCGTAGAGGTGATCGAGACAGCGGATGACTTGTGCGTGGCTGCCTTGGAGATGGTCGGCGAGGAACCAGGCGGTCGCGGTCGCCCCGTCAACGAGCTCGCACTGGTAACGGAGGCGCTGCGGCGCCTGCACGCCGTCGGCCGTCAGCCGACTCTTGCTAGCTTCCCGCTCCTTGCTGACTACTTGCGGGCCGAGATCACCCCGCGAATTTGGAAACGGCTGCGAGATCAGGACCTCGGCCGATGGCGGCCGGTGGCCCAGGCCGGCCTCCACGCTCTACGAGAGGCTGCCGGTGGTCATCCAGCTGGCGCCGGGAATCAAACCCTGCTTCACGGAGATCTCTACCGCGAGAACGTGCTGTTCGCGGACGTCCAGCAACCAGTTTTCCTTGACCCACTGCCAATGCTGGGATCGGAGGCCTTCGACTGGGCCTTCTGGGTCGTGTACTACGAGGTCGAACGCGGTTTCGAAGACCGGTTGGTGCTTGCTCAGCGGGTCTCGGGTCTATCGGTTCAAGATATCCGTCGGTGGTGCACAGTCCTGTTCCTGGACGGGCTCCTCTATTACCTCGAAACCGAAGATCCGAGAGCCTCGTTGCTGGGCGATACGGCCACCGCGTTCGTCCGGAACGACGAGGGGAGAAGCTCGTGGTCAACTTGATTTGTCGCCACGCTCAGACGGACTACAGCGTCCAGCACCGCGTGAACGGCGATCCTACATATCCGATCCTGCTGAATCGCGTGGGGCGCCAGACATGCCGCCAACAACGAGCTTCTTCGCGCTTCTCCGGTGTGCAGAGCTGGATCACCAGTGAGTTCCCACGCACACGCCAGACTGGCCGGCTCCTCATGGGGCCGTCGACCCGCGAACCACTGGTCGACCCCCAGCTGAACGAACTCGACTACGGAGTATTTGAGGGCACCCCGTTCCTTTCGTATGGGGAGTGGCTCGGCCAACACGGTGCAGACGAGCGACCCGAAGGAGCAACCGAGTCTCAGCGAGAGGGCATCCTGCGAATGCTCAGCGCCTTGGCCGGCATGCCCAACCATCTCGGCGATCGCGTGATAATCGGCCACGGCCTACTGACATCTGTGCTGATTTGGGGCCTCAGCAGCCACCACCTCGAATCGCTTCCGCTCTTTCTCCCCGAGGCACCGTATGTCGAACCACTTACGCTATCTGACGACGAGCTGAAGGACCTCGTAACAGCCCTACATGATCGGATCGCGCCATCAAAGATGCACCGGTGACGTCCGTAGGCAGCGATCGCCGCCTGGCTGCTAACTTCGACGGCACATGTCCACTGCAGGAAAATGAAGGATTGTCGCCATGCATGATGCTCGTGTTCTGATCGAGATGGGCCCCGAGGCCGTCCGCCGACTGGCCCGTCGGGGTTACAGCCTGGACCTGTCACTGCTCGAGGACCTGCAGTCTCGGCGGAACCAGAGCATTCATTCGATCGATGACCTTAGGGCCGAGTCCAAGCGGGTAGCCAGCGAGGTCCAGGCGACGGCGCGCGCTGGCGGAGACATTGCGGCTCTCAAGGAGACCGCGCGCAAGCTAAAGGAGCAGATCAACGACATCGAGGCCGAGCTGGGCGGAGTGCAAGAGGAACTCACGACTCTTCTACTAAGCATTCCGAACCTGCCGGACGACCGCACGCCCGAGGGCGACTCGGACGAGTTCGCGACCGAGGTCCGACGTGTCGGGGCCCAACCTGCCTTCTCATTCAGCCCCAAGGACCACGTAGATCTTGGCGAGAGGACCGGAATCCTCGACTTCGCCCGGGCCACCAAGCTGTCGGGGCCGCGCTTCGCCGTGACCCGCGGCGCAGGTGCAGCACTGGAGCGTGCACTGTCCACGCTCTTTCTCGACCTACATACCCGCCGCCACGGCTATGTAGAGCACTCAGTCCCCTATCTGGTCAGCCGGAAGACCATGACCGGAACCGGTCAGCTGCCAAAATTCGAGGCAGACCTCTTCAAGACGGGTGTCGCCGAGCGGGACCTCTTCCTGATCCCAACCGCTGAGGTCCCGCTCACCAACCTCTATGCCGACGAAGTCATCCCTGCCGCGGAACTACCGGTGGCGATGACCGCGAATACACCATGCTTCCGATCCGAGGCCGGATCATATGGTCGCGACACCCGCGGCTTGATCCGACAGCACCAGTTCACCAAGGTCGAGATCGTCCGGATCGTCGATCCCGAGCATGCCGACTCCGAGCTGGACAACATGCTGGGCCATGCCGAGGCGTGTCTCAAAGAACTCGAGCTGGCATACCGGGTCGTCATGCTCGCCGCCGGCGACACCGGATTCTCAGCCCAGCTCACCTACGACATCGAGGTCTGGTTCCCAAGCCAGAACACCTACCGCGAGATCTCCTCCGTCTCCAGCTTCGGCACCTTCCAAGCCCGCCGCGCGAACATCCGAACCCGTGGCGCAGATGGCAAGCCGAAACTGGTCGCCACACTCAACGGCTCCGGACTGCCCATCGGCCGGACCCTCGCGGCGGTGCTCGAGCAGCACCAGCAAGAGGACGGATCGATCTTGCTCCCTCAATCTCTTGTTCCCTACCTTGGCTTCCGCCGCATCGCGGCGAACGGATCACCGGAGGAATAGTGCTTGTCGGCGTCTGCGACTTCCCAAGTGACTACCCGTTTCCGCCCGCCGCCTATGGCGGCATCGAGCGCTGGCTCTGGGCGGTCGCTGTCGGGGCCCGGGCCGCAGGCGCCGATGTTCATCTGCTCGGACCAGGCTGGATCCCAGACCTCGGCCAGGAATGGACCCGAAAGCCAGTCCGCCTGGAAGACATCACTGCCGGCTCACTCGCAGAGCAAGAGCTGCGCAGTACGGCGTACGACCTGCTCGTGGTCGGCCACGAATACCCGTCACATCCCGGATGGGTCCGCACCTGGGAGCGAATGGACTGTGACGTGGCTACATTTCAGCACTCACCGACCTTCAACCACTCACCGGATGCCTTCGACGGCAAGCGATCACGTCTCTACTGCTACTCACCCGAGATGGTCGAACGCTACGAAGCTCACCAGCCGATAGCCGAACTCGCAGTCCACCTGGGTATCGACGAGCAGGAACCCAAGGCGAGCGCCGGCAGCGAATTGGTTTGGCTAGGCAGGATCGACAGCGACAAATCCCCGCACCTTGCTGCCAGAGCTGCCGAACTGCTTGGTCGGCGGATTCGTATCGTGGGCCCAATCTTCGATGAGTCTTACGTGCGTGCACACGAACACCTGCTGGGCGCCGACCATGTCGAACTAACTGGCGAGCTGGGCGGGTCCGCGAAGATCGCAGCGCTCCAGGCCGGGTCGGTATTCGTCTATACCTACGCTCGCAGCTACGTCGAGGCGGGCGCCGCAGTCTTCGGCGAGACCCTGCGTGCCGGAACGCCAGTGGCGGCACTTAGCTGGCGTGAGGGCACCTGCGCCGCCGCAGCCACATGCGAGCAGACGGGCGTCGTAGCAGTCGCCGATCCTGCCGAGGACGACGAGAATGCAGCTCATCGGCTGGCAGAAGCCATCATCCAAGCCGACGAACTCGAACACTCGACAGTCCAGGAGATCGGCCAACAACGCTTCCATCCCACGCGCCATTTCGAAGCGCTGACGTCGGCACTGTGCTGATTCCGGACCCGGTGGGCTGGATCCCCGGTTCACTCCGCCGGATTCTCGGCCCCAGATGGACAATTCATCTCGAGGGTGATCTGCTGACAGCCCTGCATAGCGATCGCTCGGATCGCTACACGCCACCGCGACGCTCTCTCACCTTCGCCGACCTACTCGATGTGCTGGCGTCCAGCTTCGCAATGCACGGCGTGCCCCGCGCCCGCCCCCTGCCGCTTCGTTGGGGACGCGACACCGACCTCACCGTATCCGCGGTCCAGGCCCTCGACCCTCTCCTCAAAGATGGCCAGAAACGGGTCTACCGATCAGGCTTCCTGCCGCAGCCGGTCGTGCGCCTCACGGGACAGCGTGACGACCGCGGCGAACTACGCGACGGATTCCTCACGTCGTTCGTCAATGTCTCCCACATCCAGCCCATCAGGCACCAGGACGACTTCTCAGGAGTCGTCGACATCTGGCTCTCTATCCTCTCCCGACTCGGTCTGCATGCCCGCCACATCGCCCTCTACGGTCATCTGACGACATGGCCGCGCGACCAGGTCAACGGCGTAACACTGCGCTTCAAGCACCTGGACCTAACTCTGGGAGACATCAATCTCCTCTGGAACGTCAACCAACCCCATCGCATGGCCGTCGACCTCGGCAGCGGCCTCGAGCGCCTTGCCTGGGCGAGATCCCGATCCAACTGGAAAGACCTCGTCTTCGGTCCCTTCGCCAACGCCGCACCGCCAGCGACGCTCGACGCCATCCGCACAGCGACCCTCCTACTCGGCCACGGCATCCGCCCAGGTCCCAGAGGCGCCGCCGGCACCACCCGCCGAATCATCAACACCATCGCGCCCGACGCATCTCCCCTCGGACTAGACGCAATGGTCCGCTTCTCACACCGCTACTGGCAGCCGCTGTCTGCCCTCACGCTTGAGTGGCCGGCCATCGCCTCAGCTATCGACAACGAACGGTCTCGCCAAGTCAGCTCTACCCGAAGTTGAAAAGACCGCCCGTTTGCGACAGGCCTATGAGTTCCCGACCGCCGACGATTGAGGACCGGCTCTGCCGAACTCGCTCAGCAGATGCGAGAGCATCGTTGAGATGGCCCGCTTGGACCGTTCACAGAATGTTGAGGCCAGACAGTGGGCTCTCCGAGGTGTCACCGCAGCGCTCAGCCCAGTCTCTGGCGACGAAGATCGCTCGGCTCAAAAGGTGATCACCGGCGCGCTGAGTCGAGAGGACCAGGCCTAGCTCGTCGAAAGCCGGGTCCCCGCATTGATTTATCCGGAGGTCCACGCCGAGGCCTTGGTGGTTGTCGAGAAACCAACCGGCTACCTCGGATGGAGGACGACCGATCAACTCGACCTCGTCAAGAAACCTGACGCGGGGACCAATCAGAGCATCGACAGCAACGGCTTTGAGACGCCCGGTCTCGGCATCGTAGAGCGTATCGACACCTACCTTCGAGAACCGCGCATCTCTCACGTAGCTGTTGTACTGGCCATAGCTGCTCGGCTGCTCGTCGAGCGCCTTCTCGACATCGCTCTGATCCATACCTCCGCCCAAGAGCAGGGGCCCAACCCGCAGCATGGGAACGAGATCCCAGACTTGGCGTTCGCTATCCGGCTTGGGTCGTTGCCACCATGAGCCATAGGACATCATGATCCCCTTTTGTCACTCGCCTACAGGTCCTGCAATTCGAAGCAACCGGACCCAACACACTCGATGACTGCTCAGATCAGTCGGTCGCTGTCTTGGTCTGGCCACCATGCTTTGTGATTCGCGGTCGCAAGGTCATCCGTACGGCCGAGTGCGTGATGACCGACGCTGAGGCCTTTCCAGCCCACACATAGGCTTCACCTGGTTGCAGGCGCGCCAGCTGTTCCGGGCGGAGCGCGGTCAAGGCGGAGTTGGCCTTCTGGATATGCTTCAGCCAAGCGGGCGACGTCATCTTATGCATGATGACAACGTCAGAGAGCTCTATCAGCGAAGTTGGGACCGATGGCGGGTCCTGGCTAGCGACCAGAATACTCATGCCTTTATGCCGCATCTCCCGGACAGATTCGACGAGCACGTCAACGAGGTCAGGACTGTCGATGTACTTGTGAGCCTCGTCGAAGACGACAAGCTTGTTGAATCGGCCGTCTGTGTCGGTTGCCTCAGCGAAAAGTTGCATGAGGACAACGAACAGGCCGAGGCTCTCGTCCTTCTCGATGTACTCGTCGCGCAAGTCGACGATGATCAGCCGCCCAGGGCGGACATAGTCAGAGATCCGCACCGAGTCGTCGATGTACTCGGCCGCCAAATCAAGGCGCTGGAAGGCGAGGTCTTTCATGTTGTCGGCCATCGTCGAGGCGCCGACGCCGCGGCGGATCGTGTCGAGGCTCAGCGACGCCCGGTTGGCACGAAAGATCTGCTTGAGCTGACGTATGTACATGGCCTGATTCCCAACCGCACCAAGCAGGAATGACCAGTGTGCGGCCTGGAGTTCCCCGGACCCGAAGAGCAGCGGCTGCACGTCAACGCCCGGAAACTCAGCGCGTCGTTCCACCACTTGGGCGGCCGGGGTAAGGAGCACTACATCGTCCAGGGCGTTGGGTTCGGCGCCGTATCGGTTCCGCAATATCGCCAGCTGCGCGTCCTGATCGTTGGGTTTAATCATCGATGTGAACTCGGGTGCGTAGTCCTGAGTGCGGCTGTAATGGAAGACGATGGTCGCAAGTGGGCGGGGAAGTTCGTTAATTCCTGAGGCAGGCAGAGTGGCACCCTCAATGAGCGACCCAAGGGTGTAGCTCTTGCCACCCCCTTGGACACCAAAGAGGCTGATGGTATGGGTCTCGTTGAGGTCGAGGCCGGTCTTCTGCCCGCCAGCAACCTCGCCGAGCATTGCCCATTGGGGTGAGATCCCGTTGGTGCCGACCATGATCGACGGCGCTGCAGCGTTGGGCTTCTGCGCGTCTCTTGGCTCCGAACCCGTTGCTTGTCCGCTACTGGCAATGGGTGCAACCGACGCGGCGGCGGATTCAGCGGTGGCACCCGTTGTGAGTGCGGCGGGCACCGTCGGTGTCTCGTCGAGTGGCTCCTCATGCCGAGCCTGCCCACTGCGACCCGTTTGCGCTTCGTCGGCCTCAGCTGGTGCCATGTCATCGATCGCTTCGAGGGGCGTCGCCCGGAAGGCGGCATTTCCCCGTCGCGTACGGGTGAGGGCTGGAACGGTAGTGGCATATGACTCAGTGCCGTCGCTGGGACGGTCGAGGTTCGTCGGGATCGCGTCGAGCAGTTCGTCGATCTCGTCGCGGCCGATGTGGTGGAACTCGACCCCGTCGACGATCTCCGGTTCGCTGCCGTCCCCCGCGAGCTCGAAGACGAGCCCGATCCGCTCGAACGAGAGCCTATAGCCGTCGTCGAGAGTCTGCAGGAGACGTCGAGCGTGCGTACTGACGGAGCGACCGACCATCTTGTAGCGCTCGGCGCGCTCCAGATAGAACCGCAACAGCGCGGCGAATTCGACGTTCTTCACCGCGCGATCGACCCGGTCGGGGTCGTGCAAGTTCGGGTCGAACTGCGCGGCCAGCACCGCCCGGGAGGTCTCGACCTGGTCGATGATCGACTGCTGCAGCGTCCCGTACTCGATGACGTTGCGGATCAACGAGTACGCCTTGACCTCCACCAGCCGGCAGGTGATGGTCCGCGCCTTCGCGTCGAACGAGAACAACGCGAGGTCGGTACGCCGCAGCGACCTCTCCACCGCGGGACGACGACGCGCCTCGGCGTACAACTCCTGATGGGCATCGAGGGGAATGACGATCTGGTCTCCGATGGCCCGCTGGCCCTCGAGGTAGAGGCGCGCCAACGCGAGGCCGAGGACTTCGGAGCGCTGGTTGCGGGCCGCCGAGGAGAGCTTAAAGGCGAGGCTTCCCGACAGCAGTCGGAGCTGTTCAAAGAAGGTCCGCAGGTGCCGGTCCTCGACCACGACGCCATGGTCGCTGATCGCCGCGGCCAGCAGTCCTCGGAGCTCCTCGATCTTGCGCGAACTGACCAGCACCTGCCGACCGAGCCCGACTCGGCCGGCGATGTAGTCGATCACGAAATCGCTGCGGCGGCTGGCGTCAGTGGCGCGGTCGAAGTACTCCAGGCCGAGGGTACGGTCAATGATGACCACCCAATCGCTGACGTCGTGGGCTTGGTGCAGTAAGGAGCGCTGCTGGCCGTCGAGGTTGAGCGTGGTGGCGGGGACCTGGCCTGATGCGGTGCCGTCGGTAGCTACGGACGCCGACGCGAGGGCGAGGGTCCGGGGTAGTTCGGCGAGCAGGTCGCTCAGCGAGTTCACGGCCGATCCAGGATGGGCGAAGACGGGAGTCTTTCGCCAGGTGACGCTGGTGCCGTCATCGTTGACGTCAAAGGTGGTGGTGGCCTGCTGAATGAGTCCATACGCCGGCGCGTGGGCGATCTCGTTCAGCGGGCCTGTTTCGTGCTCCTCACCGGAGAAAGCGTCGACGAAAATGGTTAGGTTGGCCTCGAACTCGCTCGGGCTCTCCTCGAACTCCTCCATGGAGCGGATGGAGTAGGCGAGCTTGGGCACGCTGCTACCACCACGGGCGCTGAAGGCGTCCGCCTCGTCGCTATTGAAGCGACTGTCGGATCGAGTCAGGTCGGCCAGCTGTTCACCGATGCCGGGCATCGCGGTTTGGAGGGTACATAGCCGCAGGTCGTAGGTGAGCTCCTTGGTCGCGGCACGGCGCTGGAGATCGAGGAGCATCTCGACGATCAGACCTGCGTCGCCGGGATTGATCACATTCATGACCAACGTGCGGACGTAGGAGTGGTGGTGCACGTAACGCTCGACGCGCTCGGCAAGCACCACGGCCGCTTGAGAACCACTGCCCCGCGTGCGAGGTGCGTCAGGCACGCCGATAGCGGTGCCGACCCGATTGAGGAGCCCGACGGCATCGTCGGTTCGCGGATGGACGAGCGCGGTCCAGAACGGGGTCAGATTGCCGACGGCGACGAGCAAGGCCCGGTTGTCCTGGCGGGGCATCGCGAAGGGGAAACCGAGCGGGTCGAACCGCTCGAAGAAGCTGGCTGCCGCGTCAGCCGCAGCCTCCTTGGTGTGCTCGGCGAGCTCGTTGCGCCACGTACTCCCGACGCCACACCAGCCGGCGACCCACAGCAGTCTCAGCGGATGGGTCGGGCCGACTAGCAAGACTCGGTGGAGATTGCCGAGGGCGTCGAGATAGCGCACCGCGACCGCGTCGATCTGCTGCAGGCCTGCCAACGCGCGCAGCGCAGCACCTTGCTCGGTTGCCGCGGCTGAGGTCGCGTACGCGGCCTGTGCGGTGATCATCTTCTGGAAACTCGCCGCGTAGGCGGTCACCTCGGCGCTCAGAGCTGGGACGTGGACGGTCTCGACAACGTCGACCTGCTTGTTGTCGTCGGGTCCTTCGACATTGGCGATGGCGGCGAAGAGGCTGTCCCGGATGTTGATGAACTCGGCGAACGCAGCTTCGGCTGCGGGCCCGAGCGCTGCGACCCACGGCGTCTCGTCGCGGACCGGCGCCGACGTTGCACCCTCCTGGCCGATCGCGAGCTGCCACATCCCCAACTCCCGGGGGCTGATTAGGGTGTCGCGCTCGATCTGAGTCAGCAGCCGCGAGAGTCTGATCTCGACGCTGCCGCCGCCTGCGACGTGCACGTTGGCGCTGGCGTACGACGACGAGCGGGCACCGTTGACCCAGGAGACCTCCCCCGGGGCGAGCTCACGCGCCGGGCGGCCGTCGACGAGCCGGCCAAAGGAGAGCCGCTCGATCGCGTGGGTGAGGCTCTCGTGGCGCTGGGCACGCGTCTCTGGCGGCTCCTCATCCTCGTCGGCGTTGACGACGTAGAACAATTCGCTCTGCCCCGAATCCGTCGCAACAACAATACGACGATCCGTTTCGGCGACGGGGGTGACCACAAGCCGGTGCCAGCCCTCGTCGAGCTGGGCTTTGCGCAGGTTGCGGATGGTGCCCTTGTAGGTGCTCTTCGGCCGCGCTCCGGCGGTGACGTTGATGGCTTTGCCAGTCGGTGTGCCGTCCTCGGAGACCAGCTCGACGCGCAGCTTCAGAAGTCCGTCCGTCGGCGTGAGTGCGGGGTCGACGGTGAAAGCAGCCACAACATCCTTCGCGCCGCTCGGGCCAGCGACGAGATACGGCTGGCCGGCGAGGCGCTCCAGGGAGGGGTACCGCCTGAGGTGCTCGGGGTCGTCACCGACGACGGACAGACCAACGGTGTGGACGTCGACTTTGAGCGCGATCTCCCGCTCGCTTGGCGCCGGCCATTTGTCGAAGGTGAGTCCGCGGCTGTCCCTGTCGATGATGATCCGTCGGGTCCATACGTTGCGATCCTCGAGCCCGACCTTCCCCGCAAACCGAGCAAGGCCAGCGGTGAAGGACAGGTCGGGCAACCCTAGGGAAAGAACGCGCTGACGTTCATCGAGCTCGCCACGGCTGAGGTCGTCGACATGGACACGATTGCGGCCGATGCGCTCGGACACCTCGTCACCCGACGTAAAAAGGGCAAGGTCGGGGACGAGCCCGAAGCAATAGATCGCGGCTCCGGCAGCATCGACCTCGTAGTCGTTGGCGGCGATGGTGAGCAGGTAACGCACCCAGGCCTGGTCGATGGAGCGGCCATCCCTTTTGCCGCCCAATACAGCGGCGAGTTTCTCGAGCTTGTCCCGAAGCACGGCCGGAATCCGGCCCATTAGCTCCTCGCGCAGGATCGCGTAAGCGTTGCCGACCTCAATCTCCTCGAACGTCGCGACTCCGAAGGAGTCCTCAGCACTCGCCCGTAGTCCTGGGGGCACGAAGACCAGGAGTGGCCCGGACGACTCCTCGACCGGCCGGTTGCGCAGCTCGACGAGCTGGGTGCTGGACACCAGAGTGTCATCGCCGTTGGTGACCTCCTCATCGGTCGCCAGCAGGCAGACGACGGTGCCCGGCATGGTGGCAGTGCGCAGGCGGGTGACCAGCCGTGAGCTGAGGTCACCATCAAGCTCGGTGACGCGCATGCAGTGTCCAGCCTGACGGGCCGACAACAGACCGAGCAAGTGCGGAACGAGGACTTCCTCCAGGGCACTGCGTACCTCGGCGGCAGTGGGTTCCGTCAGTCCGATCGCGGTCACCGTCAACGCGGCGTCCTCTCCGAGTTTGCGCCGATGGTGAAGCGCGGGGTAACGGTTTGGGTCAGGTAGGCGTCGGAGAGGTCGCGGTAGTAGCCGATCTCCCGGAGTCGGTCCACGAAGGCGGCAGTGTTCGCCCGCAATGCAGTCTGGTCGGGCAGGTCAGGCCCCTGGAAGCCGTCCTTGGGCGGGAGGGTGTCTACATAGATCCCGTAGCGTGTCCGGAACGTGTCGAGGACCTCGTCGACCCGCATCGGCCGTGTTCGCGGTCGACCATCCTTGTCGTGCTGCACCAGGCAAACCTGGAGCAATACCTCGAGGAGCCTGGAGTCAAGCACGAAGCGGCGGACCCCGGACCTGCCGCGCGGCTGGGTCAGCAGCTCCCCTGGGCGACCTTTGAGAAGCATCGAGTCGAGGCAGTCAACCAGATACTTACGCTGGAAGGCTCCGCGATAGTGCATGATCAGCTCGAGGTACGTCTCGAACCGCGAGAGCCCCAGGTCGATGATTGTCTGCAGCTCCGGAGCGAGCGGCTCCTCCTCGTCATCGAGGATGCGCCGCACCCGCATGTCGAAGAAGATCTCCCGATCGGCTTCGTACTTATCGTCGAGTAGACCGATCGCGTCGGTTGCGGGCAGATCCTCCTTGCCGAGAGGCATGGAAAACTTGCCCTGCCGGTGGAGGTCCTTGGCGAAGTCGGTGAGCTTGAGTACCGCGAAGGTTCCGCGGACGAACTGTGGCAGCCTGCCGTACCAGGTCGCGGCGCTCTTGGTCGCGTACGCCGCCGGCAGCCCGGTCTCGGAACCAACGAGGTCGACGAAGATGTGCGGCCGATAACGGCATTCCTCGCCGTGCTGGTGACCGGTGGTACAGGCGCGGTCGACGGCGCCGTCGCGGACGGCGGCAGGAACGAGCTTGAACATCCGCAGGTGGTAGAGAGCGAGGTGGAAGGAGAGGAGGATCTTGAGGTGCTCGACCAGCACGGTGCGAGGCATGAATTGGCGATGCAGCAGGAGCCGCAGGACGTCCTCGCCGAGGAGCTCAGCTGGCTGGCGGCACATCTGCCTCTGCTCACGCCGGCTGGCGTCACCCGGCCGGTCTTGGGCCTTGCCCTGAGTCGCCTCGACCATGTTGAGCAGCGCCTGAGACTCCACGTCGATGTCCGGACCGGGAATAGCCTCGCCGGTAGCGGGGTCGATGTCGGAGAAGAAGAACTCCTTGAGCCCTTGCAGAGCGACGTCATTGATGGCGACGAGCTCGTAGAGCTGCTCATCTGCGCCGTAGGGACGCGACCTGGCCGCATTGCGGAGCCGGTAGGCGAAGCCGTGCAGCGGCCGCGGGCCGGCGACAGCTTCGGTGGCCCGGCCACGGTTGACCAGGTCCAGCACATGGGTCGCGACCCAGCGGCGGCTGATGTCCTCGTTGACAGCGAACCCAACGAACTTGCCGGTCTTGTCGTCGACGAGCAGATCGACGTAGGCATCGACGTCTAGGTCGGTGGCCCGGCGCATCCGGCTGGTCACTCCCCCGTGCCACAGGCGGGCGAGGAACGCAGTCAGAACGCGATCCATGGTCAGGGTCTTGTAGTCGATCCGGCTGATGGCGTCGCACCGAAAAGCGCGGTCCTTGCTCTCTAGCGCCATTCCGCCTCCTCAGTCTCGGGCACGAGCGCCTCCTGTGTGATCAGGTGGAGAACGCCGTCGTCGTCGCGGCGAACGGTGTGCATCGAGGACCCATCGACTGTCAGCAGAACCTCCCGGTACGGCACGGCGGCGAGCTGATTCTTGAACACGGTCAGCGCCAGGGCATAGCCCTGGTCATCGTCGATGCTGGCCTGATAACCGCGGCGGAACCGCTCGACCAGCTCAAAGAGGTCAAGCCCGACACGCAGCTCCGCTGGCGGCACGCCTTCCCGCGACGTGTCGGTGTAGCTGAGCCGCAGCGCGGTCGGCCGAGTCTCCAGGTATGGGTGCACGTCGGTACCGACCCGGCTGGCATGAAAACCCTCTCCAGAGAAGCGTCGCAGACTACGGACGGTTCCACGCACTACGTCCCGGACACGGATGGCAAGGCCGCCGTCGGTGAGCTCGGGCGAGACAATCCCCTCGCTGCGGTTGAGAGCGGTGAGGAAGAGATCGGTCGGGACCGGCCGCTGCCCATCGAGCAGCTGCAGAAAATGCTGGACAGAGGCATACGGCAGCATCTTGACCGCCTCACCAGCGTCTCGCATCTCGAAGTACGACAGCCGCCTGGCCGCCGCGACGAAGCCGACGATCTCGTCAGGGCTCGCATCGGCGGCGGAGGACACAGCTGCATGCAGCTCACGGAGTAGCACCCGCTCCGGCGTCGCACGGTCGGCGGCATTGATCAAGTAATGCTCCAGCAACCCCTCGCCGGCCAGCCGCCGGTCGAGCACAGGCTGCGGCGGGCGGGCGACATCCACCCCGTGAAGCTGGATGAGCAGCCGGTCGCGCTCGATCGTGGGGGGACCGCCGCGATAGGCGTTGAAGTAGTGGCTCGCCAGAATCGCCGCCGACCGGGAGGTGGCATAGAGCTCGTGGATCTCGGCGCAGTCCCGCCCGGAGGTTAGCGTGTATGCGAGCGCCGAGCGCAGGTCACGCAAGGTGATGTGCAGCCGACCGCGGAGCTGGGCTACCTCGTAAATGCGCCGCATTCGTTCCTTGACCTGCTGTCCGACGACGGGGTGAGCGATCGTGGCGGCGTTCTGCCGGGCGTAACAACCATCGAACAGCGCGCAGTCCTCACACGCCGACCAGACTTCCGGGCGCACCATCGAGTCGAGCATCCGCTCCAAGATCGACCCATCGGACGGCTCACCGTGGAGCGTGTCGGCCGGACGGACGGTGACGTCACGCAGGTTGAGGTTCACCACCGCGACCGGTCCGGGCGCATCGTCCTCACCACGGAGTCCCGCCTCGACGATCTTGGTTAGGGCGGCGAACTCGTTGATGTGATGGCTGAGGAAGTCGACGAGACGCCCCTCGTTGACCGCGATCAGGCGAACTTCAGCGGCCAGCGTACCGATCTGGTCTTCGCCGGCGAAGGGACGGAAGAACTCGGTGAGAACCTCGTCGCTGACGACGCCGTCCTCGTCCTGACTGCCGTCGTGATTGGTGTGGAACCGGTGCCCGTCCAACTCAAAGTCGGCACCGTTAACCCGCTCCGAGGTAAACACCGCACCACGCTCCCGCGCGGTGGCGGCGAGGTTCTCCAGGAAGGCGGTCTTGCCGTCACCCGCGTTGCCGGTCACGATCACCAGCGAGTGCGCTCCAGCCAGGACACTGGGAGTTAGGGCGAGGTCGAGGGCGGTGGGAACATAGACACGTACGTCCGCGGCGTCCATGCCGCGAGTACCACGGTTACTGCGCCGACTCTGGCTGTAGAGGGTCTGCAGGTAGGAGACGAACGGATTGTGATCACTGATGGTCCCACCACCGTCAGGCGTCACCCGAACGACGGGTGGCGTCACATTCGCAGGCGGCCTCTGTGGTACGGCGGCCACCTGCAGCGCAGCGTAAAGTTCCTCGGCGCTGGTGAACCGATTGCCCCGCTCTGGCGAGGTCGCTCTTAAGATCGTCTCGATCAGCTTCGCAGGTACACCGGGCAGGGAAAATCGGTCGCGAGGGTCTTCCACCGCGACCGCCGGTGGTGGTGTGCTGGCCCCGTCCCATGGATAGGCGCCCGTCAGGGCCTCGTACAGCGTGATCCCGAGCGCATAGAGATCGCGATCGACGTAACCGGCGGCGCTTGCGGGGACCTGATCGAGATCTGGCGGTGTGTAGCGCGGCGTGCTGGCAGTGTGCCCTTGGGTGGACTCGGGAGTCTTGGCAATCCCGAAGTCGAGGATTTTCACTCCTTCCTCGGCCCAGAGCAGGTTGCCCGGCTTGATGTCGCAATGCCACACGTCGAGGCTGTGGAGGTACTTCAGCCCCTCGGCGACGTCGAGCCCGATCCTCAGCACGTCGCTCGGCGTCAGAGTACGGCTCCTGATCACCTCTCCCAGATCCTCGCCGGTGACGAACTCGAAGACAAGGAACGGATAGGGATATGGCTTAGGCAACACATCTACGTCGAGCATCCGGACCACATTCGGATGCGGGGTCGCGTCCTGAAGGCGGGTGAGCACCATCCCTTCACGACGGGCTCGCTCCTTGCTGTCCTCTTCGTCGCGCAGGATCAACTTGATCACCCTGTCAACGTTGCGCATCGTGTCGAAGACCTTGTACGCCACACCGCTGGCGCCCGGCTTCCCGAGCCGATGCTGAACGATGTACTTGGTCCCCAACGCGAAGTCACGCGGGAGGTTCCTCCAGAACGACGGATCCCTCCGCTGGTCGCCGGCGCCGTCAGCCTGCTCAGGTGGCCTCGGCGACTGCCCGCCGTTGCCACCGGTCACACGGCGCTTCGGTCGCTGCACCTCACCGATCGCCAGCTCGAAGCGCCGGATCGCCTCCCGAGCATCAGGACGGTCCTCCGGCTTGGCCGCGCTCAAGAGCGAGAGCCAGTGCCGCAGCGGCGCCGGAACGTCGGCCTGCTCCAGGTCCTTCTCTGGTAGCCGTCCGTTGGCCTTCACCTGAGATGTGACGGAGTCGAACGGCAGATGCCCAGTGAGCATCTCGAACCCGATCACGCCGAGGGCATAGATATCGGCCTTGTCAGTCATCCGCGTCGGATCCGCGATTGCCTCTGGAGCTAGATACGCCTGATCAGCCGCCGCGTGCGCATCGAGGGCAACCGTGTAGGCCCGCATCTGGGCGGTTTTCGCGTAGTCGAAGCCGGTGATCATGGCCCGGCCGTCCTGCGTGAGCAGAATCGTGGCGGGGCTCAGTGCCCGGTGGACGATCCGGCGCGACTGGGCGTGTGCGAGGCCGGCGAGCACCTGCCGCAAGATCAGCAGCTTGCGATCGCGAGTGAGGGGATCAACCGGCTTCTCGCCCAGGTGCAGCCGCAATGCATGGCCCGGGATGTCGTCGTACACCGTGATGAATCCCCGGTCCTCGGGGTCCGGAAAGAAGTCCCGCACCCCGACGATCGACGGGTGCGGCGAAAGCTTGCCGAGCGCCTCGTACGCAACGCCGATCTGCCTTTGCTTCCTCTCCCGCTCGGTGGAGGGCGCATATGGGTCGGCCTGGCGCACCACGAGCCGCACGGTGCCTGAGCCCTGCACCGCGTTGGCGTTCTTCGCCCGGTATTCCCCGACCACATCGATCCCAGCGGCGTGGATCGTCTCGCTGAGCGTGTCGAGCACCAGCCAGTTGCCGAACTGCAGCGGCCCGGTCGGCGCCTGTCCGATCGCCTTTATCTGTTCAACGATCGTCTCGTGGTGACGCGCGATGTCAGCGTCGACTGCGGACGACCCAGTCGGTACCCGGGAGACGTCCGAGAGCAGCGCCACCAGATGTTGCAGATTCACCGTCGAGGCGGCGTCACGCTGCGGCGTGTTGTGATCGACCAGCCGCGCGTCGGCCGCGGGCAGCGCGACGACCGCATCCACGTAGACCCGCGACAGCTCGCGGTGAGCGTCCTCAAGGAGCGTCTTGAGCCGCTTGGCATTCTCACGCAACTTCGGCAGCGGGGTGTGAAACGGCGAGCGCCCCGCCGGCATCCACCGCGACCCTTGCACGTCGATCCGGCCAAACGTGCCCTTTACGTCGATCACGAAGACCATGTGCGGTGTGACAACCACCAGGTCGACCTCGAAGAGCCGGCCCCGGGAGTCCGGGATCTCCAGGGAATGCAGAATCGTCCAATCTTCCGGCCCGTGGTCACGCAGATACGCGATGACGCGCCGCTCCGCGTCATTCACGGGCCGCCCGATCGGAACGATCTTCGCCATCAGCCCTCGGCCCCCTCGACCGCCGCCGTCAATAGCGCCAACGCCTCGTCCTCCAGCACGTCTGCCTGGTCACGATCGCGATACGCCTGACGAACCGTCTCGGCTATCCGATCCCTATCAGCGACTGGCGCCATAGGGATCGGAATCTCGCGTCGCAGGTGGGCGTGAATGTCCTGCTGCTTCCCGCCGACGCTCATGGAACGGAGAAGTCGGAACGCCACTTCGGAGCGGAGGAACGCGTATAGGTAGGCGCCACTCACGCGATCATCTCCACTAATGACCCGCAAGAAGTGCTGCGTATAGGCGTGTTCCTTCCACGCGCCGTAAACCATCAGCGCACGACAGAAGACCTCATTCTCTCCAAGCGTCCCCTGAGAGGCGATCAGAATCGTTTCTTCTGGAGCGAAGATATCCGGCGGGGCGGCAAGTGCACTAATCCAGCGACCCTCCGGTCGCATCCAGAATCCCTGTCGCTGCCCGATCAGCTGCACGCCGTGTTGCTGGTCAGCGTCGATCCGCTTGAACCTAACTCCAGATCCGAGCAAACCCCCTTCGCAAATCTCTCCCAGGTGCCGATGCTCAACTGCCGCCAGCCTCTCAACGATTCGGCGGGCACGAGGCGAGAAGTTGAGCGCCCGAATCGACTCCGGACCGAAGTTGGTGACCTCGAATCCGTGCTCTCGGTCAGCGCCATGCCAGCGGTAGTCGATCAATTCTGGCAACCCCACGCTGCGAAAGAAGTCTTCGGTAGCCTTCTCCAGCCCGGACTGGAACGCCGCCCGAAGGCGAGCGCTCGCCTCGACGAGCTCGTGGATTCGAGTCTCCAGGTCGGAGTCGAACCGCGGCACCGGCAGGTCGACCAGGTGGTGCGGTTCAATGTGTTGGACGATCGCGCCGTACGCCGACGCCAGGATCATCGGAACACCGAACCGGCTACGTAGGAAGGTGTTCAGGTAGCCCGGCAGGACTTCCGACTCATTCGGAATAACCCGCATCACGTGCTCGCTACACGCAAACCCCGCCACATCCTGGCGGGCGTAGGCGATTCGACCCACCGTCCCGGAGCGGGTGATCAGCGTCCACCGAGGCTCGATCAGCAGCTCCGGCGCCTGTGCCGCAGCACTCTTGGCAATGTACGGCAGATACGAGTAATCGGCCTCCAGAATGTCCGTGCTGGAGAAGAATGGGACACCGTGCTCCCGGTCGTTCACCCATCTGCGGCTGAACCGTCCAGCATGGTGGATGTCCGTAGTGATCCGGTCGAGACGAACGGTATTGGGCAGAGATTCAAGTCGTTTGCGAGCTTCGATCGCGCCTGATAGGTAGGGCGTCGCATCGAGCCTTAGGCCCTGGTCATAGAACCAGTCTGCACGGACTGGGCTGTCGAGGTCGGCGACCTTCACGCGCCTGCTCCCCGGGCGTCATGGGGATCGACCCCCGGGACCGGGTGCCGCTCGCGGAACTCCCGGTAGCGCTCGGCGATCACCGGCAGGTCATTGTCGATGACTGGGCGGCTACGCGTCACTCTTCGGGTCCGCCTAGCGCCGCCAATCGTAAGGTACTCGCTCTCCTCGAAGGTCTCCATGATGAGCTCGCCATTTGGGGAACGCTTGTACAGGTCGTTGCCTCGCCGGTCGAAGCCCACCTTCTCCGCAACCGCCATGAAGACCGGGTAGGAAACGGGCCCGTTAAGTTTCTCAGCCGCCTTCTCATCGAAGGTCTTTCGCTTCAAGAAGAGCAGGCTGGTGAGGATGTTGACGTTTGCGTCGACGATAAAGGTCTCCACCGGCAACTCGACGCTGGCCAGCAGCCAGCACTCTTGCAGGATGAACCGACGGATGCCCTCATCGGCCGGGCCAGGATTGGAGAGGATGCCGTTGGGCAGCACAATGCCGAGACGACCACCGGGCTTGATCCACTCGATAGCCCGTTGAACGAAGAGCTGCTCGGGCGCCATGGAGTTCGGCCGGTTCGGACTCGCGATCAGCTCGCCAGTGGCTTTATCACGCGACCAGGTCTTAGCGACACCCTCGCGGAAATCGCCTAGGACGGACTCGTCACTGATCGGGATGTCTGCGCCGAAGGGCGGGTTGGTCAGCAAGACGTCGACGACTCCGGTGCGACCGTCCTTGGCGAGAGGGACTCGCTTAGTGGCCTTCTCGACGCCGCTGAGGTGTCCTTTCGGGAAGGAGAGGGAGTCCATGTGGAATACGTTGC
Source organism: Kribbella sp. NPDC005582 (assembly GCF_040605415.1). Taxonomy (NCBI): domain Bacteria; kingdom Bacillati; phylum Actinomycetota; class Actinomycetes; order Propionibacteriales; family Kribbellaceae; genus Kribbella; species Kribbella sp. NPDC005582. Next base: position 20,276 of record NZ_JBEXCU010000008.1, read on the forward strand.
CGGGAGTGTCGGCCAGCGTCATGATGTTCATTGAAGTGGCGCGCACGAGGAACTGGTCGAAGTCTGCGCCGAAGAGGTGCTCGTCGGCGTATCTGCGGAGCCGATCGCGATAGCGCTCGCCCTGCTCCGGGCTGTCCGGCAGGCCGCGTGTGCCGTCCTCGTCCTGCATCTTGTGGTGCAGGTGCGTCAGCGTGGCATGGAGGAACCCACCGGTACCGCAGGTGGGGTCGAGGACCGTCTCGTCCTCCCGCGGGTCCAGAATTTCGATCATCAGCTTCACCGCACCGCGCGGGGTGAAGTACTGTCCCCTATCGCCGCGCAGGTTGGTGCCGACCAGTTCCTGGTAGGCGAGTCCCTTGGCGTCAATGTCGGTCAGGCTGAGGTCGTAAGGAGCAAGCTCGGAGACGATGAAGGCCAGTGCGCGGTCCGAGAGGATGATCTCATCGCTGGGCTTGAAGAGCTCCGATGCGGCGTACTGCTTCTTCACATCCTCGAAGAGCTCGGTGATCCGCTTCCGGATGGCGCTGCGGCCAGCATCGCTGTAGGGCTCGGACATGGAGGTGTAGAACCGACGCGGACCGCCCGCGCGGGTGACACGCTCGTCGTACATCTTGGTGAACAGCAGGTAGAGGAACTGCCAGAAGGCGGCATCCTTGGGCATGCCTTCGTTGCCGTGGACATAGTTGTGGCAGCGCCGGAAGGTGATCTTGAGCATTTCCGGCTCTGCGCGGCGTAGCTGCTGGGAGGAGACAACCTGGCCGCTGCCCTCGGAACCGTCGGCCATCGGCCAGTCGGCGCGCTCGTGAAAGTCGGCGCCCCAGCGGGTGGTCTCCTTCTCAACGAAGAAGAAGTCGACGTTGTCGGTCCAGAGGCCCCAGCTGCGGTCGGGGCAGTCCTCGGCTCCCAGGAGGTCTTGGAGATCGGACATCTCCGACTTCATCTGGTCGTACGTACGCAGTTTGACCACGTTTTTGCCGCGCTTGGGCTCCTTGTTGCAGACCACGACACGACGAAGGTTGTCCTCGGTGTGTTCGCTGCCAGGAGCGAAGATCGCAATGTCGACCCTCTTGGTCCGCCGCCCTTTCTCCGACTGCACCTTCACCGCGAAGTCGAGCTGCATGTCCTCCGGAGCGAACTGGTACTCATGGAAGAGGACGCGCACGATCCGCTGCCGGACCTGCTCCTTCGGCGTGTCCTTGATGGGCTTGTCGGTGAGGAAGTCGACCAGGTAGCCCTCGTCAAGACGATGAACCTCAGATTCGGTCATGGCTTCCTGAGGAAGACCCTCATCGCGAGTTGCGTCATCCAAAGCAGATCCCGTCAAAGTCACCAGTACGTCCAGTCCATTGGAGTTCGTGATCAGCTACCTCGAACAGGCAGCAGCCAAACTTATCCGGAATCGTCGCATCCCGTCCCTGAAGGCTCGGCTCGCGGCCGGCATTGAAACGTCACCTCACGACACCGAACGAGGGCCCTGAACTGACATGCAACCGACACACAGCGCAAGTTCTCGTACACCAGTCAGCGCATCTCGTTCCTCGGGCGATCCCTGTCGTACTGCCAGCCCGCTGTGATCCCCTCCCTGAAGAACACCAGATCAGAGCTTAGAGCTGGCTCCGGACACTCGCAAGGAACGGGAGCGCGAACCACGATCCGCTGCACGGGATGGCGCCTCGAAGATCTGGGTATCTGCGTCGCGCTCGTGGCGACACTCACGAGGTTCTGCACACACGCGCGGTGTGGTCGGGGACGCTGCCCGACTCTCCAGCCGTGATACCCCCGATACCTTCCAGGCCTTGGCCGGTGGCCGTACCTGCGACCGCGGACAGATCTGGTACGTGCAGTACTTCGTGAGACCGCTCGGTCACCCCGGCCCTGACGCAGGCCAATGGCCGCACGGCGCCCCCAATGCACCGCCGAACCTAACAGCGCACCCGAACGAGCAAGCCGGTTTCTGATCGCCCTGTAGCGGCTTGGCGAACGCCAGGTTGGTGCTGCGCCGGCCGGACACCTAGGAGGGAATGGGCGGAAGCCGCCGGCGACATACAGCCCGATCGCGGCGCCGTTCAGTACGGCTATTCCACCGGATGACGCCAGCCACAGGTAGTTAGCGCGGGCGGTAGCCCGCATGGCCGGGCGGTCGCACGCAGAGACTAAGGGGGCGGGTGCGCGCGTAGCAGACGCGCCGAAGGAGTGTCCGCGTAGCACGCGGGGAAGTCTCTTCTTCCCTCCTTCCCGTCTCTTCCCTTAAAAGGTGAGGTTGGGGTGGCGGTTTACGTCTTTGTAGAGGAGGTAGCGGAAGCGGGTGGGGCCGCCGGCGTAGCAGGCTTGGGGGCAGAAGGAGCGGAGCCAGAGGAAGTCGCCGGCTTGGACTTCTACCCAGTCTTTGTTCAGGAGGTAGACGGCTTTGCCTTCTAGGATGTAGATGCCGTGTTCCATGACGTGGGTTTCGGGGAACGGGATGACGCCGCCGGGTTCGAAGGTGACGATGTTGACGTGCATGTCGTGACGAAGGTCGTCGGGGTCGGCGAAGCGTTGGGTTTGCCAGGCGCCGTTGGTGTCGGGCATGGGGATGCCTGGTACGTCGGCTTCGTTGGTGACGAAGGCGGTTGGTACGTCGATGCCTTCGATTCGGTTGTAGGACTTGCGGATCAGGTGGAAGGTGCAGGGGGCGTCGGTGGGGTTGTGGAGGGTCCAGTCGCCGCCGGGTGGTAGGTAGGCGTAGCCGCCGGGGGCTAGGGGATGTTCGGCGCCGGCGACGTTCAGCGTGATGTTGCCGTTGACAACGAAGAGGACTGCTTCGGCGTTGGGGTCGGTGTCGGGTTTGGTGGTACCGCCGCCTGGGCCTACTTCGACGATGTACTGGGAGAAGGTCTCGGCGAAGCCGGAGAGGGGGCGAGCGATGACCCATAGGCGGGTGTTGTCCCAGAAGGGGAGGCGGCTGGTGACGATGTCGCGCATGGTGCCGCGCGGGAGGACGGCGTACGCCTCGGTGAAGACTGCGCGGTCCGTGGTGAGGTCGGTCTGCGGGGGCAGGCCGCCTTGCGGGGCGTAGTAGGTCATCGGTCTTCTCCTCGGGTCAGCAGGCGGCCGGTGGCATCAGAGGTGCCACGGAGCCAGGTACGGCGGACTACGCCATACAGGGTGCGGCCGTCGTACGGTGTGATGGGGTTCTTGTGCTCAAGCTGATGAGCGTCGACTACGAAGCTTTGGTCGGGGGCGAAGACGCAGAGGTCGGCGTCGGCGCCTACCTCGATGCGGCCCTTCGTGGTGAGGCCGGTTTGGATCGCGGGGGCCAGGGACATCCAGCGGATGACGTCAGCGAGGGTGAAGCCGCGGTGGCGGGCTTCGGTCCAGACGGCGGGGAGGCCTAGTTGGAGGGAGGCGATGCCGCCCCAGGCGGTGCCGAAGTCGCCGGTGTCGAGGTTCTTGAGCTCGATCGTTGACGGCGAGTGGTCGGAGACGACCAGGTCGATGGTGCCGGCGCGGAGGCCCTCCCAGAGGAGGTCGCGGTTTGCGGCCTCGCGGATGGGCGGGCAACACTTGTACTGCGTAGCGCCGTCGGGGATGTCTTCGGCGGCGAAGGTCAGGTAGTGCGGGCAGGTCTCGGCGGTGATGCGTATGCCGTCGGCTTTGGCGGCCGCGATCAGTGGCAGGACCTCGGCGCTGGAGACGTGCAGGATGTGGACGCGACAGCCGGTACGGCGGGCGAGGTCGATGACCTGGGCAACGGCCTGGTTCTCGGCTGAGCGAGGGCGGGAATGCAGGAAGCCCTGGTACGACGCGCCGCGCGGCGGCGGGGCGTGGTCGATGCTGTGGGCATCTTCCGCGTGCACGATCAGCAAGCCGTCGAAGGTGCTGAGTTCACGCATGGCCGCTTCGAGTTGCACAGCATCGAGGGCCGGGAACTCGTCGACTCCCGAGTGCAGCAGGAAGCATTTGAAGCCGAAGACGCCAGCCTCGTGCAGGGGGCGGAGGTCGGACAGGTTGCCTGGGATCGCGCCGCCCCAGAAGCCGACGTCGACGACGGCCTGGGGTGCGGCCGTCTCACGCTTCAATGTCAGCGCCGGTACGTCGCAGGTCGGCGGGATGCTGTTGAGCGGCATGTCGATGATCGTGGTGACGCCACCCGCGGCTGCGGCTCGGGTCGCGGAGGTGAAGCCCTCCCAGGCGGTCCGGCCTGGGTCGTTCACGTGGACGTGTGAGTCGACGAGTCCCGGCAACAGGACCTCGTCGTCCGCGAGGACAACCTCAGAGGCGGCCGCCAGCTCCGTGTCGTACGGGGCGATGACGGCGATGCGGCCGTCGCGGATGCCGATGCTGCCCGGCTGTTCGCCGGTGGCGCGCACGACTCGTCGGGCACGGATCACGAGATCCAAAGCAGTCATGCGCTGACCTCCCCGGTTTCCGCCATCGTAAGGTGCTCGGTTGCGATCTGCTCGGCAAGTTTCTCCAGCAGCGGAATCGGTTCTGCGATGCAGCGGGCGACGTCTGGCTCGAGGTCGGTCAGCGCGTACGCCGCTCGTATGCCGATTGTGGTCAGTTGGTCGGGGCGCAGCTTGTTGACGCCGCAGACGGCAACCACCGGTACGTCGGAGGCTGCGGCGACGCCTGCGACTGCCTTGCCGTGGAGCGTCTGCTCGTCGAGGGCGCCCTCGCCGGTAATCACCAGGTCCGCGCCGGTGAGGTGCTCGCGGAAGCCGACGAGCTCCAGCATGAGGTCGATCCCCGGCCGGAGTTCGGCGTCCAGCAGGGCCAGCGCGGCGAAGCCGACCCCGCCGGCTGCTCCGGCGCCTGGGGTGTCGCGGAGGTCACGCCCGGTCGCTGCCGCGACTTGGTCGGCCCACTCAGTGAGCCTGGCGTCGAGAAGGCTCACCTCCGACGCTGACGCGCCCTTCTGCGGACCGTAGACTGCGGCAGCGCCCCGTGGGCCCGCGAGCGGGTTGTCGACGTCGCACGCCACCACGATCTGTACGCCGTCGAGCCGAGCCCGCAGCGCGGCCGTGTCGAGCGCCTGAGCGCCGCCGGTGCCGTCGGGGATCAGATCGACCGCGGCAAGGCCGTTAGCGACGGGAATCAGGTGGGGGTTGCCGGCGGGCGAAGCGTCGGGTTTGAGGTCGTGCATGGGGTTGGTGGCGCTGGATTGCGCGGTGGGGGTGGGAGGTTCGCTGACGCTGCGATTGGCGGGCGAGGTTAGGGCTTGGATCAGGCCGCGGCCGCCGTCGGTGGAGGCGCTGCCGCCGATGCCGAGGATGACTCGGGTGCAGCCGGCTTCGAGGGCTGCGGAGATTAGTTCGCCGCAGCCGAACGACGAAGCAGTCAGCGGGGCGAAGCCGTTAGACAGCCGGACGAGGCCGCAGACGTCGGCGAGCTCGACGACTGCGGTGTCGCCGCGCCGCGCGTAGCCCGAGCGGACCGGGAGACCGGTGGGGCCGGAGGCGATCACCGGCACCAGGCTGTAGCCGGCTGCTACGGCGGCGGCTAGCGTGCCGTCGCCGCCGTCAGCTACCGGTACGGCGACCACCTCGGCGTTGGGGCAGACATGTCGTACCCCAACGCCGACCGCGGCAGCGACCTCAGCACTCGTCAGCGAGCCTTTGAATTTGTCTGAGGCAACGATCACCCGCACCATCAGTCGAGCAGCGCCAGAGCAGTCGGCGCGTCCTCGGGGTTGATCGCGAGATCCTCGAATTCGATGATGTTGTCGATCTCGACTCCCATGGAGACGTTGGTGACGCGCTCCAGGATGACCTCGACGACGATCGGGACCTGGTGCTCGACCATCATCTTCTTCGCCTGCTCCAACGCAGGCAGGATGCCGTCGGGTTCGACGACCCGCAAAGCCTTGCAGCCAAGGCCTTCGGCGACCTTCAGGTGGTCGACGCCGTAGCCCTGGACCTCTGGACTGTTGATGTTCTCGAAGGAGAGCTGCACGCAGTAGTCCATGTCGAAACCGCGTTGTGCCTGGCGGATCAGGCCGAGGTACGAGTTGTTCACGACGACGTGGATGTACGGGATGTTGAACTGCGCACCGACCGCCAACTCTTCGATCAGGAACTGGAAGTCGTAATCGCCGGAGAGGGCGACGACGGTGGCCGAGGGGTCGGCGACGGCGACGCCGAGGGCGGCGGGGACTGTCCACCCGAGCGGGCCGGCCTGGCCGGCGTTGATCCAGTGCCGCGGGCGGTAGACGTGGAGCATTTGGGCGGCCTGGATTTGGGACAGGCCGATCGTCGAGACGTAGCGCGTGTCTGGTCCGAAGGCTCGGTTCATTTCCTCGTAGACGCGCTGGGGCTTGATCGGTACGGCGTCGAAGTGGGTCCGCCGCTGCAGCGTCGTACGGCGCTCGCGGCACTCGGCCGCCCACGCCGTGCGGTCGGGCAAAGTCCATTCGCGGGCGACTTCTACGAGCATCTCCAAAGCGAGACGCGCATCCGAGACGACCGCGTAGTCGGGGGCGAACACCCGGCCGATCTGCGTCGGCTCGATGTCGACGTGGATGAACTTTCGATCACCCCTGTAAACATCCAGCCCGCCGGTGTGGCGGTTGGCCCAGCGGTTGCCGATGCCCAGTACGACGTCCGCCGCCAGCATGGTGGCGTTGCCGTAGCGGTGGGAGGTCTGCAGGCCGACCATGCCCGCACTCAGGGGGTGGTCGTCGGCGATTGCGCCCCAGCCCATCAATGTCGGTACGACGGGGATGCCGGTCAGTTCGGCGAATTCGACCAGGAGGTCGGCTGCGTCGGCGTTGATGATGCCACCACCGGCCACGATCAGCGGGTGCGAGCCGGCAGCGAGCATCGTCAGGACCTTTTCGGCCTGCAGACGAGTCGCGGCCGGACGCGCGAGCGGCAGCGGCTCATACGTGGAGATGTCGAACTCGATTTCTGCCAGCTGGACGTCGATGGGCAGATCGATGAGCACCGGGCCTGGACGGCCGGATCGCATGATGTGGAAGGCCTTCTGGAAGGTTCCTGGGACCTGCGCGGCTTCCATCACGGTGACGGCCCACTTAGCCACCGGAGCAGCAATCGATGAGATATCGACAGCCTGGAAGTCCTCCTTGTGAAGCTTGGCTACCGGCGCTTGGCCGGTGATACACAAAAGAGGGATCGAGTCCGCTGAGGCGGAGTACAGGCCGGTGATCATGTCGGTTCCGGCCGGACCCGACGTACCGATGCAGACGCCGATGTTGCCGGCGCGAGCGCGGGTGTAGCCCTCGGCCATGTGTGACGCGGCCTCGACGTGGCGGGCCAGCACGTGCCGGATGCCACCGTGGGCACGCATTGCGCTGTAGAACGGATTGATCGCGGCACCCGGCAAACCGAATGCCTGCGTCGATCCCTCCTTCTCCAGGATCAGAACGGCCGCGTCGACCGCACGCATGCGAGCCATCAGGACACCGCCTTGCCGGACAAGCGCTCGACGCCGCGCAGGAGCGCGGAGTGGTCGAGGCCGCCGTCGCCGTTGGCGCGGGCTGATGCGACTAGTTGCGCTACCAGCGAGCCGAGCGGTACGACGACGCCTGCCTCGCGGGCCGCCGCGGTCACGATGCCCATGTCCTTGTGGTGCAGGTCGATCCGGAATCCGGGCTCGAAGGAGCGGGACAGCATGTTCGCCTTCTTCTGCTGAAGCACAGTTGATCCGGCAAGCCCACCGCCAAGGACTTCAAGGGCGGCTTCCGTGTCGACGCCGTAGGCCTCCAGGAAGACGACAGCTTCGGAGACGGCTTGGATGTTCGCGGCAACGATCAGTTGGTTGGCGGCCTTGACTGTCTGGCCGGAACCGCTTGGCCCGACGTGCACAACCGTCTTGCCCACAACGTCGAACAGCGGCTTGGCCTCGGCGAAGTCTTCGGGCGAACCGCCGACCATGATCGACAGTACGGCGTTCTTCGCGCCGGCCTCGCCGCCGGAAACCGGTGCGTCGAGCAACCGAAATCCGAGCGCACGGGCCTGTGAGGCGAGCTGCTGCGTGACGTCCGGCCGGATGCTGGAGAAGTCGATGATCAGCGTGCCCGTCTCCGCCTCCTGGAAGACGTCGTCGAGCACCTCCTGTACGTCGGGCGAGTCCGGCACCATCACGCAGACCACGTCGGCGCCCTTGACCGCGTCCGCGATCGAGTCCGCGGCGCGACCGCCGGCTGCGATCAGCTCCGCGGCGCGATCCGGGCTGCGGTCGAGCCCGGCCACGGTGTGGCCAGCCTTGGCGAGGTGGACAGCCATCGGGTTGCCCATGATCCCGAGACCGATGAAGGCGATGTTCGTCATGTCGTTGTCTCCCAAGAAAAGTTAGCGGCGGCGCTCGAACGGGAGCCAGCCGAAGCATTCGTCGGTGGTAGTGGACGGCTTGTACTCGAGGCCGACCAGGCCCGTGTAGCCGTTCGCCTCGAGGGCGGTCAGTTGCTGGTCGAGCGGCAAGGTGCCGGATCCGGGCTCGCCCCGGCCGGGCGCGTCGGCGATCTGCACGTGAGCGATCCGGTGGGTGTGGTCGGCGATCACGCGCTCGACGTCATCCCCGTTGACCGCAAGGTGGTAGAGGTCGGCAAGCAGACCAAGCGCGGGGAGGTCGGCGGCAGGGTCCTCGGCGCGGCGCGCTGCGGTAGACCCTTGGAGGTCGACGCGGTCGATCACCGCGAGTGCGTCAGCGGCGGTCAGGAGCGGATAGCGGGGCGCCCCGCTCACCGGCTCGAGCAGCACAGTCGCACCGAGGCGAGCAGCCGCCCGCGCGGCAAGCGCGAGGTTCTCAACTGCGAGCTCGTCCTGCTCCTCCGCCGCCACCTCGTCCAGCCGGTTCCCGTACAGCGCGTTGAAGCCCAACGTCCCCAGCCGCGACCCGATCCCGACAACCACATCGACGTTGTCCCGGAACTCCCCCGCCCGCTTCGGCCACGACACCAGCCCACGATCCCCACCAGGCATATCCCCGGCGAAGAAGTTCAGCCCGGTCAGCTGAACCCCCGCATCCGTGATCGCCGCGACGAACGCGTCGACCTGCCGGTCCGGCGGCACTGCCTCGACGAACGGCCACCAGAACTCGACCGCCCCGAACCCCGCCTGCCGGGCCGCCGCGGGGCGCTCCAGCAGGGGCAGCTCGGTGAAGAGCAGCGAGCAGTTCACCGTGTGGCGCAACTGATGAGCCATGGTCACTCCAGTTTTCCGTATTGCGGAAGTTCAATTCTGTTCTGCGAAATGACCATAAGATGGCGCTGGACCGGGCGTCAAGCGTTCAAACCACGGACCACGCGTTGTACGTTCCTCTAAAGCACCTAGAGGAGGTACGGCGTGCTGCTGTCGGAGTTGCTGGACGCGCCGGAGCTCGGACTGCGGCTGCTGCACGCTGCCGGTGGCGCGCTGGATCGACCGGTCGGGCGGCTGGTCACGACCGACCTGTTGGACCCCGGCCGCTATCTGAACGGCGGCGAGGTCGTACTGACCGGACTCGTCTGGCGCCGGCGACCGCTGGACAGCGAACTGTTCGTCGCGTCGATGGCTGCCCGCGGGGCCACCACGATCCTCGCCGGCCGGGCGCAACTGGGCGACGTACCGGCTGACCTGCTCGAGGCGTGCCAGCGGCACGAGGTGACCTTGGTCGAGGTACCGATTGAGATCGCGTTCGCCGACATCACCGAGTACGTCGCTGCTGCGGGGTCGGCGGAGACCGGGGCGCGGCTGTCCGCGAGTCTGGTCCGGCAGCGGCAGCTGCTGTCGTCGATCGCGGCCGGCCGTAGCCTGGACGAGCTCGCAGCGCGGATCTCCGCCGAGATCGGGCACGACTGCCGCGTGCTCACGCCGACCGGGCGACACGTCGTACCGGGGCCCGGCGAGTTGCCGGACGACGTGCTCGACGTGATCACGCACCGGTTCCTGACGGCGGATCGGACTCCAGCGGTTGCGGGCGAGACGCCGTACAGCCTGTTCCCGGTCGGGTCCGGGCTGGGTAACCGGCTGACCGCGTGGGTGCTGGTGATCGAGGGCGATCACACCACCTGGTCTCGCGATCATGTCGAAGCAGTGCATGAGCTCTGCGCGATCGGAGCGCTGGACAGAGCGCGCAGGGACGAAGGCAGGCGCGCGCTAAGGCCGCTCGTGGCGGACGCGCTGGCGCTAGTCGAGTCAGGCGCACCGCACGCGGAAGTCGCCGCGCGGCTCCGGCAGGCGGGCGCGTACTCGGGGCGACCGCTCGTTGTCGCGGTCGGTGAGCTCAAAGACGACGGTCCGAGCGAGGTTGCGCTCAGCCTCTTCGAGGACGTCGCGCTGACCGTCGGACCAGCCGTGGTCGCGCCCGCGAGAGACGGCCTGCTGGTTGGCTTCCTGCCGGCCGCGCCGGGTCTCCCAGAACAGTTGAGAAGAGCATTCGGACGGCTGGCACCCGGCCTGCACAAAGCCCGCCTCGCGGTCGGCGTCAGCGGCGAGACCGCAGTCGACGCGCTCGCCGGCGGGCTCGAGGAGGCACGCTTCGCCCAGCGCGCCGCCTCCGGCAGTCGAGCACCGGTCTCGGTGGTCACCTCCGACGAGGTCGCGTCCCACGTGCTCCTGCTCGCCACGCTCCCGGACGACGTCCGCCGTACCTACACCCAGCGCGTCCTCGGCCCGGTCCTCGAACAGGACCGCAAAACCAACGCCGAACTGCTCACCACCCTCCAGGCCTTCCTCGGTTGCGACGGTTCCTGGACCCGTACGGCGGACCTCCTGCACCTGCACGTCAACACGGTCAGATACCGGATCGAACGCGTCGAGCAACTGACCGGTCGCGATCTGTCGACCTTGGAGAACCGGGTTGACGTGTTCCTCGCCCTGAAATCGCTCTGACTGTCGGATCCTCCAAAGCCAGGCCCTCCGCACTGACGCATCTTCAGAGGTTCATCGGGTGCAATCCGGGTCGCCGCGGGTCGATGCTGGCGTGCAGGTCAAACCCTGAGGAGCGATGTCCGATGAAGGCAGCCCGCACCAGCCTCCACCCTGTCGACCAGGTCCTGCCTCCCGGCAAACTCGCCGTGTACGGCGCCCAGCACGTGCTCGCGTTCTACGCCGGAGCGGTGATCGTCCCGATCCTGCTGGCCGGCTCGATCGGGCTCAGTACCGAGCAACTGATCCACCTGATCAACGCCGACCTCTTCACCTGCGGAATCGCCTCGATCATCCAGTCGGTCGGTTTCTGGAAGGTCGGCGTCAAACTGCCGCTGCTGCAGGGCGTCACGTTCACGGCGGTCTCGCCGATGATCGCGATCGGCCTCGCCGCAGGGGGTGGCACGGACGGCCTGCTGGTGATCTACGGCGCCGTACTGGTCGCCGGACTCGTGACCTTCTTCATCGCGCCGTTCTTCAGCCGCCTGATCCGGTTCTTCCCGCCAGTAGTGACCGGCTCCGTGATCACGATCATCGGCCTGGCGTTGCTGCCGGTCGCGGCCGGGGACGCCGTCGGCGGCGCGGGACCGACCGCGGCGCCGACCAGCGGCAAGAACATGGCGTACGCGCTCGGCACGCTCGCGCTGATCGTGCTCATCCAGCGCGTCTTCAAGGGCTTCATGGCGACCATCGCCGTGCTGGCCGGCCTGGTGATCGGGACCCTCGTGGCCTGGGCGTTCGGCGACGCTCACTTCGGCGCGGTCAGCGACGCCGCGTGGGTCGGAGTCACCCAGCCGTTCTACTTCGGCTGGCCCAAGTTCTCGGTGGCGGCGATCATCTCGATGGTCGTGGTCATGCTGATCACCGCGGTCGAAACGACCGGTGACGTCTTCGCGACCGGCGAGATCGTCGAGAAGCGGATCACTCGCGAGGACATCGCCAAGGCGCTCCGCGCCGACGGCCTGGCCACCACGATCGGCGGCATCTTCAACTCGTTCCCCTACACCTGCTTCGCCGAGAACGTCGGTCTGGTCCGGCTGACCCGGGTCCGCAGCCGCTGGGTGGTCGCGGCGGCCGGCGGGATCATGATCCTGCTCGGTCTGCTCCCGAAGGCCGGCGCGATCGTTGCCGGCATCCCGCATCCAGTACTGGGCGGCGCCGCACTGGCCATGTTCGCCACCGTCGCCGTCGTCGGCTTCCAGACCCTCGCGAAGGTCGACTTCAACGACCACCGCAACGTGGTCATCGTCGCGACCAGCGTCGGCTTGGCCATGTACGTGACCGCGCAACCGCAGGTCGCCCAGGCTGTCCCGGACTGGGCCGAGATCATCTTCGGCAGCGGCATCACGCTCGGCAGCCTGACCGCGATCTTCCTGAACATCCTGTTCCACCACGTCGGCAAGGACTTCGGTCCCGCCGTCGCCGGGCAGCCGGGCGACTCGATCCGGCTCGACCAGGTGAACAAGATGAGCCGCGCCGAGTTCGTCGAGACCTTTGGTGACCTGTTCCAGGGTCCGCGCTGGGCCGTCGAGCGCGCCTGGGAGCTCCGCCCGTACGCCGACACTCACGCGCTGCGGCGGTCGTTCCAGGAGGCGCTGTTCTCCGGATCGCGCGACGAGCAGCGCCAGCTGATCGAGGCGTATCCGCAGCTCGGGTCGCAGCTCGTCGCCGACGGTCTGAGCGGAGCGGCGTCACTGCGGGACCAGTCCGACAAGGGACTGACCTTCCTGGCCGGCCCGGATCAGGATGAACTCGCCTCGATCACCGGGGCCTACCGCGAGCGGTTCGGCTTCCCGCTGGTGATCAGCGTCCGCGACGCCGAGTCGTACGCCCGGATCCTCGAGCAGGGCCGCGAACGCCTCGGCAACTGCGAGAACCAGGAGCACGCCGCCGCCCTGCTCGAGATCGCGAAGATCGCGGGGTACCGGTTCGACGACTACGTCTCCGAGGCCAACCCGATTCACAGCGCCCGGTCCAATTGGAGCAGCAACCGATGACCACGATCCCCGCTCTGAAGGTGAACGGCGAGCCGACTCCGATCGGCGCCGTACCGGTCCACACCTCGGTCCTGGACTGGCTGCGGGATCGCGGTCTGACCGGCGCCAAGGAGGGGTGTGCGGAGGGTGAGTGTGGTGCCTGCTCGGTGCTGATCGCCCGGCCGGGCATCGATACGCCGACCGAGTGGACTGCTGTGAACGCCTGCCTGCTGCCGATCGCTTCGCTCGATGGGCAGGAGGTGATCACGGCCGAGGGGCTGGGGTCGCCGGCCGACCTGCATCCGGTGCAGCAGGAGCTGGCGGTGCGCGGTGGTTCGCAATGCGGATTCTGTACGCCGGGCTTCGTGTGCAGCATGGCGGCGGAGTACTACCGTCCGAGCCGGGGCGCGTGTGGTGGCGACCATGAGCACGGGGCGAATGGGTTCGACCTGCACGCGCTGAGCGGCAATCTGTGTCGCTGCACGGGCTATCGGCCGATCCGGGATGCGGCGTACGCGCTGGGAGAGCCGGACGATGCCTTCAGTGCACGATCCGCGGAGCCGCCGCCCGCGCCCGTCGCGACTGAGCTGGTGAGTACTGAAGGCGAGTTTGTGCGTCCTGCATCCCTTGCCGACGCACTCGCGGTGCTGAGCGAGCGGGAGGATGCGGCGGTCGTTGCCGGGTGCACCGATACCGGTGTCCAGGTCAACATCTTCGGCTCCCGGCCCCAGCTCACGATGGCGATCGACCGGTTGGACGAGCTCCGTGAGTTCAGTGTCGGCTCCGATGAGGTCCGGCTCGGGGCGGCGTTGACGCTGACCGAGATCGAGCGGCGGCTGGCCGGCCGGGTGCCGTTGCTGGAGCAGCTCTTCCCCCAGTTCGCGTCGCGGTTGATTCGTAACGGGGCAACGATCGGCGGCAATCTCGGGACCGGATCGCCGATCGGAGACACTCCGCCCGCGCTGCTCGCGCTGGATGCGTCCCTGGTGCTCGTATCCAGTCGCGGTGAGCGGACGGTGCCGCTGGCCGAGTACTTCACCGGCTACCGGCAGACCGTGAAGGCTCCGGACGAGCTGATTCGGACGATCGTGATTCCGTTGCCGCTGGCACCGATCACTGCATTCCACAAGATCGCGAAGCGGCGTTTCGACGACATCTCCAGTGTGGCGATCGGGTACGCGCTCGACGTCCGCGACGGAATGGTCTCCGCGGCCCGGATCGGACTCGGTGGCGTGGCCGCGACACCACTTCGGGCGCGGGACACCGAGGCGGCGTTGATCGGGCAGCCGTGGACCGAGGAGACGGTACGGCGGGCCGCGGCGGTTCTCGCTGGTGAGGGTACGCCGATGGACGATCACCGGGCGAGTGCGTCGTACCGGTCGGCGATGCTCGGGCAGTCGCTGCTGCGCTTCTACTTCTCGCAGGAGCAGGGGGTTTTCGCATGAGCATGTTGTCGGAGCGGCCTGCGGTGGCGGTGGTCGGCGTACCGATGCCGCATGAGAGTGCTGCACTGCATGTGACTGGAAATGCCTTGTATACCGACGACCTGGTGCAGCGGACCCACGGCGTACTGCACGCTTGGCCGGTGCAGTCGCCGCACGCTCATGCGCGGATCACGGCACTGCGCGTGAAGCCGGCGTACGACGTACCTGGTGTGGTGCGGGTGCTCACCGGGGAGGACGTTCCGGGGGTGAACGACGCCGGGGTGAAGCACGACGAGCCGCTGTTTCCGGATGAGGTGATGTTCCACGGGCATGCGATCTGCTGGGTGCTCGGGGAGACCCTGGAGGCTGCGCGGCTCGGTGCGTTGGCCGTAGAGGTGGAGTACGAGCCACTGCCGTCGTTGGTGACGGTTCGCGAGGCGATCGAGGCTGAGAGCTTCCAGGGCATCGGGCGGCACCTGGAGCGCGGGGATGTGTCAGCTGCGTTGGATGGTGCTGCGCATGTGTTCCGGGGCGAGTTTGAGTTCGCGGGGCAGGAGCACTTCTACCTCGAGACGCACTCGGCGCTGGCTCTGCTGGACGAGTACGGACAGGTCTTCGTGCAGTCGAGTACGCAGCACCCGTCGGAGACGCAGGAGATCGTGGCGCATGTGCTCGGGCTGTCCAGCCACTCGGTCACCGTGCAGTGCTTGCGGATGGGCGGTGGGTTCGGCGGCAAGGAGATGCAGCCGCACGGGTTCGCTGCGATCGCGGCTCTCGGCGCGACGCTGACCGGGCGGCCGGTCCGGCTGCGGCTGAACCGCACGCAGGACATGACGATGTCGGGTAAACGACACGGTTTCCACAGCTCGTGGACGGTCGGGTTCGACAACGACGGGCGGCTGGTTGCGCTCGACGCGACGCTGACCGCCGACGGCGGCTGGAGTCTGGACCTGTCTGAACCTGTCCTGGCCCGGGCGATGTGCCACATCGACAACTCCTACGAGATCCCGCATGTACGCGTGGACGGGCGGATCGCCAAGACGAACAAGACGTCGCAGACCGCCTTCCGCGGCTTCGGCGGTCCGCAGGGGATGCTCGTCATCGAGGACATCCTGGGCCGCTGCGCACCACTCCTCGGGTACGACGCTCTCGAGCTCCGCCGGCGGAATCTGTACCAGCCCGGCGACTCGACGCCGTACGCGCAACCGGTCCGGCACGCGGATCGGCTGGAGTCGTGCTGGAGTCAGGTGCTGGCCGCTGGTGAGGTCGAGGCGCGGCAAGCCGAGATCGCGGCGTTCAACGCGACGCATCAGCATGTGAAGCGTGGGCTCGCGATGACGCCGGTCAAGTTCGGCATCTCGTTCAACCTGACGGCGTTCAACCAGGCCGGCGCGTTGGTTCACGTGTACAAAGATGGATCGGTATTGATCAATCACGGTGGTACCGAGATGGGTCAAGGTCTGCACACCAAGATGCTGCAGGTGGCCGCGACGGCCCTGGGTCTGCCGCTCGCCCGAGTCCGGCTCGCTCCGACTCGCACGGACAAGGTCCCGAACACGTCGGCGACCGCCGCGTCCTCGGGTGCGGATCTCAACGGCGCTGCGGTAAAGAACGCGTGTGAGCAGATCCGCGAGCGGCTGGCGCAGGTCGCCGGTGGGCGGCTCGGCATCAGCCCGGCGGACGTGCGGTTCGCGGACGGCGTCGTACGGGGGCTGTCTGGGGACGGTCTGGCCTGGGACGAGCTTGTAGCCGCTGCGTACATGCAGCGCGTGCAACTGTGGGCGGCTGGGTTCTACCGGACCGAGGGGCTGCACTGGGACGCCAACGCGATGCGAGGCGAGCCGTTCAAGTACTTCGCGTACGGCGTTGCTGCGTCCGAGGTGGAGGTCGACGGGTTCACGGGTGCTTATCGACTGCGTCGGGTCGACATCGTGCACGACGTGGGGGACAGCCTGAGTCCGCTGATCGACATCGGGCAGATCGAGGGCGGGTTCGTTCAGGGCGCCGGCTGGCTGACGCTCGAGGATCTGCGCTGGGACGAGAGCACCGGCGAGCGCCGCGGGCGGTTGGCGACCCAGGCCGCCAGCACTTACAAACTGCCGAGCTTCTCGGAGATGCCCGAGGTCTTCAACGTCCAACTGCTGGAGAAGGCGCATGAGGACGGCGCTGTCTACGGCTCCAAGGCCGTCGGCGAACCGCCGCTGATGCTCGCGTTCTCGGTCCGCGAGGCGTTGCGGCATGCGGCGGCCGCCTTTGGGCCAGCTGGTACCAGCGTCGATCTGCCGTCACCGGCTACGCCGGAGGCCGTGTACTGGGCGCTGGAACGGGCGCGCGGAGGTGTGTCGTGGAGTGGGTAAAGGCGATCCAGAGTCTGCGGACTGCGCGACGTGCCGGGGTGCTGGTCACAGTGACTTCGGTGCGCGGTCATGCGCCGCGGGCGGCCGGCGCGAAGATGGTCGTTGCCCTGGACAACGTGTGGGCAACTATTGGCGGCGGCAACTTGGAGGCGCTGGCGATCGAGCGGGCGCGGGCGATGATCACATCGGGGGCTGTCGCGCCTGAGGAGCTCACCTCGGCTTTGTCCGACAAGGCGCCGTACCAGCATGGGGTGCAGTGTTGTGGGGGTGAGGTGACGATGTTGCTCGAGCCGCTGCCGGTGGTGCCGTCCGTGGCGATCTTCGGGATTGGTCATGTGGGGCTTGAGCTGGCGCGGATTCTGGCGCGGCAGGACCTGGAGCTGCATCTGATCGACTCGCGGCCGGAGCAGCTGACCGCGTCGCGGCTCGCCGTACTGGATGATGCGATCGCCTCGGTGCACGTTCACAACGTGCCTGTGCTGCCCGAGTTGGTCGTCGGCGAGCTGCCTGCGGGTACGCACGCGGTGATCATGACGCACGACCACGCTGAGGACGCGGCACTGTGTGACGCCGCGATCCGTAACGACCACCTGGCCACGATCGGCCTGATCGGGTCGCGCGCCAAGTGGGTCCGCTTCCAGCGCAAGCTCGCCGAGGACGGCAACTCCCCCGAGGCGATCGCGCGCATCACGACTCCGATCGGAGTCCCCGGCATTACCGGCAAAGAGCCGGCCGTTATCGCAGTCAGCGTCTCCGCGTGGCTGCTCGAACTGTTCACCGCCGAGCGTCGCCCTGCGCCGGCTCATCGTGAGGCGAAGGCATGACGATCTTCCGTGGCACTTTCATCGACACCCCGGAGAACCCGTTCACCGGTGGTGCGCTCCGCGTCGACACCGACGCGGGGTTGTTAGTGGACGATGGGGTGATCGTTGCCCGCGGCCCGTTCCTGGACATTCGGCGGGCCCACCCGGCCGAGCCGGTGGTCGATCTGACGGGTGGCGTCGTACTGCCTGGGTTCGTCGACTCGCACGTGCACTTCCCGCAGATCCGCGCCGTGGGTGGGCTCGGCTTGCCGCTGCTCGAGTGGTTGGACAAGTACGCGCTGCCCGAGGAAGCCCGGATGGCCGACGCGGTGTACGCCGCTGGGGTGGCGCGCGAGTTCGTGCGTGGACTGGCCGCGGCCGGTACGACGTCCGCATTGGTCTTCGGCGCGCACTACTCCGACGCCATGGACGCGCTGTTCGGCGCCGCGTCCGAGGTCGGGCTGCGGATCACCAGCGGGTTGGTCTTGAGCGACCGGTTGCTGCGGCCCGACCTGCTCACCACACCGGTCCGCGCGTACGCCGAATCCCTCGCGCTCGCGAATCGCTGGCACGGCACCGGTCGCAACCGGTACGCCGTCACGCCGCGGTTCTCGTTGTCGTGCACCGACGAGCTGCTGGCCACTTGCCGTGAGCTGATGGAGGCGATTCCTGGCGCGCTCTTCACATCCCATGTGAACGAGAACGAGGCCGAGATCGCCACTGTCGCCGACCTCTTCGGTGGCGCCGACTACGTCACGACGTACGACCGTCATAGTCTGGTCGACCGCCGTACCGTGCTCGCGCACAATGTTCACCCCACGGACGTCGAGCTCAAGCTCCTGGGGGTCAGCGGCGCCACGGTCGCCCACTGCCCCACCAGCAACGCAGCACTCGGAAGCGGCCTCTTCCCCCTGCACCGCCACCTCCAGCACGGCGTCCGCGTAGCCCTAGGCTCCGACGTCGGCGCCGGCACCGGCTTCTCCCTCCTCAAAGAAGGCCTCCAGGCCTACTTCTGCCAGCAACTCCTCGCCGACCAGGGCCGCCCCCTCACCGCAGCCCACCTCCTCTACCTGGCCACCACCGCCGGCGCCGAAGCCCTCAACCTCCCCGAGGTAGGCCACCTCTCCCCCGGCCAAGCCTTCGACGCCCAACTCATCCGCCCCGCCGCGGATTCTCCCCTGGCCGTCAGCATCACCCACGCCGAAGACACCGAAGAAGCGTTGGCCCGGATCTTCACGCTAGGCACCCCCGGCGACGTCCAGGCGGTGTGGATCAACGGCGCGCTGCTCACCCCGTAACCCCGGACCGCCCCCACTCACCAACCCACCAAATCGCCCCTGCAACCCAACCTCCTAAGCGTGACCGCCCCCACCCAGCACAAGTTGCTGAGTGGGGGCGGTCCGGTTCAGGACAGTTCTTGGGTTAGAGCTTGTTGCTTGGCGCCTACCTGGGTGGCTAGCAGCTCGGGGTCGACGGTGGTGAGGGTGTTGTCTTGTACGACGGGGTTGCCGTTGACGAGGAGGAGAGCCAGGGGCGGCGGGGTGCTGAGGACCAGGGCGGCGATGGGATCCGGGATGCCGGCGTGGGGGAAGGTGTTGAGGTTCCAGAGGGCTAGGTCGGCTAACTTGCCGGGTTCCAGCGAGCCTAGGTCTTCGGACCGGCCGAGGAGGTGGGCACCGCCTAGTGTGGCCATTTCCAGGGTGTCGCGGACGGTCAACGACTGCGGGCCGTTGCTGGCTCGGGCCAGCAACAGGGCGTGGCGGAGTTCTTCCACCAAGCTGCCGGCTTCGTTGCTGGCGGCACCGTCTACGCCTAGGCCTACGGGGACGCCAGCGGCGCGGAGGTCCGCCGTACGGGCGATGCCGGCGCCGAGGCGGGCGTTGGAACTCGGGCAGTGGGCTACGCCGGTGCGGGTTGCGCCTAGTTGTTTGATCTCGGTGTCGTCGAAGTGGATGCCGTGTGCGAACCACACATCAGGTCCGGTCCAGCCGAGGCTGGCGGCGTACTCGAGGGGTGTGCAGCCGTGCGTCTCCTGGCACCACGCCGTCTCATCCGTGGTCTCGGCGAGGTGGGTATGCAGGCGGACGCCCTTCCGGCGAGCCAGTACGGCGGACTCCCGCATCAGCTCGCCGGTGACGCTGAACGGCGAACACGGCGCAACCGCGATCCGCAGCATCGAGTCGGGTGCCGGATCATGCCAACGGTCGATCGCAGCCGACGTCGCGGCGAGGATCTCGTCGCGGTCCTCGACGACCGAGTCGGGCGGCAATCCGCCGTCCTTCTGACCACGGTCCATCGACCCACGCGCGGGGTGGAACCGCAGCCCCACCTCAGCCGCAGCAGTGATCTCCGCCGCCAGCAGGTCACCACCGCCACGCGGAAACACGTAGTGGTGATCGGAGACAGTCGTGCACCCGGTCAGCGCCAACTGCGCCAGTGCGCCCTGGGCGGCGACGTACACGGACTCCTCATCGATGCGCGCCCACACCGGATACAGCGTGGTCAACCAGCCGAACAACGTGTCGTCAACAGCAAGACCACGCGTCACCCATTGATATAGATGCTGATGCGTGTTGACGAATCCCGGCGTCACAAGACACCCCGACCCATCGACCACCCGAGCACCCTCAAGCGCCGGCGCCGATCCAGGGCCGACAGCAACGATGCGATTGCCCTCGACAACCACATGCCCGACGAACTCACGCCGGGCCGGATCGAGGGTCGCCACGTAGGCGCCCTCGATCACCAGCATCAGCAGAAGCCCGGTACGGCGTGCCAGGCGCTCCCGGCGTCGCTTGCTTCATCTCGGACCACGGTCGCCTCGATCAGCCCGTACGGCCGCTCGGCGGCGATGAAGACCTCGCCGGGGTTCTCGACCTCGAACGGGCTCAGGTCGACCAGGAAGTGGTGCTTGTTCGGCGCCGAGAACTTGATCTCGGCAACCTCCGGGTGCTCGTTCAGCACCGCTTCGCCCATGCCGTAAAGGCTTTGCTGCAAGGCGAGACTGTGGATCGTCGCGAACTGTGCGAGCAGTAGCTGCTTGATCGCGTCGTACGACTTGTCCCAGTCGACCTCGGTGTGGTCGTAGCGCCAGCGGGCAACCAGCGAGGTCGCGAGGATGCGGTCGTTGGTCTCGGGCAGCGTCGTGTACTTGTCCTTCAAGAACCCATGGAACTCGGACCCGGTCGACTTCAGCACGACCAGGTCGCTGATTCCGGACACTACGTACGCGCGACGGTCCGCGCCGCGGCCCTCGACGTTCACGACCGTGTTCCGTACGCCGCTGCCGCCGCGGACGAACGCGTGGTCGTGCTCCTGGCCGTCGACCGAGATCCGCTCCCAGGCGTACTCCTCGACCTCGATCCGGGCACCCTCGGCGGCCGGCGACGCGTCCAGGAAGTGCGCGCCGAGCGTCAGCGCGTAGTCCTCGATCGCGCCGATGCCCTTCTCCTTGGCGAAGGCGAAGGCGGTGTTCTTCTGCGTATCGGTCGGCAGGACGTCGCTCTGATCGCCGGTCGTATGCGCGGCCCCGAAGTTGCCGCGGAGGGCCGTCGAGACGTTCAGGTCGCGGATCTGATGGCGGGGCGTGTCGCGGTAGATGCGGACGACGCGGCTCTCGGCTTTGCCGTACTGGTTGGCTCCCAGGCGGATGGCCATGACGGTCAGCTCCCTCGGTAGGTGGAAAACGCGAACGGGCTGAGCAGCAACGGGACGTGATAGTGCCGCTCATCGGCGACCGTGAAGGTCACGGAGACCTCCGGGAAGAAGCTTTGTTCGTTGTACGCGGCAACGTCGAACCACAGCCGGTACGTGCCGTGCTCCAACGTCGGCGCCAGCTCGGCGATCCGGCCGTCGTCGTCCGTCGTACCGGTCGCCAGTACGACGTCGTCCCGATACAGCCGAACCGGTACGCCGGCCGCCGGCAACCCGAGCGCGGTATCGAGCACATGAGTGGACAGGCTGCTCATCCGGTCACCAACTTCCCCAGCCGGAGCAACGCGATCTTGCGCAGCTCCTGGTGCACAACAGCCGCCTCGGACACGTCGTCGTGCGTGAGGCGTTCCTGCAGGCTGCTCAGCATCTGCGCGGCGGACAATCCGGTCGCGCAGATCAGGAACACCCGCCCGAACCGGTCCTCGTAGACACGGTTGCCCTCGGCAAGCGCCGTACGGACGGCCGGGTCGTCACCGACACCGGATTGTTCGTTGCGGGACCAGGCCGCCTCGGTACTCGCACCCTGCGGCCGGTCGCCGATCCGCGGGTGTGCTTGGAGAGCACGATCGACCTCGTTGTCGTCGAGCTCGCGCGCCAGCTGATCCGCGACCGCGGTCAGGGCGGCGCGATCGCCGTACGGGCGCTTGGCCAGGATTCCGTCGACCCAGCGTGGTACGTCACAGCAGCTCGCCAGCTCCGGCCGCAACCGGTCGACGGGCGCCGCATTGAACTCCACCAGATCCATGCCGAGAGCCTGACATCCCACCCGGCCTACCGTCAACAGTTTGTTGAATTTTAGCGAGAGCGGTTCAGGTAGTTGTAGACGGTGAAGCGGGTGACACCGAGCGCTTCGGCCACGATCTCGGCCGATTTCCGGTACTCGAACGCCCCGCGAGCCTCGAGCAACAACACCGCCTGCTGTTTGTCGGTCCGCGACAACTCGTTGAGCGGCCCGCCGAGCTCAGCGGCCACGTCGGCCAACAGGCCTTGAACGCCGTCGACCGGCTTGGGTGTCAGCCGCACGGCGACGACCGGTTTCCCCTTCCACAGCAGGGGGATGTCGTCGCCCTGAGCCTCGTCGGGCGTGACGAGCTCCGCATTCAGCCGCTCGATCAGCGGGGTGATCGCGGCGACCAGTGGATGCTCAGGCATCGCGCCGTACCTGCAGAGTCACCTGGCTCGCGCCGCCGGAGAACGCCGCCTCGAGCACCTTGGGCAGCGCGGCCAGCACCTCCTGCTGGTCACCGCGAACGAGCGTGCCCAACGGACCGAAGTCGCAGTCCAGCCCGGCCTCCTCGGCGGCCCGCAGCGCCTCGGTCGCGTGCGCGGGCGGCGAGCCCTCGACATCGAAGGGCTCGGTGGTGAACTCAGCAACCAGTCGCATGACGCGAGGCTAAGCTCGGCGAGCCAATTTGGCGAGCTCTCCCAGGTCGACACCGATCAGTTGGTCGATCTCGGCCTCGTCGATCGCGCCGCAATCGAGACCGCGCAGGACGAACGCAGCCAGAGCAGTGGCCGTCGCCGGCTCGTCGAGATAGCCCGACTCCCCGTGCCCGAGGTACGCGCGCAATCTGGCCGCAGCCTGGTCGAATCCCTCGCGATAGAACAGGTACGTCGCCAGGAACCGCGTCGGCAGTTGAGCGGGATGCATGTCCCAGCCCTGATAGATGCCGCGGGCAAGCGAACGCCGTACCAGCCGGAAGTGCAACTGCCACGCCGCCTGCACCCCGTCGCCGACCGGAAGCACATTGGTCGAGCCGTCCGACACGAAGACGCCGGTACCGGCCGTGGCCAGCTGCATCACGTCCTTGGCGTGGTCGGCGACGGGATGCTCCATGCTCTGGTACGCCGCCGCGACGCCGAGCGAAGCGCTGTAGTCGTAGGTGCCGTAGTGCAATCCGGTGACGCGAGAACCGCCGGCCTTGAGCATTCGCGCGATCAACGCGGTCCCGTCCGCGCCGAGGATCGCCTGCGGCGTCTCAACCTGGATCTCGAACTTCAACTCCGGCAGGCGATAGGTCTCTTCCAGCGTCTCCAGCACATACCTGAACGCTTCGACCTGCTCGACCGACGTCACCTTCGGCAGGGTCACGACGAAGCCCTCGCCGACACCGCCCTCGCGGACGAAGAGATCCAGCGTCCGGATCGCCCGCCGCCGGGTCGGCGCCTCCAGCGACTTCACCCGCAGCCCGTAGTACGGCGTCTGCCTCGCAACCCGCGCCGCCGCGACTGCCGCCGCATCCTCCTCCGCGTCCGGCCGATCGCCGTACCCGTCCTCGAAGTCGATCCGGAGGTCCTCGATCGGCTCGCGCTCGAGCTTGGCCGACATCCGGTCGTAGACGTCAGCAGGCACCCCCAGTACGGCGGCCAGGTCGTGGCCGGCGAGCGCCGTACGGGCCTGTGCACCCCAGTCGGCGACCGTGCGATCGTCGTACCGGTCGGCCGGGATGTAGACGGTGTGGACCGGCTGCCGCACGCCGCGATCGCCGGGATAGTCGGCCGCGAGGGCCGCATCAGCCGCCTCCAGCCGCCGATCCAGTTCGGCACCAAGCTCTTCCAGCCTCATCGGCTCGCCTCCTTCGTTTTCCGTATTGCGGAGACTAATATCTACTCTGCGGATACGAAAGGGTGACCGATGACTGAGACCAGCAAGCCCCGCAGTGGCAGTGTGCAGTCGATCGAGCGTGCGTTCGGCCTGCTCGAGACGATGGCCGACGCCGGCGGGATGATGGGCCTGTCCCAGCTGGCCACGGCCTCCGGCCTCCCGCTGCCGACGATCCACCGCCTGGTTCGCACCCTGGTCGACCTCGGTTACGTCCGTCAAGAGCCGTCCCGGCAGTACGTGCTGGGTCCCAAGCTGATCCGGCTCGGCGAGAGCTCGTCGACCATGCTGAGCGTCTTCGCCCGGCCGCATTTGGCGCGGCTGGTCGACGAGCTCGGCGAGTCCGCCAACATGGCGATGCTCGACGGGGACCAGATTGTGTATCTGGCACAGGTTCCGTCACGGCACTCGATGCGAATGTTCACCGAGGTCGGCCGGCGCGTTCTGCCGCACTGCACCGCGGTCGGCAAGGCGATCCTCGCGCAGTACCCCGAGACGGCGGTCCGCGAGCTGCTTGGTCGGACCGGCATGCCGCAGCACACCGAGAACACGATCAGTACGCCGGACGCGTTCGCAACCCAGCTGCACGAGGCCGCCCGATCCGGTTTCGCCACCGACGAAGGTGAGCAGGAGCTAGGTGTCCGCTGCGTGGCCGTCGCGGTCCCGGATGCTCCGACGCCGCTCGCCATCTCAGTCTCCGGCCCGGCACCGCGGATGACCGAGGCGCTCGTCGACCGAGCCGTTCCCCTGCTGACGCAGGCCGCCAAGGCCCTGTCCGACGACCTCCGCTGATCGTTCTCGTTGCGCGGCAGGACGCTAGAAATCCGATCTCGTTGCCAAATGCGCAAGATGCCGTGCGTTGGACGCAGGTCCGGCATACCGTGGCGGTATGGCGCACTCACACGAGCACGGTCGGGATCAAGCACACGGGCACGGACATGGGCACGGCGGGGGCGGTCAGGCGGAGATTCTTGACCTTGATGCGGAGGTTCTTGCCGAGCACACGGCCTCGATCATCGAGTGGTTGCCGCTGACAACGAGCCCGCGGCAGATCGTTGATCTCGGCTGCGGAACCGGCACGGGCACCTTCGCGCTCCTCGCCCGCTTCCCCGACGCTCACGTCACCGCCGTCGACTCCTCGTCCGAGCATCTGCAACGGCTCCGCCAGAAGGCCGTCGACTCCGGGCTGACCGAGCGCATCCACGTCGTCGAAGCCGACCTCGACGCGAACTGGCCGGACCTCGGCAAGCCCGACCTCGTCTGGGCCTCTGCATCCCTGCACCACATGGCCGATCCCGTTCGCACCCTCCAGCAGGTGTACGACGTCCTCGCGCCCGGCGGGCTGTTCGCCGTTGTGGAGCTTGCCGGCTTCCCACGGTTCCTGCCGGACGACGATCTCGAGAGGCGCCTGCACGAGGCGAGCGACCGCCGTACCGCCGAGCACATGCCGCACCGAGGCGCCGACTGGGGCGCGCTGCTCACAGCTGCCGGATTCCAGCTCGAAGGCGAGCGAACCCTCGACGTCGACATCAAACCGACCAACTCAGAACTCGTCGGCCGCTACGCCCTCACCGGCCTCCGCCGCCTACGCGACTCCGTCACCGACGACCTCCCGGCCGAGGACCTCGCAGCCCTGGACCAACTGCTCGACCCATCCAGCCCGCTCAGCATCCTGCGCCGCGACGACCTCGCTGTACGCACCGAGCGCACAATCTGGGCCGCCCTCCGCAGCTAGGGCGGCGGCGGGAGGATTTCGAGACGACGCTGGACGAGGTCCAGGGTTTCGTACTCGTTGTGCTTGAGTGCGAGCAGCAGGTCGTCCAACTCCTGCCAGTACTGCGCCTTCTCCGGCCAGGCCAGCGGGAGGGACGCGATCCGGGCGCGGGCGCAGCGGACCTCGAGGCGGAAGCGAAGGACCGCGGGTTCACCCTCGTACGCCGGCGGCGTGGCCAGGCGACCGGCCTTGGCGAGCTCAGCCAGGAGGTCGGCGTGGGCCTTGGTGGCCGCGTGCTTGTCATGTGCGCGCTGCTGGCTGAGGTAGGTGGCGACTTGCTGGAACGCCAGCGCAACCAGCGCGGTCACCCCGGCCATGATCGCCTCCGCAACCGCGGGCTCGCCGACCACGACCGCACCGACGGGTGCCGCCGCGGCGGCGAGGCCGATCACTTGGGCGATCCGGAGGACGAAACCCATCAGCCGGTCGAGGAGGCCGTGATCGCGAGTGACGGAAGCTCTCTGGAGCTGCTGACGCAGTGCGCGGATCTCGCGGAGCATCAGGTCGCGATCGGTGCGGACGAAGCCGCCCTTTCGGACCAGGCGGTCGAAGAGATCGTCCATGACCGGAGTCGGCAGACCGAGGATCTCCGCGACCTCGTCGAAGGGCAGCGCCCTGAGCTCGGAGACGGTGACGAGTTCCG
Source organism: Kribbella sp. NPDC005582 (assembly GCF_040605415.1). Classification (NCBI taxonomy): domain Bacteria; kingdom Bacillati; phylum Actinomycetota; class Actinomycetes; order Propionibacteriales; family Kribbellaceae; genus Kribbella; species Kribbella sp. NPDC005582. Next base: position 46,416 of record NZ_JBEXCU010000008.1, read on the forward strand.
GGATCGCCTGCTGGAAACTCTGGCGCGAGCGGCGGGTTCCGACCTTGCGCACGTAATTGGCAGTCGTGACGAGCATGGCGTCGAGGTCGGCGACGACATCGCGAAGCGCGGCGGCCGCGGCGGCGGGCTGGTTGGCTTGCAGCGCGGCGATGCGGCGCTGGTCGTCGCCGACCAGGCGGTTCAGGCTGGGTGGGCCGGTGGGGGCTTTCGGTTGGCTGTACGCCGACACGTTCGTCGGAGGCTGTTCCCGCCGGGAACCAGCCGGGCGGCCCCTCGCCTTACGCCCCTTCTTGGACTTTGACGACTTTGACGACTTCGACGACTTCGGCGCTGCGGACTGTGCCGCCCGCCGCGCCTGCCCCTCGGCTGCGCGCTCGGCGGCTGCCGCTGCCCGCTTCGCCGCGGCAACCTTCGCCTCCGCCTGCCTCACGATCTCCTGCCGGGCGGCCTGCTGCCGCGCAGACTCGCCTGGGCCGTGCGGGCCACTCTCGGGACCCCGCGACGAGAAGCTCACAAGCACCGACGGTATCCGCGGGCAGGTTCTCCGGCGAGGCGGAGCATGTCACGCCGTAAATGGATTGCCGACCAGCCGACCCACTGGGATCGTCGCTCGAGAGGGGGACCTGATGACTGAAGTCCGTACGACGGTCGGTGTCCTGCGCGGGGTGAGGGAGGCGGGCTGCACGGTCTTCCGTGGCATTCCGTACGCCGAACCTCCGGTCGGCGAGCGGCGGTTCGCCGAACCGCGCCCGGTGCGCCCGTGGGACGGCGTACGGCCGGCGATCGCGTTCGGCCCACCGCCACCGCAGTCCGGCCTACTGGGCGGATCAACAACCGACGCCGGTGACGACTGGCTGACGCTCAACGTCTGGACGCCGGACGCGACTGGGCTGCCGGTGATGGTGTGGATTCCGGGCGGTGGGTACCTGGCCGGCGACGCGAGCCTGCCGGAGTTCGACGGGGCGCGGCTGGCGGCGAGTGGGGTCGTGGTCGTGACGGTCAACTACCGGCTTGGTGTTGAGGGGTTCGCACAGCTCGACGGCGTGCCGGCGAATCGGGGATTGCTCGATCAGGTTGCGGCGCTGCAGTGGGTGCGGAAGAACATCGGGGCCTTCGGTGGCGATCCGGACCGTGTGACGGTCTTTGGACAGTCGGCGGGTGGCGGGTCGGTTGCTGCGCTGCTGGCCATGCCTCGCGCGGTCGGGCTGTTCCGGCGGGCGATCGTGCAGAGCATGCCGGGGACCTTCTTTGCTCCTGAGCTGGCCGCTGAGATCACCGCGGCCTGCGCCGCCGAGCTGGGAATCGCGCCACAGGACCTCAGAACGGTCGAACCAGCTCTCCTGACGTTGGCCGGTGACGCCGTCGCGGGCCAGATGAAGGAGCGTTGGGGCCCGATCTCGCACCGGCCGATCCCGTTCGCGCCGGTGGTCGACGGCGACATTCTGCCGACAACTCCCTGGCAGGCGCTGGCCAATGGCGCTGCCCGCGGGATCGACCTGCTGGTCGGGCACACCCGCGACGAACATCGGTTGTTCAGCCTGATCGACGGCGTACTCGGCCAGGTCACCCCCGAGCAGACCGCGACCGCTCTGCAGATGCTTGCCCCGAGCAAGCGCTACCGCGAAGCGTTCCCGCAGGCGACCGACGAGGAGCTGTACGAAATCGTCAACGGGGACTGGCTGTTCCGGATGCCGAGCCTGCACCTTGCCGAGGCACAAATCACCGGCGGCGGCCGCGCCCATCTCTACGAACTGACCTGGGCCGGGCCTCTCGGCGCTTGCCACGGCTTGGACCTCCCGCTCGTCTTCGGCAACCTCGCCAACAGCCAGCCCGCCACACTGCTCGGCGATCCCCAAGAAGCAGCGGCGCTGTCGACTCAGATGCGCAAAGCATGGGTCGACTTCGCCACCCACGGCGACCCCGGCTGGCCGCCGTACGACGCTCAGCGGCTCACTCAGGTCTTCAACTTCCCGTCCACAGTCGACGTCTACCCGGAAGAGGCCTCCCGGCTGCTCTGGCAGAACCACACGTTCGACGCCCTGCAGTTTCGGTGAGGTGTGACGCGATGGGTGTCTCGATGCGTTGGTAGGGATGTGACGGGGATGAGCTCCACCGAGGCCGACTTCGAGGCGTTCGCGCGGGCGAACACGCAGCAGTTGTACCGGACCGCGTGGTTGCTGACAGCGGACTCCTTCCACGCGGACGATCTCGTGCAGGAGACGCTCGGGAAGCTCTTCGGCGTCTGGGGACGCGTACGGCGGATGGAGAAGCCGGCCGCTTATGCGCAAACGGTGCTGACCCGGACGTTCATCTCGCAACGACGCAGGCGGAGCTGGCACGAGCAGCCGACGGACGTCGTACCGGAGCAGTCGTTATCGGATGACGATCACGAGTTGCGGCTCTTGTTGTCGCAGGCGCTGGCCGGATTGCCGGCGCTGGATCGGGCGGTGCTGGTGCTGCGGTTCTTCGAAGATCGCAGTGTCGAACAGGTGGCCCGCGATCTCGGCAAGAGCGCCGGGGCGATCAAGAACCGCACGGCTCGGGCGCTGGTCCGGGTGCGGGCGGTCCTCGGCGACGACAGCTTCATCGCACAGTGACGAATCAGGAGAACGACCCCGTGGACACATCCGACGACCGGCTGCCGCACCTGATGCGGCGAGCCACCGAGACGCTCGAACCGCGCTACCCCGATCTGGTCGAGCGCGGGATGCGGCGCGGCGTCGTACTGCGGCGGCGCCGGCGGGTGCTGGGAAGCGTGGCGGCCGCGGCGGCGGTGGCGATGACCGTCGCCGGTGTGACCGCCTTGCAGGGGACCGTCGGCTCGCGGGCCGTGCCGCCGCCGGTTGCCGGCTTCAGCACACCCACACCGACCCCAAAGCCTCGGCCCCAAAAGCCGAGTCCCGCTACGCCGGCCGGGACGTTGAGGATGCTCAAGGCGCAACTGCCGACCGGGGTGAAGCCGGCCGGCGGCGAGAAGTTGTGGGGCGACGACTTCATCGCGGCCGGACTCTTCGTCGACGACGGCCGCGGAAAGTCGTGGCTCGAAGTCAGTGTCCAGACGGTGAAGTACGACCCCAACTGCGCGGACCAGCCGTCCACCCAGCACTGCCGCAAGCGCCGTGACGGATCGTTCCTGCGGTCCTACCAGGCCAAGGACGACGGCGGCGTGCTGATCAACTCCGTCATCGTCGAGTACCCCGATCGGCGCGGGATCTACCTGGGCAGCACGAACGCCCTGAGCGCCGACCACGGCGTGACGGCCGTCCGGGCGGAACCGCCTTTGACCATCGACCAGCTGGTGACCATGGCCGACAGCCAGTCCTGGAACTTCCCGGCCGCCAACTACGGAAAGAACCTGAACCGATGATTCTTCGCAAGACCGTCCTGATTGCCGCACTGACCGGCGTACTGATGGCGCCGTCGCTGACCGCCCAGGCCGCGCTGTCCTGGACCGTGACGCCCACCAAGACCACGCCGTCGACATTGGATGACATCGACTCGAAGGGCGGCGAGACCTGGGCTGTGGGTAGCGATCTGATCGATTCGTTCAGCGACTCGCGTCCGCTGGCCTTCCGGTGGAGCGGCACGCGCTGGGTCGAGACGCCGCAGCCGGTGCGGACGAACGCGACGCTCAACAGTGTCGCTGTTGCCAATGGCAACGAGGTGTGGGCGGTCGGCGAGGATCGCGCGCAGAACAAGCCGCTGGCGATGCGCTGGACCGGTACGGCGTGGAAGGTCGTCCCAGGACCGGCGGTGCCGACCGGGTCCTTCAGCGACGTGACGATCGCACCGGACGGAACACCGTGGGTCTCGGGTTGGGCTGACGTCGCTGGGTCGGAGCACGCCGTTGTCTATCGGTACGCCAAAGGTGCGTGGCAGCCGCTGACCGCCGGTCTGGAGCAGTCGATCAACGGCAATACGCTGACCGTGCTCTCCGCGACTGACGCCTGGGTGGGGTTGAACGGCGGGATGGCGCACTTCGACGGGAAGACCTGGACGCTGGCGACCGACGTACCGGCTGATGGATCGCAGATCCCCACGAACCTGGTCGCGGCCGGGCCGAAGGACATCTGGGCGTCCGGAGTCGCGCACACGTCGAAGGGTGAGCGGCCGTTGGTGCTGCACTACGACGGCAAGGCGTGGAAGCAGGTGGCGACGCCGCAGATCTTCTCGCAGCTCTACGACATCGCGCTCTTCAACAAGAAGCCTGTTGCAGTCGGCGAGAAGTTTACGACCTCGGGCGACCTCATCACCGAGCACCCGTTCGTCCTGACGCTGCAGAACGGCAAGTTCGTCGAAACCACCAGCCCGGCCGCGAAAATCGGCACCCTGAGCGGCGTCGAAGCAGTGGGCACCCGCCTCTGGACCGTCGGCTTCCACCGCCAGGCCACCAGCGACTCCACCGCCCTGGCCGCCCACACGAAGTAGCGGCACACTGCGTTCAGTCGACCCGCGACTTCGCGGGGCGGCTGGCGTAGGCGCCGGTGGTCAGGGCGGCGAGGGCCAGTACGGCGGCGCTGAGGGCCAGGGAGTTCTTGAGGCCGATGGCGGCGCCGGTGAGGCCGACCGTGAGGCCGCTGCCGATGCGGAGACCGCCCGACGAGGTGTTGTAGAGGCCGATGATGCGGCCTCGGTCGGCGGGTGGGGCTTCGAGCTGGACGACGGTTTGCGAGATCGACATCGAGACGAAGTTGGCGACGCCGCTGACGGCCAGCACGATCAGGGCGAGCACGTAGTTGCTGGTGATGGCGAAGACGACGATGCAGAAGCCGTAGAGCACGGTGCCGACGACGGCGGTTCGGACGGTGGGGCGTAGCCAGCCGGTGGCTTCGATGACGAAGCCGCCGGCCACGCCGCCGAAGCCGCTGGCGAACAGGAGAGCGCCGTACGTGAGACCGGCGGAGCCGGCGCCGAGGTTCTCGGCGAACTCCGGCATCGCGGTCTGGATCGAGGCGCCGACGAAGAAGGATCCGAGGCCGGCCAGGACGATCATGCCGCCGACCGTCGGTCCGAGCGGTACGGCGCGAGCCGCACGCAGGGCCGCGATCGGGCCGAGCCGCGGCCGGGCGGCAACGGCTTCCCGGAGATGACCGGTGAACCGCGTGCGGAACAAGAAGATTGTCAACGGCAAATAAATCGCGATGTTGGCGAAGATGCCGCCGGTCGGACCCAGCAGAAGCAACAGCAGCGACCCGACCACCGGACCACACAGAACGCCCAGACTCCGGAACGTCGCATTGAGACGAACGGCGCTCGGCAGATCATCACGGCCGACGAAGTCGTGCAACATCATCTGCTCGGCCGGGCCCCACAACGCACCGGCGCAGCCGTGCAGCACCAGCAGCACGCACGCATGCCAGATCTGCAGCGAATCGGTCAGGAACAGCAGTCCCCAGCACAGCGAGACAAACATGAACAAGCCCTGCGCCGACTGGATGATCCGCCGGCAGTCGTACCGATCCGCCAGCGACCCGGACAGCACCGAGAACAGCAGGAACGGCAACCAGTGACTGATCACCTGGAACCCTGCCAGCGCCGGTGAATGGAACTCGCGCCACAACACCCAGTACGTGATGACGTGTTCGACGTTGTCGCCCATCATCGCCAGCCCGGTGCCGAACAGGTACGGCCGCGCGTCGCGGTTCCGCAGCCCGGCGAAACGTGGCGCCCGGGTCGCCGCGGGCCGATGGTCGTTCGAGCCACAGGCCCGGCACATGGCAGATCCTCCCCACTCGGCGAGGCACCGCGCCTCGCCGTACCGACGATAACAGATATCGAGACATGATGTCTCGATATAGCTAGCGCAGTCGCCCAGCGGCCACGGCCAGATCTGCGACGTCCGCGGTGGCGGCGAAGCTGAGGCGAAGCCACGCGGCCGGCTTTTCGGTGGCGAAGAAGCGGCCGCCTGGACTGACGATGACGCCCGCCTGCCGGGCTTCGGCCGCGGCGGCCGCGTCATCGGCGCCAGCCGGAAGGCGCACCCACAGATGCAGACCACCGGCCGGCACCTGCTCCACCTCCCAACCGGCAGGGAGCGCATTCACCAGCGCACCACACCGCTCGCGTAGTGCGACCGCGAGACCGCGCAGATGCCTGTCCCAGCTCGGCGAACTGAGCAATTCCAACGCCGCTTCCTGCAGCGGCCGCGCGACGAAGAAGTCGTCGACCTGCCGAATCGCTCGCAGCCTCTCGAGCACCGGCCCACGCGCGATCAACGCACCGATCCGCAGGCTCGGCGCGGCAGGCTTGGTCAGCGAAGTGAGATAGACGACCGTCCCGTCCCGATCCGCGCTCAGCAACGGCCTCGGCACCACCCCGCCGTGATGCAGGAAGCGCGCGAAGTCGTCCTCGATCACAAACGCCCCGGCCGCCCTGGCGACCGCGAGCACTTGCTGCCGCCGCTCGTCGCTCAGCACGGTCCCGGTCGGATTCTGGTACGTCGGTTGGCAGTAGAACACCCGTGATCCCGACCGAGCGAACGCCTCCGCGAGCAGGTCGGGCCGAACGCCGTACTCGTCGATCGGCACGGGCACCGGACTCAACCCAGCCGCCCGCGCAGCCGCCAACGCACCCGGATAACTCGGCGACTCGACCAGCACCGGACTCCCCGGCGCAGCAATCGCGCGGAAGGCGATCGACAGTCCGCTCTGCCCGCCCGCGGTGATCAGTACGTCGTCCGCCCGGACATCAGCGTCGGCCAACGTGGCGAAGACCGTCCGGAGCGAACTCAGACCGACCGCAGGTGCACGATCCCACGCATCAGGTCGCCGAGCAGCGCGGGCCAGCGCAGCGGTCAGTGCCCGCGTCGGTTGCAAGCTGCGATGGAGATACCCACCGTCCAACCGGATCGCCCCATCCGGCGCAGCGGAGTCGGCTAACGACTGCGCGTCGACACTGCGGTCCGCCAGCGCGACCGTCTGCCAGCCCGTGTCGATCACTGCATCAGTACGGCGCGCCCGCGGCGCGACGTACGTGCCGCTGCCGGGCCTCGTGACGACGACCCCCTCCGCCGTGAGCTGCGCGATCGCGCGGGAGACCGTCCCTGGTCCGACGCGATGCCGGTCGATCAGCTCGCGACTGCTCGGCAACCGGTCCCCCGGCGACAGTTCGCGGACGAGACCGCGGAGCACGGTCAGCAGCCCCTCGGAAGTGCTACTGTCGTTCATGAGGAACCATAGTAGCGCTTCTGCATCCTGGGAAGAATCGCTTCCCGCCCTCCGGGCCGACACCCCAGGCTGCGAACACGTCGTCCACTTCAACAACGCCGGCTGCGGACTGCTCGCGACCCAGGTGCTGACGCCGATGATCGAGCACCTGCAGCTTGAGGCCACCATCGGTGGATACGAGGCGGCGGCCGCCCGCGCCGACCAGGTCCGCGGCTTCTACACCGAGCTCGCCGCGCTGATCGGCTGCCGCCCTGAGAACCTTGCCTTCGCCGGCAGTGCGACCCATGCCTACGCGACCGCACTCTCGTCGATCGCCTTCGAGGCCGGTGATGTCATCCTGACCACGCGGAACGACTTCATCTCCAACCAGATCGCGTTCCTGTCGCTGCGCAAGCGATTCGGCGTCGAGATCGTGCATGCGCCCGACCTGCCGACGGGCGGCGTCGACGTCGCGGCGATGGCGGTGCTGATGAAGGAACACCGGCCCCGACTGGTCGCGGCCACTCACATCCCGACCAACTCCGGGCTGGTCCAGCCGGTCGCCGAGATCGGCCGCCACTGCCGCGATCTGGGTCTGCTGTACCTGGTCGACGCCTGCCAGTCGATCGGCCAGTACCCGCTCGACGTGACGGAGATCGGTTGCGACTTCCTGACCGCGACCTGCCGCAAATTCCTGCGCGGCCCACGTGGCTCCGGATTCCTGTACGTCTCCGACCGAGTCCTTGCTGCAGGCAACGAGCCGCTGTTCATCGACATGCACGGCGCCAACTGGACCGCACCGGGCGCTTACACGCCGAGCCGGACGGCGTCCCGGTTCGAGGAGTGGGAGTTCCCGTACGCGACGGTCATCGGCTGCGCGGCCGCCGTACGGTATGCCCGTGAGGTCGGCATCGAGGCGATCTCACAGCGGACTCCCGCGTTGGCCGCCCGGCTGCGGGACGGCCTCGACCAGCTCCCGGGCATCCGGGCACTCGACCGCGGCGCGCAGTTGGGTGCACTCGTCACGATCGCGGTCGACGACTGGCAGCCGGAGGCGTTCAAGTCGGCATTGGATGCCCGCAGCATCAATTCGGCGTTGAGCTTCCGGCGGTTCGCCCAGTTCGACTTCGGCGACAAGAACGTCAACTGGTGCTTGCGATTGTCACCGCACTACTACAACACCGATGACGAAGTGGATCACGTCATCGCGACCATCGCCGAACTGCGCGCCGCCGGCTGATCTATTCGGCGGTGAAGACGACGTCGTGCAGTCCGGAGGAGCCGTTCGGGCGCGGCGCTGCTTGGTCCGCGGTCTGCACTTCACCGGCGCCGTTGGTGGCCCGGACAGTGAGGCGATGCATGCCCGGGGTTGCGTCCCAGCGGAAGGTCCATTGGCGCCAGGTGTCGATGCTGTCCTCGGCGGCGAGTTTGGCCGGCTGCCACTCGCCGTCGTCGACGCGAACCTCGACCTTCTGGATACCGCGCCCCTGCGCCCACGCGACCCCGGCCGCGACCGCAGGCCCGGCTTTGATCGTGGCCAGTCCCCTCGGTACGTCGATCCGCGAGGAAGTCTTGATCGGCGCTTCCACCGACCAGCCGCGGGCGGTCCAGTAGGCGCTGAAGGCCTGGAATCGCGTCACCTCGAAGTCGACGATCCACTTGGTCGCCGAGACATACCCGTACAGTCCCGGCACGACCATGCGCACCGGGAAGCCGTGCTCGAACGGCAACGGTTCGCCGTTCATCGCCACGGCGAGGATGGCGTCGCGGCCGTCGGTCAGCGCGGCCAACGGCGTACCGATCGTGAGGCCGTCCACGCTGGTCGACTTCACCGCGTCCGCTCCGGCACGGACACCGGCCTCGGCCAACAGGTCCGCGACCGGTACGCCGATCCAGCGGGCATTGCCGACGTACGGGCCGCCGACCTCGTTGGACACGCAGGTCAAGGTGATGTCGCGCTCGATCAGGCGGCGATCCACCAGGTCAGCAAGGGAAAGGCGCAGCTCCTTGTCGACCATGCCGTGGATCCGCAGCTCCCACTCGTCGGGATTGATCCGCGGGACTTCGAGCAGGGTGTCGACGCGGTAGAACTTCGGATTCGGCGTCACAAAGCTGGACACACCAGGTACGTCGACCTGCGCCCCAACCGGTACGGCGGGAGCCGGCTCGGCCGGTCGCGGTACCCGGAACTTGTCCCGCAACGCCTCGCCGGCACGGACCGGCAACACCTTCGTCGCTGTCCATCCGGCCGCACCGGCCACGGCCAGCGCCGACACGGTCACCAGGAAGCGACGCCGATCGAACCCAGCCGGCTGTTCCTTCTCAGGTGCAGGTTGTTGCTTGACAGGCTGGAAGATCCGAGCGACCAAGAACATCCCGACAACAGCAACCACCAGCGTCACCACAGACGGCAGCACACGGTCCACGACCCCGGACGCCGCCGACCGGGCGAAGATCGCGAACGCCAACCCCACCACGCCCAGCCCTGTCGCGATCCCCACCGCGATCCGGCCTCGACCCCGACTGGCGATCAGCCCCGCGAGGCCGGCAACCACGACCAGCACCGCGCAGATCCCCACCCGCAGCAGCGGCCGATCCGCCGTACCGAGCTCGCGAACTGCCCAGTCCTTCACGGGCCCGGGCGATAGGTCGATCACCTGCACGCCGACCGCATCCACCGGCCACGGGCCACCCGTCACGGCCGCTACCAGATACCCGATCGCCAGCGCCGCGGCCGCCGCCACAACCCCGCCGACCACGCCCGCGAACCGCCGTACTGCTCTCGTCGCCATGAGGGTGCTTCGGAGCCGGGGCCTGCACGGATAGGCGGACCGCCCCCACTCACCAACCTCGCGCAGCCGATGCGGTTCACGCTCGGCACCCGCCGTCCGACGCGCTCACAGCAGGGTTAGTGAGTGGCTCAGGTCCGCCCAGCCGGGACAAGATCCGTGATCGGGGCGGCATGCGCCTCGGCGTAGCCGGCTGCGGCCAGGCGATCCAGTGCCGCCTGGAGCACCGCGGTGTCCTCCAGGGTCCGGACCTCCGTGATCTTGCCCCAGCGCATCCGGATGAACTGGTTGACCACGTTGTGGTACCGCGTGCCGTCGACCAGACCGACATCGACCGTGACCGCGGTGGCCACGCGGGTGTTCCAGGGCCAGCCGGCGACGAGGATCTCGTCGACGGTGAAGCGAGTCTCGGGAAGCAGCCGGAAGGCTCGTTCCCACCACCGGCGCAACGCCTCGTGGGTGTGACGCTCACCCGACAGCGCGTGATCGCCGTAGAAGCGATAGGTGAAGGTCGGGGCCATGCCCTGGACCATCGCCTCCCAGTTGCCGGCGGTGATCTCGGCGAACGCCTTGCGGACCTGAGCTGCTACGAACCGGTGGTACATCGATCGCTCCCTCGAGTCGGTGTCCCACCAACCTAGGGACAGTGCGTTCAATAACGCAACTGACTAGGATGCAGCTCATGCGCAACACGTCGTTCGCCGAGTTCCACTGCTCCCTCGCACAGTCGCTGGAGGTGATGGGTGACTGGTGGTCGCCGCTGATCCTGCGCGATCTCTACCTGGGGCTGGACCGGTTCGAGCAACTCGTCACCGATCTGGGCATCTCGCGGAACCTGCTCACCAGCCGGCTGCAGACGATGGTCGACGGCGGGTTGATCACGCGAACGCCGTACCAGGAGAATCCGGTGCGGCACCGCTACGGGCTGACCGAGGCAGGCCGTGAACTGCTGCCGATCCTGATGGCGCTGACCGCCTGGGGCGACCGGTGGGTGACTCCGGCCGGCGGCCCGCCCATCCAGTTCACGCACTCGACGTGCGGCCACCGCACGACGCCGACTGTCGCCTGCTCCGAATGCGGTGAGCCGCTCGACACCGAACACGTCACCGCCACGCCCGGGCCCGGCGGTCGCACCGCTCCGGGGACCGCGCTGATCGCCACGGTGCTGTCCTAGGTCGCGTACGCCGTTGTCGCGAGTTCGACGAAGGTGGGGATCAGCGGGTTCGGGTCGGTGGCGGACCAGGCGGCGACGACCTTGCTGGGCGGAAGGTCGATGACCGGTACGACGACGAGCTCGTCGGAGAGGTGGTGGCCGAGCGGGGCGAGGCCGATGGTGCCGTTCCAGAGGACGGCTTGGATGCATTCCTGGACGGCTCGGACGATCGGTCCCTCGCGGGATTCGCCGCCGTTCCAGAAGGACTGCCAGCGCTCGTCGGTGCCAGGTGGGAACTGGAACCACGCGCGGTCGGACAGGTCGGCGAGCGACAGGTGGTCCTTCGTCGCCAACGGGTCGTCAGCGCGGAGTACGGCGCCGAGCGAGTCGGCGCGGAGTTCGTGCAAGTGCAGGCCGGTCGGGTCGAAGGGAGCACGGGTGATGGCGATGTCGACCAGGCCTGATCGGAGACCGCAGGTGGGATCGGTGAGGTCGGCCTCGCGGATGGTGATGGCGACACTGGGGTGCAGCCGGCGGTAGCTGTCGGCGAGCCGGGCGATGCCCGGATCGGTGCTGTCGGCAAGGATTCCGACGGTGAGACTCGCGGACGCGATGATGCGGGCTCGGACCTGTTCGGACTGCTCGAGGAGGTTGCGGGCCTCGGTGAGCAGCGTGACGCCGGCCGGGGTGAGCGAGACTCCGGCGGCGGAGCGGTTCAGGAGCGTCGTACCGAGGTCGGCCTCGAGTTGGCGAATCGCTCGACTCAGCGGCGGCTGGCTGATGTGCAGCCGGATCGCGGCGCGCCCGAAGTGAAGCTCTTCCGCGACCGCAACGAAGTAGCGCAGCAGTCGCAGGTCCATGACCTGGGATGATACCCAGCGGGTATCGGCGATGCGGAAGAAGTCTTGGACGGTCTCCGGCTGCTCGCTCGACGATCGTGACATGGCTGACTACCCCTTCCCCGACCCGATCGTCGACACCACCGCCGTCCAGGAGGTCGCGCGGGACCTCGTCGTGATCGCCAACCAGGACGTCGAGCTCGTCCCGAACGTCGGCATCATCGGCGGCACGCAAGCGGTGCTCGTGGTCGACACCGGGCTCGGCCCACGCAACGCTTCGAAGGTGCTGGAGTTCGCGACCGAGTACGCCGCGGGTCGCCGGTTGTACCTGACGACGACGCACTTCCACCCCGAGCACGCTTTCGGCGCACAAGCCTTCGTGGGTGAGGCGACGTACATGGTGAACTCGGCCCAGGCCGCCGACCTCGCCGAGAAGGGAGCTGGCTACCTCGGGATGTTCCGCCAGCTCGGTACGCCGGTCGCGCGGGAACTGGACGGCGTGGAGCTACCGACGCCTGATGTCGTGTACGACGACAGCTACTCGCTCGACCTTGGTGGACGCGTGGTCGAGCTGCGGCCGACCGGGCGGGCGCACAGTCGCGGGGACCAGGTCGTCACCGTTCCGGATGCTTCGGCCATGTTCACCGGGGATCTTGTGGAGGCTGGGCAGTTCGCGATCTTCCCGTGGTTCCCGCCACACGACACCGATGTTTCCGGGGTGCGCTGGATCAAGGTCATGGAGCAGTTGGTGGCCGCCAGCCCGGCGATCGTCGTACCGGGTCATGGTGGGGTTGGAGACGCGCGACTGCTGGCTGAGGTCCGCGACTACCTGACCGAACTCCGCGACGAGACCTGGGTACGGCGGGACTCGGCACTGCCGGTGGAGACCATCGCCGAGGAGGTTCGGGCGCTGATGGTCGAGCGGCATCCGGACTGGCGGCTGCCGGAGTGGATCGACCGCGGAGTCGGCTGCCTCTGCTCGGAGTATCGCCCGGGGACGAAGGACCGGACGTAGTTGTAAGACCGGCCGGGGCGGGGCGGGGCCCCGGCCGGTCTGGTGTGGGGCGGCTAGTAGCCGGTGGTGGGGATCCACCAACTGGGAGGCGGGTTGATCGGGGTGGACCAGGTGGAGGGGCGGTAGGTGGCGGGGGTTTGGGTGAGGTTTTCGGTGAGTTGTTCGCGGAGGCGGTTGGTGGCGAAGGCGCCGACGACGTTCATCTGGGCGTCTCGGTAGTGGCGTTCGACTTCGTGGCCTTGGGTGACGCCCAGGGCGCCGTGGATCTGGACGGCGCGCTGGGTGATCTCGACGGCGAGTTCGGTGGCGTAGACCTTGAGCATGCCGATCAGCTCTTTGGCGGAGTGGCCGGCGACGCGTTCGGTGGCGGCTCGGATGGCGAGGACGCGGGCGGCGTCGAGTTGGGCGCGGGAGTCGGCGAGCTGGGCTTGGACGCCTTCCATGTGGGCTAGCGGGCGGCCGAAGGAGACGCGTTGTTTGGCGTGCCGGACAGAGGCGGCCAACGCGGACTCGGCGGTGGCGATGGCGGCGATGGAGACCAGGAGCCAGCCCCAGGTCATGCCTTCGGCCAACTCCGTGAACGGGACCGGGATGACGTTGTCCGGCTCGACGTGGGCGTCGGTGTAGACGATGCCGCCCCAGGGCATGCCGCGCAGACCCATGTGCGGGATGTCGTAGCGACGGACGCCGGGCTGGTCGAGTTCGACGAAAGCCAGGCACCACTCAGGACCGTCGTCGCCGTCCACGCGTTCGCGGCGGGCGAGTGTGACGGCGATGTCGGCGCGAGGAGCGTTGGTGATCCGGGACTTCTCGCCGCTGATCACATAACCATCGCCAGTACGACGTACCAGGGTCTGATAGGTGGACGCGTCGCTCCCAGCCGCGGTCTCGACGATCGCGAAGGCGGCTAGGCGCTCGCCGGTCACCAGCGAACGAACCAGGTCGTGGTGCTTCTCATTGCCGTAGGTGCGCAGCAGATTGCCGCACAACAGCGCCGAGACAGTGGCAGTCCAATACGTGCCGGAGCAGGCCCGGGCCAGCGCTTCCATGGCGGCGACCTGCTCGGCCGCGGTACCTCCGGTACCGCCCAGGTGCGGCGGATGGAAGACGCCGAAGTAGCCGCCGGCAACGAGTTCCTGCCAGTTCTCGGTCGGGATGGTTCCGGTGGCGTCGACCTGAGCGGCCCGGCCGGCGATCCCGTCGTACGTGGTGGTCATGAGCGGTCCTCGAGAATCGACGCGGCGATCACCGGGCGCAGCACCTCGGAGCCGCCACCGGACGAGACAAAGAAGCGAGCATCGCGATACGCACGCTCGACCAGGTCATCACTCAAGGGGCCCGCGAGCTCAGCGGCAGCCTCAGTGACAGCCCGTACGGCGCCCACCGCGAACAGGCGAGCGGACGCGGCATCCTGATAGACGGTCGGCGTGGACTCGTCGAGCTCGGCGGCGACCTGGGTGAGTAGCCCCGCAACGAGCTCGTTCTGAATATTCAGGTCCGCGAGCGTGAAGCGAGCGGACTGGGAGTCGAGCAGCTTCGCGCCGTTGAGCTCCCGCGTGCGGGCAGCAGCGAGCGAGCCGGTCGCCAGGGCGCGCAGGATGCCGAGCCACGCGGCGCTGACAAAGATCCAGTCGAGCGTGGCGAGGAGTGGCTCAACCTCCGTGGCAGCACTGCCGACCGAACCGAGGACTGCCTCGGCAGGCACAACGCAATCGTCGAGGACGAGTCGGCCCCACGGACAGGTGCGGAGCGCCACCGGCGCGGTGTCCGAAACCTCCAGTCCGGGTGTGTCCGCATCGATCAGGAATGCGGTCCGCGAGCCGGTGCTGTGCTCGGCGATCACCAGGAAGTGATGTGCTTTGGGGCCCAGGGCAACCAAGTCGAGCGTCCCGGAGAGGACCCAGTCCGGACCGGCGGCCCGAGCCGTCACAGTCACCGGACCACCAGTGGTCTGCAACAGCGACAAGCCACCCAGCCACTCACCAGCGGCGATCGGCGGCAGATACCGCTCCCGCTGAGCGTCCGTACCGAAGGTCCGCAGCGGCACCGTCACCAGCACCGCATGCGTCGCCACAGCCAGCGCGAGCCCAGGATCCTGCGAGCCCTCCCCCAGCGCCGTCAGCAACGCACCCGTCTGTACGGCGGTCAGCCCGCCACCGAAGGTGCCCGGAACCGTCAGCGCCTTGAACAGCGTCTCGTCCCACTCGCGGTGCCGATCACGACTGGCGACGGTCGGCCGAGCGAGATGTCCGGCCAGCTGCCGGACCTGCTCGATCACCGCGCCCGCATCGTCGGCGCCGGAACCGGGGAATGTCGGAAACATGCGTAATCCCTTTCCCTCATCTGGAACTCGGGATGGTTTCGAACGAACTTAATCGCGATTTCCAGCAAGCTCCGGATTCATCACAGAAAACCACCGCTCAGCAGATTTCGACACGCATCCTCGCGCTGGCTCACAAGGCTCCACAATCCTTGACACAGACCTCCTTGCCCCGCCTCGGCCCGCCCGACCAAGGTGGTGAACAGCTCACGAAGCCCACCACCAGCCACAGGGAGCACACAAGCAATGGACGAAGCGGTAAGCACCGACGGGCAGGAAATCCGGCCCCGATTGTCCGACGCCACCTTGCGGGACTCGGCGCACATGGCCGGCGTCGAGTTCGGCCCGCAGGACGCGGCGGTGATCGCCGATCTGCTGGTGAAGACCGGGATCGAGCTCGTCGAGGTCGGGATGATCTCGGGCCCGAACAGCAAGGACGCAAACCTGATCGAGGCCACCCACGAGGCGATCGGCCCGGAGCGCAGCATGTCGCTCGTCGTGGTCCGGGACCGCCAGCAGGTCGCGACCGCGCTGGACGAGGCCCAGCGGCTCGGCGTCCACCACATCATGTACTCGATTCCGACCTCGGAGCAGCACGCCAAGCTCAAGCTCGGATCGGCGAGCCCGCGCTTCCTCGAGGCGCTGGCCAAGTCCGCGATCACGCAGGCCAAGGACCGTGGTTTCCACGTCACCTTCAGCGGCGAGGACGGCGCCCGGACGCCGAAGGAGCGGCTGGTTCCCTATGTGACAGCAGGTTTCGGCGTCGGCGCCGACCGCTTCCGGGTGGCCGAGACCGTCGCCTATCTGACGCCGTGGCAGATGCAGGACCAGATCGCGAGCCTCACCGAGATCGACGGTTCCGAGATCGAGATCCACTCGCACAACATGCTCGGGATGGCCGTGGCGAACTCGCTCGCCGCGATCCGCGCCGGCGCCAAGTGGATCTCCGCGACGGTCGGCGGCATCGGCGAGCGGGGCGGCAACGCACCCCTGGCCGAGCTGCTGATGGCGCTGCGGATCGTGCACGGCGACCACCGCTTCGACCTGTCACACCTGACCGAGCTGTCCCGGGTCGCGCTGCGCGGCGCCGGCCTCGGTACGGCGTTCCAGTCCGGCCCGACGTCGCCGAACGCGTTCGCGTACGAATTGCCGGGCCAGCTCACCAACCCGGAGGCCTACGAAACCCTTCCGGCGGAACTGGTCGGAAATTCTCGTGAACTTCTGGTGCGCACTCGGTTAACTCCGGCCCTGGTCAAATGGGCCCTCAACGATTCCGGCATTCCGGTCGATGTCGACGAATTCACCCCGTGGCTGATCAGCCGCCAGGAAGAGACCGGCCGGAACCTGCTCGACCGGGACGGCATCCGCAAGGCCGCCGTCGATTTCCAGTACGCCTGAAATCTCCCTACTCGTCAATTGGAGTTCACTGATGTCCACCGCCACCCTTTCCGGCGTCTGCCCCGAGTGTGAGACCGACCTGACCGTTCCCGCCCTCGTGACCGGAGAGACCTTCTCCTGCCCCGAGTGCATGCTGACCCTGCGCGTCGAGGGCATCGAGGACGGCCAGCTGAGCCTCTCGATGGTCGAGGTGCAGTTGCGCGACTGGGGACAGTGAGATGCCCACGAGATCCATCGCGATCGTCGCGGACCGGATCGCCTGGGAGGAGCGGCAGCTGATCCAGGCCGGGCCCGCGCTGGGCCTGACCGTCGAGTGGATCAACGACGAGTCGCTGTGCCTGGGCAATCCGGACGCCTCGGCGCTGGCCGGCTTCGACGCCGTACTGCTGCGCAGCCGGAGCTACACCCGGGGTGGCCTGATCGCCACCCTGGCCGAGGAGGCCGGCGCCCGGGTGATCAACTCCGCCCACGCCATCAACCTGTGTGAGAACAAAGCTGTCCTCAGGACCGCCCTGAGAGCAGCAGGCGTCCCGGTCCCCGACTTCCGGATGGTGTTCTCGCGCTCCGACTTCACCAAGGCGCTCACGGAGTTCGCCCTCCCGGTCGTCCTCAAGCCCGTGTACGGCGGGATGGGCAAGCGAGTCACGCTGATCCGCGACTCCGACCTCGCGCAGTCCGTCTACGACTACGTCGAGGACCTCGGCCACGCGTTCGAGCAGGCCTGCCTGGTCGAGCCGTTCCTGGCCGGCGGCGCCTCGGTGCGCTGCCTGGTCGTCGGGACCGAATTGGTCGGCGTCGCCGAGTTCAGTACCGGCGGCGAGGACTGGCGTAACAACGCGGCGCTCGGCAACACCAGTCACGCCGCGTCCGACGACCCGTACGTCGCCAAGATCGTCAGCGGGGTGCTCGACGTCCTGGGTCCTGGCATCTACGGCGTCGACCTGTTCCGTACGCCGAAGGGCTATGTCGTCAACGAGGTCAACCACGCACCGGGCTTCCGGGGTGTGGCCACCGCGACCGGCGTCAACGTGGCTGTGGCCATCGGCAACTATCTCGAGGAGGTGCTCGGATGATCCGGGCCGGAATCGTCGGCGCCTCCGGGCTGGCCGGCGGCGACCTGATCCGACTGATCGTCCAGCATCCCGAGCTGGAGCTCACGTTCCTCGGCGGCTCGTCCGCCATCGGCCGCCGCCCGGCCGAGCTGCACCCCGGGCTGCGGATGGACCTGGGCCTGACGGTCCAGCCAGTCACCGAGGACATCGCCGACAAGGTCGACGTCCTGTTCCTGGCCACTCCCGCACCGGTCAGCGCCGAGCTGACCAAGCTGCTGGCCGACAAGGGACCGACGATCATCGACCTCAGCGGCGCCTTCCGCATCCGCACCACGGAACTGCACGACCGCTGGTACCCGAAGGTCAACCGGAGCACCGAACTGGCCGACCGCTTCGTGTACGGCGTCCCCGAACTGATCGCCGATCAGCTGCCGCAAGCGAGCCTGATCTCGCTGCCGGGCTGCTACGCCACCTCGATCACGCTGGCCCTGGCGCCGCTCACGCTCGAGCTCGGCCTGGATCTCAAGACCGTCGTGATCGACGGCAAGAGCGGTTCCAGCGGCGGTGGTCTGTCGATGCGCAAGACAGACCTGCACCCGCTACGCAACGGCGCGATCGCCCCGTACTCCCCCACCGGCCACCGCCATGCCGGTGAGGTCCGGGACTTCTTCGAGCGCGCCAAGCCCGGAACCATCGGTTCGCTCTCGATGTCGGCGTACGGCGTCTCGCACGTCCGCGGGCTGATGACGAGCAGCTACGTCTTCACCGACGCCGAGGTCAACCAGCGGGATCTGCACCGGGCGTACACCCGGTTCTACAAAGGCAAGCAGTTCGTCCGGGTACGCCGGCACAACGAAACGCTGATCCCGGTACCGGACCCGCAGGCCGTGCTGGGCTCGAACTACTGCGACGTGACGGTCCTGTACGACGAAGAGGCCCAGCGGATCGTCGCTCTCGCAGCGCTCGACAACCTGGTCAAGGGCGCGGCCGGGCAAGCGATCCAGGCCGCCAACCTGCGGTTCGAACTGCCCGAGGAATCGGGCCTGACCATGCAGCCGGTGATGCCCGCATGAACGCGATTCCGATCGTCATCAAACTCGGCGGCAGTTGCCTCGACGACCTGGCCGGCGACTGGTGGAACGACTTGGCCGTGCACGCGGCCGAACACCCCGTCGTACTGGTGCATGGCTGGTCTAAACCACTCAAGCAGCTCAGCTCCCGCTACAGCGACCCCTCCGCGATCCTGCGGGACCGCTACGGCAATCAGAGTCGTTGGACCACCCCCGAGGTGATCGAGGACATCAAGACGGTCAGCACGGTGATGGCCGACGACGTCGCCACCCGCCTCGAGTACCGCGGTATCACGCTCGAGCGAAAGCTCGGCAGCGACGGCCTCGTGTACGCCGGCCCCGGCGAGCGCTGGTGGTGGCAGGGCAAGCAGTTGGTGGAACTGGAGAACCTGGTCGGACCGATCACCAAGGTCGAGCCGACGGTCCTCAAGAACCTCCGCCCCGGCCACGTCTACCTGGTCACTCCGCTGGCCAGGAACGAAGCCGGTCAGGAGGTCAACACCGACGCCGACCGCGCGGCCGCGGCCATCGCGGGTGCCATCGGAGCCACCAACCTCGTCCTGGTCACCGATGTGGCGCACCTGCTGATCGACGACCAGCCGGTCTCCCGGATCGACGCCGACGCGGCCGCGGCCTTCCGCGACAAGGGCGCCACCGGCGGGATGCGCAAGAAGTTGCGCGCCGCCGGCGAGGCCCTGGAGCAGGGCGTGGCCGAGGTCGTCATCGGCAGCGCGCCCGTGTCCGACCTGTTGGCCGGCCGGACCGGAACCGTGATCACGAGAGCGAAGGAGCAGTGACCGTGGCGCAACCTCGCGTACTGGTCGTCAACAACAAGACCTTGTCGCTTCCCCAGCTCCGCAAGCGGTTCGAGGACTTCGGCGCGGCGACCGACGTGGTCTCGAGTACCGAGGTACCGGCGAAACTGAACGGCAGCCATCAGGCCATCGTGCTGAGCGGCACCAAGGTCCGGGCCTACGACACCGAGTACTACAAGCCGTTGATCGACCTTGTCATGACGTCCGAGGTCCCGGTCTTCGGGATCTGCGGTGGCATGCAGATCATCGCTGTCTCCCAAGGCGCGGAGCTGGCCGAGGGTGAGCAGCGGGTCGGCGGTCACGAGGCCGAGGTGGACAAGAGCGAAGCCCTGTTCACCTTTGTGAAGCCGACCGTGACGGTCTTCCACCGGCACACCCTCTACCTGCAGGCGGCACCGGCCGGCTTCCGGTCGATCGGCCGCTCCGAGCACGCACCCGTGGAGTTCCTGCGCTCCGACGACGGCCGGATCTACGGGTCCCAGGCCCATCTGGAGTTCCGCGACGACGGCCGCGAGATCCTCCGCGGTTTCGCCCAAACCTTCCTCTGACCCTAAAGGACATGGCATGACTGAGCACGACAAGCCCGCTCTGACCGTGCACCTGAACGGTGCCGGTGGCAACCTTCAGGGCTGGGTGGTGATCGACTCCCTGTACGACGGCCTGGCGATGGGCGGCACCCGGATGACCACCGGTGTCACCGAGGAAGAGGTCGCCGGACTGGCCCGCGACATGACGCACAAGTTCACCCTGGCCGGGCTCCCGATCGGCGGCGCGAAGGCCGGCATCGTCTCCGACGGTAGCGACCGCGAGACGACGTTCAAGACCTTCGGCCGGACCGTGAAACCCCTGCTGCACGGTGGAATCCACCTCGGCATCGACATGGGCGTGACCCCGGCCGACCGGGCGATCTTCTTCGAGGAGGCCAAGTACGACCCGCGCTACCGGCTCGGCGCACCGGACATGCCGATCGACTGGCGCACGTACTACGAGCCGCTGATCGACTGCACCGGCCACGGCGTGGGGGTCGCCGCGCTGACCGCTCTGGAGGCGAATCAGCGTGGCCAGGCGCGTGTCGTCGTACAAGGCTTTGGCGCCGTCGGGCGTGCGGTCGCGAAGTTCCTGGAGGTGCGCGGTCACGTCGTGGTCGGGGTCGCCGACATCGACGGCACGATCAGCGCGGACCGGCTGCCGGTCGACGATCTGATCGCGATCACCGACGAGTTCGGTCGCATCGATCGGAGCAAGTTGCCGGACGGCGTGACCCAGTCGAGCGAGTCCGACGCGTGGCTTGATGTCGACGCGGATCTGCTCATCCTCGCGGCGCAGAAGCGGGCACTGAACGACGAGAACGTGCACCGGCTGCGCGCCGAACTCGTTGTCGAGGGCGCCAATATCGCCTCCACCCCGGTAGCCCAGGAGAAGGCTCGCGCGGCGGGCGCCGTACTGGTGCCTGGTGTGATCGCCAACATCGGCGGTGCCGGCTCGGCGGCCCTGGCCGTCACTCGCGTGGTCCCGTTCGAGCTCGAGGCTGAGGCTCGCAAGGCCTGGGTCTTCGACTGGATCGGCAACCGGGTCAAGCTCAACACCCAAGCCCTGCTGGAGATTGCCGCGGCCGGCGCGGGCGACCCGCTGCCCGAGCTGCTCGCCGTACGGCGTGCGGAGCGCGGGCGATGACAGCGGAGTACCGGCGGCGGGGCTGGTGGCGTGACGACACGTTCCTCGACGACCTGCGCAAGCAGGCCCGGGAGCGACCGCGCAAACTCGCCATCGCCGGCCGCCGGCTGGAGGAGGCACACACGGACACTTTGGACTATTCGGAGCTGTCCAAGCTGACCGATCGGTTCGCGGGAGCCCTTCTGCAGCTGGGAATCGAGCGCGGCGACACCGTCGCGGTTCAGCTGCCGAATCGGTGGGAGATCGTGCCGCTGATGTTCGCCACGATGGCGGTCGGTGCTGTGATCGTCCCGATCGCGCCGGAGTGCCAGGGCGATGAGCTCCAGCACCGGCTCGCACTGACCGAGGCCAAGGTGCTGATCACGACAGCAGTGAGCGAAGAACTTACTGTTGAGCAGCTGTTCCTGATCGACAGCCAGGAGTTCCACGACCACTTCATCGGCACCCGCTGGGAGGAGACGACCGACCTGACCGGTCGTCAGCTCCAGCCGGACGATCCCTTCGTCGTCCTGTTCACCTCCGGTACGACGGGCTTCTCCAAGGGCGTCGTCCACAGCCAGAACACGGTGCATTCCGGCGTCCGCGGGTATGTCGACGCGTTCATGCTCACCGACGACCTGGTCGTCGCGAACACCACACCGCTGGTGCACTACTCCGGCTTCGGCCAGGGGGTACTCGCCAGTGTCTTGCTCGGCGGGACCGTCGCCTTCCAGGACGGTCCCGACAAAGCCGGCCTGCTGGACCTCGTGGAGCGCTATCGCGCCACGCTTCTGTACGGTCCCCCTCCAACCCTCAGCGGTGTCGCACGGGTCCAGCAGGCCGATCCCCACGACGTCTCGAGCCTGCAGCACACGGTCACCGGCGCGGCGCCGGTGCTTCAGGGACTCGTCGACGAGATGCGGTCGACGTTCGGGTCGCGGACCTACTCGGTCTGGGGGATGTCGGAGTTCGGGCCGATCACGATCACCCGGCTCGACTACGACCAGGACTGGGCCGCGCACAGCCACGGTCGGCCGATCGACGCGATGGAGATCCGCGTCGACCTCTGCCACGACCCGTCGAAGCGGGCGCCGGTGGGCCGGTTGCGGGTGCGCGGCGCGTCCCAGGCGCTGGGCTACTTCAAGCAGCAGGACGTGTTCGACGCGGAGATCTCCGAGGACGGCTGGTTCGACACCGGTGACGTGGCGCGCGAGGACGGGCGCGGCGGGATCCGGATTCTCGGCCGGGCCAAGGACACGATCGTGCGGGACGGCATCGTCGTACCGATGGCCGAGCTGGAAGCCGTCATCTCCCAGCACCCGAAGGTCACCGAGGCCGCTCTCGTCGGCACCACCGGCTCCACCGACGACCCGATCCTGGCGGTTGCCGTTGCTCAAGGCAACGCTCGGCCGACGCTCCAGGAGATCCACACCCACCTGCGCTCGGCCGGTCAGGACGAACGGTTCTACCCCGAGCGCCTCGAGGTCGTGGACGTCCTGCCGAAAACCCTTACCGGCAAGGTGCGCAAGATCGAGCTCCGAAGGCTCTACGCATGACCGTGACCATGTCCGCGACGCTGGCCGCCGACGAGGAGTTCGAGCGTCGGCGGCTGGCCGGGGAGCAGGTGCTGTTCCTGGCGACGGGTGAGATCGGGCTTCCGGTGCTGCCGGAATTGCGGGAGCACTTGGTCGCTGCGGCCGGTCGCAACGCCTATGGCCCGGTGGCGGGTTCGGCGGAGCTGCGGTTGGCCGCGGCGGGCTACTGGAGTCGTCGCGGTCTGCCGACCGATCCCGCGAACGTCGTCTGCGGTCCCGGGACGAAGTCGTTGCTGTTCGCGCTGATGCTGGCGATCGGCGGCGATGTCGTCGTACCGGTGCCGACGTGGGTGAGCTATGCCGCGCAGGCGCAGCTCGCCGGTCTGCGGTCGATTCCGGTACGAACGCGGCCCGGAGAAGGCGGCGTACCGGATCCGGCCGAACTGCGGCGGCACGTCCTGGCAGCCCGCAAGGCCGGCGGGAATCCGCGCAGCGTCGTCGTGACACTGCCGGACAATCCGACCGGCACGATCGCCAAGCCGGAAACGGTTCGTGAGCTCGCCGACGTGGCCCGCGAACTGGACCTGGTGATCATCTCCGACGAGATCTATTGCGACCTCGCCTACGCACCCGTTGTCTCCCCAGCTGTCTACGCACCGGAACGCACAGTCGTCACCACCGGCCTGACGAAGAATCTGGCCGTCGGCGGCTGGCGGTTGGGCGTAGCCCGCCTCCCAACCACCGAACTCCGCACCAGACTGATCGGAATCGCGAGCCAGATCTGGTCGAGTACGGCGGCTCCGGTCCAGGCGGCGGCTGCGTACGCCTTGGCCGAACCGCCTGAGGTGATCAGGCGAGTCGCCGACTCCCGCCGCTTGCATGAACGCGTCGTACGGCGAGTGGCCGAAGTCTTCACCGCGGTCGGCGCGGAGCTCGCGCCCGTCCAGGCCACTTGCTACCTCTACCCCGACTTCGCGCCCCTGCAGCTCGGAATCAGCGGCAATGAACTCACCGAGCTGCTCAGCAAGAAGTACGGCGTCGCCCTGCTCCCCGGCACAGCCTTCGGCGAACCCGAGGACTCACTGCGGATCCGCGCCGCCACCAGCCGCCTGTACGGCGAGACCGATGCCGAACGCCTAGCCGCACTCCACGCGCCGGACGCGCTCACCCTGCCTTGGATCAGCGCGTCCATCGACCGCCTGACCGAAGTACTGACCCAACTACTCAAGGAGAGCAATGTCCACCGTCATCTTCGAGGTTGAGTACCGCGGCCGGCGCTACGCGGGAGTGGGGCTACCGACCGATGCCCCGGTCACCCTGTTTCCGGTCGCCGAGGATCAGCTGCGGAACGCCGTACTGGCTGGCGGCGGCACGCAGGCGCTGCTGGATTCCCTGACCTCTGGCGCCGACACGATCACCATCGCCGCCGACGACCCCGAGATCCACTTCCTGCCGCCGCTGCTGCCGGCCTCGAACAACTCGCTCGTCACCGGCTTCATGGGGACGCACCGGTCCAAGTTCCCGGCGCCGCCGGCTCCGGACGAGGAGTTCAAGGCGCCGAACTGGCTGATCAAGGGTTTCGGCTCCTGGCTGGAGACCAACGGCAAGCCGCTGACTGTGCCCTCCACGGCGGTCGAGCTGCTCGAGGAGCCCGAGGTCGGACTGGTCTTCGTCAACGACGAGTTCGGCAATCCGCACTACGCCGGCTACACGTTCGGCAACGACCTCAACGACATCGGGCTGCACTTGCAGAACCCGTGGGGCTGGACGCCGTACGCGAAGTTGTGTGACACCTCGCTGACGCCGTGGCTGTTCCTCGGTGAACCGCCGACCACGGTCACCGGCCAGATCATCATCGAGCGCGACGGCGAAGTGGCCTGGAAGGGCGACTTCTCGGCCGGCGCGGACGCGATCTTCCAGCGCGTGCCGGACATGGTCGACAACCTCTTCGCGTACGCCGGGATGCGGCGGCCCGGCCTGGTGAACTACCTGCTGCTCGGATCGGACAAGGCCAGCTGGCACGCCGGCTACCGGATCGCCGACGGCGACCGGGTGACCTTCGACATCGCCAGTCACGGGGTCGTGCTGGCGAACGACATCGTCGTCGCCGCTCAGGCGGAGACGGCCGCCTCGGACGGGTTCGGGGTCTGGGGGGCGG
The DNA here is from genome assembly GCF_040605415.1 of Kribbella sp. NPDC005582. Taxonomy (NCBI): domain Bacteria; kingdom Bacillati; phylum Actinomycetota; class Actinomycetes; order Propionibacteriales; family Kribbellaceae; genus Kribbella; species Kribbella sp. NPDC005582. The sequence continues at coordinate 71,358 of NZ_JBEXCU010000008.1, forward strand.
CCTCTGCCTGAGCCGCCCGGACCGCGACCAGGTACTCGGAGATGGCATCGCGGTTGCGCTCGAGGAAGCGGATGCGCTCGGCCATCCGGTCCCGCTCGCCTTCGAGGAGCGCGATCGTCTCCTCGGTCGGCGCAGAGATCCGGATCGCGCGGGGCGTGTCCATACAGGGCAGGACCTCGCGGATGACCCGGGTCGGCAGTCCGGCGTCCAGCAGGCCGCGGATCTGGATCACCTTGTCCACACACGACTCGGCGTAGTCCCGGTAGCCGTTGGCGGACCGCTGGGAGCCGATCAGCCCCTGCTCCTCGTAGTAGCGCAACAGCCGCCGGGACGTCCCGGTCCGCTCCGCCAGAGTTCCGATCCGCATGTGGTGCACCTCACATGTCCAATGACCTTGACCTGCACATCAATGAGAAGGTTTGAGTATATCTCCCATGGCTGCTTCCCAGACTGAGATCTCGACACCGCCCATCGGAGGCGGGAACAAACTTCCCTGGTCACCCCTGCTGGCCCTGAGCACCGCGGCGTTCGTCGGCATCCTGACCGAGGCCCTGCCCGCCGGCGTCCTGCCGGAGATGGCCCGCGACCTGTCGGTCAGCGAGTCCGCCGCCGGCCAGTCGCTGACCATCTACGCCATCGCGACCGGCATCTCGGCGATCCCGTTGTCCGTGGCGACCGCCACCTGGAACCGCAAGAAGCTGCTGCTGCTCGCGGTCGCCCTGATCGGTCTCGCGAACATCGTCACCGCCGTCTCCTCCAGCTACGTCCTGACGATGGGCTTCCGCCTGCTGGCCGGTATCGCGGCGGCGGCGGTCTGGGCCGAGCTGGTCGGCTACGCGCGCCGATTGGCACCGCCGCATCTGCAAGGCCGAGCCATCTCGATCACGATGGCCGGTGTCCCACTCGCGCTCGCACTGGGCATCCCGGTCGGCACGTTCCTCGGCAACCTCTTCGGCTGGCGCCTCACCTTCGGCATCGTGGCCGCCCTCTCGGTCCTGCTGCTGGGCTGGATGGGTCTGTCGGTGCCGTCCACTCCGGGTCAGCCGGTCGGGCAGCGGGAGCCGATCTTCCAGGCCCTCAAGCTTCCGGGCGTCGTCGCCGTACTGTTCACGGTCGCGGCCTGGGTGCTGGCGCACAACATCCTCTACACCTACATCTCGACCTTCCTCGACGAGTACCACATGGGCGGGCGGCGCGACGTCGTACTGCTGGTCTTCGGGATCGCCTCGGTCGTCAGCATCGTCGTCACCGGCGCCCTGGTCGACCGCAAGCTGCGCGGTCTCACCATCGGCTCGGCAGCGATGTTCGTACTCGCCGCGGCGATGCTCGGAGTCGGCGCCAGTAGCGACCTCGTGGTCTACGCCGCGATGATCATCTGGGGCCTGAGCTGGGGCGGCGTCACCACGCTGCTGCAGACGGCCGTCACCGACGCCGGTGGCGATCGGGGGCAGGCACTCCTGGTGACCACGTGGAACTCGTTCATGGCCGGCGGCGGCGCTGTCGGCGGCATCCTGCTCGCGGTACTCGGGCCGGTCTCGTTCCCCTGGGGCGTGCTGGTGCTCGTGATTCCGGTGCTGCTGGTTGCCGTCCTCGCCCGCAAGCACGGCTTCCCCAGCCGGCGACCAAACGCAGCCTGATCGCCGAACGAGGCCGTGTCCGTCCTGGGACGGACACGGCCTCACCTACCCTCTGCCGATCCGGTAGCCGACTCCGCGGACCGTGATGATCCACGAGCTCGACCCGAGCTTGGCGCGCAGACTCCGCACGTGGGTGTCGATGGTGCGACTCGAGTCCGCCCAGCTCGTCTCCCAGACACTGGCCATCAACTGTTTGCGCGACACCGGCTCATCGGGATGCGAGGCCAGCTTGTGCAACAGCTCGAACTCCTTGCCGGTCAGCCGGACCGGCTCCCCGCGCAACCGCGCCTCATGCGCTTGTACGTCGAGGCTCAGCGAGCCCACCGTCATCACCCGGCCCGGCTGCCGACAGGGCAACGTCCGACGCAGTACCGCCTCGATCCGGGCCAGCATCTCGCGCGGACCACAGCGTGCATCCACGCAGTCGTCCGCACCGGCCTGCAGCGCGAGGATCCGGTCCGTCTCGGTGCCACCCGAGGAGACCGTGATGATCGGCTTGTCGCCGGCACCGCGGATCGACCGGCACACCTCGAGACCGTCGATATCGGGCAGATCCAAGTCCAGCAAGACGAAATCGGCACTCCGATGTGCCCGCATCGCCTTGGCGCCGGTGTCCACACTGCTCACCGCGTATCCCTGCCGCTGCAGGTCGCGCCGTCGGGATTCGATCTCCGCCGAGATCCCTTCGACCACGAGAACGCGCACTGTCCCCTGTGCCACTGCTCACCTCACATGCCTCTCGATACGAGACCTCACCGGCAGCGTCCCCCCAGGACACTAAAATGATAGTGATCTTTTTTTTATCGTCAACGAAGTTCGGTCAAAAAGTGGCCATCAGTCACCAACTGGCCACTTAGAGCGGACTGGGCCGGTTCTAAATGGCGCTCGCGCCGCCGTCGACGGGGATCGCTCCACCCGTCACGAACGACGCGTGGTCGCTGAGCAGCCAGGCCGCCGCCCGCGCCACCTCGACCGGGTCGGCCATCCGCGGCTGGATCTGCCGAGCGACCGCTCCCTGCTCCAGGGGCGGGAACGCGCGAATCGCTTCCTCGATCAACTCGGTGCGCGTGGTCCCGACGATCAGCGCGTTGACCCGGATGCCGTACGACCCGTACTCGGCCGCGGCAGCCCGGGTCAGACCCAGTACGGCGTGCTTGGCAGCGACGTACGCGGCGCCTGCACCAGTGGCGAACTCCCCTGCCGTGCTGGAGGTGTTCACCACCGAACCACCGGACTCCATCATCACCGGCATCTGATGCTTGAGACAGTTCCAGGTGCCGCGGACATTGACGTCCATGGTGCGCTCGAAGTCCGCGTCACTGGTCTCGTGGACGAGCGTCCCGATCGTCCCCCAGCCCGCGTTGTTGAAGGCGCCATTCAGGCCGCCGAACGCACTCACCGCGGTCGCGACTGCGCGCTCCACCGCATCGGCATCCGTCACATCGCCGGGAGCCAGCTCGACCCGGCCGTCGGCCGCACGGATCTCCGCGGCGATCTCCTCGAGCTTGTCCTTGCGCCGAGCCATCAGTACGACGGCCGCCCCTTCACCGGCGAACCATCGTGCGGCCGCGGCGCCGATGCCGCTGGAGGCGCCGGTGATCATGATGGTCTTGCCGCTCAACGTGCCTTCACTCACGGCCGACCCCCTTGATCCCCTCGTACTGATCGGACACTCCGAGCGCCGGCAGCAGACAGCGCCAGATCTCCTCGACCCGCTCGACCAGGTCCTCGTGCGCGGTCTCGACGTACGAGTGCATCTGGGCACCGGTGCACGCGTTGACGATCAGCCGCGCGATCGCCTGGATGTCGACCTCAGGCTTCAGCTCACCGTTGTCCACCGCGGACTGCAGGTCGGCCGCCATCAGGCTGGTCCACTGCTGGTGGGAGTTCTCCCCCGCCGGCATGAACCGGTCCTGCTCCCAGACCAGCCGGGCGCCGGCCCGCAGCATCGGGCTCTCCGCGAGCTGCTGCGCCCAGATCCGGGTCACGTCGATGGCGCGCTGCAGCCCCTGCGAGCTCTCCGGCGGTACGACGAACTCCGGCTGGCCGGCCACGATCGCCCGGGCCAGCTCCTCCTTGGAGCGGAAGTGGAAGTACACCCCGCCGAGCGTCACCCCGGCGCGGTCGGCGATCTTCATGACGCTGGCACCGGAGAACCCGTTCTCCGCGAACACCTCGGCCGCGGCCAGCATCACCGCCGCCCGGGTCCGCTCGGCGCGCGCCTGTTTCACCACCCGTGGAGCCATGAAGACACCCTCTCCCCTGCAATCTGACCCGAATCGCTTCACGAAAAGAACAACTTTATTTAATTTATACGTGGACACTGGGCCGGGACCACCGCCCAGGCCCATACCTGTCGTCCCACAGGGGGGAAATCGTCATGATCACAACCACCGCGCCGCCCATCCAAACGCTTGTCCGCAAGGACAAATCGGACGAAGCGCTCGTCACCGAGTGGCGCGAACTGCCCGAGCTCGTCCAGGAAGTCGCCGCGATCTGGCCACAGCGTCACAGCTTCTACACAGAGCGCGACCATTACAACCCGCTGATTTTCACCGAAAGCCTGCGACAAGCACTTGCTTTACTCAGTCACCGTGTTCATTCGATTCCGCTGGGTCACCGACTGGGCTGGGAACAGATCACTTCCTGGATTCTTCCGAGCGCGCTGCACGTCCAGTCCAGCGCGCAGAAGGTCACGCTGCTGGTGAGTCATCCGAGCATCACCCGGCGCCGGATGGGCTCGGTCTATCTCGTCTCCCGGATCGATGCGGTCAGCAACGGCCGGCGGATCGGTGGCGCCGAGGTCCGCTACAGCGCGCATCCGCCGGCGATCTACGACCGGCTCCGCGGCCCCTACGCCTCGGCGAAGGACGCGTTCAGCAAGGCGATCCGGCTCACCGCCCCCGTCGCGCCGGCTCTGGTGGGCCGGAGCGACACCCGCAACGTCGTACTGACCCCGATCGACCAGCCGCTGACCTGGCAGCTGCGGGTGGACACCAGCCACAGTGTCCTGTTCGATCACCCGCACGACCATGTCCCCGGCATGGTCCTGCTCGAAGCCGCAGCCCAGGCGGCCCAAGCCACTCAGCCGACGCCCGTGGCGGCCACCCGCTTCGAGACCCTGTTCCTCCGCTACGTCGAGTTCGACCAGCCCTGCCTCGTCACGGCCGAGCCCACGGGCAGCACCGTCCAAGTCACCATCACTCAGGCCGGCAACCCCGTCTTCACCGCCGCAGTCACCACCGAACCCTGGTCAGCGGGTGGCGAGGTAGGTTCGCCAGCTGCGGTGGGCTGTGATGTCGTTGGCTGGGTTGATGGCGTCGGCGGTGGCGAGGAAGCCTAGGACTCGGCGGCCGTCGGAGAGGTCGAGGGGGCCGATCGCCAGCGGGGGCTGGATTGTGGTGGTGAAGCTGCCCAGCTGAGCGGCGGGGATCGCCCAGAGCTCGACCTCGAGTTCGGCTCCTTCGGCGGCGGGCGTGATGCCTGGGCGGGGGCCGTCGACCAGATACATCCGGTACGACGATGCGGTCCGCGTCGACTCGACCAGGCGCGCACCGCGTCGTACCAGCTCGGAGTTGAGGGGTTGGCCGGTGAGGTGGGCACCGGCGACCGCCAGCAATACCTCGTCGGTCCACTGGGCGGCGAGGTCGATCAGTGTGTAGTCGTGACCGGCCGGAGCGATCAGCTGAACGCCGAAGGGCAGCCCGTCGGCCCGATCCGGTCCCGGGAAGGCGACCGCGCACAGGTCGAGCAGGTTGACCATGTTCGTGAAGCGGCCGAGCCGGCTGTTCGTACCGATCGGGTCGGCGGCGACCTCGGCGAGCGTCGGGTGGTTAGGTGTCACCGGCAACAACAGCGCGTCGAGCTCGGTCCACAGCTGCTCGCTCGCCCGAGCCAGTTCAGCGAGCCGATCGAATCCCGCGAAGGCCGCCGACGCGGTCAACGCCTCGCCGCCGCGGACAATCGTCCGTACTGTCGGGTCGACTTCAGGTACGTCGTTGAGCTTGTCACCGAAGGCCAGCCAACGCTCAGCCAGCCAAGGCCCGGAGTACAGCAGGTTCGCTGCCTCCAGCAACGGTCTGACATCGACCCGGACCACCTCACCGAGTCGATGCGCCTCGGCGAGCATCTGCTGCCAGGCCTTCTCGTGCAACGGATCGAGCTCCAGATCAAGATCCGGTACGCCGATCACCGGCGGACCCTCGCGACCCGGCCGACTGTGCGGCAGCGACTCGAACCGCCGCGACCACGCATCGTCCGGATCGAACCCGACCATCACCTCGAATGCCCGGCGAGCCGTCTCGACCGACCGCGCCATCACCGTCACGCAGTCGAGCGACCGACAGGCCGGGACGACACCACGCGCCGACACGAGCCCGCGCGACGGTTTGATGCCGACCAATCGGTTGAACGCGGCCGGCACGCGACCACTCCCGGCTGTATCCGTGCCAAGCGCGAAATCTACCTGCCCGGTCGCGACCGCCACCGCGCTTCCCGAGCTCGAACCACCCGAGATGTGCTCCGTCGAGAAGACCGAGTGACAAGCGCCGTACGGCGATCGCGTGCCGACGAGTCCGGTCGCGTACTGATCGAGGTTGGTCTTCCCCAGCGGTACGGCGCCGGCCGCAATCAAGCGGTCGACCACGAAGGCGTTCGCCGCGGCCGGTACGACGGTCCGCGGATCACCGGCCGTGGTCGGGACACCGGCCAGGTCGATGTTGTCCTTGAGCGCCATCGTCAACCCGCGCAACGGTCCCGGCTGCGGCTCGACCGGGTCCACCCGGGTGATCCATTCCGCGTTGCTCATGCTCCCCACCTCGCCCGTTCCGCATCGAACGCCGCTCGGCGCCGTGCTCTCACAGTTGCGATCTCCACCGGCGCTTCGCGCTCGATCCGGCGTACGTCGGCGATCGAGAACGTGGCAGGCGCGACCTGGAGGTCCGCCCGGCCGGCCGCGATCTCCGCCCGCTCATGCGCCAGCTGCTCGACACTCACCGGGGTGAACCTGATCAGATCGAACTGCCGCAGCAGCCACGGCCGCTCATCGCCGAGCCGCCACACCGGCACGGTCCGTCCGACCAACTGGTACCCACCCGGACCCTCCATCCCGTAGACACACAGATAGATGCCGCCGATCCCGACTGCGTTCTGTGGCGTCCACGTCCGAGCCGGGTTGTACTTCGTCGTCACCAACCGGTGCCGCGGATCGATCGGTACCGCGACCGGCGCACCGAGGTAGACATCCCCGAGCCCAACCACCAGGTACGTCGCCTGCTGGACGATCTCGAACACTTCGTCACGCTCGTCCAGGTCGTTGACCCGCCGGATGAACTCGACGTTGTCCGGGCACCACGGCGCATCCGGCCGGACCGAGGTCGCGTACCGGCGCATCGCCTCGTGCGCCTCCGGATGGTCGAAGGCGATCGGCAACGTCACCTCCCGAGCCGGCAGTACGACGGTCTCGGGATCCGCCAAGCAGGTCGCGAGTTTCGCCAGGTGTTCGGCGAGCTCGAACGGTCCGAGTCGCGAGGTGTCCATGGCAACCAACAGCGAACGGACGCCCTCGACGATCTCGGTCACGCCGGTCGGCTGGTCTTCGCGCAACGCCTCGGCGAGCAGGTGGATCCAGACCCGGACCGTGAGATCCAGCTCGGCGGATCCCGCCTCGACGAGTAGGTGGCGTTCGCCGGCGCAGCGGATCGTGTACGCCGGTTGGCCGTCTGCCTCGTGCAGTACGTCGGGCCGCGCCGCCGCACCGATGATTGTTGCGGATGGCAAGGATTGCTGCCGCAGGTCGGCCAGCCAGCGGCGTCGTTCCGCGATCGCCTCCGTCGCGCCCTCGATCGTCACCGGCACCAGCCGAACGGTGTCCCCCGCCCGCAACTGCCCGAGCATCCATCGGTCGGCCTCGATCACCACCGCCGGTACGACGAACCCGCCCAGGGAAGGTCCGTCCTTGCCGACGATCACTGGGGTATCGCCGGAGAGCATGATGCCACCAACCGGGTAGGCCGAGTCGTGCACGTTCGACGGGTGTAGTCCCGCCTCGCCGCCGTCGCTGCGCGCCCAGCCCGGCAGCGGGCCGGCCAGCCGGACGCCGGTCCGATCCGAGCGGTGGTCGACGACCCACTCGGTGTTGAAGAAGGCTTCGACACCGGCAGCCGTGAGGTGGTCGGGAGCGCCGTGCGGGCCGGGGATCACGCGCAGCTGCCAGCTGTTGGTGATGGTCGGCAGCTCGACATTCGCGGGGCTCAGAAGGTTCTCGCGACGACCGAGCGGTAGCTGATCGCCGGCCGCGAGTGGCCGACCGTCCTGTCCGCCGAATCCGCCGAGCACAAAGGTGGAGCGGCTACCCAAGACCGGCGGTACGTCGATGCCGCCCTCGATCGCGAGGTAGCCGCGCATGCCGTCGAGCGGGCCGAGGTCCAGGACTGCGCCCGCCGGGAGCATGACCACGAGGCCGGGCCGCAAGGGCCAGCCGTCGATGGTCGCGTGCTTGACGGCGCCGCCGACGCAGACCATGCGGTCCTCATCGCAGGTCAGTACCGGGCCGGTCTGCACACACTCCAGGCCGGCTGCGCTCGCCGGGTTGCCGACGGCGGCGTTGACCAGGGCGAAGGTGAGTTCGTCGGCCGCGCCCGATGGCGGTACGCCGACGTCCCAGAGGCCTGGTCGGCCTTCGAGATCTTGGATGGTGGTTTGCAGGCCGGGACTGAGCACGGTGATCACGCTCACCACCAGCCCAGGAGCTGGACCGGGGTCGGGTTCCAACCGTTGCAGGGGTTGTTGATCTGCGGGCAGTTGCTGATCAACACGAGGAGATCCCGGGTCGCCGTCACCTCGACGTACCGGCCGGGTGCGGACAGGCCGTCGTCGAACTTCAGGTCGCCGGACGGGGTGACCGGGACGTTCATGAAGAAGTTGATGTTGTGGGTGAGTTGCCGCTGCCCGATCCCGGCGTGAGCGCCGAGCGTGAGGAAGGTCTGGCGGCAGGCGTGCTGGTGCCGGGTGTGGTGGCCGTACCGGATGACGTTGCTCTCCTGCGAGCAGGCGCCGCCGACGGTGTCGTGCCGTCCGCAGGTATCGTCGGAGATGACCCCGAGCTCGTCGCCTCGCGTCGAGATCAGACGGGATCCCGTCGTGAGGTAGACGGCGTGCTGGGTGCGGATCGTGTCGAAGGCGGAGTACCGGTTGTCGATGTCGTGGGCGTCGTAGAACAACGTGTCCACGGCCTGGTTGCCGTGCAGATCCACCATCCTGAGCCGCCCGTTGGCGGGGATGGTCAGCAGCGCGCCCTCGCCTGCTTGCACGACCTGATCGAGCGCGCTCACCGGACCAACTCCAACGCTCGCAACGCCTCCGGCCGCAGCTCGGGGTCGCCCCGCTCCGCCGTACCGATCTGTACGCCGATGCTCCCGGCCGGCGTGGTGGCATAGGCGTGGGCCGCGGTGGAGATGAACACCAGCAAGTCCTGCTCGGCCCGAAGCGTCACGCTGGCTCCAACGGTCGCGTGACCGGGGACAAACGCGAGCGTGGCTTGAGGAGCCGATGAGGCAGCCGCCTTCTCCGCTACCGCTACCTTCGTGAAGAAGTTGATGCAGCCGTGGAGGTCGGCGGGCCCCAGGCCGTGTTTCGTGAGCTCCAGCAGGAGCAGGTTGCTGGGGACGAAGCCGGTGAGGCAGTCGTGCCAGTCGAGGGTGGAGGCGGTCACCGTGGCCAGGGCTTGGCCGCGGTCAGACATCAGGACGAGACCGGCGTGGATGCGGGCTGTCATCTGTGACTTCAGGGTGTCGGGGATGTTGAGGCGATCCAAGCGATCAGGGCCGATGATGAGCACCGAGGCATTGGCGTTGTCGTCCAGGACAGTCAGCGTGAGTGCGCGACCGGCGCGGACCGGGACGGACCAAGCGGCGTCGGCGGGGAGTTCGTGCTTCATGCGCTCACCGACTCGAGGTAGGCCTGCCGCTGGGACCGATAGGCGATGAAGCCGCCAATCCCCACCAACGCCAGCGTGATCAGCGGAAGGTAGTGCAGATACCACCCGTCTCCCGCCGGGTCGTAGACCTCCGCCCGCGGCCAGCCGAGGTTGATCGCCATCGCGGTTCCGTAGCCGACGGCAACGACATTGACGACAACTCCGAAGCGTCCGAGCGAGAACAACGGACGACCGTTCTCATCGGTGCCGCCGGCAAGCGTGTGACGGCGGAACAGCAACGGCAGGGTCACCATCAGATAGGCGATGTAGAGCAACATGATGCAGACGCTGGCGAGACCAAGGAACAGACCAGCGTTCCCCACGTTGACCACCAAGCACACAGCCGCCAGCACACCCGGTACGACGGTCGCCGCGACCGGCGTACCGGTCCGTGGTGAGACGCGCCGCAGCCAAGCCGACGCGGGCAGCACATTGTCGCGCGCCATCGAGAAGATCATTCGCGCGGCCGCGGTCTGAATCGCCAACGTACACACGCACACCGCGAGCGCGACATCGAGCAGCAGAAGCTTGCCCGTCGTCGTACCGAGCCGACTGGTCAGGACGTACGGCAACCCCTGCGTACCCAGGTCGCCATCCGTCACCGACGGCGCTGCCATCAACGCCGCGATGATCAGGAACGCACCACCGATGCCAGAGGCCACCACCGCGCGGATGATCGTCCGAGGCGTGGTCGCGCGTGGCTTGTGCGTCTCTTCCGCCAGCTCGCCCGCACTGTCGAACCCGACCAGCACGTACGCCGCCATCAACGCCGAGATCAGCAACGGAACGACGTACCCGGTGCTGTGATCCAAACCCGTCGTGTGCAAGACGACGGAGGGACCGCGCTCGGCCTTGCTGGTCAGCAGGATGACGATCAGCACCACGCCGACCAGCTCGCAGGTGACGCCGATCGAGTTGACCACGGCCATGATGCGCACGCTGGTGGCGTTCAAAACAGTGGTCGCGACCAGCAGGATGCAGCCGAGCACCACAGCGTTCGAAGCACCGTCCTTCGACGACAGTGCAGGGTCGGTGCCAACCAACTGGAAGCCCGACCAGACGGCCGGAAGCACGGCCTGCAAGGCGATCGCGGCAGCGGCGAGCGTGATGGTCTGTGCGATCACCATCGTCCAGCCCGCGAACCAGCCGACCACCGCGCCACCGAGCCGGCGCGCCCACTGATAGATCGCGCCGGAGAGCGGGAACCGAGCCGCCAGCTCGGCGAAGCACAGCGCCACCGTCAGTTGCCCGACCAGTACGGCGGGCCACGTCCAGAAGAACGCCGTACCGCCGAAGCTGAAGCCGAGACCGAACAGCTGGAAGACCGTGGTCAGGATCGAGACGAACGAGAAGCCCGCCGCGAACGACGCGTAGCTGCCGACCCGTCGGGACAGTTGCTGGGCGTAGCCGAACCGGCTCAGATCATCTGTTGGGGCGGTGAGTACCTCACTGGGTGCTGACATTCCGGCCTCCGTCGAGTCGGCCCGGAACGCACACGGCATGCCCGGGCCTCGCGGCCTCCCGGGCTTTTGTCCCGCCGTGGAACGGCGCCGAAGCGCCGTCTCCCCTCTCGGACCAGACCCACCGGAATCGGCGGCGGAACCCTAGGGGCGCCCCGCCGTCCCGGCGGGTCTGTTCCAGTTCAGGACCCTACGGTTTCAGCAGCACTCTTCAGTTGTTGCAACCAGGTAAACGACTTCTCTCATCAACTGCTGAGATCGGAGAGAGTGCTGGGAGCTTTGCCCTGCTCGACCCACTTCACCAGCGCACCGAGCGGATCGGTCGGGGCCGGCCCGCCACCGCAGTGACCGGCGCCCGGAACCAGGAAGAGCCGGTAGAAGTCGTCCACGTCACCCAGCCTGCGCTCGACCCGCTTGTGGTAGTCGACCGTGCCCTGGGCCGGGATGAGGCTGTCCGCGAGACCGTGCCAGGAGAGCAGCTTGCCGCCCGAGCGCCGGAAGCCGGACAGGTCGGGGTTGTCGCTGCCGATCACCTTGTCGTACTGCGCGTGCGACTGCCGGAACAGCTTGTAGTACTGGGCATAGGTGAGCTTGCTGGTGTCGAAGCTCGGATCGAGCTTGAGGAAGTTGCGAACCCAGCTGTCCGGTACGACGAACGGCACCGCGTGCTGCCCATCGGTCACCGCCAGCCCGTCGAACGACGTACCGCGGGTGAGGCCGTACCAAAGCCCACGCGGACCGTCCCAGATCTTCCGTACGACGCGCGCATCGGCGGCCGTGATCTTCACCGGCTTGCCCTCGCACAGGATGGTCTTGCCGATCAGGTGCTCAGGCGCCCACCGGCAGTCCTGCGGCGCATCGATCCCACACGCCTGGATCGCGGCCTTCGCGAACTCGTCGAACTCACACTTCGTCGGGTAGGTGTGTTCCTGGTTCATCACCACGGCCGGCCAGATCGCGGCCACCGTCCAGCGGTCCCAGTTGATCGCGGGCGAGGCGGCGAGGATGCCGTCGAAGTCGTCCGGGTGCCGCTGCGCCTCGACGTACCCCTGGCGACCGCCGGTGGAGCAGCCGTTCCAGTACGAGTACGACGCCGCGCGGCCGTAGTACTGCTGGGTGACGGCCTTGCCGACCTCGGCGAGATCGTGCAATGACCGGGAGGCGAAGTTCGTCAGCAGGCCCTGGTTCACCTTGCCGTCCTTGAGCGCCCAGTTGTCCGCGGTGAACGGCGACGGACCGACACCCGCGTCGGTCGCGGCGACGGCGTACCCGGCCTTGACGGCGTTCGCCCACGGTGCGCCGAACTCGCCGGCCCAGTAGCCGCTGCCGCCGAGCGCCTGGAAGCGTCCGTTCCAACCGGTCTTGGGAAGCCAGACCACGGTCTTGACGTGATCGTCCGCGCCCGGGTGGCTGAGCTGGACGGTGACCTCGCAGTACGCCGGTACGCCGGCGACCGGGTCGTTCGGGAACGGCGGGTTGGGCGGGAAGGTGACCGTGCCACCGGGCTGATCGACCGCCGTCACGGAGTCGACGTGGGCGCCCTGCGGCGCCTTGACGGAAAGGGTGGAACAGTTGCTGGGCTCGGCGGCCGAACTGCTCGGCAGCGGGACCAGCGCGGCGAGCGGGACGACGGCCGCCGCCACCAGGGTCAGGAGTCGTTTCATGATGCCTACCGAACCAACAGCGCTCAGCGGCAACCAGGGATACTTTGTCCTGTGATCCAAGGCACAGGACTCAATCGGGCGATGCTCGCGGACTTCCTGCGGTCGCGCCGGGCCCAGCTGCAGCCGGAGGACGTCGGTCTGCCGCGGGCGCCGCGTCGCCGCTCCGACGGGCTGCGCCGCGAGGAGGTCGCGGAGCTGGCCGGGGTCTCCGCCGACTACTACAGCCGGATCGAGCAGCAGCGCGGTCCTCGTCCGTCGGAACCGATTCTGACCGCGCTCGCCGATGCGCTGCGGCTGACCGATGACGAGCGCAACCACCTCTTCCGGTTGGCCGGCTACCCGAATCCGCCGCGGCACCTGCACGACCGACCTGCTCAGCACCTGCTGCGCGTCATGCAGCAACTGGAGAACACACCTGCTCAGATCTGTAGCCACCTGGGCGAAACGCTGCAGCAGAACGAGCTGTCGGTGGCGGTCTTCGGCGACCAGTCCATGTTCGAAGGGCTCGAGCGCTACTGGGCGTACCGGTGGTTCACGTGCGCGTCGGAGCGGGCGCTCTATGCAGAACGGGATCACGACCGGATCTCCCGGGCGATCGTCGCGGAGGTGCTTGCCACTCATGCCACCTCCGATCCGCAGGCCGCCGTACTGGTTGATGCGTTGCGTAGCCAGAGTCCCGAGTTCGAAGCGGTGTGGGCCGAACATCCGGTGTTCGAGCGATCGTGGCCTCGGCTGCATCTCGACCATCCGACGGCCGGTTGGCTGGAGCTGAACAGCGACTACGTCGTCGACGCGGATCGGTCGCAGTTCCTCGCCATCTTCACCGCCGATCCTGGGAGCGAGGACGAGAAGAAGCTCCTCGCTCTTCTTCGGCGTACAGGCTGTTGAGGGAGTCGGCGTACTTCTCACCCACCACGGATCGCTTGAGCTTCAACGTCGGCGTGAGCTCGCCGCTCTCCGGACCCCACGGAACCTCCAACAGGGTCCAGCGTTTCACCTGTTCGACCCGCGAGAGCCGCTCGTTTCCCGCACGCACCGCGCGCTCGATCTCAGCCCGTACGGCGGGATGCGTCGCGACAGCCTCGATGTTTCGCGCCGTGCACCACTGCTGCCATGCCGGATCAAGGGTGATCAGGGCAACCAAGTACGGGCGGTTGTCGCCGTGGACGTAGACGGAACCGATCAGATCAGAGGCGGACGACAGCGCCTGCTCGACGTTGGCGGCGGAGATGTTCTTCCCGGCCGCGTTGATGATCAGCTCCTTCTTGCGGCCCACGATCGAAAGGTAGCCGTCGGCATCTATCCGGCCGAGATCGCCGGTGTGCAGCCAGCCGTCGACGAAGGTGTCGGCGGTCGCGTCCGGCCGGTTCAGGTAGCCGGGCGAGATGATCCGGCCGCGCGCCAGCAGTTCACCGTCGTCGGCCAGGCGCAGCTCGACTCCGGGCAGTGCACGACCGACCGTGCCGAGCCGTGGTTCACGCAGAGAGTTGAGCGTCAGGACGGCGGAGGTTTCCGTCATCCCATAAGCCTCGACGATTGTCACGCCGAGGCCGCGGAAGAGCACCAGCACCTCCGGCGCGATCGGCGCCGCGCCGCTGACCGCGACCATCAGGTGATCGAGCCCAAGCGCTCGCCTGATCTGCCAGTAGACGAGCCGCTCCAAGATTGCGTGCTGCAGCCGCAGGCCCGGGCCGGCCCCAGTGCCGAACCGGGCCCGGCCGATCTCGCGGGCGACGACTATCGCGCGCCGGATCAGCGCGCGGCGTACTGCTGAGCGTTCGGTGACGGCTCGCTCGGTGACGGCGCCGAGCAGCTTCTCCCAGACACGTGGGACGGCGAGGAACACCTGCGGCTGGATGACGGGTAGTTCGGCGGCGAGCGTGCGGAGGTCGCGGACGTACGTGACTGTGGAGGCGAGTGCCGTACCGAGGTAGTGGGTGATCATCCGCTCGGCCAGGTGGGCGAGTGGGAGGTATGAGACCTGTGAGCGTCCGGGTTCCGGGATCGCGCCAAGGTCCTCGTCCACACGGGTGAGGATGCCGTCCAGCACTGTGCAGATGCCGGCGTGAGTGACGAGGGTGCCTTTCGGTGGACCCGTCGTACCGGAGGTGTAGATGATCGTGGCCGGGTCGTCCGGTTGCACCTTGGCGGTCGCTCGGTGGACCTCGGCGATCCGGTTCGGCAGTTCGGTGCGGGCGGCCGCTGTCAGCGCGTTGAACGACAGCACTCCGGTGGGCGCTGGGCCGATCACAACTAGTGCGCGGAGGTCGGGCAGCTTGTCCCGGATCGCCAGCCAGGTCTGGAGAAACTCGCTGTCGATGATGCAGACCTTGCACGCCGAGTCGGCTGCCACGTAGGCGAGCTGCTCGGCGGCGAGGGTGTTGTAGTACGACGACGGTGTCGCGCCGGCGAGCATGGCACCGACATCGGCTAGGACGTGTTCGGCCCGGTTCACCAGCTGGAGGCCGACGACATCACCGGGTTCGATTCCCAGGTCCAGCAGGACGAGTGCGATCACTTGGGCTTCACGCTCGTACTCGGCCCAGGTCAGCTGCCGGTCGCCGTCGACGATCGCCATCACGTCACCGTGCTCGGCCGCGTTCCGGCGTACCAGGTCGAGGACGGTGGCGTGAGTCATGGCGTTGCCCGTCAGCAGGAGGTGGTCGCGGGACGGTTCTGGAAGCGGGCGCCCAGCCAGTTCAACGCGTTGGTGCCCCAGAGGGAGACGGTGGCGACGTGACCGCCGAGCGGGATCGCGTGCCATTCGAGGGTCGCACCGGCTGCGCAGTAACGGTTCTTGAGTTGGAGCGCGCCCTGGTACGGGATGAGTTCGTCGACCGTGCCGTGGTAGAGGTAGACCGGCGCGGAAGGTTTGACGTTGCCGAGCAGGTTCTCGTCGAGCCGGCGCTGCCAGCGCGGATCCTTGATCACATTGGGAACCGTGGTGAAGTCGTTCAGCCTGCGACCCGGTGCGAGCAAGGCGATCTCGGCGACACAGGACTGTTTGATCTTCGCGAACAACTGCTTGCCTTCTGCGGTCAGCACGTCATCCAGCGGCACCTCCGGGTACGCCGTCGCCAGGCCCGACGCGGCAGCGGCCACCAGGCCGAATCCGATGCCGCCATCGTTGCTCGCAGCAACCAGGTCGAGATCGCCCGGTACGCCGCCGGTCGCCGTACCGGCGATCTTGAGTTCAGGCGCGTAGGACGCGGCCTGCTCGGCCGCCGCGGCTGCGGCCTGCCCGCCTTGGGAGTAGCCGAAGATACCGATCGGTGCCGCGGGGTCGAGCCCGGCCGCGGGGAGGCGCGTTGCTGCGCGGGCTACGTCCAGGAGCGCACGACCCTCGGACTTCGCGGTCGCGTAGGTATGGGTTCCCGGCGTACCGAGTCCTTCGTAGTCGGTCAGCGCGACCGCCCAGCCCTTGGTGATCGCCTGCGCGATGAAGGCAACCTCGACCTCGGTGCCGGTCCGGATCTGGTACGACGGCGCGCACTGGTCCCCGAGGCCCTGCGTGCCCATCGCGTAGGCGACGACCGGGCGTTTGCCCGGGCCCGGCCAGGTGGTGAGTGGGGTGATCACGGTGCCTGAGACGGCGTTCGGCGTACCGGTGGCTGACGTGGAGCGGTAAAGCACCTGGTCCGCGCGGGTGGGGACGGGAAACAGCCGGAGGATGTCGACGTACAGGTCGACCTTGCGGGTCCTGAGGACGTCACCGGCGGCGACCTTCGGGAGCGGGGACGGCGCTGTGTAGAAGGGGTCGTTCTGGGGAGTCGGCGGGCGGTCGTCGGCCGAGGCCGGTACGACGACCGCACAGGACAAGCCGGCGACGGCGAGCCCGGTGACGAGTCTGCGGAACATGATGGGACCTCCGGGGGCGGGAGAGTGGTAACGAGGATTACCCGAATATAGGGGCCGGGATAGGCTGTGACAATGGCTGGGGCGACTGAGCGGAGTTATGGGGGCGTGCCGCTGACTCGGCGTCGCGAGGAACGGCGTGCGCGGCTGCTGGCGGCGGGGCTCGAGCTGTTCACGTCGACCGGCTATCAGCAGACGAAGATCACCGAGCTCTGCGCGGCGGCCGGGATGTCGAACCGCGGCTTCTACCAAGAGTTCGAGACCAAGGAAGCGCTACTCCTCGAGCTGTACGCCAAGACGAATCAGCTCGCACACGACCGCGTCAGCCAGACCCTCACCACCCTGGAGACCGCCGACCCGGCCGCCCGGATCGACGTCCTCATCGACGTCTACCTGACCGCCGTCACCGCCGACCCGCGCCTGGCCCGCCTGAACTACGTCGAGGCCGTCGGCGTCAGCCCCGCCGTCGAAGCCCTGCACGTCGAGTGGGTCGAACGCTGGAGCGACCTGATCGAACACGAAGCCGACCGCGCCGCCGACGCCGGTCTCGCGCCCCGCCGCGACTTCCGCCTGACCGCCATCATGATCGTCGGCGCCATCACCGGCCTGCTCCGGGAATGGCAAACCCACGCCGCCCGCTACCCCGCTCCCGACATAGCCGCCGAAGCCAAGGCCCTCATCCACGCCTCAATCACCCGCCGAGCATGACTGCTCGGATCGGTCAGTAGGTCTGGTAGTAGAGGAGTTGGCCGGACTCGCCGGGGGCGGCGCCTTCGCTGGGGATGAAGAGGGTTATGAGCACGGCGTTTTGGCCGGTGGGGGTTTTGAGGGTGGTGATGGTGGGGTTGGCGAAGGCTGTGCTGCCGGCGGTGGTGTGGATGGTGGTGCGGTCGGCGTTGCCGGTTTGGTAGTCGTAGAGGAAGGTGCGCCAGGAGCCGAAGTCGCCTTTGGTGTATTGGCCTTCGATGAGGGCGAAGTTGTAGCCGCGGAAGGTGGTTTGGTCGCGGTCGCCGATGTTGCCGCCGACACCCCAGTAGAGCAAGGCATTGTCGACGTTCGGTTGGGCTGTGGTGGACCAGGAGGTGAAGTTCTTCAGGGTGCCGCGTTGCTGGCGGTCGCGGTCGCAGTTCCACCAGTAGTGGCCGCCGACGTCGATCGTCGAGTGGTCGATGTCGGGTGCGAGCGTGACGCTGTAGATGTTCGGCGTACCTTCGGCGCAGGAGGACAGGCGGCGCGGGGCGTCGAAGGCGCGATTCACCTTGCCTGCCAGGAGATCCGCACGGTTGGCGAAGTACCGGAAGGCGAGGTGGTTGTTGCCACCGCCGGGCTGTTCCTGTTCCCAGGCGAGCACGAAACCGCCGTTCGACGCTTGCACGATCGTCGGCTGCGAAGCTGGGCCGGTATTGCTGCCGGCCAACTCGCGAACCCAGTGCCAGTTGAGCAGATCGGTCGAGGTCGCAAGGTTCACCCGGAAGTGACCGTCAGCGGCGAGGTGGTGCGAGACGGCCAGGTAGCCGCCGGTCGAGTCCTGGATGATCTTCACCGTGTCCATCACATGACCGGCGTCGTCCTTGACGTTGTAGCGCTTCCCGGTGGCGCCCACGACGTTCTCGACGATCGCGCGTAACTCCGCCCGAGCTGGATCGGAGGCGGCGGTCGTCGCGGCCTCGGCCGAGCCAGCGCTCAACGCGGCCAGTACGACGACAAGCAGAACAGCAAGAGCTCTGGGCATGGGCGGCACCCCTCGCAGTCAGTTGTTCGAGTCCCAGGCTAGCGAGGTCAGAGCCGCCGCGCCCAGATCAGCGTGTGCCCGCTGTCGCCCTCCGCGACGAACTCCTCCCGATCGATCGTCAGCCCGGCAGCCTCGATCCACGACCGGGACCTGGGCGTGGGCGGGGAGTTGGGTCAGCAGAGTCGCCAGCCAGTCGCCGTACTTCGTCTCGCCGCCGAACGCCTCGTCGTACTGCGCCGACAGCGCGTCGTACCCCCGCCGTACGAGCTCCTTGGCTGCCTCGTTCTCCATGACCAGGCACCCTAAGCACCCCACCCCGACCACGCGACCGGATATCCCCCGGTGTTGCCCCTTCTCCCCGTCGTATACGGCCCGATAAGAGGCAATACGACCGGATATCCGGCTCTTCTGACCTATCCGTGGGTCTGTCCGGAGGGTGCAGTCAGCCAGCGCATGCCGTCTCGACACCTCACCTCGTGCCTGCTCGGCCGAGTGCGGGAAGCAGGCCTCCGAGTGGAAGCAGTGTGTCGCCGGATATCGATTACCAGCGACACTCTCCTTCCACTCGACACCGGATGACCGTGGTGCGCGCCGACCGAAGCCACCGCGCACCCCCACCGAAGCCACTGTGCGAGTGGGGGGACTTGGTCGGCGACTGTGAGGTCTGGGGTGTTGGTAAGCGGCTTCCGACGGCACGGTACTCGCAGTGGATCCACGTCGGCCGTCGATACACGGCCGGCTGGAACTGACCCACCGATCTGACAGAAGAGCCGGAAGTCCGGGGTTGTGGGGCGGGGGTTAGCGGGGGCGGGCGTGGTGGAGGGTTGCGGCGGCGGCTAGGCAGACCACGCCGGGGACGGCGAGGGCGGTGGCGGGGGTGAAGAGGGTGGCGGCTCCGGTGGCGGCAGCGAGGGTGAGGGTTTCGACGGTCATGCGGGTCGTACTGAAGAGCGCCGCGCCGGCGCCGCCTCGGTGGGACGGGACGTGCTTCAAGGCCTGGCCGTCGGGGACGCCTTCGGTGAGTCCGAGGCAGACACCCAGTACGGCGGCGCCGAGGAACAGCGCGATCGGCGCGCTGGTGAGTTGGAGGGCGAACGCCGTACCAGCGCAGATGACCAGGGCGAGTGTCACCAGGGTTGCTGCCCAGCGGCGGGCGATCCGGGCGGCGAGCAGCGGGAGAAGGGTTGAGGGGATCGTGAGCAGGCTGAGCAGCAGACCGACCTGGCCGGCACCCAGATGCGCACCGAGCTGCGGCAGGGCGGTCAGGCCGACGACCAGGATGCCCATGAAGGCACCCGTCCCCAACGCATAAGCCCGGTACGCCGGGATGCGCAGCAGGTCGAGCGGGATCGCCGGATCCGCCGTACGGCGCTCGACCCGCACGAGCACCATGATGCCAGCCGCCGTACCGACCAGCAGCCCAACCGTCGCCCACACGGGTAACGCGAAGCCGAACGCGGTCACGGCGGCCGCGATCGTGAGACCGAAGATGATCGCACCGGCGAGATCGAATTCCCGCGGAAGGTTCGTGGTGCGCAGGCTCGGCAGACCGATGGAGGTCAGAACCGCGATCCCCGCGACAGCAGCTGGTACGACGAACACCATCGGCCAGCCGCCGACGGCCATCAGGCCCTGAGCGGCGAAGGGACCGAGCGCGAGACTCGTGCCCAGTACGGCGCCGACGTATCCGTAGACGCGGTGCCGTTCTTCAGGCGGGTAGACGGCCAGCACCATCGCCGATCCACCGGCCGCACACATGGCTGCACCGACACCGGCCAGCACGCGGAGTGCCACCAGCGTGTCGAGATCCGGCACCAGCGCTGAGAGCACGCCGGAGACGGCGACCACGATGTTGCCTAGAGCAAAGAACTTCGTGCGGGAGGTGCGATCGGCCAGCACGCCGGCCAGCAGCAGGGCGGCGGCGAAGAGGCCGTTGTAGCCGACGACGATCCAGGGGCCGAGGGCGTCGGCCCCGGGCAGTTCCGCGGTCGCGGCCGGTACGACGGCGGTCGAACCCGTGATGGCCAGCGGGAAGACCGAGGTCGAGATGAGGTTGGCGACGAGAACACGCCGCCGATGACGGACAGAC
The DNA here is from genome assembly GCF_040605415.1 of Kribbella sp. NPDC005582. NCBI lineage: Bacteria > Bacillati > Actinomycetota > Actinomycetes > Propionibacteriales > Kribbellaceae > Kribbella > Kribbella sp. NPDC005582. The sequence continues at coordinate 91,770 of NZ_JBEXCU010000008.1, forward strand.
AGGTGAAACACGGTTTGCGCTCCGGAGTCAGCAGATTCCGAGCGCCACGAGGGCGCTCCTGACGGATAGCCAGGAGCGACGGCGAAGTCTGGGTGCTATGCGCCGTCGCTCTCAGCGACGGCGCACCGTGTCTGTCTTGGGCACGCACCGAACCTAACATCGGAGCCGGAGTCTCGGCGCGGGGTTTACCAGAGCGAGCCGGTGGCGTCCCAGTGCCCGTGCGGGCGCTCGTCGGTGAACGGCACCAGCCACGCCACCGGCACCGTCAGCGTCTGCACCCGCGGCAGCACGATCGGCGTACCGTCCGCCGTCCGCAGGTTCCCGATGATCTCGTAATCGCCGTCCGGCAACCCGAGCTCCAGGCACTGATCAGCCGTCAGCCGGACCGCGGTCGTCGGACTCAGCACCGACCGCACGCCCTCGGCCGTCGTCTCCTCCACCGCCGTCACCGTCAGCGGAAAAGTCGCCCCACGCAGCGCGCCGAACGTCAGCCGCTGGTCCCCTTCCAGCACGTGCGGGACCTCGACCAAGTACGTCGTACCGACCTCAACCTCGCCGCTGAGCACATCTCCAGGCTACTCGCGACCGGGGAGGCGGGTAGCGATTTCTTGCAGGATCCACGTGTTGCCGTCGGGGTCGGTGAAGGTGGCTCGAGTTCTGTAGGTGGCGCGAGCGGGGTCGAGGCCGGGGGCCATGCCGTCGGGGGTGGCGTGGAAGTAGTCGGTGACCTCGACGCCGGCGGCGACCAGCGCCTCGCGCGCGGTGACGATGTCGGCGACGACCAGGTAGGCGGTGGCCGAGCCGGGCGCGGCGGGCGTGAACCCTTCGGGGCCGAACTGGACCGAGGTCGCCGAACCGGGCGGAGTCAGCTGTACGACGCCGGGCGGGGTGACGTCGAGCCGCCAGCCGAGGCGGACGTAGAAGTCGCGGGAACGGTCGACGTCGGAGACCGGGAGGATCAGAACCTCGATCCGCTGCGCGAAGTCGCCGAGTTCAGAAGTGTTGGTAGGCATGGATCCAGCGTCCCCGGGTCCGCGATCCTTCGCACCAGGGTAAGTCCTTGGGGTGTGGCCCGGGCCACGATAGTTGCTTTTCTCCCCGATCTCCGGAATGGTCGGACGGCAGACCATTGGCCCGAACGACAGTTCCCTAGTGAAAAGTGGAGGCGCGCCCGAAGCGAGGCGTGATTCAGCTGTGGCGATCGACATCGACAGCCAGCAAGGACAATCCGACCACGCAACCGAGCATCCTGCGCTCGCGACGGCGCCACCGCCCGGCAGCCGAAGTACCGGTTCGGGTACCGATCGGGTCGTGTTCGGCGTCACGGCCGCGATCGCGCTGGCCTTCGTGGTCTGGGGTTTCGTCGGCGCGACCAGTCTCGGTACGGCGTCCACCTCGGCACTGACGTGGGTCGAGACCAACACCGGCTGGCTGTTCGTGCTGCTCGCCTCGGGATTCGTCGTCTACGTGTTGTGGCTCGCAGCCGGCCGGTACGGGCGGATCCCGCTCGGCGCGGACGACGAGGAGCCCGAGTTCAAGACCGTGTCCTGGGTGGCGATGATGTTCAGCGCCGGCATGGGAATCGGCTTGATGTTCTACGGGGTGAGCGAGCCGCTGTCGCACTTCATGGCGCCGCCGCCGGGCACGGTCGAGGCCGGTACCGACGCGGCACTGCAGACGGCGATGGCCACCACGCTGTTCCACTGGACGTTGCATCCGTGGGCGATCTACGCGGTCGTCGGAATTGCCATTGCCTACGGCACCTTTCGGCGCGGCCGCTCGCAGCTGATCAGCTCGGCCTTCGCGCCGCTGCTCGGCAAGCGGACCGAAGGCCCGATCGGCAAGGTGATCGACGGTCTGGCGATCTTCGCGACGCTGTTCGGCTCGGCTGCCTCGCTCGGGCTCGGTGCGCTGCAGATCGGTTCGGGGGTGCGGATCCTCGGCTGGCTCGACAAGACCGGGAACGCGGTCCTGGTCGGAGTGATCGCCGTACTGACTGCTGCGTTCGTGGCATCGGCGGTGTCGGGTGTTGCCAAGGGCATCCAATGGTTGTCGAACATCAACATGGTGCTGGCGGTGGTGCTCGCCGCGTTCGTCTTCGTCGTCGGACCGACCGTACTGATCCTCAACCTGGTGCCGACCGCGATCGGTGACTACCTGCGGGACATCGCCGACATGGCGGCGCGGACCGAGGCCAGCGGCGGCGACACGATGGCCGCCTGGCTGTCCAGCTGGACGGTCTTCTACTGGGCGTGGTGGATCTCCTGGACACCGTTCGTCGGGATGTTCATCGCACGGATCAGCCGCGGCCGGACGATCCGGCAGTTCGTCACCGGTGTGCTGCTGGTTCCGTCGATGGTCAGCCTGGTCTGGTTCTGCATCTTCGGCGGCGCGGCGATCGACACCCAGCGGCACGGCGTCGACATCGCCGGTCAGTCGACCACCGAGGGTCAGCTCTTCGGCCTGCTCGATCACTACCCGCTGGCGTCGGTGACCACGATCCTGGTCGTCGTCCTGGTCGCGATCTTCTTCGTCTCCGGCGCGGACGCGGCCTCGATCGTGATGGGCACGCTGTCCCAGCGCGGTGCGATCGAGCCCCGCAAGTCGATCGTCGTCTTCTGGGGTGTTCTCACCGGTGGGGTCGCGGCCGTGATGCTGCTGGTCGGCGGTGGTGGCGCGAAAGCCCTGCAGGGACTGCAGAATCTCACGATTGTCGCGGCTCTGCCGTTCGCGCTGGTCATGGTCGGTCTGGCGGTGGCGCTGGCGAAGGATCTCCGCACCGACCCGCTCATGCTTCGCAGGGCGATCGGGACGGAGGCGGTGGAGGCCGCTGTCATCGAAGGCGTCAGCGCCCATGGCGACGACTTCTCGCTGGTCGTCACTGGAAACGGCGAGGATCCGATCAGGAAGGACTGACCGTCCGGGTCACCACCCAGCGGTGCGGTGCGATCGACCGGGTGCGCTCGAAGCCGTGCAGTTCGAACGCGGCCATCGGGCCGGTGTGCAGGAAGGAGCCGGCGACCTTACGGTCGTCGGTTTCTTCCGGATACCCCTCGACGACGCCACCGCCGTACTCGGCGATCTGAGCCAGCGCGCCGCCGAGCGCGGCATTCGCAACACCCTGGCCGCGGTGACCTTTGCCCGTGAAGAAGCAGGTGATCCGCCAGTCCGGGAGTGTCGTCAGCCCTTTGTCGTACAGGCGCTTGCTCTTGATCTCAGGCAGTTCCTCCGGCGAACCGAACTGGCACCACCCGACGCACTCGTCGCCATCGAAGACGAGTGCGTTGTGCGTGGTCCCGTCGTGGACCCGCCGCTCCTTCTCAGCCCGATTCTCCGCCGCGGTGCGCCCCTTCAGCTTCAGATGGAAGCCCACACACCAGCACCCACCCCACACCCCGTTGTTCGCCTCCACCAGCGCCGCGAACGCCGGCCACGTCTCAGCATCCAACGCCCGCACGCCGAACTCACTCACCTGGTCAGTATGACCACGTCCGACTTAGTTCCGGAACCGGCGAGGGGCTGTGCATGCGCATTCCAGCGCGTAGGGTCGGCGGCGCTAGTAAGCGCTTTCCGGGACTGGTGGAGGAATTTGTGAGGCGAACTGTCGGTGTGGCGGTGACGGTGGCGGCGTTGGGGGCCGGGTTGTTGACGGCCTCGACGCCGGCCAGCGCGGGGCGGCCTGAGCGTGGGGCTGTGGTGAGTGGGACCTACTCGAGTGGGTCCGCGCAGACGTGGCAGCCGTTGCCGTCGGCGTACGTCGGGAACGACCGCGGTACGACGCCGGACGCGACCGTGGTGGTCGACCCGAGCACGTTGCGGCAGAAGTACAGCGGGGTCGGGTTCTCGCTCGACGAGACGAGCGTTTCGAACCTGTGGAAGCTCACGCCGGCCGAGCGGGACCGGGCGATCCGGCTGCTCGTCGACCCGAAGAACGGCGCCGGGTTCGACCGGTTCCGGCTGACGATCGGCAGCCCGGACCTGATCGAGCACCTGCCGTTCTGGTCGTACGACGAACTCCCGCCGGGCGTCACCGAGGACTTCGGACTGAAGTACTTCTCGATCAAGCGTGACCTGGACGCGCACATCGTCGACACGGCCAAGCTGATCCGGCGCTACAACCCGAAGGCGACGTTCTTCGCCTCCGCGTGGAGTGCGCCGGCCTGGATGAAGACCAACAACCGGTTCACCGGCGAGGTCGCACTCAAGCCCGGCAGCACCACGTCGTACTACCAGGTGGGCAAGCTCCGCGACGACTGCATCGACGTCTTCGCGCAGTACTACGTGAAGTACGTCCAGGCGTTCGCCAAACAGGGCATCACGGTCGACGCGCTGACGCTGCTCAACGAGCCCGGGATCGACGTCGTCTACCCGGCGATGGACATCAGCGTCGAGCAGCAGCAGAAGCTCGCGGTCGCGATCAAGCGTGAGGTACGGCGGGCCGGGCTGCGGACCGAGCTCTACGTGCACGACTTCAACTTCTGGGACTGGCGCGATCCGAACAGCACCGAGACCAAGAACTACTACCGGATCTTCAACGACCCGAAGACCAAGGCCGCCGCGGACGCGATCGCGTTCCACCCGTACTGGGGCGACCCGACGGTGATGCGGGACGCGTACGAGCAGACCGGCAAGCCGGTGCATATGACCGAGACCAGTGACCTCAACCCGGCCACGATCCTGAACTACTTCCGGCTGGACGCGTCGTCGTACGTGATGTGGGCGCAGACGACCGACCAGGACGGCGGCACGCTGCACTGGACGCCGGCGCGGGACAACAACCTCGACTGGGATGAGGTCGGCCGCACCACCAAGTGGCCGAACCGGCTGGTCAAGGTCGACACCACCACCCGCACCTTCACCGTCCGGGACGAGCTCTACGCGATGGGCCAATTCGCCAAGTACCTCGGTCCCGAGCACACCCGCGTCGAATCCAGTACGACGGTCAACGGCATCAGCAACGTCGTCTTCAAAGACCGCGGCGACAACTTCGTCGCGATCATCGGCAACGCCAACCCCACGTCGAGTCAGGTCCGCGTTTCGCTGGCGGGCAAGACGTTCACCGTTACTGTCCCGGCCAAGTCGTTCGCGACGTACCGCTGGCACGGCGATGTCCCGTCGCCGCATGGCAACCACGCGCCCGTACTGAACGACGTACCGGATGTGATCGCCGACCAGTACGGCGCCACCCAGGTCCAGCTCACTGCGACCGACCGGGATCGGGACAAGCTCGCGTACTACGCCACCGAGCTGCCGGCCGGAGTGAGCCTGGACGCGCAGACCGGTCTGCTCACTCTTCGTCCGACCGTCGCGGGTACCCAGACCGTAAAGGTCCGCGTCACCGACGGCGCAGCGCACGACGAGACGACGATCAACGTCACCGTCCGCCCGCACGGTACGCCGGTCGGCCAGAACATCGAGGCGGAGTCGTACGTCGCGCAGAGCGGCTGGACGGAGGGCGGCGCCAACTTCGTCGAGTCGAACCCGTCGGCCAGCGGCGGCAAGAACATCGGCTGGACCGACACCGGCAAGTGGCTGCAGTACCGCGTCGATCTGACCAAGGCGGCCACCTACAACCTCGAACTGCGAGTGGCGAACGGCACCGGCGCGGTCGCCCCGGACGCGATCTCGATCCGGGACGCATCGGGCGCCGTACTGGCGAAGGTCTCGGTGCCCGCCACCGGCGGCTGGGCGACGTACCAGTCGATCAGCACGCAGGTGACGCTGCCGGCCGGCGACCAGAAGCTCACGGTCTTCTGTGAGAGCGGCGGCTTCAACCTCGACTACTTGAAGCTGACCGAATGACGGAGGTGGGGAGGAGCCGGCGGGGCTCCTCCCCACCTCACTTTCACGCGTAGGCGTCGAACGGGATGCCGCTCGGCTTGGAGACGTTGAGCAGGTAGCGGAAGCGGTCGTCCTTGTCGGTGACCTTGATCGTCGCCGAACCGAAGTCGGCGTTCATCAGCGTGTCCCGCAGGCTGGTGCTCGGCCAGCCGTCGAAACCGACGAGCGGCGGGTAACGCCAGTTGTGGTAGTGGTTCTCCGGCGGCTCGTCGTTGCTGTTGGCCAGCCGGAAGAAGTGCGTGCTGGCGCCGTCTTTGTGGTAGACGACCGTCGGGTGCGAGCCGTCGAACCGCACCTGCGACCGCGGGTAGGTGACCTGGCTGGAGTGCTGGGTCGTGGTGACGAACTCGACCTGGTTGCTGGCCTGGTTGATCCACGAGATGACGTGCTCGAAGTCGTGCCGGTGACCACCGAGACCGCTGCCGGCGACCGCCTGGTCCTTCTCGAAGTAGCTGGCGTAGACCACCGCACACCAGCCGTTGTTGCACTTCGAGCGCGAGTAGGTCTGGGAGTTGTCGAGGTCCGACTGGTCGTGGCAGCTGCCGTTGACCGCGCCGGTGGTGTTGAGCCCGGCGTTCAGCGTTCCGTCCGCGCCGATCGCCGGTACGGCGTAGCAGCCGTCGGTGTCGTAGTCGTAGGCCGGCGAGAACGACTGCTCGTACCCGTTGGCGTTCTGCGGCAGGCTCGGTGGTGGTGCGGCGTAGGCCATCGCGGCGGTGGCTACGAGGAGGGTCGCCGTACCGATCACCACACCGGTGAGTCGTCGGCGCAGGCGGGACTGATCTGTCATGTTGCTCCTTCGGGGCGGGAAGACAACGCTGTCGAAGCGTGACAGATCAACCCCAGGTCAGTACATACTTCACACGATGAATAATTGGTGTTCAGCGGGCGACGCGGTCGATGCGCTGGCCGTGCCGGTCGAAGAGGTACACGCGGCTCATGTCGACGGCGAAGCTGACCTGGTCGCCGGGGACGTGCGGCGTACTGGAGTGCAGCTCGACCACGAGATCGGCCCGGCGGTGCGTGGGCGTCGAGGTCTCGGGCATCGCCCGGCGGCTGAGCTCCTTGCGATGGAGGATGCCCGAGCGCTTGGTGGCGCGGGCGGCCCGGCGCCAGATCGAGCGGCGCGAATGGTGCGAGAGCCGCTCAGGTCTGTGGCGGCCGATCAGGTCGGGGTTGACCATGTCGATCCCGGTCTCGACGTACGCGATCCACTGGTGGCCGTGGTACTCCAGCGTGCGCAGCTTGCCGGAGACGCGGTTGGGCTGGGCTTCGCCATCGAGTGTGAGGGCATCACTGCGGATGCCGATGATGATCTCCTCACCACCCCGCCGCAGCAGCAACGTCGTACGGCGATCGTCCGGGTCGAGGTGGAGCGCCTGGCCGCCGCCGAGCACCAGGCTGACCCGGCCGCCGTCGGCCCGGACCGAGCTGGAGAGCAGGTTGATCCGCGGCGTGCCGAGGAAGCCGGCCACGAACGCGGTCGCCGGGTCGTCGAAGACCTCGGCCGGCGTGCCGACGTCCTCCAGCCGGCCGTCGCGCATGACCGCGATCCGGTCGGCCAGCGTCAGCGCCTCGACCTGGTCGTGGGTGACGTAGACCGTCGTGATGCCCATGTCGCGCGTCATCGCGCCGATCTCCTGGCGGAGCTCGGTGCGCATCGCCGCGTCCAGGTTCGACAGCGGTTCGTCCATCAGGAACGCCGACGGCGACCGGACGATCGCGCGCCCGATCGCGACCCGCTGCCGCTGACCGCCGGACAGTGTCTGGGGCAGCCGGTCCAGCGTCTGCTGGATACCGAGCACCCCGGCCAGCTGGTGCGCCTTTTCGTTGGCTTCCTCGGGTTTTTCGCCGGCCATCTGGAGCGGGAAGGTGATGTTCCCGCGGACCGTCCGGTTCGGGTAGAGCGCGCCGCTCTGGAAGACCATCGCGACACCGCGCTCCCGGGCCGAGATCCGGTTCGCGAACACCTCGTCGAAGTACAGGCTGCCGGCGGTGATCTCCTCGAGGCCGGCCATCATCCGCAGCACGGTCGATTTTCCGCAGCCCGACGGGCCGAGCAGCACCATGAACTCACCGTCGGCGACGTTCAGCGAAAACTTGCTCACGGCAAGGTGTTCCCCGTCGTACGACTTGGTGATCTCCTCGAGGCGGATCGAACTCATCGACGAACTCCCAGGAGGGGCGGCAGCTTAACGGGGGCCTAACGTATAGCCGAGCCTCCACCCGCTGTCCAGGGCAAAGCAAGCGATTCACCGCGACCACTCCGCTACGCAACGGAGCCGAAACAGTCCGTAGAAGAAATCAGCGGCGGTGCAGCCGGACCGCGTTCCGCAGGGCGTCCAGGACGTAGCCGGGGAAGCGCAGCCCCTGCTTCTGCGCCCAGAGCAGGTCGCGCTCGACCCGGCCGATCTGCTGCGCGTACTTCCGGATGCCCTCGTCGCCGTCGGTGGTGATGCCGAGCGCCTCCATCACGCCGCCGAACTCACCGCGCTGGCGCTTGTTGTACGCACCGACGACTTCGAAGGACTGCTTGCGCAGCATCCGGACCAGCCACTTCTGCCAGGGCGCCATTTCGCTCCACAGGCCGCGGGCCGCGATCTTGTAGTACGCGAAGTGGCCCGGCTCCTGACGGCGGATCGGCGCGATGATCGTCGACGCGACCGCACGCTCGTCGAGATCCAGCAGGCCCTTGTGCAGCAGGTTGTAGGCCAGGATCGCGGACTGCTCGGTCGCCACCCCGGTCAGGTAGTAGAGCATCCGGCTGATGTCCTGGATCGACGGCAGCTTGGCGAGCGCGCCGAGGAACCGCAGCTGGAAGGAGATCTTGTCGACGTTCGGCGGTGAGCCAGGCAGGCCGGCCAGCGACTGCAGCTTGTCCAGCAGCAGCCCGTGGTGGATCTCTTGCGGCGACCAGACCTCGGCGTAGAAGAGCTTGTCGACCGGCGGCGGATCCGGCAGCAGCAGATTCAGCTCGAGGACGTTGCGCTCGACCTCCAGCTCGACCCGGGTCATGTAAGCCACGACACCACCGAACCTGCTGGCCAACAGGTCTGGTCGCTTCATCGTGAAGTCGGCGCTGTCCAGCGGGATCGGCGGATGCTCCTCGCCGAGCCGTTGGACGTGCTCGAGCAGCCGTGCCTCGATCGACTCGGCCTTGCGCGGCCGCCGGTAGCGGACCCGCGACGTCTCCGCGGCGCTCATCGGCCGCAGACCTCTTGCCAGCCGCAACTTCCCTTGCCCCGGCCTGTCACCACGACGGATCCCCACCCCTTCGGACCATAGCTACTGGTCGGTGAACCTTCAGCGTACCGGCTCCCTCGGACAGACACCCTTCGACGCCGAAAGCCGCCCGGATGGCTGTTTTCCGCGGAAAGCAGGTTCCGGTCTGCCAACGCTGCACCAAGAGCCCTTGCGCTGCTCGGTCCTGACCCCGCATCCTGACCAAGCTCACGGGGGCGTGGGGATCGAGTGTGCACTGGGGGAAGTGTCGATGCGTTTTTCCGCCGATGCGCTGCGGCGGGCGCTGGCTGTGATCTGTGTGTCACTGCTGGTTCCGCTGGTGGCGACAGAGTCGGCGCGTGCCGTGGCCGCGCCGAGTGGTTTCACCGAACAGACCGTCTTCAGCGGACTGAGCAACCCGACCAACGTGGCGTTCTCGCCCGACGGCCGGGTCTTCGTCTCGGAGAAGAGCGGGCTGATCAAGGTCTTCGATTCCCTCGACGACCCGACGCCGAGTACCTACGCCGATCTCCGAACCGAGGTGCACAACTTCTGGGACCGCGGCCTGCTCGGTCTGGCCCTGCATCCCGGCTTCCCGGCCGACCCGCGGATCTACGTCCTGTACACCCACGACGCCCTGATCGGCGGCCAGGCACCCAAGTGGGGTACGGCGGACGCGACCGACGACCCGTGTCCGTCCCCGCCCGGTCCGACCAGCGACGGCTGTCAGGTGAGCGCCCGGCTGGCAGTGCTCACCCAGACCGGATCGACGGTCTCCGAGCAGGTGCTGGTCGAGGACTGGTGCCAGGTCTTCCCGAGCCACTCGATCGGCACGATCGAGTTCGGACCGGACGGCAAGCTGTACGCCGGTGGCGGTGACGGCGCGAGCTTCACCTATGCCGACTACGGCCAGGACGGCTTCCCTGCTTCGGATGCGACCCCGGACAACGCCTGCGGCGACGGCCCCGCACCGGTCGGTGCCACCCTGACCCCGCCGACGGCCGAGGGCGGTTCGCTGCGCGCACAGGACCTGCGCACCTCGGGTGACCCGGTGACGCTGGACGGCTCGATCATCCGGATCGACCCCGACACAGGCCAGGCCGCACCGGGCAACCCGCTCGCGTCCAGCCCCGACTTGAACGCTCGCCGCATCGTCGCCGAAGGCCTGCGCAACCCGATGCGGTTCACCTTCCGGCCCGGGACCAACGAGCTCTGGGCCGGCGACGTCGGCTACGCGACCTGGGAGGAGATCAACCGGATCGTCGTCCCGACCGCGGGCGTCGCGAACTTCGGCTGGCCTTGTTACGAAGGGCCGAACAAGCTCAACGCCTTCGACGCCGCGAACCTGAACATCTGCGAGAGCCTGTACGCCGCCGGCCCGGCCGCCGTCTCCGCGCCGTACTACGCGTACAACCACTCGGCCCACGTCACACCGGACGAGACCTGCTCGGTCGGCAGCTCGTCGTTGTCCGGACTCACGTTCTATGCCGGAGGCAACTATCCGGCCGAGTACGACGGCGCACTGTTCTTCAGCGACTACAGCCGCCGCTGCGTCTGGGCGATGCTCAAGGGCACCAACGGTCTTCCGGATCCGGCCAAGATCGTCCAGTTCGCCTCGGGGTACGGATCCACCCGGCTCGTCACGGGCCCCGCCGGCGACCTGTTCACGGTCGACTACGACAACGGCGCGATCAAGCGTTACGTCTACAGCGCCACGAACAATCCGCCGACCGCGGTGATCCAGGCCGACAAGACGAGTGGCAACGCGCCGCTCCAAGTGGCCTTCGACGGCACCGCGTCCAGCGATGCCGACAACGATGCGCTCACCTACGCCTGGGATCTGGACGGCGACGGCCAGTACGACGACTCCACCGCCGCCACCGTTCAGCGCAGCTACGCGAGCGGTCCGATCACGGTTCGGCTGAAGGTGAGCGACGGCAACGGCGGGACAGCGACGACCTCGACTCAGATCAACGTCGGCAACACCGCACCGACCGCCTCGATCACATCCCCCGGACCGGCCACGACCTGGAAGGTCGGCGACACGATCTCGTTCTCCGGATCGGCCAGTGACGCGGAGCAGGGTTCCCTGCCTGGTTCCGCGCTGACCTGGTCGCTGATCATGCACCACTGCCCCAGTGATTGCCATGAGCACCAAATCACGTCGATGACCGGCTCGAGCGGCTCGTTCGCCGCGCCGGATCACGAATACCCGTCGTACCTGGAGTTGCGACTCACGGCGAAGGACGCCGGCAGTCTGACGGATGTGAAGAGCGTCCGGCTGGATCCGAAGACGACCAAGCTCAGCTTCGCGACCGAGCCTTCCGGACTCCAGGTCACCTATCTGGACAAGAAGCTGAAGGCGCCGGCGACCGAGACCACCATCACCGGCTCCAGCGGTTCGGTCTCCGCGGAGCCGGTGCAGCTGGTCGGGCCCGGTCTGTACAAGTTCGCGTCCTGGTCCGACAGCGGCGCCCGGAACCACAACTTCTCCGCGCCCGAGACGCCGGCCAGCTACACGGCGACGTACGTGCCGAAGCGGAACCTGGCCTTGAAGCGTCCGGTCACGACCTCGTCGGTCTACGGCAATCGGCCCGGATCGCTCGCGGTAGACGGCAACACGACGACGTTCTGGTCGAGTGCTCGCAGCGATCCACAGTGGCTGCGGATCGACCTCGGGCGAGTCCAGGTCGTCAACCGGGTGCTGCTCAGCTGGCTGTCGACGTCGTACGCGAAGTCGTACCAGATCCAGGTGCTGGAGAGCGGCCGCACCTGGCGCAAGGTCTACTCGACGACAACCGGCGACGGTTACGTCGACAGCCTCGGCTTCACCTCGAGCCGAGCTCGCTTCGTGCAGATCAACATCACCGGCCGAGGTGTGGCCGGCAGCTACAACGGGCTGTGGGAGATGGGCGTCTACACCGACGAGGGCGACGTGACCGGCCTGGCCGGCAAGTGCGCCGACGTCGACGGCTCCAAGACCGCCGACGGTACGACGGTCCAGCTCTACACCTGCAACGGGACCACGGCCCAGCGGTGGCTGGTGCTCGACACTGGCATGATCCGGTCGTCACTCGGCAAATGCCTGGACGCCCGCGGTACGGCGGCCGGCACGCCTGCCGTCCTCTGGACCTGCGACAGCAGTCCCGGCCAGAAGTGGACGCCACGAGCCGACGGCACCTTGCTCAACGTTCGCTCCGGGCTCTGCCTGGAACCGGCCAACGGTCAAAGTGCTGACCGCACCAAACTGTTGATCAACTCCTGCACAGCCGGCACCGCACAGAAGTTCCTCATGCCGTAAACCAGTCGTCCGCCCGGTCGTTCGCCCCGTCCGGAGTTTGTTGCTTAGGGCAAAGAGTCAGTCACGCTCCGGATGGTGCTGGGGCACCGGGCCGGGATTCCGGTGCTGGACAAGACGTTGTCGTTCGAGGAGATCGCGGCCTGGACGCCGGTGATCACGGCGATCGAGGAGCAGAAGCCGCTCTGGGAGCCGGCGACAGCGTACGAGTACCACGGTCATGTGTTCGGTTTCGTGGCCGGTGAGGCGATCCGGCGGCTGACTGGGCTGCTGCCGGGGGCGTACTTCCGGCAGGCGATCGGCGAGCGGCTCGGGCTGCCGGCCCGGATCGGCTTGCCTGCTTCGGAGTTGGGCGCGTTGGCCCGGCTGACCGAGGCGCGAGGGCGACCGCCGATGCCGCCGCCGGAGCACCTGCTCACCCGGATCGTCACGATGAACGGCGCACTGCGGTTCGGTCGCCGCACTCAAGGACTCACTGTGACCTGAGTCACAGCGCGAGACTGTCACACGCGGCGGCGCGGCGGCGTCACGTGGGCATGACATTCGATGAGCTTCGGCATGGGTTCGGTGGCGAGATTGTGGAGGCCGGCGCGGCTGAGTACGACGCGGCCGGCAAGACCCCGTTCCGGGTGGGGAAACCGGCCGGTGTGTTGCGGCCGCAGAGCGTGGCGGACGTCCAGGCGGTCGTGCGCTTCGCCGCGGACACCGGGTTGCCCTTGGCAGTGCGGGGTGGCGGGCACGCGTTCGCGGGTTTCGGGACGAACGACGGCGGCGTCGTACTGGATTTGAGCGAGCTCGCTGACGTGGAGCTGCTCGAGGCGGGGCGCGTACGGATCGGTGGCGGGGCCACCTGGGGTCAGGTTGCTGATGCGCTGGCGCCGCACGGGCTGGCGATCTCGTCGGGCGACACCCGCAGTGTTGGCGTCGGTGGGCTGACGCTGAGCGGCGGGATCGGCTGGAAGGTTCGGAAGTACGGTCTGGCGCTGGACCAACTGGTGGCCGCGGAGGTCGTGACTGCCGATAGCGACGTCCTTCAAACGTCCGCCGATGAGCACCCGGAGCTGTTCTGGGGACTGCGTGGCGGTGGCGGCAACTTCGGTGTCGTGACGGCGTTCGAGTTCGCTGCCCACGAGACGACGCAGGTCTTCCACGGCAAGCTCGCCTTCCCGGCGACCGAGGCGCTGGAGGTGCTGCAGGGCTGGGCGGAGTATCTCCGGACCGCACCGGCGGAGCTCACGGCGATCGCCAACTTCGCCAACCCGTTCCTGGGTGGGCCGAACGCACCGGTCGAAATCCAGCTCACCTTCGATGGCGACGACGCAGCAGCGGCGGCCGCGGCGATCGATCCGATCCGCAGCCTCGGCACGGTGATCGCCGATGACGTCGCGCTGATGCCGTACGCCGGTGTCCTGGTAGAAGGTCAGACGCCGCCACCCGGGATCCAGCTCGTGACCCGCAGTGCCTTTGCGGAGAAGGAGTCTGTGTCCGAGGTGCTCCGGATCCTGGCGGAGACCGGTACGACGGCAGGGTCGCCGATCATCTCCGTACGGAGTGTCGGCGGCGCGGTGGCGCGGGTCGCTGCCGATGCGACGGCGTACCCGTATCGGCAGGCGGAGTTGATGTTCGTCACCACGACGATCGGACCGCCGCCGGTGATCGCGGCGGCGCGCTTCGGCCTGGACGCGCTGTGGGAACGGCTCGCTCCGCACAGCACCGGCGCCTACGCGAACTTCCTCGCGTCAGCCACCGAGGCCGATGTCGCGGCCGTCTATCCCGCGCAGACCTACCACCGGCTCGCCGCCCTCAAGCACGACTACGACCCCGGCAACCTGTTCCGCGGCAACCACAACGTGCCCCCGCAGCAACTACCCTCGGCGGAATGACCTTCGACGACGAGAGGTGAACCGTGCGAGCTGAATACTGCTGGTCGTGCGCAAAATCTCTGGAATCGTTTCCGCTCTGGCTGGGTCTCTCCTGCTCGTGGTGCCTGTGACGACGGCACAGGCCGCCACGACAGTGAAGACCTTCACGTTCAACATCCACCACGGTGCCGGCACCGACGGGAAGCTCGATCTCGAGCGGACCGCGAAGGCCATCGAGGCCTCGGGTGCCGGGATCGTCGGATTGCAGGAGGTGGACAGGAACTTCGACGCACGCAGCAACTGGGTGGACCAGGCGGCCTGGCTGGCGACGCGGCTGAACATGAACTACGTCTTCGCGGCGAACCTGGACTGGGATCCGCCGGAGGCGGGCAAGCCGCGCCGCCAATACGGTACGGCGGTGCTGTCGAAGTACCCGATCGTCGACTCGCGGAACACGCCGCTGCCGAAGGTCGGCGACGAGGAGCAGCGCGGCCTGCTGGAGGCCGTGATCGACGTCGACGGTACGCCGGTTCGATTCGCCGACACGCATCTGAACAACGCGACGGCGGCCGAGCGCCAGCAGCAGGCGACCGCGATCGTCGGCCTGCTGGGGAACGCCGCCGAGCCGGTCGTCCTGGTCGGCGACCTGAACGCCGTACCGACGACCACCGAGATCAAGACGCTCACGGCGCGCTGGAAGGACACCTGGACCGAGGTCGGCATCGGCCTCGGCTACACCAGCTCGGTGCCGCTGCCCACCCGTCGCATCGACTACGTGTTGCACAGCAGCGGCCTGAAGGCGACCGCCGCGGCGGTTCCGTCGACGTTCGCCTCCGACCACTACCCGGTCAGCGCCACCTTCACCTTGGGCTGATCGCTACTCCAGCCACGTCGTCTCGAAGGTCGGGTTGGCGTGGATGTGCAGCGCTTCGTAACCGCCGGGGCCGGTGCGGAACTTGTGCGGGGTCTCAGCCGGTACGACGAGGATCTGGCCGGCGTGGGCGACCAGCTGCTGGTCGGCGACGGTGAAGGTCGCGGAACCACGCCGGATGATGAAGGTCTCGGCGTACGGGTGCAGGTGCAGGCGCGGGCCGACGCCTTCCTGGGTGGTGGCCTCGAGAATCAGTGACACACCGGCACCACCCGGTAGCTCAGTGTAGTTTTCGGTCCAGTCGTCGCCGTCCGCGCGGCCGTCGGCGCGATCGATGACGAAGGCTCCGGTGTTTGCGATCTCGGTCACTTTCAGCCCCTCTTCCCTCGGTGGTTCCGCCACCGTAACCGCGGCCGAGGTTCGATAGGGGGCATTCGATCGGAGCACCTGGGTACCGGAGTTTTGACGGGTTGAGCAGCCAGCCCATGAAGGGCCTCGGGGCCGCTGAGGTTACGCGCCCTGGGGCCCTTCCTACAGCGTCAGTCGACGCGAACGACGGTCTCCGCGTGCCGTCGCGCGAGATCGTGATAGACCGCCGCGTTGTGATCGACGAAGAGCTTCGCCGTCCCTTCCAGCGGGACGATCTTCTTCGCCGGGCTTCCCATCGCCACCGACTCCGGCGGGATCACCACCCCCGGGGTCACCGTGGCACCGGCCGCGACCAGCGTGCGCGCGCCGACGACGGCGCCGTCCAGGACGATCGCACCGTTGCCGATCAGCGCCTGCTCACCGATGGTGCAGTCGTGCACGAGGCACTGGTGGCCGACCGTCACGTTCGGACCGATCTCACAGCCGTTGTGGCCGACGTGGATGACGGTGTTGTCCTGGATGTTCGCCCCGGCCCGGATGGTGATCGTGCCCAGGTCGGCGCGGATCACCACGCCGTACCAGACCGAGACGCCGGCCTCGATCACGACATCCCCCACCAACGTGGCGGTCGGCGCGATCCAGGCGTCCGGGTGCACGGTCGGGCTCTTACCTTCGAACGAGAACATCGGCATGGTGTGCACTCTAGGTGCGCCAGCGATACCGGCGTTCGGGGCGGCCTGTCGTGCCGTAGCGGAGGGCAACGATCGCCTGGTCGCGGGTGCAGAAGAACTCGAGGTAGCGGCGGGCGCTGACGCGGGACAGGCCGACCTGTTCGGCGCACTCCGCTGCGGAGAGGGTGTCGGCTGCTTTCAGGGCAGTGGAGACGAGGTCGGCGGTCTCCTGGCTGAGGCCTTTGGGCAGGCGGTTCCCGGCCGGCCGCGAGGGCGTGAGCACGCGATCGACGTCGGCCTGACTTGTCACCTGCTGCGGCACGCTCGCCCGCTGTCGCGCGTACTGCTGCAGCCGCGCCCGCAGGTCCTCGAAACCGAAGGGTTTCAGCAGGTAGTTGACGACCCCCTGCCGCACAGCACCCCGGACGGCGTCCGCCTCGCGAGCGGCCGTGATCACCAGAATGTCGCAGTCCGGCTGGGCGGAGCGGAGCTGCGCGATCAGGTCGATCCCGAACGTGTCCGGCAGGTAGAGGTCGAGCAGGACGAGATCCGGACGCAGCTCGCGGATCGCGGTCAGCGCCTGCTCACCCGAGTTCGCCGTACCGACGACCTCGAAACCGTCGACGCGGTCCACGAACCCGCGGTGGATCCGCGCCACCATGAAATCGTCCTCGACCACCAGCACCTTGATCATTTCGCTCCCTCCGGCAACGGCTGGACCGACATCCGCGCGACGAACGCGGCGCCGCCGTCGGCCAGGTTGGTGACCGCGACCTCGCCGCCGCGACGCCGGCAGATCAGCCGGATCATCGCCAGTCCGATCCCCCGCTCCCCCTCGGCCGCAGCCTTGGTGGTGAAGCCGTGGGCGAACACCTCCTGCGCCAACTCCGGCGCGATGCCCGGCCCGGAGTCGCGGACCTCGATCTCGATACTGGTCGCGTCCTGCCGCAACTCGACCTCGACCCAGGCGGGTGACAGCGGCGTCCCGGACTGGGCGGCGGCGTCGACCGCGTTGTCGACGAGGTTGCCGACCACGGTGGCGATATCCGCGGACAGCTCGGGCGCGAGCCGCTGCACGGTGGTGCGTTCCGAGACGCGGAGCTCGACGCGACGTTCGGCCGCGACCGAGGATTTCGCCATCAGCAGGGCGGCGACGGTGGTGTCGTGGACGCGCCGGGTCAGGGTCAGGTCGAGCGATTCGCGGTAGCGGTTGAGAGCGCCGACGTACGCGACGACCTCGTCGTACTCCCCGATCTGGATCAGCCCGGAGATCGTGTGCAGCTGGTTCGCGAACTCGTGGGTCTGCGCCCGGAGCAGCTCGGCCGAGCTGCGGAACGAACCCAGCTCGCGCTCCAGCTGGGACAGCTCGGTGCGGTCGCGCAGTGTGGTGACCGAACCGAGGGACCGCCCGTGTTTGGACACGTTCATCCGGTTCATCACCAGCACCCGGCCACGCCGTACGACGACGGCGTCGCGGGCGGCATCGCCGTCGTGCTCACCGGCCAGCACCTCGCGGAGCCGGCCCTCGATGCCCAGCTCCCGCAGGCTGCGGCCGACCGCGTCGGTCGGCAGATCCAGCAGCCGGCGACCGACGTCGTTCACCAGCGTCACGCGCAAGTGGGGGTCCAGGGCAACGACTCCCTCGGCGAGTCCGTAGAGCATCGCCTCTCGGTGCTCAGCCAGACCGACGATCTCGCGCGGCTCCAGGCCGAGCGTCTGCCGCTTGATCCGGCGCGCCAGCAACCAGGAGCCGAGCAGACCGAGCACACAGGCGATCCCGAGATAGATCGCCAGGTACGACGATGCCCCGCGCAACCGTTCCAGGACCGACGGGACCCGCTCACCGACCATCACGGTGCCGATCCGGTCGCCGAGCGAACCGTCCGGCTTGTTGTTCGCGTCCGTGCCCTGGCTGAGGACCGGGATCTGCGACACCAGCTCCTGCTCGGTGTCGACCCGGAGTTCACCGGACCAGCCGCGACCTTCGGCGACTCGCTGATCACCCAAGGTCATGGTGTTGCCGATGGTGGAGAGATTGGTGGCCGCGATGACGCGGCCGTCCGCGTCGGCGACCGTGATCGAGGTGACGCCCGCCTGGATCAGAGTGGTGGTGAGGAGCGGGGCCAGCACCTCGGCGGGGACGGGATGCCGGATTCCGAACCGCAGCGTCTGATTTCCGGCGAGTTGTTCGGCCAGTGCGGTCACCCGGCGGCCCTCCACCCGGTTGAAGGTCGCCGCCGACTGGGCAAGCGAAACCGCGGCGACGGCCACCAGCACCACCACCACGATCGCCAACTGCAGAACCAGCAGTTGGCCGGCCAGGGTCGGCCGCTTCTTGATTCGCAACGCCACGGCCGCATGATCGTTGGTGAAACACCGTGAAGGCCACCCTTCAGGGCCAATCGAGTCGTGACCACAATGAACTCAACCTCCGCTGCGGCCACAACGCAGACGCCGTACCCACCGACCCACCACCATCAACCCAACCGCGCCCACCCCAAACCCCACTCCCCACCCGTCCCCGCCCCAACCCCTCTCATGGGTTAACCCATGAGGTTGTGGGTTAACCACCCGCATGAGGGTGCAGAACCCACAATCTGGTGGGTTAACCCAGCAGATGGGGCGGGGAGGGCGGGGGAAGGGGGTGGGCGGGCGCACTTAGATGGCTTGGAAGGAGTTTTGATGAGGTTGAACGTTTGGGTGGCCGGTACGGCGGTGCTGGCGTTGGTGAGCGCTACCGCGTGCGGGGCGACGGCGGAGAAGAAGGACTCCGGTGGGACCGGGAGTGGCAAGCCGGTGAGTGGGTTGCGGTTGATGGTGCCGAACACGGCGGGTGGTGGGTACGACACAACCGCGCGGGTTGCGGCCAAGGTCATGGATGACGCCAAGATCGCGACCGGGACGCAGGTCTTCAACCTGCCCGGCGCGGGCGGGACGGTCGGGCTGCAGCGGACCGTGAACGAGAAGGGCAACGGCAAGCTCGCCCTGCAGATGGGCCTCGGCGTGGTCGGTGCGACGTACACGTCGAAGTCGAAGGCGACGCTGACCCAGACGACCCCGCTGGCCAAGCTCATCGAGGAGGCCGGGGCGATCGTGGTCCCGAAGAACTCGCCGTACCAGACGATCGGCGACCTGGTCACGGCGTGGAAGGCGAACCCGAAGGGGCTTGCGGTCGGCGGCGGCTCGTCGCCCGGTGGGCCGGATCACCTGCTGCCGATGCAGCTCGCGCAGGCGGTCGGGATCGACCCGAAGCAGGTCAACTTCGTCTCGTACGACGGCGGCGGCGAGCTGCTTCCCGCCTTGCTGGGCAGCAAGATCGCCTTCGGAGCCAGCGGGTTCGGCGAGTTCCTGGATCAGGTCGAGAGCGGTCAGGTTCGGGTCCTGGCGGTGACCAGCGAGCAGCCGGTCGCGGCGCTGAAGGACGTGCCGACGCTCAAGGGATCCGGGATCGACCTGGTCTTCACCAACTGGCGCGGGATCGTCGCGCCGCCGGAGATCAGTGCCGCGGACAAGCAGGTCTGGATCGACGCCCTGACCCGGATGCACGACTCGCCGGAGTGGAAGGCCGAGCTGACCAAGCACGGCTGGACGGATGCTTTCGTCGCCGGTGATGCCTTCGGCACCTTCCTGACCGAGCAGGACAAGGCGGTTGCGGACGTCCTGACCAAGCTGGGACTCGCGTCGTGACGATGGTCGACGCGGCCGTCGAACGGCGGCCCGACAAGGCGCAGTACGGCGTCTGCGGGTTCCTGATGCTGGTCGGCGGCCTGGTGATCGTCGATGCGCTCCGCATCCGGCACATTGCCAACAGCAACGATCCGATCGGCCCCAAACCGGTTCCGATCGTGCTCGGCGTCCTGCTGCTGGTGGTCGCGGTCCTGTACGCCGTCGATGTCGCGCGCGGCGGTTCCGGCGAGGCGGAGGGTGGTGAGGACGTCGATCCGACCTCCGCGGTGGACTGGAAGACCGTCCTGCTGCTGATCGCGGCGTTCGTGGTGAACCTGATCCTGATCGAACCGGCCGGCTGGGTGATCAGCGGCGCGGTGCTGTTCTGGGGTTCGGCCTACGCGCTGGGTAGCCGGCACTACGTGCGGAACCTGCTGATCGCGGTCGCGTTGTCGCTGATCACGTTCTACCTGTTCGCGATCGGGCTCGGTGTGAACCTCCCGGCCGGCGTACTGCAAGGGATCCTGTGATGGGTAACCTCGCGAATCTGCTGACCGGCTTCGGCGACGTCCTGACGCCGATGAACCTGCTGCTCGCACTCCTCGGCGTGACCGTCGGTACGGCGGTCGGCGTCCTGCCGGGAATCGGCCCGGCGATGACGGTCGCGTTGCTGCTGCCGATCACGTACGGGCTCGAGCCGGTGCAGGCGTTCATCCTGTTCGCCGGGATCTTCTACGGCGGGATGTACGGCGGTTCGACGACCTCGATCCTGCTCAACACACCTGGTGAGTCGTCATCGGTGGTGACGGCGATCGAAGGTAACAAGATGGCGCGGTCGGGTCGCGCGGCGCAGGCACTGGCAACGGCGGCGATCGGATCGTTCGTCGCCGGCACTATCGGCACGTTGCTGCTCGCGCTGGTCGCGCCGCAGGTGGTGAAGTTCGCGATCAGCCTGGGTGCGCCGGACTACTTCGCGATCATGCTGCTCGCCTTCGCCGGAGCCACCTCGGTACTGGGGTCGTCTCGGATCCGTGGACTCGCGGCGCTGTTGCTCGGGCTGGTGATCGGTCTGGTCGGGATCGACAAGGTCACCGGTCAGGAGCGGCTGACGTTCGGTATCCCGCAGCTTGCCGATGGCATCGATGTCGTGGTGGTTGCCGTCGGCATCTTCGCGGTCGGCGAGGCGCTCTGGGTGGCCGCCCACCTGCGGCGGACTCCGGGGACTGTCATCCCGGTCGGCCGGCCTTGGATGGCCAAGTCGGACTGGCGCCGGTCGTGGAAGCCGTGGCTGCGCGGTACGGCGTTCGGGTTCCCGATCGGGGCGCTACCCGCGGGTGGGGCGGAGATTCCGACGTTCCTGTCCTATGCGACCGAGAAGAAGCTGTCGAAGCATCCCGAGGAGTTCGGGCACGGCGCGATCGAGGGCGTGGCCGGCCCGGAGGCGGCCAACAACGCCTCGGCGGCCGGAACGCTCGTACCGATGCTGGCGCTCGGTCTGCCGACCAACGCGACCGCTGCGGTGATGCTGGCCGCGTTCACGTCGTACGGGATCCAGCCGGGTCCGCTGCTGTTCCAGCGCGAGTCCCGCCTGGTCTGGGCACTGATCGCGAGCCTGTTCATCGGCAACCTGATGCTGCTGCTGCTCAACCTCCCGCTGGCACCGGCGTGGGCCAAGCTGCTGCAGATCCCTCGCCCGTACCTCTATGCCGGCATCATCTTCTTCGCCTCGATGGGCGCGTACGCCGTGAACGCGCAGCCGCTCGATCTGTTGCTCCTGCTCCTGCTCGGGCTGCTCGGCTTCGGAATGCGCCGCTTCGGCCTCCCGGTGCTGCCGCTGATCATCGGCGTCATCCTCGGCCCGATCGCCGAACGCCAGGCCCGGATGTCGCTGCAGCTGTCCAACGGCGAACTTCACGGTCTGGTCGGCGGCCCGGTTTCGTACGTCATCTACGCCGTCCTGCTGCTTCTGCTCGGGTGGCCGCTGGTGTCGAAATATATGACTAAACGTGTCACCAATACCGTCTGACACTGAACTCATGACGAACACACTGATCACCCGGGCCTGGCTGGCTGTCGTCTCCGCCGAACACGCACGGCGCGGTGTCGCCGGAGGCTTCATCCAGCTCAACCATGGCAAACGCCCCGGCGTCGCGCGACTGCGCCGGGGCGACGGTTTCGTCATCTACTCCCCGACCGAGCAGTACCTGGCGAAGACCCCACTGCGCGCTTTCACGGCCCTCGGCATCGTCGCCGACGACGAGCCCTATCAGGCCGCCCCGATGGACATGGGCTCCCACGGCATCGTCCAACCCTGGCGCCGGACCGTCGACTTCGACCGCGTCACGCCGATCCCCCTCAGCGAGATCACCGGCGACCTCCTGCTGACCGCCCGACCGAACTGGGGCTATCAATTGCGCCGCGGCCTGGTCGCTCTCGAGCCCGCGGACTTCGCTGTTCTGCAAGCAGCCATGGGTGCTGCGGAAGTTATCAAGTAGTGGCCAACTTCTCCGACGAAACCCGCGTCTCAGTTCGCGTCAGGCCAACTGGGGCCGGGGTAAGAGGGGAAAGAACGATGCTGAAGAAGAGCTTGCTGGCCCGCATGCTGGCTGGTGCCGCGACGCTGGCGGCCGTGGGTGTCGTGGCCGGCGCAATGCCGAGCAGCGCGGCGGCGCCGAGCTACAGCTACAAGTGCTGGGGGACCTCGAAGGACCACTGCACCGTGGCGGTCCAGGCACCGAAGGGCTGGAAGTTCACCCAGCTCGACCGGGACCAGGCGAAGTTCACCAAGGGCTCGACCGAGATGCTGCGCGTCGACGGGATCTACGCGAAGGTGAGCCCGAAGACCCAGGTCGCGCGGAAGACCGCCGAGCTGAAGAAGGTGCCGGGCCTGAAGATCCTCTCGCTGTCGAACGGCGTCACGCCGTCGGAGATCACGTGGAACAACCCGAAGGTCGTCTTCTACGACGTGAAGTACACCTACCGTGACGGCGCCCGGGGACAGCGCGTGGTGACCACGCGGTACGCCGACACGCTGGACGGCGGAAACCACGCGCTGGTCGAGCTGACCGTGGGTGGGCGTGCACAAGACCAGGCCGAGCTCGACCTGGTGCTGCGCAAGGCGACGCAGACGGTGACGCTTGTCGGCTGAGGCCGGTAGCTTCTGAAACATGAAGCTCTTCGGAGACGACCTATCGGTCGCTACTGCTCGACGAATCGCGCTGGGGGCGCAGGGATTCGCGAGCGGGCGACCGGTAGGTCGTCTTGATGTACGGCGGATGCGGTCGGCGATCGGGGACGTCGGCGTACTGCAGGTCGACGCGGTGAACGTGCTGACCCGCGCGCACTACCTGCCGTTGTTCTCGCGGTTGGGGGACTATTCGCGAGACCGGCTTGACCAGCTGAGCTGGGGACCATCGCGGGAACTGTTCGAGTACTTCTGGGGGCACAAGGCGGCCTTGCTGCCGGTGGTGTACTTTCCGCTGCTGCGGCACCGGATGCGGGCGGCCGAGCAACAAGACTGGAGCGCAGAGCTCTCGCCGGTGATCACTGCGCCGTGGGCGGTGGTGGTCGGGATGCGGCGGCTGCAGACCGAGCGACCCGGGTTCGTGGAGCAGGTGCTCGCCACGATCGCCGAGCGGGGGCCGTTGGCGGCCGGTGAGATCAGCCCGGACGACGTACGCCGCAAGCGCACCGACCCGGATCCTGATCCGACCACGGGCTCGATGTGGAACTGGCAGGACGCCAAGATCGCGGTCGAGTACCTGTTCTGCGCCGGCCTGGTGAGCATCGCCGGCCGGCGGAACTTCGAGCGGCTCTACGACCTCACCGAGCGGGTGCTGCCGGCCGCCGTACTGGCCTCGCCGGAGCCGGATGATCCGCAGCAAGAGCTGGTCCGGATCGCCGCCCGCGGCATCGGCATCGGCACGGCCGCCGATCTCTGCGGCTCGCGTGGCCACTACAAGTTGCCCACAGCAACCGCTCGCCGGATCATCGCTGAGCTTGTCGAGTCCGGCGAGCTCGTCCCGGTGCAGGTCGAAGGCATCACCAAGCAGAGCTACCGCTGGCACGAGGCCGTGGATCGACCGGTCGACGCCCGCGCGCTGCTCTCGCCGTTCGATCCTCTGATCTGGAACCGGGACCGCACCGAGCAGTACTTCGACTTCTTCTACCGGATCAGCATCTACACCCCAGCCGCCCAACGCGTGCATGGGTATTACGTTCTCCCGTTCCTACTCGGTGACGCGCTGGTTGCCCGCATCGATCTCAAGGCTGAGCGCGCCACCTCCACCCTCGTGGTCCCCACGATCACCGCCGAGCCCGGCGCTCCCGACTTCACCGAACCACTCCGCGAGGAGCTCCGGCTGATGGCCGACTGGCTCGGCCTCGAGAACGTTCGTCTGCCTTAGGAGAGGCGGCGGAACCGGACCGCGTCGGCGATCACATACCCGTCGGCCGCGTCGGTGAGTTGGACATATCCGGTGGTTCCGGCCTTGAACGTGAACTCACCCAGCGACTTCCACTCGCCGGTGCGATCGTCCGGGGTGGCCTGGATCCGCTGGTTCACGGTCACTGTCGTCGTACCGGTGGCGTGGTGGATCGCGTACTTGGCGTTCGAGGCGCGATTCGGGTCGGCGGTGTAGGAGACCAGCACCTCGTACCGGCCGTCGCCCGGTAACGCCGGGCGGAACCGCGCCAGGTTCGTACCGGTGCCTTTGGGGTGAGTGAGGTAGTCGAAGCCGTAATACCCCGGAATGCTGCGACCGCTGTTCCAAGTACCGACCAACTCGAAGCCCAGACCGTTGTTGTCCACGGTGATCTCCTCCCGCACATCAGGCTTTGCCGAGGCTGTGACCAGCGTCAGCTGATCGAGGTCGATGCTCTGGCCACCACCTCGCCCGGGACCGGCGAGCGTGATGCGGAGGGTGTGCCGCCCAGCAGCGAGCTGACGCGTGTCCACCAGTACGACGTCGTGGCCGTCGCCTCGGAACGACGTGAGGTCGATGGCCGACGTACGGGGTGTTTGGCCGTCGACGGCGACCGAGACCAGAGCACCGGCGGCCGTGCGGTAGTAGCGCAGCCAGAGCTCGTACCGAGCGTCGCGGTCGACGATGAAGGGGTACTCGATCGAGCCTGTGGGAGGAGGCCCCAACGGGAATGTCTTCGTGCTGAGTCCGGGGCCGGTGGCGAGGGAGTCGCGACTCGCGGTCAGCCACTCCAAGTTGAAGCAGGCAACAGCCACCCTCTGCGGGAATCCGTCCAGGTCGCCGTCGCGGCCGTACAGCAAGACAATCGTGCCGTCGGAGAGTCGGCCCAGGTCCGAGTAGTAACTGCGGCCCGGATTGACCACGCGGCTGTAGCGGAACGAGTTCCCCTCGTCGTAGCTGACCGACACCGTCATGTTTCGGCGCATCGGAGCATCTGGCCGGCTGAGCAGGACGCGGTCCGGGGAGTAGCGGAGCAGGCCTGTGTCGACGCCGTTGAACAGGCCGGCGCCGAAGTCGAGCGCCGGTCGTGACCAGCTCAGCCCGGCGTCGGTGCTGATAGCAACGCCCCGCGGCCAGTCGTTGCCGGAACCAGGACGGCTGTTCAGCAGCACACTGCCGTCGGCCCGCTCGATCAGCCGGGACTCGCCCATTGCCGGCAGGTCTGGGCCCAAGGGGACTTCAGCCCCCGAACGCCAGGTGCGGCCGTGGTCGTCGCTGTAGATCGTGGAGACGCCGTAGTGCCGGTCAGCAGCCGGTACGCCGGTGATGATCGTCCGATGGCCGACGGTCACCAGCAGCCGGCCCGAGGAGAGCTGGATGCCGTGTCCGGGCCCAGCTCCGTGCATGGCCCAGTTGTGCGGGAAGTGCTCGAACAGCGCCGTGAGGTCGCGGCGCTCGCTCCAGGTGACTCCGCTGTCGGTACTGGAGATGACATGGAACGTGCTGGAGTCAGCGGAACAACTGGTGTTCTCCGGCAACCGCACGCACAAGCCGTGGAACAGGAAGACCTCACCAGTCGTGCTGTCGACGACGAAGGTCGGGTTGGCCCAGCTCTGGCCGTTGACCGACGGTACGACGGCCTTCGACGGTGTCCAGGTCCGACCGCCATCGGTACTGCGCCGGAGCAGCAGGTCGTGCGGACCCGCATCGCAGACCTCATACCTGCCTTCGGTGCAGGCGAGGATCGTGTCGTTCGGCAGGACCGCAAGGGCGTGCACGTGGTAGCTCGCCAGTGGGTCAACTGTGTTGTCCCACAAGATCGTCTCGGCGAAGGAAGGTGCCGCGACCTCGGCCTGCCTGGTGGCGACAGCGGGTTGGACGGCTGACGGTAGGGCGGTGCTGACGGCACCAGCGGCAAGTCCGGCGGTGAATGTGCGACGACTGACGGGCGGAGTCATGCCCGGGACGCTAACGACCGAAGGTGAACCAGGACCTGTTGCTCCGCGGCCAATACTGGACTCTGGCAGGAAGCTGAATCACTTGACCGAGCGGACCTTGCCGACCAGTACGCCGGCGAGGGCGGTGATGACCGCGGAGAGCAAGTAGAGGACGGGGTAGCCGCCGAGGTGTTTGACGATCGGGGCGGCGATGACCGGGGCGATCACCTGGGGCAGGGAGTTGGCGATGTTGATGACGCCGAGGTCTTTGGCGCGGTCGACGGCGTTCGGGAGGACCTCGGTGATCAGGGCGAAGTCGACCGAGAGGTAGACGCCGAAGCCGATGCCGAGCACGATCGCGCCGAGTACGGCGCCCGGCCAGGTCGGCCAGAACGCGAGGACGACGGCGGCGACCGCCATCACCAGGCCGGAGGCGACGACGAAGATCTTCCGGCGGCCGAGCCGGTCCGACCAGGCGCCGAAGGCGATCGCGGTGACCAGGGTGCAGACGCTGTAGATCGCCGTCAGGACGAGGACGCTGGTGCCCGCATCGGGGACGCCGACCTCGTCCTGCAAGTAGTAGAACAGGTACAGCAGACCGATCGAGTTCCCCACGTTGAACAGGAACCGCGTCAACCACGCCCACCCGAAGTCCGGATACCGGCGCGGGCTGATCCAGAACCCACGCAGGAAGTCGCGCAGCACGAACGCCGGCGCAACCACCAGCCGGGCGTCCTGCGCACGCGCGACGTACGGCAGCACGGACAACACGACGAAGATCGCACACGCGATGTACCCGACAGCGATCCCACCGAAGACCGTCGCCAGCGCGGTCCCCACGAGTGCACCGGGGACCTGGGCGACGGCGACCCAACCGCCGACGACACCGCGCTGCTCGACCGGCACCCGATCCGGGACGGTCGCGGTCTGCGCAGCCAGTACGGCGTTGCCGAACAACTGCACGAGGCACCACCCCACAAGCATCAAGGCCACGCCCTGAGCTCCGGACAGCACCAGCAGACCCGCGGCAGCACCCAGCGCACCACCGAGCGTCCACGGCATCCGGCGACCGAACCGGGAGGTCGTCCGGTCCGAGACAGCACCCCAGATCGGCGCAGCAACCACCGAGACTGCCGCACCGATTCCGGTGACCAGGCCGAAGACGAATTCTTTGTTGTCCGGAGCAAGTGCCTCGGACTGCTTGGCCAGCAGCACCTGGATCGGGCCGAACCACGCGGCGAACACTCCGACATTGGCCAGCACCACGGCCACGGTCCAGCCCGGCCGAACCCTCATCGTGGGTTCGGCCAGGGACTCCGTCGTCATTCGCGGTTCTGCGCGATCACGTCGCGGAACCAGTGGTACGACGCCTTGGGCGTCCGCTCGAGCGTCTCGAAGTCGACGTGCACGAGCCCGAACCGCTGCGAGTACCCGGCGGCCCACTCGAAGTTGTCCATCAGCGACCACTGGAAGTAGCCGCGGACGTCGACACCATCGTCGATTGCCGACCGCAACGACCGCAGATACCCATCCAGGTAAGCGATTCGGCGCTGGTCGTCGACCACACCGTCGACCGGTACGTCGTTGATCGCGCACCCGTTCTCGGTGATGTAGATCGGTGGCAGGCGGTCGCCGTACCGGTCCTTGAAGGTGCGCAGGATCTCGCCGAACGCGGCCGGCACGATCGGCCAGTCGAAGTCGGTCCGGTCGTAGCCCTCCACCATCCGTGGCTCGAACGGCAGCCCGGGTGGCAGCGGGATCCCGTCGGTGGCGGCCACGTCCGCCTGGCCCGTCGCAACACCGACCGAGGCCGGTGCGTAGTGGTTGATCCCGAACCAGTCGAGCGGCGTCGAGATCACCTTCAGATCGTCCTCGACCGGTCCCGGCATCGCGGCCTCGTAGCCGGCCGGGTACTTGCCGAGCAGGATCGGGTCGGCGAACAACCAGTTGATCAGGTTGTCGTAAAGCCCGGCAGCCTCGACGTCCTCGGCGCTGTCGCTGGCCGGCCAGGTCGGCGCCTGGTTGCTGGCGATGCCGATGTTCGTGGCGCCACCGGCCCGGAGCGCCTGGACGGCCCGGCCGTGGGCGAGCAACTGGTGATGCGCGACCGGCAATGCGTCGAACATCAGGTCCTTGCCCGGGGCATGCGCTCCGAGCGAGTAGCCCATCAGCGTCAGCACCATCGGCTCGTTGATCGTGATCCACATCGGAACCCGGTCCGCGAACCGCGCGGCGAGCACCGACGCGTAGTCACCGAACCGGTCGGTGATGTCCCGCGACAGCCAGCCGCCCGCATCTTCCAGCGCCTGCGGGGTGTCCCAGTGGTACAACGTCGGCGCCGGCTGGATGCCGGCACCGAGCAGCGTGTCGATCAACCGGTCGTAGAAGTCCAGGCCGGCCGCGTTGCCCGGCCCGGTCCCGTCCGGCTGGATCCGCGGCCACGAGAACGAGAACCGGTAGGTGTCGACCCCCAGCTCGCGCATCAGCGCGACATCCTCGGCGTACCGGTGGTAGTGGTCGCACGCGACCGCCCCGGTCTCGCCGTTCAGGACCTTGCCGGGCTCGGCGCAGAACGTGTCCCAGGTCGAGGGGCCCCGGCCGCCCTCGGCCACGGCCCCTTCGATCTGGTACGCCGAGGTGGAGACACCCCAACGGAATCCGGGCGGGAAACTCAACTCATCCGGCACTCGCATCATCCTCATCGGGTGTGGTGTCCACGGGGCGGGGCGGCTCGACCTTGTGCACGATCACCGCCGTACCGTAGGCCGCCACCTCGCTCATGGTCTGGGCGATCTCCGTGCAGTCGAACCGCATCGCCAGGATCGCGTTGGCGCCCATCTGGTGCGCCATCTGGCACATCCGCATCACGGCGACGTGCCGCGACTCGGCCAGCATCTGGGTGTACTCCGGCACCTCACCGCCACCGAGCGAACGGAAGCTGGCGGTGAAGTTCGAGCCGAAGTCGCGGCTCCGCACGGTCAGGCCGAAGACCTCGCCGAAGACCTTGTCCGCGACGTACCCGGGCAGGTCGTTCATGGTCGAGACCAGCACCGGGTACGGCGAGCCCTGCGGCGCGACGTGCGGAGCGTTCTGCTGAGCCGGCTGGTAGCCCGGCCCTTGTCCGTACCCCGGTGCCGGCTGGCCGTAGCCCTGCGGCGGCGGCCCCTGCTGGTACCCCTGCTGCGGCGGCGGCTGGTAGCCGGGCGGCGGGCCCGGCTGGTAGCCGCCCTGCGGCGGCGGGCCGTATCCGGGCGGGGGCTGGTTGGGGTTCGGAGGATAGTTCTGCGTCATGCACTCATCCTGACATCACTGCCGAAACACCTGCATTTCATACACCGAATATCCGTACGACGTCGCTCGCTGCGTCCCGGTGAACTTCACGTACCGAGCCTGCGTGGCCGGGAACCGGAGCACATCCTCCCCACCGTTGCCGGTGGTTGTCGCGTACACCTGCTTCCAGGTCGATCCGTCCGTGGACACCTCGATGCGATAGCTCTTCGCGTACGCCGCCTCCCAGGTCAGCACCACCCGACCAACCGGTTGGATACTGCCGAGGTCGACCGACAACCACTGCGGATCCGACCAGTCGCTGGCCCATCGGCTGGCGAAGTTCCCGTCGACCGCGTTCACCGGCGGGGAGTTGTACCAGCCGGTCTCGTAGCTGCTCGCCGCCACCGGCTTGCCCTGGGCAAGGTTGCTCACGTTGTCGCCGCGCCGAGCCGGGAACTCGACCACCTGCTGGTACGTGGGCCGGTTGACCCAGGCGATCCTGTCCTGCGTGATTCCGCCCATCGGGTTGTGTGCGATCTGATCGGCGCAGAACTGGTCTCCCGCCGCACAGTCCGCCGTCGCCGGGTACGTCGTCGCCGCCGGCACCTTGGTTGCGGCCAGCAACGAATCGGTCAGGACCGACCGGCAGGCTGCGAGTGCTCCGCTACCGCAGTACGTCACCGGCTGGGCCGCCTGGACGGGATCGCCGAGCACCTTGCGCAGATCACGCTGGACGAAACCCCACCAGCCGCTCTGGAACGCCGACCCCTGCGCGCTCGGCCGCTCGTCGATCTTCAGGTTCGCGACCAGAGCGCCGTACAAGTCGGGGCCGAGGTCCTTGAACTGTGCGGGGACCAGGATCGGCCACCAGGCGTCGAGGATCCGGATCGCCTCCGCATGGTCGTAGGTCTTCGACGACGCGTTCGGCGACTGGCGGTGGCTGCCGGCGTTCTTCCAGGCGGTCAGCTTGGCGACCGCGTCCGCGACCGCCGGGTCGGTGATCGGCGCACTCTTCAGCACGCGGAGCAGGTAGGGCAGCACGTAGTCGGCGCGCAGATCGACCGTGGCCGCGCTCTCCATCGCCTCGACCAACTTGCCGCGGGTGAACTTCTGCCCGCTGCCGATGACCGCCTTGATCCGGTCGTCCAGCGGCTGGTTGCGGTAGACCGAGTTGTAGCCCCACTGGCCGTCCGACGCCGAGAAGCCGGGCGCCTGCTTGTTGTTCCAGCTGGTCAGGTAGTCCTGGTTGACGACCTGCGGGTGCTCGGCCGGCGGCGTGTACGTCGCCCTGTTGGTGGCCGGGTTCCAGCCCTGCCACTCGTAGTTGCTCCAGGTCGGCAGGTTCGGGTCGGCGCCGGCCGCGCGGACCGGGTTGTCGCCGGAGTTGTAGTACGCGATCGTCGACTTGTCGGTGTAGAACCAGTTGAAGGTGTAGCCGATGTTGGCGGCGGCCTTCTTGAAGTCGTCCGCCGACTTCATCTTCTCGGGATCGTTGAACAACATGAAGCCGAGTGCCGAGCCCGCGTCGTTGCCGTAGGTCGACCGGTTCTTCGTGAACAGCACCGGCTTGCCGGCCACTGTCCCGCGGTGCGTGACGATGCCGAACTTGGTGCGCAGGGCAACCAATGTGTACGAGCCGGCCGGTTCCGAGGAGCCGAGGCTCGAGTACCACGCGTTGTTCCGCTCGAGCCGCTCGATCGGCGTGCACTCACCCCGGAAGACGTAGTACGCCGAGTTCTTCGTCGGCGTACCCCCGTTCGGCTCACAGAGCGGGACCGCGAAGGTGTCGGTGATGTCCTGGCCGGCGGACGTTGCGCTCCAGGAGTAGTCCGGGCCGCGGCCGATCAGCGTGTAGAAGTTCAAGCCGGAGAACGCGATTCCGCGGGTGCTGATGCCGGGGCCTTGCAGCTCTTGGCGCAGCAGCAGTTGCGGGGCGAAGTAGCCGGTCTGCGGGCCGTAGACCGCGACCGGATTGCCGCTCTCGGTGTGCGCGCCGGAGACCAGCAGAGCGTTCGACATCGCCTTCTTGCCGTAGCCCTCGGGGAAGACACCACCGTCGAAGACGCCCTTGAGACTCTCGGATCCCTTGGGTGCGGCTTTGACGGTCGCCGTCTTGTTGACGGTCTGGTTGATCACTTCGGGCTCGGGCGTGACCGATCCACGGTCCGGCATCGCCCGTCCGGCCGGGTTCGGCCCGGTGGTTCCGTACGGGAACGACGTACCGTTGTGGACCGTCGTACTGGCTTCGGGGTCGTTCTGCGAGCGGAAGGACTCCCAGACTTTGGTGCCCTGGGCAACGCCGTACTTCGCTTGGGCTTCGAGCAAAGCCAAGGCGGAATTGACTTCGCTACCGCCGCCGGTGCCGAAGATGCCGGCCACCACGGCCGCGGTGGCGACGACGTCGGTCACCTTCCACGGCTGCGTCGGCCAAGCCAGACCGAGCGCCACGTATTCACCGGGGTACGCGATGCCGACCGTGTTGATGTAGTGGTTGACACCGTCGACCCAGGCCTGGATGTCCTGCTGCATCTTCACGCCGTCGGCGCCGTACAGCTCGTCGGCGCTGTCGAACTGACGCTGCAGGTCGGCTTCCGTGTACGGCGCGGTCCGCCAGAACTCCTGCTCGAACGCACGGTTGGCCGCCGCACCACCGGCGAACGGCGTCAGCTGGCCGCGACCGAGGTGCCGGAAGACGTCCATCACGAACAAGCGGTCCTGTGCACCGGCGTACCCGGCGCCGAACATCGTGCCCAGCCGGGTGGTGCCGGTGATGTGCGGGATCCCGCGCGACTTGTCCCGGACGATCGTGACGTCCGACCGCGGCGAGATGGTGCTCGCGACATCATCCGGCTTGACCCCGAACGAGGCGTCGTCGAAGTACGGCGCGAGGCCGTCGTCGGTGATGTTCTGGGAGTTCCAGACCAGGTCTTGATAGGGCTTTACGGTGTCGCTGAAATGCGCGGGGCGGGTCCCGAAAGCCTTGAAGGCAAGGAGATCCGTGAACGTCGCGTTGCCGTTCTGACCTGGCGGCAGGATGTCGCGACACTGGCCGGCGCAGTAGTCCACTGGTGCGGCGGCAGCTGCTGCTCGTGGTGCGGCCTGGGTACTCGGTACGGGTAGCGCCGCCAGTACGGCGGCCGAGGTCGCCACGGCGATCGCCGTACGAAGGGTGCGGGTCCGGGGTGCGGGGCGGGGCACGGGAATCCTCCCTTGGTCGAAGAAACTGAGAATGACTCACTAGTAGCTTCGAGGTCAAGGGGTCGGCAATTGGTCCGGGGCGACTACTGGTCAAGTACGGACAGTGACCACTACTGTGTCGACCACCATGAGCATTCATGACCGTTATCGGTTGAGTGCGGTGATCAACGCCAGGGGCACCTACACCCCACTAGGGGTGTCACGGAGTTCCGACGGGGTGGCGGAGGCCGTCGCACAGGCATTACCCGAGTTCTTCGTGATGACCGAGCTCGGCGACCGGGCGAGTGAGACGATCGCCCAGGTCACCGGCGCCCAGGCGGGTGCCGTCGTGCACTGCACCGCGGCCTCGATCACGCTCGCCGTCGCGGCCACGATGGCCGGCACCGACCCGCGCCGGATCGCCTCGTTGCCCAATACAACGGACATGCACAACCGGGTGGTGATGCCGGCCTGCCACGTGGTCGACTACGGCCACTCCAACCTCCAGGGCATCCGATTGGCCGGTGCCCAGGTCGACCTGGCGGGTGACGAAGCCCGTTGCACGCTTGAAGATCTGGAGGCCGAGCTCGACGGCCCCGACATCTGTTGCCTGATGCTCGTATCGTCCCGGCTGACCAGCGGACCGCCGATCGACCTGGTGGCGGCGATCCGCGCCGCCCATCGCCGCGGCGTACCGGCGATCATCGACGGAGCCGCACAGTTCCCTCGCGTGGCCGATCTGCTGGCCACCGGCGCCGACCTGGTGCTGATCAGCGGCCAGAAGTACCTGGCCTCACCCACCGCGGGTCTGATCGCCGGCACCTGGCCGCTCGTGCAGGCCGTCCGGGCGCAGGAGCACGGCATCGGCCGGGCGATGAAGCCGACCAAGGAGGCAGTCATCGGCGTCATCGCCGCACTCGAGGAGTGGCAGGCGCTGGACCGGATGAAGTGGGAGGCCGACGAGCTGGCCAAGGCCGGCGACTTCGCCGATGCCGCGGCCCGGATTCCGGGGGTCACGGCAACCGTCGTACCGGATCCGACTGGGCTGCCGGTCTCCCGCGTGGTGCTCACCGTGCCCAATGCGCATGACATCGCCACGCAGCTCGAGGCCGGTTCGCCGTCGATCTACGTGATGACCGATCGGCTGGCGGACGACCAGTTGACGCTGGAGCTCGTCCCCCTGACCAAGGACGAGATCGACGTCGTACTCGCTCGGCTCTGGGCACTGCTGACATAGCAAAGCCCCGGCCTCCTCCGTAGAGGAAGCCGGGGCTTCGGTGCTAGCTCAGTGCTGGTACGACTTGCGCGGGCCGCTGCTGCTGTCGCGACGCGGGCCACTGCTGTCCCGGCGCGGGCCGCTGTTGCCACGGCGCGGGCCGCTGCTGTTGCCGCCGAAGCGACGACCGCCACCACCGCCGCCGCGCTGCGGCTTCGGGGCGGGGAGCCGGACCGGGTACCCGGACGGCGTCTTGCCGCCGGTCAGCTCGGTGACCAGCTCGTCGCCCGGACGGGCGCGCACCGGCTCGGCCTCGACACCGGCGGTCTCGGCCATCCGGATCATGCCCCGACGCTGGTGCGGCAGGAGCAGGGTGACGACCGCACCCTTACCGCCCGCACGCGCCGTACGGCCGGCGCGGTGCAGGTAGTCCTTGTGCTCGGCCGGCGGGTCAGCCTGAACGACCAGGCCGACGTCGTCGACGTGGATACCGCGCGCGGCGACATCCGTTGCCACCAGCACCGGAACCGAACCGTCCTTGAACTGGTCCAGCGTCCGGTTGCGGGCGCCCTGGGTCAGGCCGCCGTGCAGGGCCGCGGCCATCACGCCCCGGTCGCGCAGCTGGGTGGCGACGCGATCGGCGCCCAGCTTGGTGCGAACGAAGACGATGGTGCGGCCGTCGCGGCTGGCCAGCTCGGCCGTCAGCGACTGCTTGTGACCCGGCTCGATGACGAGCAGGTGGTGCTCCATCGTGGAGACCGTGGCCTGGCCGGACTCGGTCGAGTGCGTGACCGGGTCCTTCAGATAGGTCTTCACGATCTTGTCGACGTCGTTGTCCAGCGTCGCCGAGAACAGCAGCCGCTGGCCTTCCTTCGGCGTCATGTCCAGCAGCGTGGTAACGGCCGGCATGAAGCCCATGTCGCACATATGGTCGGCCTCGTCGAGGATCGCGACCTCGACCGCGCCCAGGTCGGCAGCGCCCTGCTCACACAGGTCGATCAGCCGGCCGGGGGTGGCGATCAGCAGGTCGACGCCACGGCGCAGCGACTCGATCTGCTTCGGGTACGGCAGGCCACCGGCGATGAGCTTGAGCGAAACGCCCATCACGTGCGCCAGCGGCTCGAGCGCGTCGTGCACCTGCATCGCGAGCTCGCGGGTCGGGACCAGGATCATCCCGCGCGGGCGGCGCGACTCGGTGTGGCCGCCGGACAGCCGCATCAGCGTCGGCAGGCCGAAGCTCAGGGTCTTGCCGGAGCCGGTCTGGCCGCGGCCGAGCACGTCGCGACCGGCCAGCGCGTCCGGGATGGTCGCGGTCTGGATCGGGAACGGCGCGGAGATGCCGTCGCGGGCCAGCCGCTGCACGAGGCGCGGCGCGAGGCCGAGCGCGGCGAACTGGTTGTCCTCGGCAACGGTGCCCAGGTCCTCCGGTGCGTTGTCCTGGCTCCGGGTCGTGTCCTGGTAGTTCGGTCGTTCACGATTCACGTAGGGCTTGTCCTCACCGCGCTTGAAGAACGAGGGGCGCTCGTCACGCTGCTGGTACGACGGCTTGTCGTCCCGGCGCTGGTACGACGAACGATCGTCGCGCTGCTGGTACTGCGGGCGGTCCCCACGCGAGCGGTCGTCCCGCTGCGGGTAGGACGGCCGGTCATCACGCTTCTGGTACGACGGCCGGTCGTCCCGGCGCTGGTAGGAGGAGCGGTCGTCGCGCTGCTGGTAGGCAGGCTTGTCGTCGCGCCGCGGGTACGAGGGACGCTCGTCCCGCGACTGGTACGACGGACGGTCCCCGCGCGAGCGGTCGTCGCGCTGCGGGTAGGAGTCACGCTTCTGGTACGACGAACGGTCGTCGCGCTGCTGGTAGGCAGGCTTGTCGTCCCGGCGCTGGTACGAGGGACGCTCGTCCCGCGACTGGTACGACGGCTTGTCGTCGCGCCGCTGGTAGGACGGCTTGTCGTCCCGCTGCTGGTACGACGGGCGCTCGTCACGCGACTGGTACGACGGACGCTCGTCGCGCTGCTGGTACGCGGGGCGGTCGGAGCGCTGGTACGACGGACGGTCGCCGTCGCGACGGGGCTGCGTGCTCCGGTCGGAGCGGTAGCCCTTCGCGGGCGGACGACGGTCGTCACCGCGGGAGCCGTCACGCTGGCCACGGTCGGAGTACTGGGAAGGTCCGCCACGACGCTCGGGGCGGTCGTCACGAGCTGCCGGTGCGGTGGAGGGGGTGTCACCCATCCGCTCGCCGAACGACTGGTTCTGGAATTTCTTGTGCCGCGGCTTCTTCGAAGCTGCGTCGTCAGGGTGGTGCTGAGTCACAATCTCTCTCTCGAAAATCGCGGACGACACCCCGAGTGGCCCGCGCGCAGAGGCCGGACAGCAAAAGCTGACCGGTCTGAACATCAGGCAGGAGATAGGCATCGACCTGCGGGTGCTATCGCGTTGCACCCTCGGCGCCGGACAATTCAGCGGGTGCTGAAACCGACGGGTCGGAGCGCCTGGAAAGTACTCTGGTGACGCGACTCGCGCACCGACACCTGACAAGTGTACAGGAATCCGGCGCCCACTCTGACCAGTAGCCCAACCACCAGACCAGTGACAGTACTGGTTTCCGATCGTACTTCAAGCGAGCTTGAGTTCTTGGCGCGCGGTTCTAGGGTGGCGGTATGGCGGAGGAGAACGTGCCGAGCAAGGACCACTGGCTGTCCATCGGGGAGATTGCGCATCGGTCCGGAGTGGCTGCGTCGGCCCTGCGGTTCTACGAGGACCAGGGTCTGATCACCTCCCGGCGCACGGCCGGCAACCAGCGGCAGTACCAGCGCAGCACGCTCCGCCGGATCGCCTTCGTCCAGGCGGCGCAGCGGGTCGGTCTGGCCCTGGCCGAGATCCGCGGGGCGCTCGACTCGTTGCCCGACGACCGCACTCCGACGCGTTCGGACTGGAGCCGGCTGTCGAAGACCTGGCGCAGCCGCCTCGACGAGCGCATCCGCGAGCTCGAGCGGCTTCGCGACGATCTGGACGGCTGCATCGGCTGCGGCTGCCTCAGCCTCCAGCGCTGCAACCTCTACAACAAGTCCGACCGGCTCGCCGAACGCGGCCCCGGCGCCCGCATCCTCAACGTCGGCATCCCGGGCGAGTAGGTCAGCTCATAGGCGCGCGGTTATGGATGGCATAGAACCGGCGTCGGCATTCACGGGTTAACCCCTGAGTTCCGCCCGAGTGCGTGCGGAAAATCGGCGCGCGAGGCAGGGTGCGGAAGTAGCGAACAGTAGCCCGCTGGTCGCTTTCCGCCACTGATCCGGAGTGAGGCCCTCCCATGTCGCATCGCCGCATCCTGTCGTCCTGTTTCGCCGGACTCGCCGCCGCAGCACTCGCCGTACCGGCTCTCGCCGCGGCTGCCCCGGCTCCCGCCGCACCGTCCGTGTCCACCGCCGCCAGCCGGGCGGCGTACACGGGATCACCGCTGGACGAGGCCGCCACCAAGGCGTTCTACGACGCGGTCATGAAGTCCGCCCGCGCCAAGCAGGCCAAGGCCGCCAAGGCCGGCCAGAAGCTCGCCGCGGTCACCGTCACCTACTCCGTCGACGCACCGACCTTCGCGAGCCAGATCAGCCGCAGTACGCAGATCTGGAACTCGTCGGTCAGCAACGTGAAGCTGGTCGAAGGCAGCAGCTACGACTTCTACTACACCGAGGGCAACGACTCCCGCGGTTCGTACGCGTCCACCGACGGCCACGGCGGCGGCTACATCTTCTTGGACTACGCCCAGGCCCAGCAGTACGACCCGATCCGGATCACCGCCCACGAGACCGGCCATGTCCTCGGCCTCCCCGACCACTACTCCGGCCCCTGCTCGGAGCTGATGTCCGGCGGCGGCCCCGGCCCCTCCTGCACCAACCCCAACCCCGACGCCACCGAGATCGGCAAGGTCAACAACCTCTGGGCCAACGGCAAGAGCTGAGTTCGCCGTACGCTGTCGGAATGCGTAGATGGGTGGGGATCTTTCTCGCGACGACCCTGGGGGCGGGCACGCTGACAAGCTGTGGCGTGCCCGGGGGCGGCGTGTTCGGCG
Source organism: Kribbella sp. NPDC005582 (assembly GCF_040605415.1). Taxonomy (NCBI): domain Bacteria; kingdom Bacillati; phylum Actinomycetota; class Actinomycetes; order Propionibacteriales; family Kribbellaceae; genus Kribbella; species Kribbella sp. NPDC005582. Next base: position 129,657 of record NZ_JBEXCU010000008.1, read on the forward strand.
TGATGGCCGACGGGACTGCCGTCGTACAGATGTGCGAGGGCCATATCGACGGCGCCTCGCTGTATCTCGAGGATCCGCACGTGCCGGAGGGTGAGGAGCCGCACGACGAGAAGATCGGGCGGTGGGTCGTGGATCCGCCCGTCACCGGGTTCTCGCAGTTCACCCTGGCTCATGGCGGGAACGGCTGGGTGCTGAACGGCCGGCTGCAAGCACGTGATCCGAAGAAGCGCTACACGCTCGCGGGCTGGACCAGCGACGCCAGTTGGACGACGACCCCGGTGGACTTCAGCGAGGATGAGCTGGCGAAGCTGAAGCCAGGCGAGCTGGCCGGCCCTCCCACCGAATGGCCAGAGGACGAGAACGCGCCGGAACCGCCGAACCGGGTGTGGACGTTGGCGGACTTCACAGCGAACGCCTGCCAGGCATACAAGTACTAGCGCGCCGGGCCGGTGGTGTTGCGGACGACCAGCTCGGGGCGGAACAGGAACTCCGTCTTCGGGGTGGCGTGGCCGCGGACTTCTTCGAGCAGGGACTGTACGGCGGCCAGCGCCATCGACTGCACGGGTTGCCGGATGGTGGTCATCGGCGGGTCGGTGAACTCCATCATCGGGGCGTCGTCGTAGCCGACGACCGACAGATCGGCCGGGATGCCGAGGCCGCGTTGCCGGGCGGCCCGGATGACGCCGAGGGCCATCATGTCGGAGCCGCAGACGATCGCGCTGGCACCGGCATCGAGCAGCGGCTGCGCGGCGGCTTGCCCGCCTTCCACCCCGAACATGCTCAGTGAGACGAACGGGTCCAGGTCCTCGTCGCTGACGCCGAGCTGAGCCTTCATCGAGGTGCGGTAGCCGGTGAGTTTGCGCTGAACCACGATGAACCGCTCCGGGCCGGACGCGAAACCGATCCGGCGGTGGCCGAGGGCAACCAAGTGCGCAACCGCGAGCTCCATCGCGGCGTTGTCGTCGGAGGAGACGAACGGCGCCTGGACCTCGGGCAGCCAGCCGTTCACGAAGACGACCGGCAGCCGGCGCTCGACCAGCGACTGGTAGCGCTCGTGGTCCGCGCCGGTGTCCGCGTGCAGACCGGAGACGAAGATGATTCCGGAGACGCCGCGCTCGAGCAGCATCTCGACGTACTCCTCCTCCGTCGCGCCGGAGGGGGACTGTGTACAGAGCACCGGCGTGAAGCCGCGTTGCGACAGCGCCGACTCGATCACCTGCGCGAACGCCGGGAAGATCGGATTGATCAGCTCCGGCATCACCAGCCCGATCAAGCCGGCCGACCGGCGCCGCAACCGCGTCGGCCGCTCGAACCCCAGTACGTCGAGGGCCGTGAGTACCGACTGTTTGGTGTCCTCCGCGACCCCCGGTTTGCCGTTCAGCACCCGCGAGACCGTCGCCTCACTGACCCCCGCCTTGGCGGCGATATCCGCCAGCCGTGCTCTCGTAGTCACGCGGGCACCCTACCCAGGCTCCGTTGACATTGCAGCAAGATGCTGCAAGAAGTTGCAGGCTGAGACTGCGCAGACATGTCCACCAGGTGAACAGAATGAACAGGTCACAGCCTGCATCCCTTGTCAGGACGAGCGCGGGCGGCGAAGATAGCCGCACCCCCGCCTGGGGGCCTTTACTCGGATCGTCCGGCACGTTCCTGCCGGTGAAGGGATGTACCCAGTCATGGCTACTGTGTCTTTCAAGGCCGCCACCCGGATCTACCCCGGTGGTGACACCCCCGCCGTCGACAAGCTCAACCTCGAGATCGAGGACGGCGAGTTCATGGTTCTCGTCGGCCCGTCCGGATGTGGCAAGTCCACCTCCCTGCGGATGCTGGCCGGCCTCGAAGAGGTCAACGAGGGCTCGATCTACATCGGCGACCGCGACGTCACGCACCGTCCGCCGAAAGAGCGCGACATCGCGATGGTGTTCCAGAACTACGCCCTCTACCCGCACATGTCGGTCGCGGACAACATGGGCTTCGCGCTGAAGATGCAGGGCGTCTCCAAGGAGGACCGCGCCAAGCGCGTCCAGGAGGCCGCCAAGCTGCTGGGCCTGGAGGAGTACCTCGACCGCAAGCCGAAGGCGCTCTCCGGTGGTCAGCGTCAGCGCGTCGCCATGGGCCGCGCCATCGTGCGTAACCCGCAGGTCTTCCTGATGGACGAGCCGCTGTCGAACCTCGACGCCAAGCTGCGGGTCCAGACCCGTACCCAGATCGCCGAGCTGCAGCAGCGCCTGGGCGTCACGACGGTCTACGTCACCCACGACCAGGTCGAGGCCATGACGATGGGCGACCGCGTCGCCGTACTGAAGGACGGCCTGCTCCAGCAGGTCGACACCCCGCTGAACCTGTACGACAACCCGAAGAACAAGTTCGTCGCCGGCTTCATCGGCTCCCCGGCCATGAACCTGCTCACCGCCGACCTCGTCGAGGGTGGCGCCAAGCTCGGCGACTACACCATCCCGGTCTCCCGCGACATCCTCGCCAAGGCCGGCTCCGACAAGACCGTCACGATCGGCGTCCGCCCGGAGGCCTTCAAGGTCTCCGACAACGGCCTCCCCGTGAAGGTCGCCGTCATCGAGGAGCTCGGCGCTGACGCGTTCCTCTACGGCACCGCCGAGCACGACGGCAACCACCAGCAGATCGTCGCCAAGATCGGCGCCCGGATGAACGTCGAGAAGGGCTCGCTGATCCACCTCGAAGCCCAGACCGACAAGCTCCACCTGTTCTCGGCCTCCACCGAAGAGCGCCTCATCGCCTGATCGGGCCAGCTGACAAGAAACCCCGGAGCTTCGGCTCCGGGGTTTCTTTTTTGTCCTGCTAGTTGACGTCGCGGCGCTGGAAGACGGCGCCGGCCACGAGGACGGCGACCAGCGTCAGGACGCCGAGGTACCAGGCGCCGTGCTCGAAGGTGAGGATCTTCTCGATGGTGTCGCACGTGTAGTTGCCCGAGGCATCGGTTGTGCATTTGTTCAGGAAGTACTTCGTGTCGTGCAGGACGAAGGCGTCGAAGTTCCGGCCGAGCAGCCAGGGCTGGGCCGACTGGAGGAAGTTTCCGAAGACGGCTTCGACGAGGACGAGGTAGCCCATCACGAGACCGATCGCGGCCGCGGTGTGACGCAGTACCAGTCCGACGACCGCACCCAGGACCGCACCCATCGCGGTCGTGGTGACGACCCGGGCCACGAGTCCGACGACGTGACTCCAGTCGGTCCCTGCCGTCGAGCCGAGCTGCGCGGTGATCAGGTAGGTCCCCAGAGTCACAACGCCGGCGACCAGCAACCCGACGGGCACGAACCAGAGACCCGCGGCGACGATCTTGCTGCCGTACACCCGCATTCGTCGCGGTTCGAAGGTCAGCCAGTTGCCGATGGCACCCGAGCTGAACTCGGCCGCGACGAAGCTCGCCCCGATCAGGAACGCGGCAAACAGCAGGAAGTACGACGCTCCTTGCAGCAACGTCGGAAGCAGCTCCGCGAAGACCGCCTGCGGCTTGCCCCACTCGGAGGCCTTCGGCTCGGGGAAGGAGCACATCTCGTCGATGGGCGGCTTGGAACCCTGGATCTCGTCGTAGCTCTTGCGGCACTCGGCCTCGTTCTGCACGTGGTGCTCGACCCAGTCCTTGTGGGCCATCTCGAACTGCGCCCGAGCCTGCTGCTGCTGGACCTCAGACAACGGCCGGGCCTCACGCCACGTCACGAACAGCAGGAACGCCGTGATCAGTACGACGCCGGCCACGCCGATCATCGTGATCCGGCGCGCCGTCAGCCGCCGCAGTTCCACTCCGGTCAGGCGGATCACGCCAGCCCCTCCCCTGCGGTCAGCTCCAGGAACACCGACTCCAGGTCGGCCCGGATCGGGACCAGCTCGTTCACGTACAGCTGCTGGTCGGCCAGCCGCTTCGTCAGCTCGGCGGGGTGCTCGATCCCGTCCACCAAGAGATAGTTGCCATCGGCCCGTACGGCGAGCCCCGCCGCGGTCAGCACCCGGGTCGCCGCTTCGCGGTCGTCCACGCCGACCTTGACGGTGGTCGTCGTACCGCCGCCGATCACCTCGGCAACGGTGCCGGACGCGAGCAGGCGGCCGTGACCGATGATCGAGACGGTGTCGGCGACCTGCTCGACCTCGGCCAGGATGTGGCTGCTCACCAGGACGGTTTTGCCCTGGTCGCCGAGACCACGCATGGTCTCGCGGATCTCGCGGATACCGGCCGGGTCGAGGCCGTTCGTCGGCTCGTCGAAGATCAGGAGGTCCGGGTCCTTGAGCAGCGTCGCGGCGATCGCGAGCCGCTGCTTCATGCCGAGCGAGTAGCCCTTGAAGCGGTCCTTGCCGCGCTCGGCCAATGAGGTCTGCTCGAGCACCTCGGCGACCCGCTGCTTCGGAGCTCCGATGGCCGCCGCCAGCAGCTCCAGGTTCTTACGGCCGGTGAAGGCCGGGAAGAATTTTGGCGACTCGACGATCGCACCGACCCGTCCGACCACCTCCGGAAGCCGGGCCGGGACCGGCCGGTCGAAGACCGTCATGGTGCCGGCGTCGGCCCGGATCAGACCGAGCAGCATCCGGATCGAGGTGGTCTTCCCGGAACCGTTGGGACCGAGAAATCCGTGCACACCTCCGACCGGGACATCCAGGTCGAGCCCTTGGACCGCGACCACGGTCCGGCCGCGCCGGGTCCGGTACGTCTTGCGCAGCCCGCGCGTACTGATCGCCAGGTCAGGCATGCCACCCCTCTCACGTCGTCCCCTGGAGTCAGGGGACGCACATCCTTGCAGAGGAAGACTCCACCGACCGGTGTTTGGTTGATCGATGTGCTGCACTATTGCCTGGATACAGTCGACAACTGAAGGAGCGCCCGCCGTGACCACTCGTCCCCCACTGCCTCCGTTCACCGCGGAGACCGCCGTACAGAAGGTTCGCGCTGCGGAGAACGCCTGGAACAAGCAGGATCCAGAGACGGTGTCGCTCGCCTACACGCCGGACACGTACTGGCGGAACCGGGACACGTTCGTGAACGGTCGCGAGGAGGTCGTCGCCTTCCTGACCCAGAAATGGGCGCGCGAGCTGGACTACCGGCTGATCAAGGAGCTTTGGGCGTTCACCGACGACCGGATCGCAGTTCGGTTCGTCTACGAGTGCCGGGATGCCGAGGGCCAGTGGTACCGGTCGCACGGCAACGAGAACTGGGAGTTCGACGAGAACGGGCTGATGCGCGTTCGCCGGGCGAGTATCAACGACCAGCTGATCTCGGAGTCCGAGCGGCTGTTCCATTGGGACGCGCCGGGACCGCGGCCGGAGGACCACCCGGGGCTGACCGAACTGGGCCTGTGACCTAATACCCCCTCTAGGTATCGCGCGGGACTTGCGTCAGATACCCAGAGGGGGTACTTTTTGCCTGTCGACATACCCCATGGGGGTAGAGAGGGGCAGTCATGAGCAGCGAAGAACACGTCCACGGGTACACCTCGGAGAAGTCCAGCCACCTCAAGCGGCTGCGGCGGATCGAGGGCCAGATCCGCGGTCTGCAGCGGATGGTCGAGGAGGACAAGTACTGCATCGACATCCTGACCCAGGTGTCGGCGGCCACGAAGGCGCTGCAGTCGTTCTCGCTCGAGCTGCTCGACGAGCACCTGTCGCACTGCGTGGTCGAGGCCGCGCAGAAGGGCGGCGCGGAGGCGGAGGAGAAGGTCCGCGAGGCCTCCGACGCGATCGCCCGTCTCGTTCGTAGCTAATTCTTTCAAGGAGACCGATATGACCACCACGACCTACTCCGTCAACGGCATGACCTGCGGGCACTGCACCTCCGCCGTCACCGAGGAGCTGACCAAGCTGGACGGCGTCACCGAGGTGAAGATCGACCTGAACGCGGGCGGCACCTCCGCCGTCCACGTGACCAGCTCCACCGCGCTCGACGAGGCCGCCGTCCGTGAGGCTGTCGACGAGGCGGGTTACGAACTGGCCGCGTCGTGAGCCGGGCCGTCGCGCTCCGGCTCGGCGTGTTCGCCGGTGCGCTCGCGCTCGCCTTCGGGGCGGCGTACGCGATCGGCTCCGCTGTGGACCCGATCGCGGCGGCCGAGCCCGCTCCCCCCGCCGGCATGGCGGACATGGGCGGCGAGACGCACGGAGCCGGGCACGGCGAGTCGGGTGGGCAGCTGCCCGGGCTCGCGGTGTCCGATGCCGGATACACGTTCGCGCCGGAGTCGACGTTCTTCACCGCGAACAGCAAGACGGTGCTGCGGTTCACGATCAAGGGCCCGGACGGCAAGCCGGTCACCGGCTACACCCCGACCCACGAGAAGGATCTGCACCTGATCGTCGTACGGCGGGATCTGTCCGGCTTCCACCACGTGCACCCGACCCGGGACGCGCAGGGTGTGTGGTCGATCCCGTTCACCTTCACCGCCGGCGGCACCTGGCGCCTGTACGCCGACTTCCAGCCGGCGGGGTTCGACCGGACGCTGACGTTGGGCACCGACGTGAACGTGTCCGGGCTCTACATCCCGGTTCCGCTGAACGAGCCGGCCAGCAGCTACAGCGTGCATACGTACGACGTGACGCTGGCAGGGACTCCGGTCGCGGGCAAGGAATCCGAGCTGACGTTCAAGGTCAGCAGCGGCGGGAAGCCGGTCACCGATCTACAGCCGTATCTCGGGGCCTTCGGGCACCTGGTGTCGCTGCGCGAAGGCGACCTGGCGTATCTACACAACCATCCGGCCCAGCACGCTGAGGTGGGGATGAAGGGCGGGCCGGAGATCACGTTCGGCACGACCTTCCCGACGGCCGGGGCGTACCGGCTGTTCCTGGACTTCCAGCACGCGGGCGCGGTCCACACGGCCGAGTTCACCGTGCAGGTGGGTTCCGACGGCCGGCCGATCGTGCCGCCGACAGTAATGCCCAATGAAGGCGAACCGCACGGACACGGAGAGGAGACGCAGCACAAATGAGTCACTCCGTAGAACTTGTCATCGGTGGCATGACCTGCGCCTCCTGCGCGATGCGGGTCGAGAAGAAGCTGAACCGGATGGACGGCGTCACCGCGACCGTCAACTACGCCACCGAGAAGGCCAAGGTCACGTACGACGACGGTGTCACCACCGACGATCTGGTCGCGACCGTGGAGAAGACCGGTTACACGGCAGCGCTTCCCGCTCCAGTCGTTGCTGCTAGCAACGAGGTCGACGAGCTTCGTCCGCTCCGGGAACGGCTCGTCGCGAGCATCGTGCTCGCCGTACCGGTGATTGCCTTCGGCATGATTCCGGCGCTGCAGTTCGACTACTGGCAGTGGGCGTCGCTGACACTGGCCTTCCCGGTCGTGACGTGGGCGGCGTGGCCGTTCCACAAGGCCGCCTGGACCAACCTGCGGCACGGCGCGGCGACGATGGACACGCTGATCTTTGTGGGCGTGCTCAGTGCGTTCGGCTGGTCGCTGTACGCACTGTTCCTCGGCTCGGCCGGTGAGCCGGGGATGAAGATGCCGTTCACGCTGATCCCGTCCCGGGGCGGCGGCGCCGAGGAGATCTACCTCGAGGTCGCGGCCGGCGTGACCACCTTCATTCTGGCCGGCCGGTACTTCGAAGCCCGCGCCAAGCGCCGGTCGGGCGCAGCCCTGCGCGCTTTGCTGGAGCTCGGCGCGAAGGACGTCGCCGTACTGCGGAATGGTGTGGAGACGCGGATTCCGGCCGAGCAGCTCGCCGTTGGCGACGAGTTCGTCGTTCGGCCGGGCGAGAAGATCGCGACTGATGGCGTGGTTGTCACCGGCAGCAGCGCGGTCGACGCGTCGATGCTGACTGGTGAGTCGGTGCCGGTTGAGGTCGGTGCCGGTGATGCCGTCGTCGGTGCGACGGTGAACGCGGGCGGTCGGCTCGTGGTTCGCGCGACGCGGGTCGGCGGGGATACTCAGCTCGCGCAGATGGCTCGGCTGGTCGAGGACGCTCAGAACGGGAAGGCCGCCGTACAACGGCTTGCCGATCAGGTGTCGGGGGTGTTCGTCCCGATCGTGATCGGGCTGGCGCTGGCGACGCTTGGCTTCTGGCTGGGGAACGGCTCGCCGGTTGAGGTCGCCTTCACCGCGGCGGTCGCGGTACTGATCATTGCTTGCCCTTGTGCGCTTGGGCTCGCGACGCCGACTGCCTTGCTGGTCGGTACTGGGCGGGGCGCGCAGCTGGGGATCCTGATCAAGGGGCCTGAGGTGCTCGAATCCACGCGTCGCGTCGACACCGTCGTACTGGACAAGACGGGGACTGTGACGACGGGGCGGATGGAGCTGGTCGACGTACTGCTAGCCCCTGGGCAGGACCGCGCCGAGGTACTGCGCCTGGCCGGGGCGCTGGAGCACTCCAGCGAGCACCCGATCGCGCAAGCCGTCGCTCGTGCGGCATTGGCTGCCGGCAAGCTGCCGGAGGTCGAGGACTTCGGCAACGTCGAGGGCCTCGGCGTCCAGGGCATTGTCGACGGCCACGCCGTCCTCGTCGGCCGCACGCAGCTCCTCGAAGACTGGAGCCAGCACCTCCCGGCCGACCTCGCTCACGCCAAGGAGCACGCCGAAGCCGAAGGCAGTACAGCGGTCGCCGTCGGCTGGGACGGCCAAGCCCGCGCCGTCCTCGTCATCGCCGACACCGTCAAGCCGACCTCGGTGCAGGCCATCAAGGACCTCAAGGCTCTCGGCCTCCGCCCGGTCCTCCTGACCGGCGACAACGAAGCAGTCGCCCACAAAGTCGCGGCCGAGGTAGGCATCGACGCGGTCATCGCGGAGGTCCTGCCGGCCGGCAAGGTCGACGCCATCAAGCAACTCCAGAGCGAAGGCCGAGTCGTCGCCATGGTCGGCGACGGCGTGAACGACGCCGCCGCCCTCGCCCAGGCCGACCTGGGCCTGAGCATGGGCACCGGCACGGACGTGGCCATCGAAGCCAGCGACCTGACCCTGGTACGCGGCGACCTACGCGCAGCCGCGGACGCCATCCGCCTGTCCCGCAGCACCCTCCGCACCATCCGCGGCAACCTCTTCTGGGCCTTCGCCTACAACGTAGCCGCCCTCCCCCTGGCCGCCGCCGGCCTCCTCAACCCCATGCTCGCCGGCGCCGCCATGGCCCTCAGCTCCGTCTTCGTAGTAACCAACAGCCTCCGCCTCCGCCGCTTCCGCCCCCTCGCCTGAAGCAACGCGAACGGATATCCGTTCCAATGCACCCTTCTCCCCTCTCATACGAGGGGGAGAAGGGGCGACACGAACGGATATCCCCTCGTATGCGCGGGCCGGTTGGTTAGCGGAGCCAGGCGGTGGTGTCGGGTGGGAGTTGGCCGTTTTCCAGGGGGCTGCTGGTGAGGAGGAGCTCCTGATGGGGCGGGAGGTCTACTGCGGCTTCGGACAGGTTGGTGATGTTGGTTAGGGACTCTCGCGCGAAGACCAGTACGCCGGGCTGGGAGTCGCGCCAGGTGAGGGTTCCGTCGCCCAGGTGGTGGCGGCGGAGGGTCAGGGCGTTGCGGTAGAGGGCGAGCATGGAGTTCTGGTCGGCTTGCTGGGATTCGACGGTGAGGTTTTTCCAGTCGGCGGGCTGCGGGAGCCACGGCGTACCGGCTCCGAAGCCGAAGGGAGGCTCCTGGCCGGACCAGGGCAGGGGGACGCGGCAGCCGTCGCGGCCTCGGTCTGTGCCTTGGGAGCGGGCGAAGATGGGGTCTTGCAGGAGGTCGTCGGGGAGGTCTTCGACCTCGGGGAGGCCTAGTTCTTCGCCTTGGTAGACGTAGACGGCGCCGGGGAGGGCCATCGCGAGCAGGGCGGCGGCGCGGGCTCGGCGTTCGCCGAGGACCAGGTCGGTGTGCATGCCGTGCTTGCGGTCCTGGTGCGAGAACGACGTGTCGGGGCGGCCGTACTTGGTGACCGGGCGGGTGACGTCGTGGTTGGACAGGACCCAGGTGGGGGGTGCGCCGATCGGGACGTGGGTGGCGAGCGTCAGGTCGATGGAGGCCCGCAACTCGTCGGCTTCCCAGGGGCGGGACAGGAAGTCGAAGTTGAAGGCGGTGTGCATCTCGTCGGGGCGCAGGTACAGGGCGAAGCGTTCCTGGTCCGGCATCCACATCTCGCCGACCAGGAAGCGGCCGTCGTACGAGTCGGTGATCCGGCGCCATTCGCGGTAGACGTCGTGCACCTCGTCGTGGTCGGTGTAGGACTCCTCGACGCTGTCCAGATCCTTGAACAGTACGGCGGCGCTGTCGATCCGGATGCCGTCGACGCCACGGTCCAGCCAGAACCGCAGGATGTCGTGGAACTCCTCGACCACCTCGGGGTTGCGCCAGTTGAAGTCGGGCTGCTCGGGTGCGAACAGGTGCAGGTACCACTCCCCGTCCGGTACCTGCGTCCAGGCCGGGCCGGCGAAGATCGACTGCCAGTCGTTCGGCGGCTGATCGCCACGCCCCGGTCGAAAGATGAACCGCGAGCGCTCCGGCGAACCCGGCCCGGCCTGCAGGGCCTGGGCGAACCAGTCCTGCTGGTCGGAGCCGTGGTTCGGGACGATGTCGATGATGGTGCGGATGTTCAGCGCATGCGCCTCGGCGATGTACGCCTCGGCCTCGGCCAGCGTGCCGAACGCCGGCTCGATCGCGCGGTAGTCGGCGACGTCGTACCCGCCGTCGGCCATCGGGGACGGGTACCACGGGTTCAGCCAGATCGCGTCGACGCCGAGCTCGGCCAGGTACGGGAGCTTCGCGCGCAGACCGGCGAGATCGCCGATGCCGTCACCGTTGCCGTCGGCAAAACTGCGCAGGTAGACCTGGTAGATCGCTGCGCCACGCCACCATTCGTCGGCCATCGAAGCTCCTTAACCTTTGAGGGAACCGGCGGTGAGGCCGGCCATGATGCTGCGCTGGAACACGAAGAAAACAAGGATTGTGGGCAGGCTGGCGATCACCAGTGAGGCGATCAGGACGTTCTGCGGCATCTGCGCGGACAGCGACGCGATGCCGACGCTGATCGACATCTTGTCGGTCTCGGGCAGCACCAGCAGCGGCCAGACGAAGTCCTTCCAGACCGTGACCACGGACAGGATCGAGACCACGCCGAGGATCGGCCGGGAGACCGGCAGCACGATCGACCAGAGGATCCGCATCGGCGAGGCGCCGTCGATCTCGGCCGCCTCCAGCAGCTCCTTCGGGATCGAGTCGAAGAACCGCTTGAGCAGGAAGACGAAGAACCCGTTCGCTGCCGCCGGCAACCAAATGGCCCACGGGGTGTTGAGCAGATCGAGGTGCAGGATCGGCAGATCCTTGGCCACCAGGTACGTCGGCAGCAGCAGCACCATCGGCGGGATCATCAGCGTGGCCAGCATCAGCCCGAGCACGACCTTGCCGAACATCGGCCGGAGCTTCGACAACGCGTACGCCGCGGTCACGTCGACGGCGAGCGTGAACAGCCACGCACCACCGGCGTACAGGGCGGTGTTCTTGAGGAAGACGCCGAGCTGCAACTGGTTCCAGGCCTCGGCATAGACACCGAAGTCGAAACTCTTGGGGAAGAAGCTCGGCGGGATCTGCGCCAGCTCGTCGGGTGATTTGAGGGCGCCGGTGATCATCCAGTACAGCGGGAAGACGAAGGCGCCGGTGAAGCCGACCACGGTGATCACGAGGATCGTCCAGTAGATCGCCTTGCCGCGCGAGGACTGCAGGGACAGCGGGGACACCAGGGTTCTCGTCATCGCTCCGCCTCCCGGGAGAGTCGCAGGTAGATCGCGGAGAAGACCATCAGCACGATCATCAACATCAGGCCGAGGGCGCTGCCGCCGCCGAAGTCACCGAAGTTGAACGCGTACTGGTACATCAGGTAGGCGACCGTGACGGTCGCGTTCTCCGGACCGCCGCCGGTGAGCAGGTACGGCTCGATGAAGACCTGCATGGTCGCGACGACCTGCAGGAGCAGCATCACCAGCAGGATCAGCTTGGTCTGCGGGATCGTCACGTGCCAGACCCGCCGGAACAGGCCGGCGCCGTCGAGCTCCGCGGACTCGTAGAGATCGCCCGGGATGCTCTGCAGCGCCGCCAGGTAGATCAGCGTGCCGGTCCCGAGGTTCATCCAGGTCGATACGAGTACGAGGCTGATCAGCGCCGTACTGGTCGAGTCCAGCCAGCTCAGCGGCGGGATGCCAACGGCGCCCAGCGCCTGATTGAACAGGCCTGCGCCCGGATCGTAGAACCACTTGAACAGGAGTACGGCGACGGCCGGCGGCAGCATCACCGGCAGGTAGACCACGAACCGCAGGTACGCCTTCGCGTGCTTCAGCTCGTTCAGTACGACGGCCAGCACGAACGGGACCGCATACCCGACCACCAGCGCGAGCCCGCTGAACACCGCGGTGTTCAGCCACGCCTGCCGAAATGCCGGATCCGAGATCACGTTGCGGAAGTTGTCGAAGCCGACCCACTTCCCCGGGGCGACGAAGTTGTTCTCCTGGAAGCTGAGCACCACCTCGCGCACCATCGGATACCAGGAGAACAAGGCGAAACAGATCAACGCGCCACAAAGGAATCCGTACGCCGTGAGGTTCCGCCCGACCGCTCGCCGCAGCGCACCTCGGTCGTCTGGGCGCGGGCCCGCCGCCCTCAGAGGCTGAGGACGGCGTACCCGCTCTTGGGTGACAGTCATTACGTGTTCTTTGCCAGGATCTTGTTGGCCTTGGACTCGGCGTCACTGAGCAGCTTGTCGATATCGGCGTCCTGACGAGTCAGTACGGCGGACATCGCGACGTCGAGGACGGCGTACAGCTCCTGCGCCTTCGGCGGTTCGAGCTTGTTGGTGATGCTCGCCTGGGCGTCGACGTACGGCGTGAAGTGGTCGACCGGGACCGTGGCGTACTGCTTGCGCAGGGCAACGATCTCCTTCCCCGGCGCGGAATCGCCGTACAGGTCCGGGATCGGCAGGCCGACCGGGCGGCCCTGCTCCTTGGCCCGGGCGTAGTTGAACTGACCCTGCCCCGGCGTGAGTTCGTGGAACTCCAGCCAGGCCAGCCCGGCCTTGATCTTCTCCGGGGTCGCCTTCGGGTTGAACATGTAGCCGTCGCCACCGCTCAGCGACGACTTGCCCTCGGACTCCGGTACGGCGGTCACGCCGTAGTCCTCGAACTTGCCCTGGAAGTCGTTGTTCACCGACTGCACGACGTCCGGCGCGCCGATCATCATGCCGAGCTTGCCGGAACCCATCATCCGCATCAGGTCTTCCCACTGCAGCAACTGCTTGCTGCCCATGGAGTTGTCGTTCCAGCGCATCGCCTTCAGGTTCTCCAGCACCGCCTTGCCCTCGGGGCTGTTGAACGCGGCGGTCTTGCCGTCGTCACCGACCATCGAGCCGCCGCGGGCGTAGAGCGAGGCCGCGAAGTGCCAGCCGCCGGTGTTGCCCGCGGAGTACTCACCGAAGCCGACGTACCCGGCGCCGAGACCGGCGATCTTCTTGGCCGCGGCCTGCACCTCGGCCCACGTCTTCGGCGGGCTGTCCGGGTTGAGCCCGGCCTGGGTGAACAGCTTGCGGTTGTAGACCAGGCCCATGTTGTAGTTGTTGCGGGGCAGGCCGTAGGTCTTGTCGCCGTCCTTGAAGACACCCTGGACGTCCGGCCGCAGATCCTTGACCGCCTTGACGTCGCCGAGGTACTGGCTGATGTCGGCCGCCTGCTTGGCCTTGATGATCTTCTGGACGTCGGTGTAGTAGACGTAGAACACGTCCTCCTGGGTGCCGCCGGCCAGCTTCGCCTGGAAGGTGTCGGGGTTGATGCAGGGGAACGCGTCCTTGCTCTCGATGGTGATGTTCGGGTGCAGTTTCTGGAACGCGGCGACGTCGGCGTCCCAGCCCTCCCGTTCCTTCGGATTGCTCTTCGGGGGCTGGCAGCCGACCGTGATCTTGACCGGTCCGTCCGCTCCGCCGGAGCCCTGAGCTCCGGGCTTGTCGTCCCCCGAGCCGCAGGACACGGCCCCCAGCCCGAGTCCCGCTACCAGCAGCAGGCTGAGCCCGCGGCGCCTTGTCTTCATGGTGAACCCTCTCCCTCGACTCTGCGCCACACCGTAGGGTTGTCGACACATGAGCGCAATACTTCAAGAGAAGATTGCAAAAACGTGACTTACCCGCGCCCGGACAGACGAATGCCCCGTCCACCAAGGGTGAACGGGGCATTACGAAGGGTGAGTCAGCTGCGCACTCGAGCAGTCGACGCCCGGACGACGAGCTCCGGCTCGAAGAGCAGTTCGTCGGCCGCGACGGCGGCTCGCTCGATCAGCGCCAGCAGCATCTCGACCGCAGCCCGGCCCATCGCGTCGATCGGCTGCCGGACGGTGGTCAGTGGCGGGTCGGTGCAGTTCATCATCGCTGAGTCGTCGTACCCGATCACCGAGACATCACCCGGTACGTCGAGCCCGGCCCGCCGTACGGCGCGGATGACGCCCAGCGCGAGGATGTCGCTGGCGCAGACGATGCCGGTGACGCCCGCGGCGACCAGCCGACTGCCGGCCGCGTGACCGCCCTCGAGCGAGAACATCGTGTGCTCGACCAGCTTCGGATCCGCCTCCTCCGAGGCGAGGAAAGCAGCCAGTTTGCGGCGCGACGGGATGTGGTCGCGCGGGCCCAGAACCATGCCGATGCGCTGATGTCCCAGCGTACGCAGGTGTCCGATCGCCATCTCGGCGGCGACCGTGTCGTCGGTCGACACCTGCGGGAAGCCGAGGTGATCGACGGCCGCGTTGACCAGGACGGTCGGAAGCTTGCGCTCCTGGATCAGCTCGTAGTGGGCGTGCGGCGCATCGGCCTGCGAGTAGAACCCGCCGGCGAAAACCACCCCCGAAACCTGCTGCTGCAGGAGCAGGTCGACGTAGTCCGCCTCGGACACTCCGCCGACCGTCCGGGTGCAGAGCAAGGACGTGAAACCTTGCTGCGCCAACGCTCCCCCGACCACCTCGGCGAACGCCGGGAAGATCGGGTTCTGCAACTCCGGCAACACCAGCCCGACCAGCCGGGCGCGGTCGCCGCGCAGCTGCGTCGGCCGCTCATAACCCAGGACGTCGAGCGCCGTGAGCACCGCTTCCCGGGTCGCTTCGGAGACGCCGGGCTTGCCGTTCAGCACCCGGCTCACGGTGGCCTCGCTGACGCCGACCTTCTTGGCCACCTCTGCAAGTCGTCGTGTCATGACGCAAACTCTACGCCTGATCACGCAACTTCTTGCAACGACTTGCGTAGTCGCTGAAGGGTCAATGTTCCTGAGAGACTGGTGGCCGTGCCTCGCTTCGTCGCTACCCGTCCGGACACCGGCCTGTTGTCGCTCCCGTGGGACATCCCGCTGGAGGAGTGGCCCGAGGACCAGTTGGTCGCGCTGCCCCGCGGTATCTCGCGACACGTGGTCCGGTTCGTCCGGGTCAACGGCACGGTCTACGCGATCAAGGAGGTGCTCGAGCACCTCGCGCTGCACGAGTACCGGCTGCTCCGCGACCTGGAGCGCCTCGAGTCCCCCTCGGTCGAGCCGGTCGGCGTCATCACCGACCGCATCGACCGCAACGGTGAGCCGATCGACTCGATCCTGATCACCAAGCACCTGCAGTTCTCGCTCCCGTACCGCGCGCTGTTCTCCAGCACGCTGCGTCCGGACACGGTGAACCGGCTGATCGACGCACTGGTGGCATTGATCGTCCGGATGCACCTCCTCGGCTTCTTCTGGGGCGACTGCTCGCTGTCCAACACGTTGTTCCGGCGCGACGCGGGCGCGTTCGCGGCGTACCTGGTGGATGCCGAGACCGGCGAGCTGCACCAGGAGATCTCCAGCGGCCAGCGAGCCCACGACCTCTACACCGCCGAAATCAACCTGTTCGGCGAGCTGTCCGATCTGGAGGCCGGCGGTCTGCTCGACGAGTCGCTCGACCCGCAGGAGATCGTCCAGTCGATCCAGGACCGGTACGAGGCACTCTGGAGCGAACTCACCGCCCCCGAGGAGTTCGCCACCGACGAGATGCACCGCCTCGACTCGCGGATCCGGCGGCTCAACGAGCTCGGCTTCGACGTCGCCGAGATCGACATCATCACCGACTGGGACGGCAGCCAGGTCCGGATCCAGCCCAAGGTCGTGGACGCCGGCCACCACTCCCGCCGCCTGATCCGCCTCACCGGCCTCGACGTCGAGGAGAACCAGGCCCGCCGCCTGCTCAACGACCTCGACTCGTACGCCGCCGCCACCGACCAGCAGAACGAGGACGAAGAGATCGTCGCCCACCAGTGGCTGAGCGAGGTCTTCGAGCCCGTCGTCCGCTCGGTCCCCCGCGACCTCAAGCGCAAACTCGAACCCGCCGAGGTCTTCCACGAGGTCCTCGAACACCGCTGGTTCCTCTCCGAGCAGGCCGGCCACGAGGTCGACACCATGGAAGCCGCCCGCTCGTACGTCGAGAACGTCCTGAGCGCCAAGCCCGACGAGAAACTCGCCCTGCCCCCGGCGCCGCTGCCTGGCAGCACGCTCGATCCGGATCTCGACTGACCTAGCCGTGCAACATCCGGGACCTGGGCTGCGTGCAGTCGGGTGGGAGGTGCCGGATGGAGAGGCCTGAGTTCGACGACTGGGTGGCGCAGCGGGGTGCGGCGTTGCTGCGCTTCGCGTACCTGGTCACGCGGGACCACAGTCGCGCCGAAGAGGCGGTGCAGGAGGCGCTGATCTCGGCGTACCCGCGCTGGAAGCGGATCACGCGGGACGGCGATCCGGAGGCCTACGTACGGCGCTCGATCGTGAACGCGGACATCTCACGCTGGCGGAAGTTCTTCCGGCGGGAGACGGTGACGGACTCGCCGATCGTTGGGGACGCACCTGATCATGCGGCTGCTCATGCCGATGCTGATGCGGTGTGGGCGTTGTGCGCGACGCTGCCGACCAAGCAACGCGCGGCCGTGGTGCTGCGGTACTACGAAGACCTGCCTGATGGGGACATCGCGGTCATCCTCGAGTGTTCGCCGGCAACCGTGCGGTCCCAGATCCACCGCGCGCTGGCCACGTTGCGCGCCACCGTGACCGAGGAGGTCAAGCGCTGATGGACGTCAACGAACAGAAGATCGCGGACAGCCTCGCCCGGCATGCCGCGGACGCCCCCTCCGATCACGCGCTGCTGTCGACGGTCCACGGTCGCTTGCGGCGCCGCCGTACGGGTCGGGCCGCGGGCGCCGTCGTACTGGTCGCTGCGGTGGTCGCGACTGCCTTCACGGCGAACCACACGCTGCGGACGGAGCCGGAGGTGGCGCAGACCAAGCCGGGGTGGCGGTGGGAGTCGTACAAGACCGCGCAGGTGCAGGTGCCGGAGAGCTGGGATCAGTACGTCGCCGGTCCAGCGCCCTGCGGCACCTGGGGAAGCCCGGCGATCGGCCGCTGGTACGACTGGCAGCCTCGCGACCGGTACACCTGCGAGTTCGCCGTCTTTCCGTTGAAGGATCGGCAGCCGTACGTCTGGTTCGGCGACGCGCAGGCGCCCGGAATCAAGCAGTACGACGGCGGCTGGTCGGAGGAGACCCGGCTCGTCGGCGGCACGAAGGTGAGCGTGCTGGCGCCGAGCGAGGAACTCCGGCGCGAGATCATCGATACGGCTCGGCCGATCACCCGCACCGATGCCTACGGCTGCACGCCGACCGACATCATGCAGGCCACAGCCTTCCGCACCGAGGAGGCCGACGGCGCGGAGGTCTGCGAGTACTTCGACGGGAAGCTGGTCGCGGGATCGCACTTGCCACCGCGGCGGGCCGCACAACTCGGCCGGTCGCTGACGACAGATCTCAGCCGGCCCGTTCCGACACCGCTCGCCGGCTGCAGCGACAGCGTCCGGACCTACGTGGTCACGCTGCACGCCGGCACGAAGAGCTGGACGGTCCGCGCACGGCACCACACCTGCGTGTACCACGAACTGCCCAGCGTCATCGCGCTACAGACAGGGCCTCATGGCCCGCATGACCCGAGCGCCTTGTACGACGGAGTCGGACCAATCACCCCGCCGCAGCGTTAGCGCGGGGGCATGCGGAGGGCGCCGTCCAGCCTGATGACCTCGCCGTTGAGGAGCTGGTTGTCGAGGATGTGGGCAACCAGCGCGGCGTACTCGGACGGTCGGCCAAGGCGGGAGGGGTGCGGGACCTGCTTCTCGAGGACCTCGCGGGTCTCTTCGGGGAGGCCGGCGAGCATGGGGGTTTCCATGGTGCCGGGGGCAACGGTAACGACGCGGATGCCCTTGTCGGCAAGGTCTCTCGCCGCGGTCAGCGTCAGGCCGACGATGCCGCCCTTGCTGGCTGCGTACGCCGCTTGGCCGACCTGACCGTCGTACGCGGCGATGGAGGCGGTCATCACGACGACGCCGCGGTCGCCGTCGTCGCTCGGGTCGAGGGCGATCATGCGCTCGGCGGCCAGCCGGAGGACGTTGAAGGTGCCGATCAGGTTGACCTCGATCACCTGCCGGAAGGTTGCCAAGGGCAACGGTCCTTGGCGGCCGACGACGCGACCCGGGGTAGCGATACCGGCGCAGGTGACGACGACGCGCAGGTCGCCGAGGGCGGCGGCTGCGTCGAGGGCGGCCGTGACGGCGGCTTCGTCGGTGACGTCGGCGGGTGCGAAGACGACTCGGTCACCGAGCTCGTCCGCGACGGCTTTGCCGGGCGACGACGGGAGGTCGACGATGACGACGCCGAGCCCGTCCGCGGCCAACCGGCGTACGGTCGCCTCGCCGAGGCCGGAACCACCACCGGTGACGAGGGCGACATCGGACGGACCAAACTTCATCACACGCTCCTGAGCAAGTCGCGGCTGATCACGAGCCGCTGGATCTGGTTGGTTCCTTCGAAGATCTGGGTCACCTTGGCCTCGCGCATGTAGCGCTCGGCGGGGAACTCCCGCGTGTAACCGTAGCCGCCGAGGACCTGGACGGCGTCGGTCGTGACCTTCATCGCGGCGTCGGTGCAGACCAGCTTGGCGATCGCGGCCTGCTGGGTGAAGTTGCGGCCGAGGTCGCGGCGGCGGGCGGCCTGCAGGTACGTCGCGCGGCCGGTCTCGACCGCGGCCGCCATGTCGGCCAGCAGGAACTGAACGCCCTGGAAGTCGGCGATCGCGTGCCCGAACTGCTGCCGCTCTTTCGCGTACGACGCGGCGACGTCGAGCGCGGCCTGAGCCAGCCCGACCGCCGTCGCGGCGATGCCGAGCCGGCCGGAGTCCAGCGCGGACAGGGCGATCCGCATGCCGTCACCCTCGGCGCCGATCAGGTTCGCGGCCGGGATCCGGACCTGGTCGAAGTTCACCAGCGTGGTCGTCGAACCGGTCAGGCCCATCTTGCGCTCGGGCGCGCCGAAGCTCAGGCCTTCGGATGGAGCCGGCACGTGGAAGGCGGAGATCCCGCGCTTCGGGTCGGCCGAGGTCCGCGCGAAGGTCGTGTAGAAGTCGGCGTGCGAACCGTGGGTGATCCACGACTTGGTGCCGGTGAGCACGTAGAAGTCGCCGTCGCGGACGGCCTTCGTGGTCATCCCGCTGATATCGGAACCGGCCTGCGGCTCGGAGAGCGCGTAGGCGCCCAGCAGTTCGCCGCCGACCATGTCGGGCAGCAGGCGGGCGCGCTGCTCCTCGGTGCCGAAGGTGGCGAGCGCGTAGCTGGCCATGGTGTGCACGGAGACGCCGACGCCGACCGACATCCAGGCGGCGGCGATCTCCTCCAGCATCTGCAGGTAGACCTCGTAGGGCTGCTCGGCGCCGCCGTACTGCTCCGGGTAGGCGAGGCCGAGCAGGCCGGCCTTGCCGAGCGTGCGGAACGCGTCCCGCGGGAACGACTCGGCCTCCTCGGCCTTGGCCGCGAACGGCGCCAGCTCGTGCTCGCACAGGTCCCGGACCAGCGCGAGCAGGTCAGTGGATTCTTCGGTCGGCAGCAGGCGGTCGACAGCCATCAGGCACCCCTCCCCGGGTCTGCCGAAATGATACCAGGAATGATACTGGCGGCCATACTTCAGTATCGTTCTATGCTGTCTTGTTATGACGACAGTCGTGCCTGGTCGCCGCACCCGCAGGCAGAGCGAGCTGCTCGACCGCCTCCTGTCCCTGTTCCTCGAGCAGGGCTTCAGCCGGTTCACCCTCGACGATCTGGCCGCCGAGCTGCGCTGCAGCAAAACCACGCTGTACGCGCTGGCGCCGAGCAAGGAGCAACTCGCGGTCGAGGTGGTCAAGCACTACTTCAAGAACGCCACCGCCCAGGTCGAGGCCGCGGTCGCCCGGCAGACCCGGCACGACCGCCGGATCGCGGCGTACCTGAACGCCGTCGCCGACGCGCTCCGGCCGGCCAGCCGGACCTTCCTCGACGACGTAGCGACCTTCGCGCCGGCCCGCTCGGTCTACGAGCGGAACACCCGGATCGCGGCCGACCGGGTCCGGACGCTGATCGAGGACGGCATCAACAGCAAGACCTTCCGGCAGGTCGACATCGCGTTCGCCGCCGAGATGATCGCGCACACCATGCAGGCGATCCAGCGCGGCGACATCGCCCGCCGTACCGGCCTGAACGACGCCGAGGCGTACCGCGAACTGGCGTCCTTCGTGCTGCACTCTCTGCGCCTGGACTGAGCCGCGGTGACCAACAGCTACTGGGGCGCACGCTAAGTTACCCTCAGTCCAGCGTTTGACGTCCGGTAGCTGCCACGACCACTTGGTGATCCCGTCACCATGGGAGGTTGTTCCGCATGAGATCTTCGACCATCCGCCGCGGTGCAGCGACTCTCGCCGCTGCTGCACTCGTCGTCACCTCCCTCCCTGCCGCCCAGGCCGATCCGGTCGAGCCTGTCAAGCCGCCTCGGCTGTCCGCGGCCGCCATCTCGTCGGCGCTTGCGCGCGACGTGACCACGCCGGGCACGGCCTGGCAGACCGAACCCAACGGCACCGTACTGGTGTCCTACGACTCCACGGTGACCGGCGACAAGCTCGCCGAGCTCACCGCGAAGACGCGCCGTCTCGGGGACGGCGTCGTACTCGAGAAGCTGCCGGGCAAGCTGCAGAAGTACGTCACCGGCGGTGAAGGTACGTACGGCGGCGAGTACAAGTGCTCGGTCGGCTTCAATGTGTACCGCAAGGGCCGCTACTCGTTCCTGACCGCCGGGCACTGCGGCAACATCGCCTCGACCTGGTACGCCGACCCTGAGCACCAGGTGAAGATCGGGACCCGGCAGCACTCCAGCTACCCGGGCAACGACTACGCGCTGATCAACTACCCGGTGGGCATCAAGAAGCCGGGCGGCAGCGTGTACCTGTACAACGGGAAGTCGCAGGACATCACGCGGGCGACGACGCCGGCATTCGGGACCTATGTGTACCGGGCCGGGGTGACGAGCGGGCTGCACAGCGGTCGCGTGCGCGGGCTGAACGCGACCGTCAACTACGGCGACGGACGGATCACCGGACTGATCCGGACCAGCGTCTGCGCCGAGCCGGGCGACTCCGGTGGTCCGCTGTTCAGCGGGCGCAGCGCTTACGGCCTCACGTCGGGTGGGACCGGTGACTGCAAGACGCCGGGTGGCGTGACGTACTTCCAGCCGGTCACCGAGGCGCTCGCGGCGTACGGAGTGGTCGTGTACTGAGTTTTCCGCCGGAGCGTGCGGGAAAACCCTCACGCTCCGGATTTGCCTGAATACTCAGCGGTCTTCGCGGGTAGGTGTGCTCACGGTTGAAGTCAAGGACGCACCCGCCCCGAGCGCGTCCTCATCGTGAGGAGGCTGAAACCGTGAACGTTTCTCGCCGTACCACCGCCATCCTGGCAGCCGCCGGGCTCGCCGCCGCCGGACTGCTCGCCACCGGGCCCGCCTCGGCCGCACCCGCCGTACCGTCGCCCGCTGCCATCACCTCGGCACTGAACTCCGAGGCCCGGATCCCGGGCACCGCCTGGCAGACCAACCCCGACGGCCGGATCATCGTGTCGTACGACGACACCGTGACCGCGTCGAAGCTGTCCGCTCTGACCCGCGTCACCAGCCGCTTCGGCTCCGCGGTCACGCTGGAGAAGATCCCCGGCAAACTCACCAAGTACATCGCCGGCGGCGACGCCATCTACGGCGGGCAGTACCGCTGCTCGCTCGGCTTCAACGTCCGCAACAGCGCCGGCGCCTACTACTTCATCACCGCAGGCCACTGCGGCAACATCGCGTCCAGCTGGTACGCGAACTCGTCCAAGACCACGCTGCTCGGAACCGTCACCGGCTCCAGCTTCCCCGGCAACGACTACGCGATCGTCAAGTACAGCACGTCGTACACCAACCACCCCGGCACCGTGGACCTCTACAACGGTTCGAGCCAGGACATCACCTCGGCGGGTAACGCCACCGTCGGCCAGTCCGTCCGGCGCTCCGGCAGCACCACCGGCGTCCACTCCGGCTCCGTCACCGCCACCAACGCCACGGTCAACTACGCCGAAGGCACCGTCACCGGCCTGATCCGCACCAACGTCTGCGCCGAAGGCGGCGACTCCGGCGGCGCCCTCTTCGCCGGCACCGTAGCCCTCGGCCTCACCTCCGGCGGTTCCGGCAACTGCTCCTCCGGCGGCACCACGTTCTTCCAGCCCGTCACCGAGGTCCTCTCCCGCTACGGCGTCAACGTCTACTGAGCCGAACAACGGGAAACAAAGGGAAGAACAGAAGAGCAAAAACAAAATACAGTTAAAAGAGAAAACAAAACATTTTAGATAAAAGCAGGCAGGCTGACGGTCAGGTGAGCGCTCACCTGACCGTCGGTTGCCCTAAACAACAACTGGTCCGGTCGCAGCGACGTGATGGAAGAACGCAATTAGCAGGCCCGCGATTGCCCGGTTTTTCGGGCATATGCCCACTTTTGTGGGCATAGAGTCAAGTTGCTCAGTCGGGAGCCGTGACCGGGAAGCCCAGCTCGGTGGCGGCTCTGGCGAGTTCACGGTCGTAGGTGACGAACTCTGAGAGGTCCTCACGGAAAGGCTCGGCGCTCGCCAGGTGGACCGCATCGAGCGAACCGAGGCGTGGAGTCCGGTAGGCCATGGCGCGGCGGAGCACGGTGCTGGTCAGATCGACCAGATAGAAGCCACGAATTGCCTGCCCGGTGAAGAACGGGACCTGCTGATGGTCGACCTCCGCCCGGAGCAACGTGCGGCTGATCTCGAGCTCGGCGAGCTCGCTGGTGACTAGCTCCTCACCTTCGGGCAATTCCTCTCGCCAGCGACGCAGGGCAGCAGACTCCGGCTCCGGCTTGATGAACTTCAGCAACGCACAGGCGTCGAGGTAGATCACCTGCGCCGCTCCCGATCGCGCTCCTCGATCAACAGATCGGACAAGCTCGCGACGTTCGGCGCCAACTCGAGCATCAGATCGGGCATACCGAGCTCCGCCGGCGGCGTGACCTCACCGGACTCGACCAGCCGCTGCAGCGTGTTCTGCCGATCAACCTCCGGAACCAACCGCAGCACCGGCTTGCCGCGGTCGGTCACCACGATGGTCTCGCCGGCCCGCACACGAGCCACCGCCTTCGACGGGTTCTGGTTGAGCTCCCGCAGCCCGATCGTATTCATTCCACCAATGTAACTACATCAGGTAGTTACATCAAGTGTGCAGTCCTCAGACCGCGCGGCGGCGGGAGATTTCGTAGAGGGCTACGCCGGTGGCGATGCCGGCGTTGAGGGATTCGGTGGCCGATGTCATCGGGATGGAGACGATGAGGTCGCAGTTCTCGCGGACGAGGCGGGCGAGGCCTTTGCCTTCGGAGCCTACGACGAGGACGATCGGCTCGGTGGCGGCTTCGAGGGCGGGGAGTTCTACTTCGCCGCCCATGTCGAGGCCGATGACGAGGAGGCCGGCGTCCTTGTAGGACTTGAGGGCTCGGTTGAGGTTGGTGGCGCGGGCTACCGGGATGCGGGCGGCGGCGCCGGCGGAGGTTTTCCAGGCGGAGGCGGAGACCGAGGCGGAGCGGCGCTCGGGGACCAGTACGCCGTGGGCGCCGAAGGCGGCGGCGGAGCGGGTGATGGCACCGAGGTTGCGGGGGTCGGTGACGCCGTCGAGGGCGACGATCAGGGGGACCTCGTGCGCGTTGTAGGCGCGGTCGAGGAGGTCGTCGGGGTGTGCGTACTCGTACGGCGGGATCTGCAGCGCGACGCCTTGGTGGGCGCCGCCGGCGGTGACGCGGTCGAGCTCCTGGCGCGGGACCTCGAGCACGGGCATGCCGTGCTGGGCGGCGATCAGGAGGGCTTCGCGCAGCCGCGCGTCGCGCTCGGTGCCTTCGGCCATGTGCAGAGCAGCAGCCGGTACGCCGGCGCGCAACGCCTCGACGACCGGATTGCGGCCGTAGACCCACTCGACGACCGAGTCGATGTCCTTGCGGGGCGCGCGGCGACGGGTCTCGCGCTCTTCGGCGCGCTCCTTGGCCTTGGCCCGCTTGTGGGCCGGGTGCTTGGTGCGGTCGACCGCCTTCGGCGTCGGGCCCTTGCCCTCGAGGCCACGGCGGATCCGTCCGCCGGACCCGGCCGTCGGGTTTCCGCGCTTCTTCCGGATGGCGCCCTTGCGCTGGCTACTGCCTGGCACGTCAGTTTCCTTCGATCGTGGTCGGCGCCGCGAGTGTCCAGCGCGACCCCTGGGGTGTGTCCTCGACGACGACGCCGAGCGCCTTCAGCCGGTCGCGGATCGCGTCCGACGCGGCGTAGTCCTTGCGTGCACGAGCGGCCTGGCGCTGCTCCAGCAGCGCCTTCACCAGCCCGTCGACGACCTCGGTGAGCTCGTCTCCGGCCGCGGCGCGGGACGCCCACGGCTCGGCCAGCGGATCGAGTCCGAGCACGCCGAGCATGCCGCGGACCGCCGCCAGTGCTTCCCGCAACGCGGGCGAGTCGCCGTCGGCGACCAGCTTGTTCCCGTCGCGGACGGTGTTGTGCAGTACGGCGACCGCCGCCGGCGTC
Organism: Kribbella sp. NPDC005582; assembly: GCF_040605415.1. Lineage (NCBI taxonomy): Bacteria > Bacillati > Actinomycetota > Actinomycetes > Propionibacteriales > Kribbellaceae > Kribbella > Kribbella sp. NPDC005582. The sequence goes on from NZ_JBEXCU010000008.1 coordinate 154,542, forward strand.
CCCAGGTCGTCATCCATCGCGGCGACGAACTCGGCCGGCAACTCACTAGCGGGCGCGACCCCGCCGGTCACCTCGGTGGCGCGGGCGACGAACCCGTCGACGCGCTGGAAGCTCTTCGCGGCCTCGTCGAGCGCCTCGAAGGAGAACTCGACCACCGACCGGTAGTGCGACTGCACGAGGTAGTAGCGCAGCTCGATCGGGCGCACCCGCTCGACCACGTTCCGGACGACGGCGCTGTTGCCCATCGACTTCGACATCTTCTCGCCGGCCGTGGTGACGAGCGCGTTGTGCATCCAGGTCCGGGCGAACTTCTGCCCGACCGCGGTCGACTGGGCCAGCTCGTTCTCGTGGTGCGGGAAGCGCAGGTCCAGCCCGCCGCCGTGGATGTCGAACTCCTCGCCGAGGTACTTCCCGGCCATCGCCGAGCACTCCAGGTGCCAGCCCGGGCGGCCGCGGCCCCACGGGGTCGGCCAGGAGGCCGTCCGCGGCGTGCCCTCGGTGTAGCCCTTCCAGAGCGCGAAGTCGCGGGGGTCGCGCTTGCCGCGCGGGTCCGCGTCCTCAGCGGCCTCCATGTCGGCGATCTTCTGGTGCGACAGGGCGCCGTACGCCGGCCAGGACTTCACGTCGAAGTAGACGTCACCGGATCCGTCCGGAGCGACGTACGCGTGGCCGGCCTCGATCAGCTGGTCGATCATCTCCAGCATCTCCGGGATGTGCCCGGTGGCGCGCGGCTCGTACGTCGGCGGGCGGCAGCCGAGGACGTCGTAGGCCCAGTGCAGCTCCCGCTCGAACTCGTAGGCGTGCGCCCACCACTCGACGTCGCGCTCGGCCGACTTGGCCAGGATCTTGTCGTCGATGTCGGTCACGTTGGCGATCACCGTGACCTGGTAGCCCGAGCGCTCGAACCAGCGCCGCAGGACGTCGAAGACGACCTCCTTGTAGATGTGCCCGACATGCGGGGCACCCTGCACCGTCAGCCCACAGTGGTAGATCCCGACCTTGCCCGGATGGACCGGTACGAAATCCCTCACTGTTGCCGTCGCGGTGTCGTACAAGCGAAGTGTCACCGGTCAAGAGTACGGGAAATGGCACTTCTCCTTGACAAGATGTCCGTAGCACCCCTCAGGAGGACCCTTGTCGAACCAGCAGTACGGCCCCCCGCCACAGCAGTACGGCGGCCCGCCGGGACCGCCCCCGCAGTACGGCCCGCCGCAGCAGCAGTACTGGGGACCGCCGCAGGGACCGCCTCCGCAGGGACCGCCGCCGCAGTACGGCCCGCCCCAGTACGGGCCGCCGCCGGGCGGACCGGGCTTCGGGTTCGGCGGCAACGGCTATCCGCCGCCGAAGAAGAAGCGCAGCAAGGCGCCGTTCATCATCGCTCCGCTGGTCCTGCTGTTCGCCGGGGTGATGGCGCTCTACCTGTTCGCGCTGCACGCCAAGCAGGAGCGCAACAACTACTCCAGCCCGTCGCCGACGTACACCGCGTCGTACTCGCCCAGCACCGAGCCGACGTACTACCCGACCGGCACCCGCCCGACGGCGACGCAGCCGACGCAGGCGCGGCCGACCCAGCCGACGCCGACGAAGACCTCGGCCCCGCAGCCGTCGGACGTCGACCTGACCGCGCGGAACAAGTTCTACTCGACGGGTATCCAGAAGAGCGTCAACTGCCGCGAGCCGAAGGACCGGCCTAACAACCAGGCCGGCGCCCGCAAGTACTACTCCGGGATCATGGCCTGCCTGAACAGGGCCTGGCCGGCTCAGGTCCGCGCGGCCGGCTACCAGTGGCAGGGTGTGCGGATGGAGGCCTACTGGGGCTCCGGGTACAGCCCGTGCGGCACCACGGTCCGGCGGTCGTTCTACTGCGCGTCCAACCACCAGATCTACATGGATGCCCAGTCCGACGTGGAGTACTGGCGGAAGTACCCCAACGACACGATCGCCCGCAACTGGGTGCGCGCGGACATGATCGACACGACCGCCCACGAGTTCGGCCACCACCTCCAGGCCATCACCGGCATCCTCAGCGCCTCGCGCCGGATCCAGTACGAGCGCAGCGGCGACAAGGCGCTCGAGATGAGCCGCCGCAAGGAGATCCAGGCCACCTGTTTCGGCAACGTCTTCATGGGCTCGAACCGCCGGACCCTGATCACCAGCGGGGTCCGCAGAGAGCTGATCTACCTCAGCCACAACTCCGGTGACGAGTACGACACCGTTCGCGACCACGGCAGCAAGGCCATCCAGCCGTACTGGGCCGAGCGCGGCTACAACTCCCGGAACCTGGCCCAGTGCAACACCTACACCGCCGGGCCGCAGTACGTCCGGTAAATACTCACGGTGATCTCAATCCGAAAAGGTTGATTCTTACGACTTCCGGGTAAACCTCTGCCGAGCGCTCTGTCCGCCCCCATCGCTCTGTGGAGGTTCACCGTGAAGAAGTCCGTCCTCACGGGTGCCGCCGTCACTCTTGGCCTGCTCCTGGCCTCGATCGGCTCCGCCCAAGCCACCAGCACCGCAGCACACCAGCCCACCCCGCAGGCCCGTCAGCACGGTATCGACCGCGCCGGCGACGCCTACGCCGGCTGGTTGCAGAACACGACCACCAGCACCGCCGCCCCCGCCGCGATGACGCCGACCGCCTCGGTCGAAGGCATCGACGTCTCCGGACACCAGGGCAACGTCAACTGGTCGGCCCAGTGGTCCGCCGGCAAGCGGTTCGCCTACGTGAAGGCGACCGAAGGCAACTACTACGTCAATCCGTACTTCGCCCAGCAGTACAACGGGTCGTACAACATCGGCATGATCCGCGGCGCGTACCACTTCGCCACCCCGAACGACTCCAGTGGCGCGAACCAGGCGTCGTACTTCCTGTCACACGGCGGCGGCTGGTCGCGTGACGGCAAGACGCTACCCGGCGCACTCGACATCGAGTACAACCCGTACGGCGCCACCTGCTACGGACTGAGTCAGTCCGCGATGGTGAGCTGGATCCGGGACTTCGTGAACACCTACAAGAGCCGCACCGGCCGCGACCCGGTCATCTACACCAACCTGGACTGGTGGAGCCGCTGCACCGGCAACAGCACGGCCTTCAACTCGACCAGCCCGCTCTGGGTGGCCCGCTACGCGTCAGCACCCGGCACACTGCCCGGCGGCTGGCCGTTCTACACCATCTGGCAGTACAGCTCGTCGCCGATCGACCAGGACCGCTTCAACGGCGACATGTCCCGCCTGACCGCACTCGCCAACGGATAAACGGGTTGCACGGTCTCATAGCCTCGATTGGTGACCTACACGTTGCCGATCGAGACCGACCGTCTCACTCTGCGCCGCTATGTTGAATCCGACTACGACGACCTGCTGAAGCTGCAGTCCAACCCGGACGTCACCCGGTTCCTGCTGTACGACCCGAAGACTCCGGAGCAGGTCAAGGAAACCCTCGCCAGCCGGCTGGCCGATGTCCCGATGGACGGCCCGGACCAAGCGCTCACGGTCGCCGTGATCCAGCGGGAGACCGGCCAGCACGTCGGCGAGGTGACGTTGTTCGTGGAGAGCTTCGACCACCAGGGCGGGGAGATCGGCTTCGTCTTCCACCCGGAGTTCCACGGCCGGGGGTTCGCGGCCGAGGCCGCGATCGAGCTGCTGCGACTCGGCTTCGAGGAGCTCGAGATGCACCGGATCATCGGCCGCCTGGACGCCGCCAACACCGGCTCGGCCAAGCTCCTGAAGCGGCTGGGGATGCGCCAGGAGGCGCTCTTCCGGCAGAACGAGTTCCTCAAGGGCGAGTGGACCGACGAGGCCGTCTTCGCGATGCTCCGTGACGAGTGGATCAAGCGTTCGTAATTAATTAACGGAGAAACTCGGGCCCGCGGCACGCGTTCACCGCGACAGCCGAATCGCGCGGGTCTACCGTCGGAAGATGACCGCCATTCGCCCCCTCGCCGCCCTGATCGCCGGTGTGGTCGTGCTGAGCTCGGCCGTGCTGCCGAGCGAGGCCGTGAAGGTAGCCCCACTGCGACAGATCGCTTTCCACACGTGGACGTCGGACGCCGACTTCCTCGCCGGTGCGCACTCCGGCACCACTGTCACCGACGGTTCGCTGACGTTCGGCCAGGCGACCGGCAGTACGGCGTACGTCGATCCGTTCGGCGACGGGAGCGCCAAGAGCTACGACCAGGCGAGCTGGGTGTCGCCGCCGGTCAGCACCGGCTTCGGGGCGACCGAGCTGATCGCCTCCTGGAACGCGACGACGCCGCCTGGGACCTGGGTCGAGGTGTCGATGTCCGGCAAGACGAACCTCGGCACGACCACCAAGTGGTACGTGCTCGGCCGCTGGACCGGCGGTGACGACACAGCGGCCGGCGACATCCATCGCACCTCGGTTCCGAGTCAGGGCGACACCGACGGCCGGGTCGCCGTCGACACGTTCGTCGCGGCCAAGGACCGCTGGGTGGACCGCTGGCAGCTCAAGGTGACGCTCTATCGGCTGACCGGTTCCTCGCAGGCACCGCTGGTCCGCTCGGTCGGTGCGGTCTCGTCGCGCCTGCCCGCCGACAAGAAGGTTGCCGTGAGCCCCCTTGGTGGCGCGGAGGGCGTCGTACTGGATGTGCCGACGTACTCGCAGGAAACGCATATCGGCCACTACCCGCAGTGGGACAACGGCGGTGAGGCCTGGTGCTCGGCGACCTCGACGGCGATGGTCCTCGACTACTACGGCGCCGGTCCGACGGCGGCGGAGACCAGCTGGGTGGACCCGGCCGATGCCGATCCGCAGGTCGACCACTCGGCCCGGCACGTCTTCGACTACGCGTACGACGGCGCCGGGAACTGGCCGTTCAACACCGCGTACGCCGGAAGCCGCGGCCTGGACGCGTTCGTCACCCGACTGCGGTCGTTGACCGAGGCCGAGCAGTTCATCAAGGCCGGGATCCCGCTGGTCGCCTCACTGTCGTTCAAGAAGGGCGATCTGCCTGGCGCCGGCTACGGAACCAACGGCCACCTGATGGTGATCGTCGGCTTCGCCCCGAACGGCGACGTGGTCGTCAACGACCCGGCGTCGCACCTGATCGCAAGCAACGACCAGGTGCGGACGACGTACGACCGGGAAGCCTTCGAGAACGCGTGGGTGCCGCACTCCGGCGGACTGGTCTACGTCATCCACCCCGCCGGTACGCCGCTCCCGCCGCACGAGCCACAGGCCAACTGGTAAGGCTCAGCGGGCGAACAGGGCGCCGGTGAGGTTGGTGGTGAGGTTGCGCAGCGAGTCCGGCAGGTTCTGCAGGTGCCAGCCACGGGGGCCGCGGTACCAGGCGAAACCTTCGTCCTCGTCGGCGTCGTCGTCGGTCGCGACCAGCGCGTCGATCCAGCGCTCCGAGCCACCCAGCACCACCGCGTACGGCAGGGCCCGGGAGCAGAGCTCGGCGTGCTGGTCGGCCGGCAGTTCGCTGACGTCCATCTCGGCGAGCTCGCCGCGGATCGCTGCGATCTGACCGAGGACCCGGCCGGCAGCCGGCGCCTTGGCCGGCATGTGCCGACCCATGAACAGCAGTCCGACACCGACCGCGATGACCGCCAGACCGACCAGGCCCCAGCTGCTCAGCACCGCGAGCAGGACAGTCAGTACGACGCCGGCCACCGTGGTGCCGATCCCGATCGTCGCCCACAACGAGCGAGTCCGGTCCGGGCGCTCGTTGAACCACCCGCGCTTGACGACACCGTCGTACAGGGCGTCCTGCACCTGGGCGAGGTTGGCGCGCACCTGGCGGCCGAGCTCGGAGACGAGCACCGTGTCGGAGTCACCGAAGACCGCGCGGATCAGCACGTTCTCGTAGCGCTGCAGCTCCTCGGCCGGCGCGTTCGCCACTCGGCGCAGCTCCCAGTCCGGGCGGGCGTACTCGCTGCGGTGCTCGAGCTCGATGATCGTGAGGTGGCCGCGGACGGCCAGGTCGATGATGGACGCGGTCACGTCCACCGGGTCGATCCGCTCGTCGATCAGCGTGCCGACCTCACCGGGCCGCAGGTCCGACGGCGGCGTGAAGTTGATCTTGGCGTCCTGCCCGAGGCTGAACAGCGACGCCGGTACGACGCGGCGCGGGTCGACCTCGTCGCGGCCGCGGAACCGGTAGAGCAGCAACAGCGCGAGCGCACCCAGGACCAGCAGCCCGACCGCGGTCAGCAGCTGGGCGGTGTCGGTGGAGAAGGCCCGCGAGAACGTCTTGCGGTACTCGACGATCGAGTTGGCAGCGATCTCGCCCTCAGGGAAACCGACCGTCATCCGAACCGTGTTGCCCGGCGGCAGACTCGTCTGCTCGAACGTCGGGCCGGCCACCTCGGCCAGCTGTGCCAGCGTGCACGGGGTGTTGCTGTCGATCGCGCCGACGAAACAGGCGATGTGACTGGTCTCGGGAGTGCTGTACTCGACGTGCACCGACTGGATGGTCAGGTTGATGCCGCTCAGCGGCGCGAACTGCACCTCGGTGCCGTTCAGCGTCTTGGCGACCGCGCCCTTGACCGTGTAGCTCACGTCCAGCTGGGTGTCACCGCTCAGGTCGCCGACGGCGATCGAGGTGACGTCGCCCTCGACCTTCTGCTCGGTCTTCTTCTCCGTACCGCCGGCCTTGACCGACAGGTTGTTGACCTGCTGCACGTGGTCGATGTCGTCGGCCAGGTGCCGCCGGGTGAGCAGGAACCGGCTGAAGGTGCCGGTGACGTTGCTCAGCTTCCAGGTCTCCGCGACCCGGAGCAGACCGTCCTCCTCGACCCGCACCTGGGCCGAGTAACTGGTCACGACCGGATCAGCCGTCGAATGGGTGGTTGTCGCGCCGGCCGGGACGCCGGTCAGGGCGGCAAGACCGAGAGCACACAGAGAAGTCCCGAGCAGACGTAGACGCATCGACCAATCACACCGTAATCAGAGGGTCAGGTTGACTCGGGCACCATACCGTGGGGCGGGGCTCGTGCCCGGTTCAGTGCCAGTGGCAACGACCACAGCCTGCCGCGTGGGGTGAGCCCGGGCTCCGCTACCGTCGGTGCGGTGTCAGGGAACCAGTGGGGTCCGCCGCCCGGCCAGTACCCTCAGCAACCGCCGCAGGGTCAGTACCCGCCCCCGGGACAGCCGTGGCCGCCACAGCAGCCGCAGTACGGCGTACCGGCGTACGGACCGCCTGCGGGACAACCGCAGTTCGGCTGGGGCCCTGGTGCGCCGCGGCCGCCCCGGAAGAGCGGTGGCGGTGCCAAGGTGGCGTTGGTCCTGGCGCTGGTCGCGGTCGGCGTCGTCGTCGCCGGTGTGGTCGGGTTGTCGGTTCTGTCGTCGGTGCTGAAGCACAACGGCGGCGGGAGTGCGCCGTACAGCAGTCAGCCGGAGCCGACGTCGACGTACAGCCCGACGTACTCGTATCCGCCGACGGTGGTCCAGCCGACGCCGACAGTGCGTACCTCCGCTCCGCCGAGGCCGACCACGACTCGGCCTGTCGTGCGACCGACGGCACCACGGGCGACCCGGCCGACCAAGAAGCCGGTGGTGGTGACCGACCTCGACATCGTCGCGCGGAACCGCCTCTACAAGTCCGGTGCGATGCGCTCGGTGAACTGCCGGGAGTCGAAGGCGCGACAGTCGACCGTCGCTGGGGCGACGGCCAACTACAAGAACCTGTGGAACTGCCTGAACCGAGCCTGGCCGTCGCAGGTCACCAAGGCCGGGGCGAAGTTCCGCCCGCCGAGCGTGCGCACCTTCACCGGTCATATCACCACCCCCTGTGGGGGCTGGGACGACTCAGGCCCGCCGTTCTACTGCCCCAGCACCGAGACGATCTATATGAACCTCACCCAGGACGTCGGCAACTACAACAAGTACTCGCAGAGCATTCCGCGCACCTGGGCCCGGATGTGGATGCTGCACCAGTTCGCGCACGAGTACGGGCACCACGTGCAACAGATGACCGGGATCATGTCGGCGTACTACCGGATGCGGTACGAGGCGCCGTCCACCGCGAAGGAGCTGGAGCTCAGCCGCCGGCTCGAACTGCAGGCCTCCTGCTTCAGCGACATCTTCATCGGCGCCAACCGGAGCAGCTACCCGATCAGCGGCCAGTCCGCGACCCAGTGGCGCTGGCTGATCGGGAACGTCACCGACTACAAGAACGACCACGGCGACGCCCCGAACCACAAGTACTGGGCGCTGCGCGGCTACAACACCCGCAACCCGAGCGCCTGCAACACCTACGTCGTCTCCCCCAAGAAGGTGCAGTAACTCACCGACGGGCCGCCGTGGCTGGCGTCGGGCCCCGGGATCACGCAGAGTATGACCCGGGGGCGTACGGGCAGGCCTGGGGGCGAAGGACCGTGCGCGGCTTCGGCACCCCGAGAAGCGCCGGAAGCAGTATGTCGACGGCTACACCCAGCAAGGTCGTGAGGAGTTTCGATGTCGGACAGCGGGAACCCACCACGGGGGGACGAACCGGCGGACGGCGAGAACGCCGCCGCCGGCGAGCGCCGGGACGCGGCGTCACCCCGGTGGTGGACCGGGAGCGAGGCCAAACGCGAGTTCCAGGACCCGGCCGGGTCCGAGGAGCCGCGCCCGGCGAACAACTGGTTCGGCGACGGCTGGACCGCCCGCCGCCCGGAAGACCCCGCCAAGCGCCCCACTCCGCCGGCCGCCGGCCGCCCCGCCGGTCAGCCTGCCGCAGGTCCGGCCCAGCCCAGTTCAGGTCAGTCGAGTGCGGCTCACCCCGGCTCGGGCCAGTCCGGTGCGGCTCACCCCGGGTCAGGTCAGTCCGGTGCTGCTCACCCCAGCTCGGGTCAGTCCGGTGCCGGCAGGCCTGCCCCGGCTCAGCCTGCCTCTGGTCAGCTTGGTACTGCTCGTACTGCTCCTCAACAGCCGACGGGTCGCCCCAACCCGTCGCAGCCCACGCCCCAGTCCGGTTCTGCGTCCCCCCGCCCCGCGCAGCCGCCGTACTCGGCGCCTACTCCTCCGCCCCGCACACCGCAGCAGCCGCCGGCAGCCTTCGGTCCGGCGCAGGCTGCTCCCGGCGCACGCCCGGCCGGTCCGCAGCAGCCGCCGGCCGAGCGCTCGCAGGGCTCGTACCTGTGGGGTGCACCTGAGCAGCAGGCTCAGCCCGGCGGCGCTCGCCACGCAGCAGGTGGCGCCCCGGTCGGCCCGATGGGTCAGCCGGTACAGCAGCCGCCGACCTGGCAGTACCCGCCGATCCCGATCCCGCAGCCACCCGGCGCCGGCCGCCGCCGCAAGCCGCGCAAGGCACCGCGGGCGCTGCTGATCGGTCTGGTCGCCCTGGCCGTCCTGGTGGTCGGCACCGGCATCACCCTGCTCATCGGCAACCTCGGCGACGACGACAAGACGCCCCAGGCCGACCCCACCCCGGTCGTCTCGGAGACCCCGTCGACCCAGCCGTCGCAGACCCCGACCGCACCCACGTCGGACGCCCCGAAGCCGTCCCCGACCCCGACCGGCCCCAACACGGCGGCCGCCGACAAGGTCGTCACCAGCAGCAACCTGTACGCCGTCGGCCTGCTCGTACCGTCGAAGTGCCCGGAACCGCCGTTCGTACCGACCAGCTTCGCCCTCGCGCAGAACTACTACAACCGCATGCTGGCCTGCGTGAACGCCACCTGGGTCCCCGCGATGGCCAAGGTGAAGGTCAAGTACCGCGGCCCCAAGGTCGCCGTCTACAACGGCAAGGTCGCCTCCCCCTGCGGCGTCCAGCGCAGCGTCCGCGCGGCGTACTGCGGCGCCAACGAGACCATCTACATGCCGTTCGCCGTCGACTCCCGCGCCTACCGGTCCAACCCGGTCTACGCCCGCGCGCTGATGCTGAGCACCTTCGCCCACGAGTACGGCCATCACATCCAGAAGCGCACCGGCATCCTGAGCGCCTCCCTCGAACGCGCCCAAGCCATGAACGCCGCCCAGAAGCTGGAAGAAAGCCGCCGCCGCGAACTGCAAGCCAGCTGCCTCGGCGCCGCCTACCTCGGCATCAACTCGTCGTTCATCCCCATCACCGGCCCCCTCCTCCAGAGCTACCGCTTCCTGATCTCCCACACCGGCGACGAGTACTCCCGCCCCCGGGTCCACGACCACGGCAACCGAGCCAGCAACTACCAGTGGAACATCGCCGGCTTCAACACCAAACGCCCCGGCAGCTGCAACACCTTCAAAGCCGGCCAAGGCCGAGTCGCGTAATCGGCCCGCCTTTCTTCTTTCGGCGCAACCACCCCGGTGGTTGCGCCGAACCCATGTGGCGGCAAGCGAACACAAGGACTGGTAGTAGGTCACATCCAGCCCCTCCTCCAGCCCCGTTCCACGCTCACACCTCTGCCACAGCGATACCCACCACCAGTCCGTCCGTACGCCGACCCGGTCGGCACGCACGGTTCGATCGCGAACCGTGGTTGGTGCGTGTGCGGGCGGAGGCTGGGACTGTCGGGGCGCCGCCGTACGTCGGAGGCGGGTGCGGCGGGCTTCGTGCAGGGCGGGGAGCATCTCGCCCCGGACCGGTCCATCATCTTCCCCACCTCACCCACGACAACCTTGAGCACGATTCAGTCGCACGCGTCCGCAGGACGTGGTTAGCGGATGCTCAAGGTGAGTGCGCGGCTCGGGCAACCAACTCAACCGAGCCGGCTCGACGAACCGCCTTCGACGGCACCGGGTAGGCGCACGCCGAAGGCATCAAAAGAACTGTCGCCGCCCAAGGCGGTGGCCTTTGTGGGCGGCACTTTGAGCTCGGTTCAGTCGCGGGTAGACGCGGGAAGTGGTTGGTGGGTGCTCAAGGTCGAGGCGCTCGCTTGCTCACCCACTCGACCGCGCTGACCCATCGAGCGCATCACACAATCGCACCACCGTGTTCTCCGCTTCCTCCAATGCGGGGAGTATCTCGAACCGCACCGGTCCACGATCTTCCCCACCTCACCCGCAACGAACCTTGAGCACCGTTCAGTCACCGCTGCACCCAACACTCGGCTGATGGGCGCACAAGGTGACCGCGTCGCGACGACCTTGAGCACGGTTCAGTCGCATGTGTACGGGGGACGTGGTTGGTGGGTGCTCAAGGTGGGCCGCTTGAACGCCCACTCCACCACGTTGGTTCGGCGAAACGCGTTGGGCGGCACCACGTCGGCGCGCGCCGAAGGCGTTAGAAGAACTGTCGCCGGCGGAGGCGGGGTTTAGAAGAGGCGGCGGGCGGTGGTTAGGGAGCCGCCGAAGGAGGTGACGAAGTTGCTGAGGGACTCGCCGATGTCGGAGAGGTGCCAGTTGTCGGGGCCGGAGTACCAGCCGATGCCGGCGTCGGGGTCGTCGTCATCGTCGGTGGCGGCGATTTCGGCGGCCCACTTCTCGGTGAGCCCCAGTACGGCGGCGTACGGCAGGCAGCGGGAGGCGAACTCGAGGCGGTGGGTCGGCGGGAGCGACGCGGACGTCTCGTCGGTCAAGTAGCGCTGCAGACCAGCAACACGACCCAGTACGGCGGCGCCGCGGGCCGTCCGCGCAGGTGCGACCTGACCGACCAGCGCGAGCACCAGACCGGCCAGCATGACCGCGAAGCCGACCAGACCGAACTTGCTCACCACAGCCAGCACAATCGTCAGTACGACGCCCGCCCCCAGCAGCACGACTCCCGCAGTAGTCCAGCGGTTCCGCACAGCGTCCGGCCGGCTGGCGAACCAGCCTTGGCTGACCACGTCGGCGTACAGGTGCTCGCGGACCAGGTTCAGCCGCGGGCGCAGCGCGCCACCAAGCTCGGAAACGACCACAGTGTCACCGTCGGCGAAGACCGCGTCCAGCAAGGCCTTCTCGTACGACAGCAGCTCCGGACCGCCCGCGTGCTGCCGGCGCAGCTCCCAGTCGAGCTTGCCGAACTGCGACTGCCGCGGCAGCTCCACGATCGTCAAGTAGTTGCGCACAGCAAGGTCCAGCAGGGTCGCGGTGATGTCGACGACATCCGCCGTCTCGTCGACCACAGTGCCGACCTGACCAGGACGGATCCCGTCCGGCGCGGCGAACTGCGGGCCGTCGGCACCGTCCAGCACCGGGCGCTCAGGTGCGCCCTCGCCGACCTTGGCCGCGTCGCGACCGCGCAGGAACCACAGCGCCGCCGCACCGAGCAGACCGAGCCCCAGCACGATCACAGCCAGCCCCACCGTGCCGGAGTCGACAGTGAAGGCGTGGCTGAGCGTCCAGCGCGTCTTGTACTCAGCGTTCGGCTGCACGGTCGCCTGACTGCTCAGACCGGTCAGGAACGTCACCCGCCCACCAGCCGGTACGCCGTTCTGTGTGATCTCCAGCGCAGCGGACTCGGCCAGCTGGGACGACGTACACGGCATGCTCGAGCCGGTGCGACCGGCGAAGCAGGTCACCCACGTGGCGAACGGCACGTTGATCGACAGCGCCGCCCGCGGAATCGCTGAGGTGAAGCCCTGCACAACCGGCCAGCTGACCTCGCGGCCCTCGGTCGACTCCGCGACCACGTTTCCGACCGTGTAGGTGTACACGACCGTCGTCTTGCCGGACGCGTTCACCGTGATCCGGCGGCCGTCGTCGATGCCTTCGTCAGTGAAGCCCTGGGCCGGCTGACCGTTGACCGTGGCCGAGACGTCGCTGACGTCGTACGTCCGGTCGCGCTCGGCGTCGGCGCGGACCCGGGTGGTCAGGGTCCGGCTGAACGTGGAGCCGCCGGCGGTCAGGTCGACGGTCTCCTTGACCTGGAGCTTGCCGTCCTTGGTCAGGGTCGCATCGGCGGAGTACCCGGAGATCTGGTCGTCCGCGGCCTGGGCGGGCAACGTGCTCAGGGCAACGATCGGTGCGGTCAGGCAGATCATCAGGGCGGCCGGGAGGACGCGGCGCTTCAGTGACATGGGTTGAGAGTAGTCTCGTGCCGGTTCGTCGAGCGAAATCAGGAGGGCAAGACCGGTGAGCAGCCCGTACGGCGGTCCCCAGGACCGGGTCGGTCCCCCAGGTCCTCCACCCGGCGTGCTCCCGCCACCCCAGGCCGCGCCCTGGCAGGGTCAGCAGGGCCAGTACGCCGGACCTCCGCCGGCGCAGCAGTACGGGCAGTACCAGCAGGCTCCCGGTCAGTGGGCACAGCCGTACTACGGCCCGCCCGGCGGCCAGTTCAACGGGTTCCAGCCGCCCAAGCGCCGGGGCGGCGCGACGCGGCTGATCGTGTTCAGCATCTCGGTGCTGATGTTCCTGGGCGTGTCACTGGTCGTCATCGTCGCACTGCTCGGCCGGGGCAGCGATGCCACCGCCGATCCGGGCGTGACCGGTCCGTCGATCGTGCCGACGGCGACCAGCAAGCCGCAGAAGGGCACCGCCGAGGACTTCCTGCTGAACGCGAGCATCTACCGGACCGGTCCGCTGCCGGTGCAGAACTGCCGGGCCGAGAACCTCGGTGACGGCAGCCTGTCCGCGCAGAAGGTCTACTACCAGAAGCTCTTCGCCTGCCTGAACGACGCGTGGCGGCCGATCTTCAAGGAGCTCGGGCAGGACAAGCCCGACCCGGGCCTGGTCGTGTTCGACAAGCCGGTGCAGACGCCGTGCGGCAACTTCGCGCCGATGTCCGGCCGGGTGCTGGCCTTCTACTGCTACGGCAACCAGGTGATGTACACCGACGTACTGCAGATGAACAAGGCGTTCGGGCCGAAGCAGGACCTCGCGTACCTGATGACGATCGCGCACGAGTACGGGCACCACGTGCAGGGTGTCAGTGGTTTGTTCTACGCCCGTGCGGTCTATCTGCAGGACCACCCGGAGCAGAAGCTCGAGTCGTCGCGGCGCAACGAGCTGCAGGCGTCCTGTTTCGCCGGTGTGTTCAGCAAGGCCGTCGAGCAGTCGTACCCGCTGACGGACCGGCTCGACGAGTTCAAAGAGCAGTCCAGCAACAGCTTCGGCGAGAGTCCGGACACGCCGGAGGACGAGCGGACGCACGGACTCGCGACCAGTCAGGGCTTCTGGATCCAGAACGGCTTCAACATCGGCGCGAACAAGGCCTGCAACACGTTCGCGGTGAACACCGACCTGGTCAAGTAGTCCGCCGTTCGCTCGACGTTCCGGAACCGTTAATCCAGCGGCGTACCATTCGCCCGTGACGTTGCGACGCGGGGACCTGGCGCCGGCGGCGCGCACTCTGGTGGACGTGCTGCAGGAGACAGCCACCAAGTACGCCGACGAACCCGCGCTGGACGACGGCAGCGTCAGCCTGAGCTATCGCGAACTGATGGCTCAGGTGGAGCGGTTCGCGCTCCGGCTGACCGCGGCCGGCATCGGTCCCGGTGACCGCGTCGGCATCCGGATCTCGTCCGGCCACAACGACCTGTACGTCGCGATCCTCGGCACCCTGTACGCCGGAGCCGCGTACGTGCCGGTGGACGCGGACGACCCCGAGGAGCGCGCCGAACTGGTCTTCGGCGAAGCCGCCGTCGCCGCGACCGTGGCCGACGAGCTCGAGCTGACGATCCTCCGCGAGCAGACACCTCCGCAGGTTGCGAACGACAACGCCGACGGCTACTACGACTTCCCCTACTCGGCCCGGATGGACGCTCCCGAGCCCGCCCCGGCGCCGCGGCGATCGGGCGGTCCGGAGCCGACCGACGATGCCTGGATCATCTTCACCTCGGGCTCGACCGGCGTACCGAAGGGTGTCGCGGTATCGCACAGGTCCGCGGCGGCGTTCGTCGACGCGGAAGCCCGAATGTTCCTGCAGCAAGAGCCGATTGGTCCCGATGACCGGGTCCTGGCCGGGCTGTCGGTCGCGTTCGACGCGTCCTGCGAGGAGATGTGGCTCGCCTGGCGGTACGGCGCCTGCCTGGTGCCCGCTCCGCGTTCACTGGTCCGCAGTGGCATGGACCTCGGACCCTGGCTGGTCGCGCAGGGCATCACGATCGTCTCGACCGTACCGACGCTCGCCGCGCTCTGGCCGGCCGATGCGCTCGACCAGGTCCGGCTGCTGATCTTCGGTGGCGAGGCGTGCCCGCCGGAGCTGGCCGAGCGGCTTGCCGTCGACGGCCGCGAGGTGTGGAACACGTACGGCCCGACCGAGGCGACCGTGGTCGCGTGCGGCGCGCAGCTGACCGGGGAAGGCCCGGTCCGGATCGGTCTGCCGCTGGACGGCTGGGACCTCGCCGTGGTCGATGCCGAAGGCAACGAAGTGCCGGAGGGCGGGATCGGCGAGCTGATCATCGGCGGCGTCGGCCTGGCCCGCTACCTCGATCCGGCCAAGGACGCGGAGAAGTTCGCACCGATGCCCACGCTGGGCTGGGAGCGCGCCTATCGCAGCGGTGACCTGGTGAAGAACGAGGCGGCCGGGCTGCTCTTCCAGGGCCGTGCCGATGAGCAGATCAAGCTCGGTGGTCGTCGGATCGAGCTGGGCGAGGTGGACGCCGCTCTGCAGGCGCTGCCGGGAGTGTCCGGCGCGGCAGCCGCCGTACGGGCCAGTGCGGCCGGCAATCAGCTGCTGGTCGGGTACGTCGTACCGGATGATGCGGAGGCGTTTGACCAGACTGGTGCGACTGAGCGGCTGCGTGAAGCACTACCCGCAGCACTGGTGCCGCTGCTCGCCATCGTCGACACGCTGCCCACTCGGACCTCCGGCAAGGTCGACCGGAACGCACTGCCCTGGCCGCTGCCTGGCATGGACTCTGACGGCCCAGCGGCCGACCTCGACGGTACGGCGGGCTGGCTGGCCGAGCGGTGGACGAAGGTGCTCGGCGCCAAGGTCACTGGGACCGACAACGACTTCTTCATGCACGGCGGCGGCAGCCTGGCCGCTGCGCAACTGGTGTCCGCGCTGCGCGAGCGCTACCCCGAGGTGACCGTCGCCGACATCTACGAGTACCCCCGCCTCGGCGCACTGGCCGATCGGCTGGACGACTCCACGCAGGTGCTGGCGGAGCCGGTCGAGCTGCGCGAGATCCGGCCGACGCCGCCCAGTACACAGCTCCTGCAGACCGCGCTGACGCTCGTACTGCAGACCGTGGTCGGCGTGCGCTGGCTGGTCTACCTGTTCACTCTGAACAACCTGCTCGACCAGTTCGCTGGACCGCTGCCATGGATCCGCACAGTGTCGTGGTGGTGGATTCTGGTCGGCTGGCTGCTGCTGATCACGCCAGCTGGCCGCATGGGGATCGCTGTGGTCGGAGCGCGGCTCCTGCTGCGCGGTCTGAAGCCAGGTCGCTATCCACGCGGCGGCAACGTGCATGTGCGTCTCTGGGCCGCGGAGAACCTGGCGGACGCCGCGGGTGCCGCTAATCTGGCCGGTGCGCCATGGATCGCCTACTACGCAAGGGCTCTCGGCGCGAAGGTCGGCCGTGGCGTCGACCTGCACACGCTGCCTCCGGTCACCGGCATGCTCACCATGGGCCGAGGCGCGTCGATCGAGCCCGAGGTCGACCTGTCCGGCTACTGGATCGACGGTGACCAACTGCTGGTCGGCGCGATCAGCGTGGGCGCGGACGCCGTCATCGGCTCCCGCTCGACGTTGCTCCCGGGCGCAGAGATCGGCCGGAGCGCCGAGATCGCGGCCGGCTCAGCCGTCTCCGGCAAGGTCCCACCGAACGAACGCTGGTCCGGCTCACCCGCCGCACGCGTCGGCCGCGCTCGGCACCCGTGGCCCGAGGAGCGCCCGGCCCGTGCCCCGTGGTGGGTAGCGGCGTACGGCGTCCAGTCCGCGATCATGTCGCTGCTCCCGGTGGCGGCTGCCGCAGCAGCGCTGTTCGTCCTCGGCCGCGCGCTGCAGGGCACCCAGACCCTCAGTGACGCCGCAGTGCGAGCGCTGGCCGCGGTTCCGTTGATGACACTGGTCGGTTTCGTCACCCTCGCCGTACTGACGTTGATCGGCGTCCGGCTGCTCGGGATCGGCATCAAGCCCGGCCACTACCCGGTCCGGAGCCGGATCGGCTGGCAGGTGTGGGCGACAGAGCGACTGCTCGACACCGCCCGGACGCTGCTGTTCCCGCTCTACGCGAGCCTGGCGACCCCGTGGTGGCTGCGTGCGCTCGGCGCGAAGATCGGCAAGGACGTCGAGGCGTCGACGGTGTTGCTGCTGCCGAAGATGACCACGGTCGGCGAGGGCGCGTTCCTCGCCGACGACACGATGATCGCGTCGTACGAGCTCGGTGGCGGCTGGCTGCACGTGGCCGGTGCGAAGGTCGGCAAGCGCGCGTTCCTGGGCAACTCCGGGATGACCGCGCCCGGCCGCTCGGTCCCGAAGAACGGACTGGTCGCCGTACTGTCGGCAGCTCCGAAGAAGTCCAAAGCCGGTACGTCGTGGCTCGGCTCGCCGCCGGTGAAGCTGCGCAGGCAGGCCGTGGCCGGCGACCAGAGCCGCACGTTCCACCCGCCGTTCAAGCTCAAGGTCGCCCGCGCACTGGTCGAGCTCTGCCGGTTCGTCCCGATGATGTGCACGGTGCTGATCGCGCTCGGCGTCCTGTTCGCGCTGCAGGCGCTCGACATCTGGCTCGGGCCCTGGGCGGCACTGCTGCTCTCTGGCGCGGTGATCCTCGCGGCCGGCGCGGTCGCGGGCGGGATGGCGACCGTCGCCAAGTGGGTGATCGTCGGCCGCACCCGCGCCGTCGAGTACCCGCTGTGGAGCTCGTTCGTCTGGCGCAACGAGGTGGTCGACAGCTTCGTCGAGCTGGTCGCGGCTCCCTGGTTCGCGAACGCCGCCGCCGGTACGCCGGTCCTCGCGCTCTGGCTGCGGTCCCTCGGGGCCAAGATCGGCAAGGGGGTTTGGTGCGAGACGTACTGGTTACCGGAGGCCGACCTCGTCACATTGGGCGACGGGGCAACGGTGAATCGCGGATGCGTGCTGCAGACACATCTTTTTCATGATCGAGTGCTCTCCATGAGCACAGTCACCTTCGGCCCGGGAGCGACGCTCGGCCCGCACGGCATCGTCCTGCCCGCGGCCTCGATCGGTGCAGGAGCTACCATCGGCCCGGTGTCTCTCGTCATGCGCGGTGAAGGTGTGCCCGACGGCACGCGCTGGGCCGGGAACCCGATCGCTCCCTGGCAGGGCTGATGGTGCTCCGTGGTCACGGACAGCCAGGAGCGTCGTCCGCCGGAGATCCGTACACGCCCAACCACGGCAACGGCGGCTACCACGTCGAGTCGTACGAACTCGATCTCGACTATCGGGTCAACAGCAACCGCCTGACCGGCAAGGCCGGGATCACCGCAGTCGCCGACCAGACGCTGACCCGGTTCGCCCTCGACCTGTCCGGACTGCGCGCCACCAAGGTGACCATCAACGGCCGCCGGGTCTCGCGCTTCACCCAGCGTGCCGGGAAGCTGCACATCACCCCGGCCAGCACGCTGATGGACGGCGCCGAGTTCCTCGTCGACATCCAGTACGCCGGGAACCCGAAACCCGAGGACAGTCCGTGGGGCGGCCTCGGCTGGGACGAGCTCACCGAGGGTGTGATCGTGGCCAGCCAGCCCAGTGGCGCGGCGACCTGGTTCCCTTGCAACGACCATCCGGCCGACAAGGCGCACTACCGGATCACGATCACCACCGATTCGCCGTACCACGCCCTCGCGAACGGGCGGCTGGTCTCGCGCCGGGTGAAGGCGAGTCGCACGACCTGGGTCTACGACCAAGCCGCGCCGATGGCGACGTACCTGGCGACCGTGCAGATCGGCCGGTACGACGAACTGGAGCTGGCCACGACTCCGGTCACCACGCGCGCGCTGGTGCCGCCGGGCGAGCTGCGCGAGTTCAAGCACGACTTCGGTCGGCAGCAGGACATGATCAAGCTGTTCTGCCAGCTGTTCGGGCCCTATCCGTTCGGCAACTACACCGTCGTGGTGACCGACGACGACCTGGAGATTCCCCTGGAGGCACAGGGGATCTCGGTCTTCGGCAGCAACCATGTGGACGGCAAGCGGACCGCGGAGCGACTGGTCGCGCACGAGCTGGCGCATCAGTGGTTCGGCAACAGCGTCACGCCTTCGGCCTGGAAGGACATCTGGCTCAACGAGGGCTTCGCCTGCTACGCGGAGTGGCTGTGGTCGGAGGAGTCCGGCGGTCTCAGTGCGGACCAGCAGGTCGCGAAGGCTCACACTCGGTTGCGCGGACTGCCGCAGGACCTGCTGCTGTCGGATCCCGGTCCGGAGCTGATGTTCGACGACCGGCTCTACAAACGTGGCGCGATCACGCTGCACGCCGTACGGCTGCATCTCGGTGACGACGCCTTCTTCGACTTGCTGCGGACGTGGACCAAGACCTACCGCCACGCCTCCGTCACCACGGCCGACTTCATCACCCTCGCCAGCCAGTTCTCTCCGGACGCTGACGCTCTCCGCACCCTCTTCACCAGCTGGCTGGACGACTACCCCGTGCCACCCCGCCCCCGTAAGCGCTAACCGCGGGCGGCCTCGGCGGCGGCTTGGAGGAAGCGCTCGGTGAGTGGACTGCGGGTGGACCAGGCGGCGCCGATCCACCAGGTGGCGGTGCGGCCCGGGAGCGGGACGAGGCGCACCTCGCCGGGCGCGATGCGTTCGGCCGACAGCGGTACGACGGATGGTCCGGCACCGGCCGCGGTGAGCGCCAGCACGGTCTGCAGGTCGCCGGCTTCCTGAAGTACTTGCGGATGGCAACCGAGTTCGGCGTACAGGCCGTTGATCTGGGCGGTGAGTCCGGGACCGCGGCTCGGGGTCAGCCGGACCAGTGGGCGGCCGTCCAGCCAGCGTGCGAGGTCGCGCGGCACGGCCTGCTCGACGGGCAACGCGAGCGCCAGCCGGTCCTTGCGTAGACGCAGATGCTCGAGGCCGGCCGGGACCGGCAGGCGCACGAAACCGATCTGTAGTCCGCCGGCACGGAGTCGCTCGTACTGCTCGGCCGACGACATGTCCTCCAGCGATACCGACACCCGCGGCCAGCGGCTGCGGAACAGCGCGACCGCACGCGGCGCCAGCTCGATCCCGGACAGACCGAAGCCGATCGCGAGCGAACCCTCGACGCCGGCGGCGACCTGCGCGGCCCGCCGCTCGAGGGCCTCCGACCGCTCGAGCAGTTGCAGAGCGTCAGGGAGCAGCAGCTCACCTTCCGGAGTCAGCCGGGCGCCGTGGCGGCCGCGGACGAACAGCACCGCGCCGATCCTGCGTTCGAGGACCTGGATCTGCTTGGTGAGCGCCGGCTGGCTGGTCGCCAGCTCGTCGGCCGCGGCCCCGAAGGTCCGCAGCCTGGCGACGGTGACGAATGCCCGCAGCAGTCGCAGGTCCATAACCACAGGATATGGAAAATCGACAAACATCTATTGGACGTGATGGATCGTCGGGCGTTTCGATGGCGGTATGACGCTCTTTCGCACCGCCACCGTCCAGTTCCAGGCCGTCCCCGACGACCCCGCGCAGAACCTCGCCACCGTCGAGCGGCTGGCGCGACAGGCCGTTGCCGAGGGCGCGCGGTTGGTCGTCTTCCCCGAGCTCTGCCTGCTCGGCTACTGGCACCTGCGCCGGCACACCGCCGCCCGCCTGGCCGAGCTCGCGCAACCGGCCGACGGCCCGCTGATCCGACAGGTGCTTGCCCTGGCCAAGGACCTGGACGCCGGGCTCGGCGTCGGCTTCCTGGAGGCCGCCGACGGACAGCTCTACAACGCGTACGCCGTCTGCCTGCCGACCGGCCAGGTCCACGTGCACCGCAAACTGCATGCCTTCGAGCACGAGGCGATCGCCAGCGGATCGTCGTACACGGTGTTCGAGACGCCGTGGGGGTTCCGGGCCGGGGTGCTGATCTGCTGGGACAACAACCTGGTGGAGAACGTCCGGATCACCGCGTTGCTCGGGGCCACGGTCCTGCTCGCCCCGCACCAGACCGGCGGGACGAACTCACGCAGCCCGCACGGAATGAAGCCGATCCCACTGGAGGTCTGGGAACAGGACCCGACCGAGGCCTTCAACGGCCCGAACGGCCGGGAGTGGTTGCTGCGCTGGCTGCCGGCCCGGGCGCACGACAACGGCATCTTCGTCGTCTTCAGCAACGGAGTCGGACCGGACGACGACGAACTGCGGACCGGCAACGCGATGATCCTCGACCCGTACGGCCGGATCGTCGCCGAGACGCCGGTCCCGCGCGAGGCCGTGGTCACCGCCGACCTGGACCTAGACCTGGTGCCACTGGCAACCGGCCAACGCTGGATGAGAGGCCGCCGCCCCGAGCTGTACGGCCCACTGACAGTGCCACACGGTGAGGTGGACGCGAGAACAGCTCGGTTCTCGACAGCGCCAGTCAGTAGATGAGGGCGGTGGCCATCGCCACGATGCCTTCGGCGCGACCCGTGAAGCCCAGCCCGTCGGTGGTTGCCGCGCTCACCGACACCTCGGCGTCGCACGCGGCGCTCAGCACCTTCTCGGCTTCTTCCCGCCGCACGCCGATCCGGGGCCGGTTGCAGACGATCTGCACCGTCACGTTCCCGATCTCGAACCCGGCCGCTCGCACCCGCCGCGCAGCCTCGGTGACCAGCGCGACGCCTGCCGCCCCGGCCCACTCCGGCTCGGCGGTCCCGAAGTTCGAACCCAGGTCTCCCAGCCGCGCCGCGCTCAAGAGCGCCGTACAGATGGCGTGCGCAGCAGCATCACCGTCGGAGTGACCGGCGAGTCCGGCCGGCTCGTCCGGCCAGTGGAGCCCGGCCAGCCACATCGGTCGGCCGGCCTCCAACGGGTGCACGTCGATGCCGTTGCCGACCCGAGGAAGCTTCACGCCAATCGCCTCTCCGCCAGCAGGGCCTCTGCCAGCAGCAAGTCCTGGGGACGCGTCACCTTGAACGCGTCCGGCGACCCCTCGACCGTCTGCACGGTCACGCCGAGCGCCTCGCACAGCATCGCATCGTCGGTGGCCCCGACCACCCCGGCCGCATGCGCCCGCCGCAGTACGTCGGGCGCGAAGCCCTGTGGCGTCTGCACGGCAACCAGCGTCGACCGGTCGGGCGTGGCAACCACCTCGCCGGTTGGCGCGACCTGCTTGATCGTGTCTGTCACCGGCACAGCCGGTACGACGGCCTCCGCGCCGGCACGCACTGCCGCGACCACCCGCTCGATCGCGTCGACGGGGACGAACGCCCGCGCCGCGTCGTGCACCAGGATGCAGTCGATTCCCTCGACCGGGACGAGCTCCAGCGCCGTCCGGACCGAGTCGGACCGCTCCGCGCCGCCGGCAACCACGAGCAGGCGGGTCTGACCGACGTACGGGGTGAGTTCTTTGGTGACGATCTCTTCGGTCCCGAGCGGGACCGCGACCACCAAACAGACGAGGTCGGCGGCGGACGCTGCCTTCAGTCCACGAACCGCGTGGACCAGCAGCGCGTCGCCACCGACCTCTCGAAACGCCTTCGGGGTCTCGCCACCGAGTCTCAGCCCGAGACCTGCTGCCGGAATGATCGCCGCGGTGCTCATGCGACGGAACCGGACAGCAGGATCACGGGAACAGACTCGACCTGGAAATCAGGACGCGAGAACCTCGTCGAGGATGGCTTCCGCCTTGTCCTCGTTGGTGTGCTCGGCCAGCGCCAGCTCGGAGACGAGGATCTGACGAGCCTTCGCCAGCATCCGCTTCTCACCCGCCGACAGGCCACGATCACGCTCACGGCGCCACAGGTCGCGGACGACCTCTGCCACCTTCATCACGTCACCGGAGTGCAGCTTCTCCAGGTTCGCCTTGTACCGTCGCGACCAGTTGGTCGGCTCCTCCGTGTGCGGAGCCCGCAGCACGTCGAAGACGCGCTCCAGACCGGCCTGATCCACGACGTCACGCACGCCGACAAGATCGAGGTTGCACGCGGGGACCCGGACGACCAGGTCGTTCTGAGCGACGATCCTCAAGACCAGATAGGTCTTGTCCTCACCTTTGATCTTACGGGTCTCGATGTCCTCGATAACGGCCGCACCGTGGTTGGGGTAAACAACCGTCTCGCCGACGTTGAAAGTCATATGTCACGTGCCCCTTTCCGAGACCTATCCTACCACGCAGTCGCTGGTCCGGTCCGGGCGTTTGTGCTGGTCAGACGCCATTTCCCGCCTTGACAAACCCTGTCGGCCATGCGTCGTACGCGCGAAAACAGTTGCCGGTGACACCTTCGAAGGCCCACCCGGCGTCGGCCTCGCCGGGGCCGGGCACTACGCTGTGCTGCGCCGGAGGCCACGCACTGGGTCCAGTACCCGAGCCGTGCCGAAGGGCCCCGAAACAGCTTGCAGGAGAGGGATTCCAGTGCCGATCACGTTGTCCGCGCGGTCCGTCCGGCGCGTCGCGCTGGCGGGTGCCGCCGCCACTCTCAGTGTCGTTCTGGCGGCCTGTGGCGCGAGCTTCAACGCCCAGACGTCACAGCCGTACCAGCCGGCCGAGGGCACCAACGCCGCCTCGGGCGGCATCGTGGTTCGCAACCTCCTGATCCTGTCCGACGCGGACGGCAAGGGCGAGGTGCACGGCGTCGTCGTCAACAACGGCGCCGAGTCCGACACCCTGGTCTCGATCACCCAGGCCCCGCCGAAGCCGGCCGCCGCGGACACCCCGCCGGAAGACGCGACCCCGGTGAAGTTCGGCGAGTTCCAGCCCCTGACCCTGCAGGTCGGTGCCGCTGTGCGCCTCCCGCAGACCGGCGGCACCGAGCCCACGCCGACCACCACCCCGTCGACGACGCCGAGCACCACCCCCACCGCCACCCCGAAGACCCCGGCCACCCCCGCAGCGGCGGCCCCCTTCTCGGTTACCGGCGGCAAGCCCGGCGAAATGGTCAGCGTCGTCATCACCTTCGGCAAGGCCGGCCCGATCACCGCCGACATCCCGATCCTCCCCGAGGACCACTACAGCCCCTCCCCGCGCAACGACGCCGAGGCCGGGCACTAACTCCCCAGAACGCCCGAACGGGCCGCTCCCGGCGCGGGGCGGCCCGTTCGTCGTACCGGCGGGGCCTGTGGCCGAGGTCCCGTCGGACGCCTCAGCTGGCGGCTTGGGCCGCCTTCGTCAGGCCGGGAAGCATCTTGTCCAGGACCCAAGGGACGCTCAGGACGCTGATCGCGCTCTGGCCGGAGATGACCTGCTGGTCGTCCAGGACGTAGGCGCTGCCGCGTTTGACGGCGCCCAGGGACGCGTAGATCGGGTCGGCGGCGAACTTCTGCGGGCCGAGACCGTCGACGTACGCGATCAGTACGTCGGCATCGGCGGAGGCGATCTTCTCCTTGCTGACGGTCACCGCGAACTCGTTCTTGGTGTTGGCCTTCTGCAGGGCCTCGACGCCGGGCGCGTTCACGAAGCCCATCTCGTTGAGGATCTGCACCCGGGGATCGCCCGGCATGTAGACGTAGTTCTCCGCGCCGAAGGAGCCGACCGCGATCGACTTGCCCTTGAATTCGGGGTGCTCGGTCGCGACCTGCTTGATCTTGTCGTTCAGCCCGGTGATCAGCTTCTCGGCCTCGGCCTTCTTGCCGAGCGCTTCACCGACGAGCAGCGTCTGGTCCTGCCAGGTGGTCTGCCACGGAGCACCCGGGTAGGCGACCGTCGGCGCGATCCCGGACAGCGTCTCGTACGTCGCCTTGTCGAAACCCTCGTACGGCGCCAGGATCACGTCCGGCTTCAGCGCCGCGATCTTCTCGAACGGGTACTTGTCACCGGTGTCGAGCAGTTCGGTCTTGGCCGGGTCGAACCAGTCCGCGTCCCAGGCAGTGACACCGGCCGCGGTCGGGCCGTAGGTGACCTTCGGCATCGCGACCGGGGTCTCGCCGAGGGCGTGCACGATGTCCTGGGCGTTCCAGCCGAGGGTGACGATCCGCTGCGGTTTCGCGGGGACGACGGTCTCGCCGAAGGTGTTCTTCAGCGTGACCGGGAACCCCGCCGTACTGGCGGACTCCTGCGGCGCCGCGTCGTCGGATGCACCGCACGCGACGAGCAAGCTGGTCGCGATCAGTACGCCGGCGGCCGCACTGATCGCCCGAAAACAGGGCCACGCCATAGGAAACTCTCCTCAGTTCAGATGCCTCACTAAGGACAGCCTAAGCTAACCCCCACTCAGGAATCGAACTTGTACCCCAGACCACGGACCGTGACCAGGTGCTGCGGGTTCGACGGGTCCTTCTCGAGCTTCGAGCGCAGCCGCTTCACGTGCACGTCCAGGGTCTTGGTGTCGCCCACGTAGTCGGCGCCCCAGATCCGGTCGATCAGCTGGCCGCGGGTAAGCACCCGGCCGGTGTTGCGCAGCAGCATCTCGAGCAGCTCGAACTCCTTCAGCGGCAGCCGGATCTCGGTGCCGGCGACGGTCACGACGTGCCGCTCGACGTCCATCCGGACCGGTCCGGCCTCGAGGGTGTCCGGCAGCAGCTCGACGTCCTGACCGCGGCGCAGTACGGCGCGGATCCGGGCCAGCAGCTCGCGCGGGCTGTACGGCTTGGTGACGTAGTCGTCCGCGCCCAGCTCGAGCCCGACGACCTTGTCCACCTCGGTGTCCTTGGCGCTCACGATGATCACCGGGACGTTGCCCCGGCTGCGCAGCGCCCGGCACACCTCCGTACCGGACAGGCCCGGCAGCATCAGGTCGAGCAGCACGATGTCCGCACCGGCCCGGTCGTACTCGTCCAGCGCGTCCGGCCCGGTCTCCGCGACGGCGACCTCGAAGCCTTCCTTGCGCAGCACGTACGACAACGCGTCGCTGTAGCTCTCTTCGTCTTCGACGACCAGCACTCGGGTCACGAAGCTGTCTCCTTTGTGATCTGCCCTGACGGGGTAGGCGGCAGGGTGACGGCCGGGTCCTCCTGGCTGGCGGAACCGGTCTGGCCCGGGGCGGATTCGAGCCGCAACGGGAGTCTCACGGTGAACGTGGAGCCTTGGCCTTCGACACTCCACACCCGTACGTCGCCTCCGTGGATCGAGGCGATGTGCTTGACGATCGACAACCCGAGCCCGGTGCCGCCGGTCTCCCGGCTGCGGGCCCGGTCGACCCGGTAGAAACGCTCGAAGATGCGCTCCAGGTCGCTGCTCGGGATACCCACGCCCTGGTCGCTCACCGTCACCTCGACCAGGTCGCCGATCGGGTGCGCGGCGACCGCGACCCGGGTGCCGTCCGGGCTGTAGTTGACCGCGTTCTCCACCAAGTTGCCGATGGCAATGGACAGCTGGTCCTCGCTGCCCATCACCTCCAGCTCCGGCTCGGCCTTGACGACGATCTTGATGTCGCGGTCCTCGGCGTCCACCCGGCAGCGGTCGACCGCGGCCTCGATCACCGCGTTGATGTCGACCGAGTGCGGGTGCTCCAGCGGATCGTCGCCCTGCAGCCGGGACAGCTCGATGATCTCCTTGACCAGCCGGCTGAGCCGGGAGGCCTCGATCCGCATCCGGTCCGAGAACCGTTGCACCGCTTCGGGATCGTCCGAGGCCTCGGAGACCGCATCGGCGAGCAGGATCAGCGCACCGACCGGGGTCTTCAGCTCGTGACTCACGTTGACGGTGAAGTCGCGCCGGATCGCGTCCAGCCGGCGCTCGCGGGTCCGGTCCTCGACCAGCACCAGCACCAGCTGGCTGCCCAGCGGGGCGACCCGGGCGCTCACGTACTGCGTGGCGCCGAGCCGGCCGCGGACGATCTCCAGGTCCTGCTGGCGGATCTCGCCGTCCCGGCGGACCGCGCGGACCATGGTCAGGATGTCGTCGACCACCAGCCGCTCACCCCGGACGATGCCGAGCACATGCGCCGGAGCGCTTGCCTGCAGCACCTGATCCTCCGGACCCATCACGACCGCGGACGAACGCAGTACCGACAGGACGGTCGCGACCCCACTCGGTACGGCGGGGTCCGGGGTCTCGGGGATCTTGCGCTGGGACCGCTCCGAAAGCATCATCGCGCCGAGTGAAAGGAGGGCCAGGGCCGCGCCGATGACGCCGCCCAGCACCGCAGCCAGCGTGGGGTCCACGAAACCGATGCTACGCGGGCAACCAGCAGGGAAAGACCGAATGAGCACCGGATGACCGGGACGCGTCACAACTGTTCATCAGGCGTTCACCACGCGTCGCCGTCCGGCAACCTCGACGGCATACGGTCCCCCTTGGAGCAGGTACCGGCCTGTCCGGCACCGGGTACGGGCACACCACAGATCGGAAACGAACACAATGCGTGACAGCTACCACGAGCAGCTCGACGACATCCTCGCCGAGCTCGAGCGGATGACCCGCACGGTCTCCACCGCCGTTCGCCGGTCGACCGCAGCCCTGCTGGAGGCCGACATCCGCAAGGCCGAAGAGGTGATCGCGGCCGACATCCAACTGGACGCGGCCGGCGAGGGCGTCGAGGAGAAGGTCTTCGAGCTGATGGCCCGCCAGGCCCCCGTCGCCAACGAACTGCGGATGCTGGTCGCCGCCCTGCGCATGGTCGCCGACCTCGAGCGGATGGGCGACCTCGCCGCCCACGTCTCCAAGATCGCCCGCCTGCGCTACCCCTCCCCCGCCATCCCCACCGAGCTGCACTCCGTCATCCAGGAGATGGGCACCGTCGCCGGCCAGATGGTCGACGCCGCCGGCGACGTCATCCAGACCCGCGACGTCGAAGCCGCCGGAGCCCTCGAGGCCACCGACGACCTGATGGACAAGCTCCGCAGCAACCAGTTCCGCCTGATGATGGACGACACCTGGCCGCACGGCGTCGAGGTGGCCGTCGACATCGCCCTCCTCGGCCGCTACTACGAGCGCATCTCCGACCACGCCGTCTCGATGGCCCGCCGCGTCGTCTACCTCGTCACCGGCGAACTCCCGGTAGCCATCGGCGGCACCGCCGCCGGCTCCGGCGCCGGCGCCTCGGCACCAAACCCCAACGGCGCCAACTGATCCACGCCGTACAAGTAGCCCCTGGCAACCAAATAGTTGCTAGGGGCTACTTCTCGTCCAGGGGCAGTGGGAGTGGCCGGGCGGCGCGCCAGAGAATCTCCGCCTCCTCGAGGAACTGCGGGAACCAGGCGTCGCTCGGCTGAAGGACGAACTTCGGCTCCCCTTCGGCCTGGAAGGTGTAGTACTCGACGAACAAGGCCGAGTACTCCGTCCGCCGGTCGGGCGCGGTGTCGACCGCCACGACGCCGAGCGGGATCGGATGGCTCGTCAGTCGGACCTCGAGCGCACCACCGGTCGTCGTGGCCAGCTCGGACAGTAGCCGCAGCGACTGTTCGATGCGACCCCTGGCGGACGCCGGAGAGCGCTCGGCGTAATACCGTTCGGCGGCGACCTCGACCGCGTTCGAGGACGGCTCGATCAACAAGATCCGGAGCGTGCACCCCCGCCGCAACCACCGCTCGAATTCGTTGTAGTTCTCCACCAGCAGCGTGTTCCGCGCAACGCCGGTGACGAACAGGTCGGTCGCGGCCTTCATCGAGTTCAGCAGTTCCGGGCCGAACGACTGCACGAACTTCGGCCGCGCCATCGTGCTGAGCCGGCGACTCGGCGGCGGCGGCCAACTGGTCCCGGCTTCCCACAGCCGCTCGGCCTGCTGTGCGTAGAAGGAGAACCAGCTGTCGGACTCCGTGAAGTGCATGATCGGGCCCGGCTCGGCCGCGGGCCGCAGCTCCGGGTGCTGGATGGTCACGGACGCCGAACCGCGGGCGCGAATCAGGTTCACCCCGATCGGCGGCACGAACTGCGCAACGCGGATCTCAAGGTTGCCCTGGGTGCTTGCCTGGAGTTCTTCCAGTTCCTCGATCGTCGTCATGATCCGCTGCGACAACAGTGCCGCGCGGCCGACCGGACGGTGCATGGCAGCCTGCCCGACCAGCGCGTCATCGGTCGGATCGACGACCAGGACACGCAGCCGCGCACCGCGAACCAGTGCTCGGTGGAAGTCGTCGCGGGCCCCTTGAACAGTGCGTGCCATCGCGATTCCGATCAGCAGTACGTCGTCCGCCTCGGCCCGCCGGCGAGCCAGGTCCGCAGGGAAGTCCCGCAGCAGGACTTCGGCCGGCTGGGCGCGATCGGCCATCTCCGCGACCAGCCGCCGGGACCGGACCTGCGCGATCGCCAGCGCCGCGAGCAACGCCAGGATCGCCGAACTCAGCACCTCCGGCTTCGCCACGTTCACGATGCCGAGCACGGTGAACACCCCGGCCGCAGCCGTCAGCAACCAGAGGTCGAAGTTGTCGTCCGTCAACACCCGATGAACGGCCCGCGCCGAGGCCCGCAGGAGACTCACTCACCTACCGTACGGACACTGGCGCCGCCGGGTCGGGTCCCCCGAGTGTCACGGCGCCGGCGCCAACCGTTCAAGGGCCTGGTGGTTGTTGGATGGCCTCGGTGGAGACCACGGCGGCCAGTACGAGCGGGGCGTCGCCGTCGCTGTGGCCTACGGTGATGGCGATCCAGCGGTTGTCGACGTGCCAGACGTGGAGTTCGCCGTACAGGTCTTGGCTGAAGAGGGCGTGGAACAAAGGGTGCACCGGTTGGGACTGGTGCCAGCGCAGGAGTGGGCCGTCGAGGGTGATGACGTGGTGCGGGCCCCAGTGGGCCGAGAGGACCTCGGTCAGGTGGGTCAGGTGGGTGGTGCCGATGCCTTCGGCTGCTTCCCAGGCGGCGTCGTACAGGCCGGTGAGGGATTCGCCTTCCCAGAGCGGGACGATGTGGAAGCCGGCGCCGGTGG
Organism: Kribbella sp. NPDC005582; assembly: GCF_040605415.1. Classification (NCBI taxonomy): domain Bacteria; kingdom Bacillati; phylum Actinomycetota; class Actinomycetes; order Propionibacteriales; family Kribbellaceae; genus Kribbella; species Kribbella sp. NPDC005582. The sequence continues at coordinate 184,134 of NZ_JBEXCU010000008.1, forward strand.
TGCCGGTCCATTCACCGGTGGCCGGGTCGCCTTCGGCGGTGGTCGGGCCGGCGGCCGGGACGTCGGCGACCAGGAGTTCGGTCACCTCGGTCCCGGCCCGGGACGCGTCGAAGGACTGTCCGGCGCGGACGGTCAACGGCCCTGGTTCTTGACGGCTTCGATGGCTGCTGCGGCGGCGTTGGGGTCGAGGTACTCGCCGCCGGGGGTGATCGGCTTGAGGTTCTCGTCGAGCTCGTAGAGCAGCGGGAGGCCGGTGGGGATGTTGAGGCCTACGACGGTGGGCTCGTCGAGGTTGTCGAGGTGCTTGACCAGGGCGCGCAGCGAGTTGCCGTGGGCGGTGACCAGGACCGTCTTGCCGGCGCGGAGGTCGGGGACGATGGCGTCGTACCAGTAGGGGAGCATCCGGGCGACGACGTCCTTGAGGCACTCGGTCGTCGGGATGATCTCGGGGGCGAGCGCCGCGTAGCGGGGGTCGCCGGCCTGGTCGAACTCGGAGCCGCGCTCGATCGGCGGCGGCGGGGTGTCGTAGGAGCGGCGGAACAGCATGAACTGCTCCTCGCCGAGCTCCTCGAGGGTCTGCTTCTTGTCCTTGCCCTGCAGGGCGCCGTAGTGGCGCTCGTTGAGGCGCCAGGAGCGGCGGACGTCGATCCACTGGCGCTCGGCCACCTCGAGCGCGATGTTCGCGGTGCGGATCGCCCGGCGCAGCACCGAGGTGTGCAGGACGTCGGGGAGCAGGCCGCGGTCGCGGAGCAACTCACCGCCGCGGTGCGCCTCCTCGACACCCTGCGCGTTCAGGTCGACGTCGACCCAGCCGGTGAAGAGGTTCTTGGCGTTCCATTCGCTGTGGCCGTGGCGGAGCAGGATCAGGCGATAGGTCATACCCGCAGCTTACAAGTGGTCCGGGCGTGCTGAGGCTTGAGTGATAGCGGTGTCCAGGTGCGTGCCTGGGCGCCGATAGCGCCAAGCCTCAGTGCGCCCGGACCACTATGGTTCCAGCCAGCCTTTGAAGGCGTCCAGGTTCCGGGTGGACTCGCCCCGCGAGATCCGCCACTCGTACTCCTTGCGGATCGACGAGGCGAAGCCGAGCTCGAGGATCGTGTTGAACGACGAGTCCGCATACTCCAGTACGGCGCCCAGCAGCCGGTCCACCTCGGTCGGGGTGATCGCGTGCAGCGGGACCCGGCCGTCCAGGTGGATGTCGCCCAGGTGGTCGACGGCGAAGGCGACGCCGTACATCTTGAGGTTCTTCTCGAGCAGCCAGCGGTAGACGGCCTCATGGTTCTCGTCCGGGCGCCGGGCCACGAAGGCGTGCACCTGGACGGCCTGCGCGCCGACCGACAGTGTGACGGTGGTCTTGAGCTTGCGCTCACCCGGCAGGTCGGCGCTGAACTCGCCCGGCTTCACCTCGGTGAACTCGATCTCGTTCTCGGTCAGCACCTGACGGATCACATCCGCCGCGGACACCCTCATTCAGAAAACACCTCAGCCGCCATGGTCTCCGCTGCGGTCCGGTACGCCGCCAGCGTCTTACGCGCGGTCAGTTCCCAGCCGAAGCCCTGCGCATGCTTGACCGCTGCGCGGCTCATCGTCTCGCGGGTGTGCGGATCCGTCGCGATCCGCGCCAGCGCGTCGGCGAAGTCGTCGGCGCCGTGCCCGTCGACGAGCAGCCCGGTCTGCCCGTTCACCACGGCGGTCGTCAGGCCGCCCACAGCCGCCGCGACCACCGGCGTACCGCAGGCTTGGGCCTCCAGTGCGACCAGCCCGAACGACTCCGAGTACGACGGGACGCAGACCACCGAGGCCGCGCGGTACCAGTCGGCCAATCCGCTGCGCTCCATCGGCTTCACGAACCGCGTCACGTCGTCGACCCCGAGCGCCCGTGCCAGCTCGGCATGCGCCTCGGGGTGCTCCATCCCGTTCCCCGACGGACCGCCGATGATCGCGACGACGAGCCGGCTGCGCAACGACGGGTCACGCGAAAGCATCCGCGCCGCTGCCCGAATCAGCAGGTCAGGCGCCTTCAGCGGCTGGATCCGCCCGACAAAAGCCAGTACGACAGCATCTTCCGGTACGCCGACCGCCCGGCGCGCGGCGAGCTGGTCGCCAGGCGCGAACACCTCCAGGTCGACCCCGGGGTTCACCACACCGACCTTCGCGGGCTGGGCGCCGTACAGGGTGATCAGTTCCTGCGCCTCGTCCGGAGTGTTCGCCAGCAGCCGGTCCGCGGACTCGACGACCTGCTCCTCGCCGATCAGCCGAGCAGCCGGTTCCGGTACGTCGCCCTCCGCCAGGCTGGCGTTCTTGACCTTCGCCATCGTGTGCATGGTGTGCACGAGCGGAACCGCCCACCGGTCCCGCGCCAGCAACCCGACCTGCCCGGACAGCCAGTAGTGCGAGTGGATCACGTCGTACCAGCCGGGCTCGTGGATCGCCTCGGCCCGCAGGACCGCCCGGGCGAAGGTGCAGAGCTGAGCCGGAAGCTCGTTCTTGGTCAGGCCCTCGTAGGGCCCGGCCGCCACGTTGCGCACCATCACACCAGGCATCAGCTCGACTCGCGGCGGCACCGCCGAGGTGGTGGCGCGAGTGAAGATGTCGACCTCGGTCCCGAGTTCGGCGAGCTGCTTCGACAGCTCCACGACGTACACGTTCATCCCGCCGGCATCGCCGGTCCCCGGCTGGTCCAACGGCGAGGTGTGCAGGCTGATCATCGCGACCCGCCGCGGCGGACGGTCGGCGGACGGCGGCAGACTCACGCCGCCAGCGTACGCCCGTCGGTGGAGGTAACTCCCCTACGGGAGGAGCCCTGAACCCAGTGCTCCGCGCGGCGTGCGCCGAAAGCATGAACACATGCACAAAGTCCTCGCCGAAGTACGAACCTGGCATCGCCCGTTGCTGGTGATGGTGTCCGCCATGGCCGCCCTGGTCCTCGTCGCCGGTATCGGCCTGCTGGTCGACAACCGCGAGATCCTGAACGAGTCCGTCTGGCTCAAGCCGTTCAAGTTCGGCCTGTCCTTCGTCCTGTACGGCGCGACGCTGGCGTGGCTGGTGTCCAAGCTGCGCAAGGCGAAGCGGTTCGGCTGGTGGCTGGGCACCGTCTTCGCGATCACCGGCGTGATCGACGTCGGCTTCATCGCGATCCAGGCCGCTCGGGGCACGTTCAGCCACTTCAACGCCAACACCGACACCTTCAACCAGGTCGGCCAGCAGGTCTTCATGTCCGGGGTGCTGGGTCTGTTCGGCGTGAACCTCGTGGTCGCGGTGATGCTGTTGTTCCAGCGGGTCGGTGACGCGCCGCTGAACCGCGCGATCCGAACCGGCCTTGCCCTGGCGATCGCCGGGATGGCACTGGCCTTCTACCTGGTGGGCGCCAACGGCACCAGGACGCAGACCACCGATGCCTACGGCAACCCGGTGACGCTGGGCGGCAGCCATGGTGTCGGCGTCGAGGCCGGCGGTCCCGGCTTGCCGATCACGCACTGGAGCACGGTCGGCGGCGACCTGCGCGTCCCGCACTTCATCGGCCTGCATGCGATCCACGCCTTGCTGGCGGTCGTTCTGCTGCTGAGCATTCTGGCCGCCCGGGTGGCCTGGCTGCGTCCGGAGCGGGTTCGTGCCCGGCTGGTCGGGGCGGCTGTCATCGCCTACACCGGTCTGATGGTCGCGACCAGCGTCCAAGCGTTCCGCGGGCAGTCGGTCGTTCATCCGGACGGACAAACCCTCGCTTTGTTCGGCGGCTTCGTCGTACTGGGCCTGGCGGTGGCCGCCGGCACGATCGTCGCGGCGCGGCGCGCAGTACCTGAGACGGGTTCGGCCGAGATCCGGGCGAGTGAAACACTGACGGTATGACTGCGAACCGTCCTCTTGCCGTGGTGACCGGAGCGAGCAGCGGGATCGGGGCCGCCACGGCCCGCCGGCTGGCCAAGGACGGGTTCGAGGTGATCGCGGCCGCCCGGCGGCTGGATCGGATCGAGGCGCTGGCCAAGGAGATCGACGGCCGCGCGGTGCAGTGCGACGTCACGTCGGCCGACGACGTGGCGGCACTGACCGCGACCGTCGGTGACCGGCTGGATCTGCTGGTGAACAACGCCGGTGGCGCGTTCGGCGCCGAGCCGGTGGCCGACGCCGACCTGGACGCGTGGCGGCGGATGTACGAGGTGAACGTGATCGGCGTCGCCGCCGTCACCAAGTCGTTGCTCCCGGCCCTTATCACCGGCCGGGGCACGATCGTCGTGATGGGCTCGACGGCCGGCCAGGTGGCCTACGAGAACGGCGGCGGGTACGTCGCCGCCAAGCACGCCGCGAAGGCAGTCGTCGACACGCTGCGCCTGGAGCTCTTCGACCAGCCGGTCCGGGTCACCGAGATCGCCCCGGGCATGGTCAAGAGCGAGGGCTTCGCCCTGACCCGCTTCGAGGGCGACCAGGCCAAGGCCGACGCCGTGTACGCCGGGGTCGCCGAACCGCTGACCTCGGACGACATCGCTGACATCGTCAGCTGGGTCGCGAGCCGCCCGCCGCACGTCAACCTGGACCGGATCACCGTCCGCCCGCGGGCGCAGGCCGCGCAGCACAAGGTGCACCGCGTGCAGTAGGCGATTCGGGGATACGCTCCGTCACAGGTAGGATTGGGCTGCTGTGCCCTGCGTCGAGTGGCTGTTCTCTCGTGAATCGACACGCCGTAGCCACCGCCTGACACTCAGTCTACTGCTTGGAGCGCTTCCCCATGCCTGTCCGTAACGACCTGCGCAACGTCGCGATCGTGGCCCACGTCGACCACGGCAAGACCACCCTGGTCGACGCGATGCTGTGGCAGTCCGGCGCCTTCGGCGCGCATCAGCACGTGGACGAGCGGGCGATGGACTCCGGCGACCTGGAGCGTGAGAAGGGCATCACGATCCTCGCCAAGAACACCGCCGTCCGGCACAAGATGGCCAGCGGCGAGACGGTGACGATCAACATCATCGACACCCCCGGCCACGCCGACTTCGGTGGTGAGGTCGAGCGCGGCCTGTCGATGGTGGACGCGATCGTGCTGCTGGTCGACGCCTCCGAGGGTCCGCTGCCGCAGACCCGGTTCGTGCTGCGCAAGGCGCTGGCCCGCCGGATGCCGGTGATCCTCGTGGTGAACAAGGTGGACCGGCCGGACTCCCGGATCGCCGAGGTCGTCGACGAGACCTACGAGCTGTTCCTCGACCTGCTCGACCACGACGCCGACCAGAGCGCCCTCGACTTCCCGGTCGTGTACGCCTCGGCCCGCGCCGGCCGCGCCTCGCTGACCCAGCCCGCCGACGGCGGCCTGCCGGACTCCGAGGACCTCGAGCCGCTGTTCGAAACCATCATGGCCAACGTGCCGGCCCCGGAGTACACCGAGGACGCGCCGCTGCAGGCCCACGTGACCAACCTGGACGCCTCGCCGTTCCTCGGCCGGCTCGCGCTGGTCCGGATCCACGAGGGCACGCTGAAGAAGGGCTCCCAGGTCGCCTGGTGCCGCCACGACGGCTCGATCCAGAAGGTCAAGATCACCGAACTGCTGGTCACCGAGGCGCTCGAGCGCGTCCCCGGCGACTCGGCCGGTCCCGGTGACATCGTCGCGATCGCCGGTATTCCGGAGATCATGATCGGCGACACCCTGACCGACCCGGACAACCCCAAGCCGCTGCCGCTGATCACCGTGGACGAGCCGGCCATCTCGATGACGATCGGCACCAACACCTCGCCGCTGGCCGGCCGGACCAAGGGCACCAAGGTCACCGCCCGCCTGGTCAAGGACCGCCTCGACCGCGAGCTGATCGGCAACGTGTCGCTGAAGGTGCTGCCGACCGAGCGTCCGGACGCCTGGGAGGTGCAGGGCCGTGGTGAGCTGGCGCTGGCCATCCTGGTCGAGCAGATGCGTCGTGAGGGTTACGAGCTGACCGTCGGCAAGCCACAGGTGGTCACCAAGGAGATCAACGGCAAGCGCCACGAGCCGGTCGAGCGTCTCACCATCGACTGCCCCGAGGAGTACCTCGGCACGGTCACCCAGCTGCTCGCGGTCCGCAAGGGCCGGATGGAGCAGATGACCAACCACGGCACCGGCTGGGTCCGGATGGAGTTCCTGGTCCCGGCGCGCGGCCTGATCGGCTTCCGCACCGAGTTCCTCACCGACACCCGCGGTACCGGGATCGCGCACCACGTCTTCGAGGGTTACGAGCCGTGGTTCGGCGAGCTGCGTACCCGTCCGTCCGGTTCGCTGGTCTCCGACCGGGCCGGCGCCGCGACGTCGTACGCGATGATCAACCTGCAGGAGCGCGGCACGATGTTCGTCGAGCCGACCACCGAGGTGTACGAGGGCATGATCATCGGCGAGAACTCGCGCGCCGACGACATGGACGTCAACATCACCAAGGAAAAGAAGATGACCAACGTCCGCTCGAACGCGGACGAGTTCGAGAAGCTGGTGCCGGCTCGCAAGCTGTCGCTCGAGCAGTCGCTGGAGTTCTGCCGCGAGGACGAGTGCGTCGAGGTCACGCCGGACGCGATCCGGATGCGCAAGGTCGCACTGACCCAGATCGAGCGGGCCAAGCTGGGGCGCAAGAGCAAGGCCTGAGCTGTCAGAAGTCGTTTCACAACACGGTTCGGCAACGCGGACCGCGACGACGCGCGCCGAAAGACAAGGGTGTGATACACCCTTCTTCGGCCGGTCGCGCGAAAGATACTTCCGGATCGTTACCAACCAGATGTCGCCGCGCGACGTCTGACTCTGTGAACAGCAAAACATCAGTTGGGGGAAGGAAGAATCACCATGGGGATCCTGCGTAAGCTCGGCGCCACCGTGACCGCGGTCGCCTTTGTCGGCGTCGGTGCACTCACCGCCGGTACGACGGCGCACGCCGCCACCGCGTCGGTCGCACCGAAGGCCGCTGTGGCCGTGCCGCAGAAGGCGGTCGCCAAGACCAAGTACATCGGTCGCTACCACCTGGACCCGCGGTGCATGAAGGGCCGTGTCATGTGCGCCAACAAGAAGACGCGCAAGATGGTCTACCTGATCAACGGCAAGACGATCTACGTCCTGGACGCCCGCTTCGGCGGCTCCAAGACGCCGACCCGCAACGGTCAGTTCAAGGTCTACCGCAAGTCGAAGAACCACGTCTCGACGCTCTACAAGTCGAAGATGCCGTACGCGATGTTCTTCAGTGGCGGCCAGGCCGTGCACTACTCGTCGGACTTCAAGGCCCGCGGCTACAACGGCGCCTCGCACGGCTGCATGAACATCCGTGACAAGGCCAAGCTGGCCAAGATCTTCGCCCAGATCAAGATCGGCGACAAGGTCGTCGTCTACAGCGGCTGATCGATCGAACGTCTACAGCGGCCGGGGCTTCACGCCTCGGCCGCTGTTGCTTTTCCGAACGCCTTGTACAGCCGCGGCTCCACCAGACAGAACGTCGCCGTCTCCACAGCACTCGCCGTACGGCGAAGTGTCCCGACCGCGATGTCGGCCGCCGACTGGGCCGGCCACCCGAAGATCCCCGCCGAAACCGCCGGCAGCGCCAAGGTCTTCACGCCCAGCTCGTCGGCGATCCGCAGCGCATTGCGATAGCACGACTCGAGCAGCGCCGGATCGCGTTGACCGGCGGTGTAGTTCGGTCCCACCACGTGAATCACGTACGACGCAGGCAGTTGCCCGGCTGTCGTCCACACCGCGTCACCGGGTGACGCTCCTCGCGGATAGCGCTCGATCAACTCGGCGAGGATCTCCGGTCCGCCGGCTCGGTGGATCGCGCCGTCGACTCCACCACCGCCGCGTAGGGCGTGGTGGGCGGCGTTCACGACCGCATCGGCGGGAACGGTGGTGATGTCCGCCGTACTGAGCACGATCTCCATGGGGTCTCCGGTCACGAGTTGCTCACGAGTGGTGTGGGGCTGGTGGTAAGTAATTTACGCTGGTGCGATGCGCGCGTTGAGTATTCGCAAGGTCGTGGCTGGGCTGGTGGCCGGCGCGGCGGCTGCGGTGCTGGGTGGGGCGGGGGCGCAGGCGGCGCCGGCCGAGGTGAAGGTGGTGCCGTTCGAGGTCAGTGGGCAGCTGCCGATCTATCCGAAGGCCCTGTACCGGTACGGCGCGGTGAGTGTGAGCGTGCGGAAGCTCGAGGCCCGGCTGATCCAGCTGAAGCTGATCGACAAGAAGTACCTGGACAACGAGTACGGGACGATGACCCGGGCCGCGGTGAAGAAGTTCCAGCAATCCAAGGGGATTCCGCCGCTGGGGTATGTCGACCAGAACACCTGGGACAAGCTGCTCGCGGCGACGAAGGAGCCGACTCAGCAGGAGCTGTACCCGCCGGTGCCGGTGGTCGACGGACGCAAGCTGGACGCGCGGTGTGCGACCGGGACGGCGTTGTGCATCGACAAGACCACCCGCAAACTCCGGTACGTCGTCGATGGCGTCGTGAAGATGCAGTTCGACGTACGGTTCGGGGCGGTGAAGACGGCTACACGTGAGGGTGGTTTCACGGTCGGCTGGAAGAGCCGGAACCACGTGTCGAAGCTCTACGACTCACCGATGCCGTACGCGATGTTCTTCAGCGGCGGTCAGGCGGTGCACTACTCGTCGGACTTCGCGGCGCGCGGCTACAACGGGGCGTCGCACGGCTGCGTGAACGTCCGCGACCTGGCCAAGATCAAGGTCCTGTTCGACCTCGTCCACATCGGCGACAAGGTCATCGTCTACCGCTCGTAAGCAGGGCTCAGAGCGGACGAGGGCCGCGCCGGCGGCGAATGCCCCAGCCACCGCGACCACGGCCGGTGGCGGCGCGCAGCGCGGGCCGGGCGTCGACGAGGTAGACACCGGCGGCGGCGATGCCGATCAGGCCGAAGAAGCTGAGCCAGCCTTGGAAGAGCTGGCTGAGCGAGAACACGACCAGGATCAGCACCCAGCCGGGCTTCGTCAGCTTGTCCGCGGCGATGAAGACCGCCCGCGGCCGGAGGGCCGCATCGACGAGCGCCACGAGCTTCAGCGCGAGCACCACCCACCAGATGATCTCGAACGGGCCCGCGAACCCCGGGAAGAGGTTTGGGAACGTGGCGAGTGGGAGCATGCCCCGAGCCTAGCCGAAAGACCGGGCGGCCCACCCCTGTCAAGGACAGGTGCGGGCCGCCCGGGCCGAATTTTCACCCTGTGCTGGGTGAATTACTACGCTCAGTCGCCGACCTTGGCGGCCGCGGCGGTGGTCGCCTTGGCGGCCGTCTTCGCGGTCTTCTTGGCCGCGGTGGTGGTCGCCTTGACGTTGCGCTGCGCGGTCGTGGCGGTCTTCTTCACCGTGGTGCGGGTGGCCTTGGCCTTGCTCACCGTGGTCTTCGCGGCGGCCTCGAGGTCCGCGGTCGCCTTCTGCGAGCGGATCCGCCCGACCAGGTCCTTGCCGCGACCGGCGAGGTCCTCGTAGGTCTCCTCGGCCTGGCCGAGCACGGTGGTGAAACCGGCCTGCGCGACGGCCGGCAGCTCCCGCAGCTTGGCCGGGGCGGTGCGGGCGTCGGCGACCAGAGCCTCGAAACGCTTGGTCAGCTCAGCCTGACGCTTGGTCAGCTCGGCGGTGAGCTCGCTCTGCCGCTTGGTGAGCTCGGCCTGCACGGCCTTCTGGTCCAGCTTGGCGAACCGGGTGGTGACGTCGGCGCTGACCGCGCGGACCTTCTCCACGGCCAGGTCGCCGGCACCGGCGATCGCGTACAGCGGGGTGACGGGGGTACGGGTAGCCATCAGGCTTCTCCTCGGGATGTTCAGCGAGTGGTGGTACGAGGTGTTGCAGGGGTCTTCTTGGCCGCGGCCGGCTTCTTCTTCGGCGGCTCGGCGGCGGTCTCGGCGGGCGTCTCGTCGGCGGGCGTGTTCTCACGGACAAAGGAGCCGTACACGTCCAGCAGGACCCGTTTCTGCCGCTCGTTGAGCGCTGGGTCGAGCAGGATCGCGTCGACCACGGCGGCGGCCCCTCGGCCGTCCGAACCGTCGTCCGGATCGAGAATGCCGGCCCGCACGTACAAGGTCTCCGCGGAGATCCGCAACGCCTTCGCGAGCTGCTGCAGCACCTCGGCCGACGGTTTCCGCAGGCCGCGCTCGATCTGGCTCAGGTACGGGTTCGACACTCCGGCCAGATCCGACAGCTGCCGCAACGACAACTGCGCCTGTCGCCGCTGCTCGGCCAGGTACTCCCCAACGGAGCCCACCGATCCGGCGACACGATCACTCAATCTGGCCATGTCCCCAGTGTGCTAGCAGGGTGCTTGCAATTGCAAGCAGACCCGCCGTGACTTCACTCACTACTCGAAGGCAGGCCCATGCGGCCGCACCGAGCCGACCTCCACACCGCCACCCAGCAACGGGAACTGCGACTGCTGCTCGATCACCTCGTGCTCAAGCCCGAGCTTGCGCAGTACGGCGGCCATCACCACTGCCCGGGCCCGCGGCGTACCGTCCTCGATCTTGAGCGCGATCCCGCGGCCGTCCTCGAGGCCCACGGCGTACACGGCCTCGGCGCCCACCTTGCAGAACAGGCCAGGCACCGCGCGCATCAGAGCCGCCTCGTCGCGTGTACTCCCGCTGGCGTACTCGGGGTACGCCCGGTAGGCATCCTTCACCTTGGCCTCGAGCGTGCCGGGCGCCGCGGCGGCGAACAGGCCGAACGACCGCGCCAGGCCGGCCAGGCTGATCGCGAGGATCGGCGCACCGCAGCCGTCGACGGCGACGTACGAGACCTTCTCGCCGGCGATGTCCTCGACCGCGCTGCGGATGGCCTGCTGCAGCGGGTGATCCGGCGAGCGGTAGGTGTCGATCGGCCAGCCGTTCGTCACACAGGTCAGCAGCATCGCGGCATGCTTGCCCGAGCAGTTCATCACGACCGATTCCTGGCCATGGCCGGCCCGGACCCAGGCGTCGCGGACGGCGTCCTCGATCGGGTACGCCGGGGGCGTCTGCAGCGCGGACTCGTCGAGCTTCGCGAGCGCGAGGATCTCGCGGACACCGTCCACATGGAACGGCTCACCCGAGTGTGATGCCGCCGCCAGGGACAACAGTTTCCCGTCCAGCGGGAGGCCGTGGCGCAGCATGCCGACAGCCTGCATCGGCTTGTTCGACGACCGCGGGAACATCGGCTGGTCGACGATGCCGACCGACCACGACACGGTCCCATCGGGATCCGTCACGACGACGGAGCCACGGTGGTGGCCTTCGACGAAACCACTGCGGACGACATCGGCCAGGATCACAGGTTCACTCACGGCACGAACTGTACGGCCTGGATGTCAGGGGCAAAAAGCGGTCTTGCGAATGATCCGGCTCACAGCCGAGCGCGCACGTGCAGCCCGACCTCGGGGTCGACCAGCAGCTCCTGCGTCGCGGTCACGGTCGGCTGATCCTCCGCGACCACCTCGAGAATCGCCTCGGGGTCGACATTCCGCTTGACCAGCGCGAGCGCGATCGGGCCGAGCTCGTGATGCCGGGCCGCGGAGCCGATGAAGCCGATCTGCTTCTCCCCCACCCGTACGGCGTACCCGTGCGTGGGCAGGTGGTCGACCGAACCATCGAGCAGCAGCCGGACCAGGCGGCGCGGCGGGCGGCCGAGGTTGTGCACGCGAGCGACCGTCTCCTGGCCGCGGTAGCAACCCTTGTCCAGGTGGACGCCGATGCCCAGCCAGCCCAGCTCGTTCGGGATCGCGCGCTCGTCGGTGTCCAGGCCGAAGCGCGGGTGACCAGCCTCGATCCGGAGCGCTTCGTACGCCCAGATGCCGGCCGCGGGGCCCTCCAGACCAGCGAGCTCGGCGCGCGGGAGGAAGACCTCGTGCCCGCCCAGCGAGTCCGCACCGGAGCGCGTGAGGTGCTCACCGGTAGCCGGACCCGGCCGCCAGACGATCGCGTAGTCGTCGGTCACGTCAGCGATCTCGACGCGGGACATGAAGACCATCTTCTGCAGCCACTCGACCAACGCGGCCGCCGCGCCAGGCTCGGTGTGCAGCCAGAACGTCTCGCCGTCGTCCACGCCGTACATCGCGTGCTCGACGTGGCCGGTCGGCGACAACAGCAGCGCGGTGGTCGACGTACCGGGCTTGAGGCCTTCGAAGTACTGGGAGGTGAGCGCGTGCAGCCAGGTCAGCCGGTCCGGGCCCTTGATCGTGACCACGTCGCGGTGCGACAGGTCGACGAACGCCTCGCCCGCGACCAGCGCGCGCTGTTCGCGCAGATCCGAGCCGTAGTGCGCCGCGACTCCGGCGTCGAGTCCGTCGGCCTCGACGGCGGCGGGCCGGTCGAGCAGGGGGCTGCGGGTCCGTGACATGTCACCAGAGTACGTCGCCCGGCGTACGGCGATCGCCTCCCTGCGTGGGATGCGGACGGAGGTGGCTCGCGGCCAGGCTGTGGGTATGAGATTTCGATTCGGAGTAGTGGGCAGCCCGCAGACGGGCGACGACTGGATCAAGACCGCCCAGCGGGCGGCCGAGCTCGGCTACACGACCGTGCTGATGCCTGACGGCCTGCAGTTGCCGTCGCCGTTTCCCTCGCTGGCGATGGCGGCCGCGGTGGCCGATATCCGGGTCGGCACGTTCGTGACCGCCGCCCCATTGCGTACGCCGCGCCAGACCGCCTGGGAAGCGCACACCCTGTCGACGCTCACCGACGGCCGGTTCGAGTTCGGGATCGGCACCGGACGGCCGGTCGCCGAACAGCAGACCGCCGAGCTCGGCCTCCCCTGGGGTACCGCTCGTGAACGCCGTGAGCAGGTGATTGAGACGCTCGACCTGCTGCGTGAGCTGGACGGCGAACGTCGTACGCCGATCATGCTGGCGGCCGGTGGTCCCAAGGCGCTAGCCCTGGCTGCCGAACGAGCCGACATCGTCTCCCTCGCCAAGGACGCCACCACACCCCGCGAGGAGGTAGCAGCCCTCGCGCAAAACCTCCGCGACCTGGCCGGCTCCCGAGCCGACGACATCGAACTCGCCATGAACCTGCTCGCCGCCGGCACCCGTCCGCTTCCCGCCTGGACGAAGCGCGCCTCCGGCGTCGACCCCGAAGCCCTGGAAGCGATGGACTCCCTCATGCTGCTCCGCGGTACCCCGCGAGAGATGGCCGACGAACTCCTCCGCCGCCGCGACACCATCGGCGCCACCTACATCTCCGTCAACGCCGGCTACCTCGAAGACCTTGCCCCGGTCATCGAACTCCTGCGGGACAAGTAGCCGGAACCCGGCGGACGCGGCACTCGTCGTACAGCTGCTGCAAGGCACTGTCCGCCCATCAAGGAGTGTTCATGGATCTGATCCTGCCCTCGACTCTCAGCCGCCGGTCGCTGATCCGGCTCGGCGCGGCCGCAGCCGGCGGCGCCGTTCTCGGGTCGGCCGTCGCGCCCGGGATCGCCGAGGCGACGTTGCCCACGTCACCCAAGTTCAACCTGACGGCGACCGAACACCACCTGTTCGGCCCCAAGATCATGCACGAGACGCACCACGGCATTCAGGGCTTCACGTTCGACGACGTCAACCGGCGGCTGTTCGTCGTTCAGGCGCAGAACAAGGGATCCGGCGCCGACCTGGTGGTCAACCAGGTCTCGGCGAGCGGCAAGGTGCTCGGCTCGATGGTGGTGAAGCGGGCCGGCCACGGCGTGTCGATCGCCGCCGAGCCGGTCGGCAAGACGACGTACATCTGGATCGAGTGCGACGCCGACAAGAACACCAAGGACGGCCGCGGTACGGCGCTGGCCCGGGTCCAGTTCAAGAACATCACCCGGACCTCGATCGACAGCTCGGCGAAGTTCTTCAAGGGCAGTAAGAGCATCACCGCAGCGGTCGACCCGGTCAACAAGCGGCTGATGGTCCGCCGGATCGAGAACGGCGACTGGTGGTTGAGCGTCTGGCCGCTCAGTAAGGCGCGAGCCGGCAAGGCCGCCGACCGGCTCGTGCACATCAAGCAGCCGTCGTACGGGCGGACCTTCCAGGGCTACACGTTCTACGGCCAGTACGCGTACCTGTTCTACGGCGACGGCCACACCGACCCGGCGAAGATCAACTCGACGATCCGGCGGCTGAACCTCAACACCGGCAAGTTCGACGGCGACGCCTACGTCACCAAGGCCGGGAAGTCGCTGAACTACCGCGAGCCCGAGGGAATGGCTATCCACAAGCTGGACAACGGTCACGTCGGCCTGTTCTTCGGCTTCGCCTCGCACCAGTCCGGCGGCGGCGCCAACCGGTACGCCAACCTCTACTACAAGCAGCTCTGAACAGACCACGCCCGCCGGGCTGTGGCACCGGCGGGCAGTGTGGGGGGTGGGAAGGGTGGTCAGTGGGTTCTGGTGTCGTTGACCTCGGCAGGTACGTCGCCGGCCGGTAGGTCGCCGGCGTGGGTGTCGCCGGCCGCGAAGGCCACTTCGTCGAAGGGGTCCTCGCCGGCGAAGACCTGGCGAGCCTGGTCCTTGTCGAAGTCCTTGACCCAGTGGCCGACCAGGACGGTGGCCACCGCGTTCCCCGCGAAGTTGGTCAGGGCACGGGCCTCGGACATGAAGCGGTCGATGCCGACGATCAGGCCGACGCCGTCGACGAGCTCGGGGCGGTGCGACTGCAGGCCGCCGGCCAGCGTGGCCAGGCCGGCGCCGGTGACACCGGCGGCACCCTTCGAGGCAATGATCATGAACACCAGCAGGGAGATCTGCTGCCCGAGCGAGAACGGCGTGTTCATCGCCTCGGCGATGAACAGCGACGCCATCGTCAGGTAGATCGCGGTGCCGTCCAGGTTGAACGAGTAGCCGGTCGGAACGGTGATACCGACCACGGACTTGCCGACGCCGAGGTGTTCCATCTTTCCGATCAGCCGGGGCAGCGCGGTCTCCGACGACGAGCTGGACACGATCAGCAGGAACTCGCGGCCCAGGTACTTGAGCAGCTGGAAGATCGAGATCCCGGTGACCACCTTGAGAATGGTGCCCAGGACAACGATCACGAACAGCGCACAGGTGATGTAGAAGGCGACCATGATCTTCAGCAGGCTGAGGAGTGCGGTCGAACCGGCCGCGCCGACCACTGCGGCGAGCGCGCCGAACGCACCGATCGGCGCCGTCCACATGATCATCGACAGGATCTTGAAGACCAGCCGCTGGATGTGACCGATGCCGACCAGGATCGGCGCGCCCTTCGAGCCCAGCGCCTGCAGCGCGAACCCGACCAGCAGGGCCACCAGCACCGTCTGCAGGACCTGACCCTCGGTCAGCGAGGAGAGCAGCGACTTCGGGATGATGCCGAGGATGAAGTCGGTCGTCGTCGCGTGCGCACCGGAGGCCTGTTTCTGGCCCGCCTCGCGCAGCTTGTCGGTCAGGTTCAGACCGGAGCCCGGCTGAACGATGTTGCCGACCACCAGACCGATGAACAGCGCGACCGTCGACATCACCAGGAAGTAGACGAGCGCCAGGCCACCGACCTTGCCGACCGAGGCCGCCTGGCGGACCGAGCCGATGCCGATGACGAGGGTGCAGAAGATGATCGGGCTGATCAGCATCTTGATCAGGTTCACGAAGCCGGTGCCGAGCGGCTTCAGCTCCATCGCGAAGCTCGGGAACAGCAGGCCGACACCGATACCGAGGAACGCGGCGACGATGACGGCGATGTAGAGGAAGTGGGTTCGATCGTTCCGGACCGGGGTCGGTCGGGGTTCGGTCGTGGCCATGAAGACTCCTGTATCGGCCGGCGGGGCAGTACTGGGCTGGAGGGCTTGAGTAACTGTGACGTGACGCACAGGAGAAGTGCGCGTTTCGTTCATATCGTTCTCGGTGCAGACTGTCCGGTGTGAAACACCGGCCGTGGGAGCTCCGTCGCCAGGTCCTCTGGTTGCAGACGGTCACGGTTGCCGTGCTGATCGTCATGGTCTGGATCTCGCTCGTGGCTCGCTCCCGCGCGCAGGCCGACCGCGATGCGGCGGCCACCGGCACCGCCCCGGCAAGTCTGGGCGAGCTCGTCCGCCTCGACCTGCGCCCGATGCTCGGGATCGCCAGCCTGATGCTCGGGGTCGCGATCGCCGGTAACGCCCTGGTCGCCTGGCGGGTCCGCCGGGCCACTCGCGGCATCGGCACCCAGGCACTCGCCCGGATGCTCGACTTCTACGAGGGTGTTCTGCATGCGGCGCGCGAAGGCCTGATCCTGCTGGACGCCGACGGCCGGGTCCAGCTCGCCAACGACGAAGCCCTTCAACTGCTCGGCCTCCGCCAGGTCCCACCCGGTACGCCGATCGAAGAACTCCACCTCGGTACGCCGTTGGCCGAGCTCCTCCACGACGGCAGAACGGCGTACGACGAACTGCATCTCGGCGCGAACGGCGTACTGGTCGTGAACCAGCAACCGTCCCGCGCCGGGCGGATCGTGACACTTCGCGATCACACCGAACTGCAGCGGCTGCTGGGCGAGCTGGACGCGGTCCGCAGCCTGGCCGAGTCGCTGCAGGCACAGAACCACGAGGCGTCCAACCGGCTGCACACCGTCGTCAGCCTGATCGAGATCGGCAAGCCGGAGCGGGCCAGGGAGTTCGCGGTGTCGGAGTTGCAGTTCGCGCAGGCGATGACGGATCGGGTGGTCGGCACGGTCGGCGATCCGGTGCTCGCATCGCTGCTGCTCGCCAAGCTGGCCCAGGCTCAGGAGCGCGGCGTCACACTCACGCTCGACCTCGGCCAGGAGTCGCTCAACACCCGGCTCCCTGCGCAGGACGTGGTCACCGTCGTGGGCAATCTGCTCGACAACGCGATGGAGGCCGCTCGCGGCGGACCGGCGCCGCGCCGCGTCGAGCTCCGCGCCAGTACGACGCCGGACGCGATCGACCTGATCGTCACCAACACCGGCGCCGAGCTCGGTGCGACTGAGCTGGCGCACATGTTCGAGCGCGGCTGGACCACGAAGTCCGAGCCTGGTCATGGCCTCGGGCTCGTGCTGGTCCGCAGTACGGTCGAGCGCTGGCAGGGCACGCTGATGGTCGATCCCGATTCCGAACTGGCCGACGTACCGGCGCTGACCGTGCGGGTCCGGCTGCCGCGGGCGGTGAGCGCGAGTGCCTGACCTGCGGGTCCTCGTGGTCGAGGACGACCCGGTCGCGGCCGAAGCCCATCGCACGTACGTCGACCGGCTGCCGGGCTTCACCTGTATCGGCATCGCCGGTACGGCGGCCCGCGCGCTCCAGACGCTCAGCCGGCCGGGCGTGGACCTGGTGCTGCTGGACATGAACCTGCCGGACGGTCACGGCCTCGACGTCGTCCGCCGAATGCGGGCCCTAGGCAACCAAACCGATGTGGTCGCGGTGACCGCGGCCCGCGAGGTGGCGGCAGTGCAGGCGGCGGCTCGGATCGGCGTCGTGCAGTACGTGCTGAAACCCTTTGCCTACGAGACGTTGCGCGACCGGCTCACGGCGTACGCCCGGCAACGCCGTGCCGCCGAGGCCGGCCAGGTCGTCGCCGACCAGGACGAGGTTGACCGTTTGCTGCACCCGGCAAGGGTCTCGTCGGTTCCGAAGGGTCTCGCCGGGTCGGTGCTGGACCGTGTCGTCCAGTTGCTCGGCAACCGTGAAGGCTGGACCGCCGAAGAGGTCGCCGGCTCGATCGGCACCTCGCGCATCACCGCGCGGCGCTATCTGGAACACCTGGCGGATCAGGGGCAGGCGCTGCGCACGCAGCGGTACGACGGGCGCAGCGGGCGCCCGAAGGTGGAGTACAGCTGGGTCGCCGAGAGCTAGGCGCGGACGAGGGTGGCCCAGAGGTGGGGCTGGAGGGGCTGGCCTTCGGCGGCCATGTCGTAGGCCCACATCAGCTCGCCCTTGACCAGGCCGTAGAGGCGGTGGCCGGCGGTGACTTCCTTCGCCGTTTCGGTGCGGGCGACCACGTCGGTCCGCATCTCCACCTTGGCGCCCTCGATCTCGCCGTACCAGATCTCGGCGAAGCCGGTCGGGTGCGCGAGGATCACCTCGAGCTTGTTGTCCGGCTTCGGCCGCCAGAACCCGGTCTCGAGTGCCAGCGGGCGCTCGCGCTTGCCGTCCTCGCCGACCACGAAGGTCTGGCTGACGTAGTGCAGGAACGGCTTGCCGTTGTGACTGAAGTCGATCTGCTGCCCGAACTCGAACTTCTCAATCGTCGGGTAGTCACCGTGCCCGCGGCCCTCCCAGCGACCGAGCAGCCAGGCCAGCGGCATCAGGTCGGGGTGCAGGTTCTGCGGGATCTCGAACGCCATCGGGGTCGCTCAGCTCGCCTGGCGGCCGCGGAACAGCCGGTAGACGACGTATGCCGAGAACCAGCCCATGAAGATGGACACCAGGACCAGCAGCGTGGTGAAGATGACGTGGAGCACGATCACGAGTCTAGAGGATGGTTCGCGGGGCTTCGGCTACCGTGGCGTGATGTCCCGCACGCTGGTGATCAAACTGACCGCAGGCGCCGACGAGCCGGAGCGCGCCAACCAGGCGTTCACGGTGGCCGCCACAGCGGTCGCCGCCGGTGCCGAGGTGTCGCTCTGGCTGACCGGTGACGCCGTCTGGTTCGCCGTACCGGGCCGGGCGGAGGCCTTCGAGCTCCCGCACGCGGCACCGCTCGCTGACCTGCTCGCCGCGGTCCTGGAGGGTGGTCAGCTCACCGCCTGCACGCAGTGCGTCAAGCGCCGCGACCTGACCGAGGCCGACCTGCTCCCCGGGACGCGGATCGCCGGAGCGCCCGCGTTCACCGAGGAGATCCTGGCCGACACCGCCCAGGCCATCGTCTACTAGCCCTTGCTGAGTTCGTGGCCGCTCTGCTCGCGGCCGCCGCGGCCGGTGGTCTTCGCGTGCAGCTGGGCAGCGGTCTGGCCGCCGCGAGCGCCTTCGAGCGCCTCACCGTTCGGGCGGCTGCCGACCGCGCCGCTCGGGCTCGCCGTACCGGCGCTGTAGGCGTTCTGGTTGCGCTGCACTTCTTCGGGTGACATCTGGCTGCGGGTGGATCCGTCCTGCTGCGGGCTCGCGCCGTCCTGCTGCTCGCGATCGAGCCGCTGCTGCTCGAGGAGCTGATCCTCCGCGTTGACCCGGCCGTCGGGCTGCTCGGCCTGTTCGGCGGCCCGGTCCGCGACCTCGTGGTCGCCGCCGGTCGGGAACGCCTCGCCGGTACCGACGTCGGCCTGCTCCCGGTCTTCTTCCTGGCGCTCGGTCTCCTGTTCGCGGCGACTCTCCGGCTCGTCGCCGTCCACACCGTCCTGCTCGACCTGCTCGCGCTCCTCCTGAGCTTGCGGCTCGCGCTCCTGCTGTTCGCGCACCTGCTCCTGAGTCTGCTCCCGCGGATCCTGCTGCTGAGCTGCCTGCTCCTGAGCCTGCTGCGGGTCTTGCGCCTGCTCGCGCTGCTCCTGCTGGGCTTGGTCGCGCTGCTCCTGCTCAACCCGCTGCTGCTGCGCCTGCTCCTGGCTGGGCTGCTGCTCCTGCCGGGTCTCCGTCTGCTCCTGCTGCGGAGACTCCTGCGACTGGTCCTGCTGGTTGCGAGCCTCCTCGACCTGCTCGGCCACATCTCGCGGCGGCATCTCGTTGCGCTGCTCGGCCTCGGCGCGCACCTCGTCGACCAGCTCACGGTCGCCCAGGCCGCCGGAGTTCTCCATCTCCTGGCGCTGCTGCTCGCGGATCTGCTCGCTCTGCGCTTCCATCGACTGCCGGGACTGCTCGCGAGCGGCCTCGTTGTCGGCGCGCATCTGCTCGGCGGTCTGGTCGAAGTCGTCGTCGAGCGCGGCCGCGGCGCCGGCGCCCGCGGCGGCTTCGGCGACCGGCAGGCTGGGGTTCGGCGTACCGGACTCAGTGCCGCGCTGCTCCTCCTCCTGCCGCTTGCGCTCCTCTTCTTCGCGCTCGCGCTGTTCTTCCTGCTCGCGCTGCCGCTCTTCCTCTTCGCGCTCGCGCTGCTCCTGCTCCTCGCGCTCACGCTCGTCCTGCTGCTCCTGCTCGGAGCGCTCGTCGCGGTCGTCGGTGACCTCGTCGCGCTCCTCGATGTCGTTGCGCGAGTCGTCCGGGTTGCCGTCCCGGTTCAGGTCCTGGTTCGCCTCGAGCTCCCGCTGCCGGTCGTCGAGCTCGCGGCGCAGATCGGCTTCGCGCTGCCGCAACGTCTGCACCTCGCGCTCGAACTGCGCGTACCGCTCCGTGGGCGGCCGCTGGGAGGTGACCTGATCCACGCCCCAGTGGTGCCGCTGGATGTTGCGGATCTCCTCCATCAACGGGCGCGGCATCTGCGCCTGCCGGTTCTGCTGGAGCTGCCGCCGGAAGCTGTCCAGGTCCCGGGCCAGCTTCCGGACCTGCTTGAACAGGATCTCCAGCATCTCTTCGGCTTCATCAGCCATCAGGCGACCTCGCTCGCATAGACGGAGTACCCGAACCCGGCCTGCGGGGTGTCCACAGTCGGCTGCGTGGCATACAGATGGAACTCGGCGCCCGGGCGCAGCCAGACGGCCAGGTGCCGTCGCCGGCCCCGCCACTCCGGCGGAACCCGCGGATCCGATCCGGGACCGACGTACACCGGGGCGCCCCAGTGCCGGCGGCCGCGCTCGATCTCGGCCGGCCAGTGCTCGTCGAGCCCCTCTTCGGCCGCGGGCAGCTCGCCGGGCCCGATGTCGTACGCCGACCAGCCACTGCGCGGGCTCTCCGGCAGTACGGCGTCGGGGAGCAGCAGCATGACGGTCTCGCGCGGGGTGATCAGGCCCCAGGTGAACTGCTCGGGGTCGATGTTCCCCGGCGCCCAGGGGCGCCAGCCGGTGGCGGCAGTGACTCGCAGGACGCGCTGCCGGATGGCCTCCGGGCCGGCTCCGGGCGGTCCCCAGACCGACGTCCACTCGGACACCTCGGCCAGGTCCGCCATGGCGCGCTCGTCGTCGTCGGACGGCCGCTGCTGCGTCTTCACCTGCTACTCACTCCTCTCCCCTGATCCGCCCCAGCCTATGCCTTCGGCAGGCCGTCCACCTCGTGCATAGACGTGCCGAAAGCTGCAACGGATCCCGTTCGCGAGCAGTAACCGGTGATCGCCGTTCAGCGGCCGTGATCTGCGCTGTAGTTGAGACATGAAGCTTCCGGCCCCTCCGACGGAGAACTCGTTTCGGTCGCCACTGCACCATCCGCGGGTGGCGACCGTGCTCGGCCGCTGGCTGGCCGCGGCGGTGGCGATCTGCTTCCTGACCGGCCTGTTCAGTCATTTCGTCCAGGAAACGCCCGCCTGGCTGCACATCCCGACCCGCCCGGCCTCGCTCTACCGAGTGACTCAGGGTCTGCACGTGCTGAGCGGGACAGTCGCCGTACCGTTGCTGCTGGCAAAGCTCTGGACGGTCTACCCCAAGCTCTTCGCGAAGCCGGAGCTCAAGACGCTGCTCGAGCGCGGATCGATCCTGGTTCTGGTCTCGGCGATGGCGCTGGAGCTGTTCCTCGGCTATCTCAACACTCTGCAGTGGTATCCGTGGCCGTTTCCGTTCAAGCAGACGCACTACGCCCTGGCCTGGATCATCGTCGGCGCACTGCTCGTCCACATCGCCGTGAAGCTCCCGCTGATCCGCGCCCACTGGCGCCGTACGACGGAAGCCGTGCCAGAGTCTTTGCCGCCAGCAACCACCGGGCTGACCCGCCGGGGACTGTTCCGTACCGTTGCCGGCGCTGCCTCGCTGGTCGGAATCAGCACCATCGGTCAGTCCGTATCGGCGTTCGGGCCGGTCGCCGTTCTCGCACCACGCAAGCCGAACATCGGCCCGCAAGGCCTGCCCGTCAACCGCACGGCCCACGACGCGGGCGTCTCGGCCGTCGCGGCCGACTGGCGCTTCACGGTCAGTGGCCCTCAGCAACTATCGCTGTCGCTGGCGGATCTCCAGCAGCTTCCGCAGCGCCGCTCTGCATTGCCGATCGCCTGTGTCGAAGGCTGGAGCCAGGGCGCCCACTGGGAGGGCATCCGGATCCGCGACCTGCTCGAACTCTGCGGCGCTCCGGCGTCGTCCCGAGTCCGCGTCGTCTCGATGGAGAAGGGCGGCTTCTACGCGACAACCGAGCTTCCGCCGGAGTACGCCGCCGATCCGCTCACGCTGCTCGCCTTGCGGCTCAACGGCGCCGAGCTCGCCCTCGACCACGGATTCCCGGCCCGGATCATCGCGCCGAACCGCCCTGGCGTCCTGCAGACCAAATGGGTGCACCGACTGGAGGTCATCAGATGAAGGCCCGCGCCGCCCTGATCGCGGTCGGCGTCGGCTTCGGCCTCTGGGGTGTCTGGCTGATGCTCCAGGCGCTGGAGCCGCCGCAATTGATCCGGCTGCCGCTCTGGCTGGGCGGCGCCGTCCTCGTCGACGACGCCTTTCTCGTCCCGATCACCGTCGCCGCCGGCTGGCTCGTCACCCGCTGGTCGATCGGCCCCGACCATCACCGCACGGTCGGCGCCGTCCGCACCACCTTGCTGTACGTCGGAATCACCACGCTGATCGCGATTCCGCTGCTGCTGCGGCAGGGCAAGGGCGCCAACCCGACCGTCCTGCCGCGCAACTATCTCCGGGACTGGCTGTTGCTCGAAGCAACGATCGTCGCGGTCGGCCTGGTGGTGTTCGTTGTTCAGCGGTCACGCTTGACGTTGAGCAGGTCACGCGCCTCGTCCGGTGACATCGGCGGCCGCTGAGCCATCGTCGCGAGCGCGGCGGCCCGCTCGACCAGCTCCGCGTTGTGGTTCACCGGCTGACCCTTGGCCAGGGTCAGCGTGTCCTCCATGCCGACGCGGAGGTGGCCGCCCTTCGACAACGCGGCCAGCGCGACGGTGATCGACGAGCGCCCGATGCCGGTGGCGGACCACGACGTCACCGCGGCCGGCAGCGCGTTCACCGCGGCCACCAGGGCATCCGTCGTACCGGGCATGCCGCCGGGCACACCCATCACCAGGTCGCAGTGGACGCGGCCGCCGTACGGGAGGCCGAACTTGTCCAGCAAGCGGTGCAGCGCGGCGACCTGGCCGAGGTCGAACAGCTCGAACTCCGGGACGATCTCCCGCTCCTGGCTGAGCTGGTAGAGCTCGGTCACGAACGGCCATGGGTTCATGAAGACGTCGTCGCCGAAGTTCACCGTGCCCATCGTCAGCGAGCAGGAGTCCGGCGCGGCGTCGAGCACCCGCAGCCGGTGGTCGTACGGATCGGTGACCGCGCCGCCCGAGGAGAGCTGCACGATCAGCCCGGTGTTCGCGCGGACCGCGGCGACCGCCTCGGTCAGTCGGCCGAGGTCGAGCGTCGGCCGGTGCTCGCCGTCCCGGATGTGCAGGTGGATCATCGCGGCCCCGGCCGCCTCACACCGCTTCGCCGTCTCGACGAGCTCCTCGAGCGTGGTGGGCAGCGCCGGGCAGTCCGCCTTCGCGGTCTCGGCGCCGGTCGGGGCAACGGTGATCAAAGTCGAGGCCATGGAGCAAATACTGCCAGATCCCGGCTGACGACGGGAGATTCCCCGGTCAAACTAGCTCATCACAGGATTTCTTCCGGCACGGCAGGATTAGCCTTATGAGAGCAGTCGTGCAGCGAGTCAGTCAGGCGTCCGTCACGGTCGAGGGCGAGGTGGTCGGCGCGATCGACGGGCCGGGGCTACTGGTCCTGCTCGGCGTGACGCACGACGACACGGTTGCGACGGCGAAGACGCTGGCAGCGAAGATCTGGACCCTGCGCATCCTGCACGGCGAGCGCTCCGCCTCCGACGAGCAGGCGCCGATCCTCGCGATCAGCCAGTTCACCCTGTACGCCGACACCCGCAAAGGCCGCCGCCCGTCCTGGAACGCAGCCGCCCCAGGCCCCGTCTCCGAACCCCTGTACGGCGCCTTCTGCGCGACTCTGGAGGAGTTGGGCGCGAAGGTGGAGCGGGGCAGGTTCGGCGCCCACATGGACGTCAGCCTGGTCAACGACGGCCCGGTGACACTGATCCTCGACGCCTGACATGGATCAAGCCCGTCTCGTCGCCCGTCGGTTGCCGCAGGCGCCCGGCGTCTACCGCTTCCGCGACGACAACGGCCGCGTCCTCTACATCGGCCGCGCGGTCAACCTGCGCCGCCGTGTGCTGTCGTACTGGACGCATCTCGGCGACCGGCCGCGGCTGGCCCGGATGGTGAACCGGATCGCTCGGGTCGAGGGTGTGGAGTGCGACTCCGAACACGAGGCAGCCTGGCTCGAGCGCAACCTGCTCGAGCACACCAAGCCTCGCTGGAACCGGACCGAGGGTGGCCAGGAGGTCATCGGGTACATCCGGTTCGACGCTGGTCCCGCTCGCCCCGGTCTGCGATTCACCCACACGATCACGTCGGGCGCCCGGCACTTCGGGCCCTACCTCGGCGGGCTCCGCATCCGGCAGGCGATCTCGGCCCTGCACCGCGTGATCCCACTGCAGTACACGGCCGAGGCCAACGGCAGTCTGCGCGAGTTCGCCGAGCTCGTCGGCGTCAGCCCCAGCGACCGGGAGGCGCTCACGAGCGCGGTGTGCGCCGTACTCGATCGCGATCCTGCGGCGGTGAACGCCGTACGGGACGAGTTGGCCCGGCGGCGAGACCGTGCGTCGGCGGCGTTGCGCTTCGAGTTCGCGGGGAAGTTGCAGGACGAGCTGGCGGCGTTCGAGTGGATCGTGGCCGAGCAGAAGGTCTCACTGCTGACAGCTGACGATGCGGACGTCTTCGGATGGGCCGACGGCGTCATGGTCGGCTTCGGACTGCGCGACGGCCGGGTGCGGACCTGGAGCCAGCACGCGATGAGCGAGCGCACCGCACGCGATCGGGTGGCCGCCACTCCGCCGGCCTGGCAGTTGTTTGCCCAACGCAACGCCGAGCTCGCCGCACGCTTGCTGGCATAAGAGAAACCGCCCCGGATCCCGAAGGACCCGAGGCGGTTCTCAGATTTCTGAGACGGTGAGGTTCGACTCAGACAGGTGGCTCGATCAGCCGATGACGCCCGCGGCGGAGTGGCCGACGACAACCTTGGTGTTCAGGCTGTAGACATCGATCACCAGTGCGTTCACCGCGATGTACCGCTGCTGCTTGACGACCTGGTTGAAGGTCAGCTTGGCGATGCCGGGGATGTCCAGCGTGGAGTTCACGCCGGTCTTGACCGGGTAGACCTTGCCGTTGACCGAGATCGAGGCGATGCTCGACTTCGAGTCGACGCCGTACTTGCCGTCCTTGGTCTTCCAGGCCGACGCCGAGGAGTTGATGGCGCCGATGGCGAGGTTGCCGACCTTCACACCCGCGACGTGCGAGGTGAAGTTGACGGCGGCCTTGCTCGCGTTCTGGTAGCCGTTCTTCGTGGTGTAAGCAGCACCGACGTAGGCGACCTTCGGGATGACGACCTCGCCCACCGAGGCGCGGATCGTCTTGCCCTCGGTGCCCTTGCAGGTGGCCTGGTACGACGTCGGGCCGGACACGACCAGCTTGTCGACGTTCGCCTTGGTCACGAAGGCGTCACCGATGACGATCCCGACGGCCGGCTTGGCGATCTCGGCGCGCGTCTTCAGGATCGCGACGTCGACACCCTCCGGGATGTACTTGTTCTTCACGTTCGCGTGGACCACGACGGCCTGCGCGTACGAGTAGATGCCGCTCTCGCTCTTCACGCCACCGACGCGGTTCAGCACGATGTAGCCGAGGCCCGGAACGGCGACCTTGGTGTTCCAGTCGGGCTTGATCAGCGACGGCACCGAGATGCCACCGATCTTCACACTGGCGAACGTGGTGCCGCCGGTGTAGGAGAGCTTGCCGTTCTTGTAGACAGCCGTGGTGGTGGTCTTCACACCGGACAGCTGGAGCAGGCTGCCGATCTTGATGTCGACCGCCGAAGCGTTGCTGGTGACGCCGTTGCCGGACTTGTTGTTGAACGCGTGGGTGTCGGTCCGCACGGTGCGCGCGATCGCCTGGTTGTTCACGTTCGCCGCGGCGACGTCGTTGGACATCTTGGCCGACGCGTTCGTGGTGCAGCTGATGGTGCTCACGGTCTGCGGGCCGCTGTTGACGACACCGCCCGTGGCCTCGACACCGATGCCGTAGCCGCTGTAGCCGAAGACCGGCGACGCGGACGCAGAGCCCGAAGTCAGCGCGATCGTAGAAGCGACGCCGACGACCGCCGCTACACCGACGGCGGCGAGCTTCTTGTTGATGCGGGGTCCCATGACCCCTCCTCCCTGAGTGATGACATGACCCGTAGCGCGGGCCAGGACACAGAGGACAACTCGGGCAGTTGCGGTAGGTAACGAGCCTGATGCGCTCCGAGATCAAACCGTTACCTTGCGATTCAATGAACCCGCACCCATAACCCCGGCCGAATGACCACCGATCCGTTGCCCGCAAGGAGTTCCGGGCATGCCGAAGGGCCCGGACGCGCAAGGTCCGGGCCCTTCGGGAACTGCCTCAGGGTGGGCCGCCGTCCCGTGACGGCGGCACCATCAGTAACGAGCCAGAAGTCAGACGGTAACGGCCACTTCCGCGACCGCGCCGTACTGGGCGACGACCTGGCGGTCGACCGGCTCGGCCTTGGGCGCAAGCGTGCGCAGCGTCCACTCACCAGGCTTGGCGAAGAACCGGAAGTGCCCGGTGGCCGACGTCGGCACCTCGGCGGTGAACTCACCCGTTGCGTCCAGCAACCGCACGTACGCGCCGCCGACCGGCTCCTCGCCGCGCAGCACCTGGCCCTGGATCACGGCTTCCTTGTCCACGTCGACGCCCTTGAGATCAAGGCCGCCCTTCTTGGCTCCGCACATGTCAGGCCTCCCCGGGCTCGTCGCCGAGGGCGACCGGTACGCCGACCAGCGAACCCCACTCGGTCCACGAACCGTCGTAGTTCTTGACGTTCTCCTGGCCGAGCAGCTCGTGCAGCACGAACCAGGTGTGCGCGGAGCGCTCGCCGATCCGGCAGTACGCGATGGTGTCCTTGCCGAAGTCGACCCCGGCGTCGGCGTACAGGGTCTTCAGCTCGTCGTCGGAGCGGAAGGTGCCGTCGTCGTTGGCCGCCTTGCTCCACGGGATGCTGGCCGCGGTCGGGATGTGACCCGCGCGCTGCGCCTGCTCCTGCGGAAGGTGGGCCGGGGCGAGCAGCCGGCCGGCGTACTCGTCGGGGCTGCGCACGTCGACCAGGTTCTTGACGCCGATGGCCTCCTCGACCTCACCGCGGAACGCGCGGATCGACAGGTCCGGCTCCTTCGCGACGTACTCGGTGGCCTCGCGCTTGACGACCTCGTCGGTCAGCTCGCGGCTGTCCAGCTCCCAGCGCTTGCGGCCGCCGTCGAGCAGGCGGACGTCGGCGTGACCGTAGAGCTTGAAGTACCAGAAGGCGTAGGCGGCGAACCAGTTGTTGTTGCCGCCGTACAGCACGACGATGTCGTCGTTCTTGACACCGCGGCCGGACAGCAGCTCCTGGAACTGCTGCTGGTTGACGAAGTCCCGGCGGACCGGGTCCTGCAGGTCGTCCTTCCAGTCCAGCTTGATCGCACCGGCGATGTGGCCGGCGTCGTACGCCGAGACGTCCTCGTCGACCTCGATCAGGACGACGTTGGCGTCATTCTTGTGCTCCTCGACCCAGTCGGCCGAGACGAGCGCGGTTTCCCTGCTCATGTGTGCTGCCTCTCTCACTCAGTTGGTAGCGGTGCTTGGCGTACGAATGCGTTGGATCAGTAGAAAGGCCTCGCAGCCGAGGCAGAGCCCCACAGCCGCGTTCACGAACGCGGCGACGAGGGCGAATCCGGTGGCGACCACTCCGAGCACGGTCGCGCCGCTCAGATAGCCGATCAGGCCGGCGATCGCGAAGATCAGCCCGACCAGTTGGGCGAACCGCGGCGGCGCCGCGTCCTCCAGCTCCTGCGGCGGTCCGAGGCGCGGGCGGACGACCCGCTGGAAGACCTGGCCGTACGGCGACGCCTGGACGCCGAAGGCGGTCCCGATCGCGAACACCAGGGTCTGGACCGCCAGGATCCACGGGTTACCGAGGATCAGTGTCAACGCCAGCAGAACCGCGGTCACACCGGCTGCGAACCGGAGCCCCCGCGGGTCGACCTGGGGAGGAGAAAGCTTGGCCGTCTGTTCGGACATGACGACTCCTGGAGGAGGAGTGGTTCGAGCCGGACCCGCCCGTACCTGCGGGAGACGACGTACGTGGAACCGCGCTCAGCGATCAGTTCCACAGCGCTCGGGACGCCGCCTGGTCAGCGGCCACGACACAGCGACGAGCGCATGCGGCAGTTGTCCACTGCGCGGCGCTTGGTCAGCAAGGTCGTGTACTCCACGCTCCGAGAGTACGGAACGTGGAGCACGAGGTTCTCAGTTGTCCCATTTAGTGAGACAACTGATCAGGATGCGGACATACTAGGTGCGGACGACGTTCGTCTCGGCGATCTTGTCGTGCAGCGCCTGCTTCTTGTCGTCCCACAGCGGCCACAGGTAGTCGAGCAGTGCGACCAGCCCGAGCAGCGAGCCGACCAGCGGGACCAGGCCGAGGACGCCGATGGCGGCGAAGAATCCGGCCCGCTTGGCGATCGCGACGTTGCTCGGCAGGCCCGGGCGGTCCCGCAGCCGGACGCCGATACTGAGCGCCATCTTGCCCGGGGTCGCGCCCTTCTTGGTCAGGAAGAAGAACTCGTAGGCGAAGGCGACCGCGGCGCTGATCAGCGTGATCGGGATGATCCACTTGTAGACCTCGGCCGGCAGCGCCGAGCTGGGCGGCTGCGTACCCGCGGCCGCCGCGTCGAAGACGCCCTGGAAGTAGTCGATCGCCCACTGCATGTACTGCCAGATGAAGTAGCCCGAGAACGGCAGCGCGATGATGCCGGCCAGGATGTTGTCGATGATGCGCGCGCCGACCCGCCGCCACCAGCCGGACAGGGGCTGGCCGTCCGGGGTCGCGAACTTGTTCTGCGCCGCGTAGCCGTAACCACCTTGCTGCTGCGGGTACGCCGGGTAGCCGTGCTGCTGGTGCGGCTGGCCGTACTGGGCCCGCCCGTACTGCGGTTGCGGCGGCACAGGACCCGGCTGGCCGTAGATCGGCCGGTCCTGCGCCGGCGGCCGGGGCTGTGCGCCGCCGTACACCTGACCGTGCTGCGCGGGCTGACCGCCGTAATGCTGCTGGCTCTGGGCGGGCTGACCGTACTGCCCCTGGTACGGCGACGGCTGCTCACGTGGACGCCGCTGATCGGTCCACACGCTGCCGTCCCAGTAGCGTTGCTGGGACTGGTCCTGAGGGTCGTCGTACCAACCGGCTGGGAAGCTCACCCGCAAAGCATTGCCCACGGGTGGGCCATCGCGCCATCCAGATGCAGGTATCAGTTCGGCTGACGGTCGATCGCGGTGGCCAGGGCGGCGATCACATCCGGTTTGCGCGGGGCGCCGCTGGCGCGTTTCACGATCGCTCCAGTACTGTCCAGCACCAGCGTGGTCGGCGTCCGCAGGATGTCGAACTTCCGCACCAGCTCCAGGTGCGACTCCGCGTCCAGCTCGACGTGCCGGACGCCCTCGACCATGCCCTCGACCTCGGCCAGCGTCCGCCGGGTCACCCGGCAGGGCGCGCAGAAGGCGGAGGAGAACTGCAGCAACGTGGCCCGCTCGCCCAGCTCGACACCTACGTCGGCTGCGGAGACTCTCTCCACGTCACTCCCTTTCTGCCGGAATCGTCCGTCGATCCAGGTTTTGAGCACACTGAGCACCACTCCGGCGACGAGCGCGCCAGCCAGCACCCACAGTCCTAGGCTCACAACAAACCAGAGTACGTCGGTGGATTTTCAGCTCCAGCGATCGTTTCACTCCGTGGACACGCGGTTAGTCGTCGGGGCGGGAGCGCAGCCGTTTGGTCTGGCCGCGGCGCTTCTTGTCGTCGAGCCGGCGCCGCACCGCGCCCTTGCTGGGCTTGGTCGGACGCCGCGGCCTCGGCGGCGGTGCGATCGCCTCTTTGAGCAACGCCACGAGCCGGGCACGTGCCGCCTCGCGGTTGCGCCACTGCGACTTGTACTCGGAGGCCGCGATGGTCAGTACGCCGTCCACCAGCCGGCTCTGCAGCCGCTCCAGCGCCCGCTCCTTCAGTACGCCGGACAGTGCCGTCGTACCGGCGAGGTCGAAGCTGAGCTCGACCCGGCTGTCGGTGGTGTTCACGGACTGCCCGCCCGGTCCGCCCGAGCGGGAGAACCGCCAGGACAGCTCCCCTTCCGGGATCACCAGCCCCGGTCGCACGATCAGCCCGGTTTCCTCCACACCCCTATTACACCGTGTTGCCCCTGGTGCTCGTTACCCTTTTCCCGTGCAGGAGACGGGGACGCCGGGGCGGGCCGAGCAAGCGCAAGGACAAGAGCAGGAGCCCGAAGAGCTTCCGGAGCTGGCGGACCTCAAGGTTCGCGGGCGGTCGGTCAAGACCTGGGTGATCGGCGCGGGCGCCGTCGTACTGGCGATCTCGGCGGCTTTCGGCGGCCTGAACAAGGCTTCGGCCGAGGTCCCGCCGCTGACCGCCGGGGCGGCCGTGGACGCCGGGCGGTTCGCGGTGACCGTCGAGCGGGTCGTCACCGTCAAAGACCTGAAGCCGCTGTTCCAGCCCGAGCCCGGCGGCGCGCTGATCGCGATCGTTGCCAAGGTCAAGGTGACCGACGACATCGGTACGACGCCACCGTCGGACCTGTTCCGGCTGGTCGGCGTACCGGGGATCAAGGAGACCGAGGCGCCGATGGGCACCACCACCATCGACGACGAGACGATGAACCCGGTGCTGACCCCGGAGTCCGAGCAGGAGGTGGCCTTCGTCTGGAAGCTGCCGAAGCTCTCCGAGCTGCCGACCGAGGTCAAGGTCGCCGTGCAGGGCTACAAGCACTACGACGAGTCGCTGCTGGACCACCACGAGAAGTGGCTGCCCGACGAGCTCGCCGGTGAAGGCACCGTCAAGGTCAAGGACAACACGAAGTGACCGGCCGCAAACTCGTCAACGGCGTCCTGGCGGCGTTCGTCCTGGTCGCGATCATCGGGCTCTACCGGCTGACGCCGACGCAACAGGACATCCAGGATCCGACCCCGGTGAACGGCATCGTCGGCCGCGCGGTGGACGCCGGCCGATTCACGCTGACCGTCGACGCCGTGCGGGTCGGCAAGACCCTGAAGATCCCGGGCAGCGCGCCGGACCGCAAGACGAAGACGAGCTTCGTGGTCGTCGACGCGACCGTCACCGCGACCCAGGAGCCGATCCACCTGAACCAGGTGCAGATCCGCAGCTCCGACGGGATCACCTATCTGGGCGCGAACCGCAGCGGCCTGGACCGGGTCGACCTGACCAGCTTCCAGTTCGCGCCCGATATCCCGGCGCACGGCTCGTTCGTGGTCGAGATGCCGGCCGACAAGTTGCCGGGAGCAACGTTGCAGGTGATGGAGAAGGCGATCATGAACGACCTCGAGCCCGAGGTGAACGTCCCGCTCGGCGACAAGACTCCCGAGGTCGGCGCCGTCGTCACCTTCGCCCGGGTGAGCACCTCGTGACCGGGGCGCGCCGGGCCCGCCGAGGCTGGTTGAGCAAGAACGTCGCCGCTCTGGCCTCGCTGGTGATCACCGTGCCGCTGGCCGGCTGGTGGACGACCAGGGAGGACTACAAGTCCTGGTACGACGCCGAGCCGCGCGACCCGGTCGTGGTCGCCGACGGCGGGACGCCGTACCAGGGAGCGACGTGGTTCGCGGCGAGTGTCGAGGAGAATCCGCCGGCCAAGCGGTCCGGGGCCGCGGATCCGATGCCGCCGAACACGACCCGGATCCGGGTGCACTTCCGGCTTCAGGTGGACAATCTGGCGACGCTCGACCAGCCCGGGCTCGGCGGCTGCCGGGCGCATCTGCGCGCCCCGGACGGCCGGATCTGGGACGAGGACATCCTCGCCGACGACTACCAGGACCGGCCGAACAGCTGCACCGGCGGGTACGACGACAAGCCGCAGAGCTGGCGTGGTCCGCTCGCCGAGTACTACGTGAAGCCGGTCGCCGGGAAGCCCTACGAGATCACGGCGGTGTTCGTCGTACCGACGTCGGTCGCGGCCAGTGTGCAGCCGACGATGACGTGGGCTACGACCGCGCCTCAGTACCTGGCATTCCCGAGGTAGCGGCGGTCAGGTCGGCGACGCCGCCCTGCTCGCTGTCGTCCTGCTGGTAGACCGCGTGCGTACCGCGGTCCAGGTAGCCGGCCAGGCCACCGATCATCCGGTCGTACGCGGCCGCGAGCAGGCTGACCTGCAGCATGATCTTCAGCCCGTCGGTGATCAGGGTCAGCGGCTCGTCGATCACCAGCCAGAACGGCAAGGTGTGCGGGCCAAGCACCCAGAGCTTCAGAGCCATCCAGACACCGCTGGCGAGGAACGTCACGATCGCCCAGGCGAGGAAGTAGCCGAGCATCGGGCGCACCCCGGAGCGGATCACCAGCCGGAACGCGTCCATCACCGGCGTCCAGCGATCCTTCCAGTCCGCGACGACGGAGTTGCCGGCCGCCTGCACGAACCGCGGCGTCTGCTGCCAGCGGTTCGTGATCCGGTCGAAGCGCCAGCGCGGTGCCTTCTGCGCCTTGTGCACGGCGCGGCCGTAGATCACCGCGGTCATTGTGATCCACATCAGCGGCAGCACCGCGGCACTCCACAGGTCACCGACACCGGCCGCGATGAATCCGGTCACGGCGTCCCAGATCTCGCGGACCTGGCTCACGCCCAGCACGTTGTCGAGCACCGAGACGTAGGCATCGTGCAGCCACTGCCAGATCACGCGCTCCTGCAGCCACTGCTTCGGCGACGGGACGTACGACGACGCCTGGTAGATCACCACGAAGATCCAGAGGGCTTCGAGATAGGTGACGAACAGCTTGCGGACCGGGCCTTCGTCCTCGCGCTTCCACTTCTTGAACGCGAAGCGGAGCAGGTAGGCGACAACGCCGAGGCCGATGAACAACCAGGTCGACAACGACTGCAGCCCCTGGGACGGCTCGGCTACGGCGCCGCCGCCGAGCGTCTTGGCCACAGTGTCGTTGACCTGGTGCACAGCCAGCTTGTACTCGTAGTCCAGCGCCTCGGCCTGCAAGAACTTGTACGCCGCGTAGAACGCCAGGAAGGGCAGCAGCGCGGCCGCCAGCGCGTCGACCGGACGGCTCTCCTTGCCGGGCTCGACGCCGTCCGGGGCAAGCATGCCTTCGGCAACGGCCCGGCGATGGAACGGCAGCTCACCACGCAGGACGAGGAACATCGCGACGTACATCGCCAGCGAGACCACGACGATCAGCGCCAGCACGGCGAGACCGGCCGCTTCCGCGGCGGCGCCGGCCTGCACGGCCACCCACTGCAGCCCCCGATGGGCGAGCTGCGCGATCAGAAAGACCGCAAGCAACCTCGGCCAAGCTTTGCTGAACAAGACCCCCGCGCGGCCCACCGTGGTGAGCAACGACCCCGACTCCATCGCCACGGGCAGAATCTACCTGCCCGCGGGGGCTTCGCACTGACTCAGGCCGGTGCCTCGGCCGTTTCGCGCTGGCTGGTGGTCGGCGGGACCACGAAGCGGTAGCCCACGTTGCGGACGGTGCCGATCAGCTGCTCGTGCTCCGGGCCGAGCTTGGCCCGCAACCGCCGGACGTGAACGTCGACCGTCCGCGTGCCGCCGAAGTAGTCGTAACCCCAGACCTCCTGGAGGAGCTGCTCCCGGGTGAACACCCGCCCGGGGTGCTGCGCCAGGAACTTGAACAGCTCGAACTCCTTGTAGGTGAGGTCGAGCGCGCGCCCGTTGAGCTTCGCGGTGTAGGACGCCTCGTCGATCACCACGTCGCCGGTACGGATCAGGCTGGTGTCGGGGTCCTCGTTGCGGGTCGCGGCGAGCCGGCCGATCACCAGTCGCAGCCGGGCCTCGATCTCGGCCGGGCCGGCGGTGTCCAGCAGTACGTCGTCGGCGCCCCAGTCCGCGTTGACCGCGGTCAGGCCGCCCTCGGTGACGACGAGGATCAGCGGTACGTCGATGCCCGTCGTACGGATCAGGCGCGAGACACCACGGACGGCGACCAGGTCCCGGCGGGCGTCCAGCAGGACGGCGTCCGCGTCGGGGGCGTCCACCAGAGCGGCCACCTCGGCGGGCAGGATCCGGATCTGGTGCGGTAGCAACGCGAGCGACGGCAGCACCTCGGTGGAGGCCTGCAGAGCGTTCGTCAGCAGAAGCAACGTGCTCACGTTGTCCCCCTGTTCCTGTCGTAGCGCACGTCGAGCCCCTGCGGCGTCATTGCCGGGGGCCCGAGACACTGGAAAGCAACAGCAAGCTGACATAATAGCGGAAGACTTAACCGATTAGGGAGGTCGTCTCCAGATGGCGGAAGTCACCATCAGGTACTTCGCTGCCGCCCGCAGCGCCGCCGGAGCGGCCACGGCGACCGCAGAGGCCGCCTCGCTCGGGGATCTGATCAGCACGGTCTCGGCCGATCGGCCCGAGCTCGCCCGCGTCCTTTCGCTCTGCACCTTCCTGCTGAATGGCGAGCGTGCGGACGCCAGCACACCGCTCCCCGCCGGCGCTCAGGTCGACGCGCTGCCGCCCTTCGCCGGCGGCTGATCCGGGCCTGCGATCTAGACCGGTGCTGTGACAGCTGAGGTTGGTGTGATTGCTGGGACGACGGCCTTTTACGACTGTCAAGGATCCTGCTACCTTGCGTATTCCGACGTTCCACGGAAGGTCACCGATCCTCGATGGCGCACGTTGCTCCGACCTCGCACCGCCGCGCGACCCGCGCTTCGCACCGCGGTCACCGCACAGCTGACGGTCCGATCCGCCGGTCCACCTGGCTGGGTCTCACGTTCGCGATGATGCTCGGTCTCGTGCTCAGCGGCCGCAGCCACGTCGGCGTCCACGCCGGCGCTGTCACGCTGCTGGTGATGCTCGTCCCGCTCACGGTGGCCGTCTTCGGCGCAGCGCTGCGGCGGGGCTTCGGCAGTCTCGCCGCGCTCACCACCGCCGCGGCGCTGGCCTTCGTGCTGCTCAAGTTCTTCCTGTGAGTGCGGGTCGCACTCACAGGAAGAACCAGTTTCAGGAACCGATCGAGATCCGGTCCGTCGGCCCTGGGGTGTACGGGTCGTGCGCGGTCAGGTACTTCGCGAAGGCATCGATGTCGAGCCCGCCGAAGAACTTGTTCGTCGCGGTGGTGAACGCGGGGAACCCGTCGCCACCGTCGGAGAGGAAGTTGTTCGTGACGATCCGGTACGACGTACCGTCCACGATCGGCTGACCACCGATCTTCACCGAACCCGGCACGATCTTCGAGCCCGCCGCGGCGGCCGGGTTCCACGTGTAGGTGATGCCGGCAACCTGGAGCACCTTGTACTTCCCGGCCTCCGGACCGTTCACCCCGGAGAACTGCTGCTCGAGCAGGGCCTTGATCTGCGTCCCGGTCATGTCCATCGAGACCAGGAAGTTGTTGAACGGCTGCACGGTGAACGCCTGCCCGAAGGTGACCTCACCCGCGTTGGACGCGAGGTCGGCCCGGATACCGCCCGGGTTCATGAACGCCGCGACCGGCACCTTGCCACCGGTCACCGCCGACGGATCGGCCAGCTGCGCGTCCGCGATCAGGTCGCCCAGCGGGGACTCGAGCGAATCGTCCGGAGTCCGGGAGACCGACGTACCGGTGAGGTGGCCGATCACCTTGTTGGAGATCGGGGCCACCAGCGTCTGGTACTTGCTGATCAGCTCGCTGGTCCGGCGGTCGGCCGGCACGTCGCGGGTGACGATCTGGTTGTTGGCCATCGTGTTCAGCCGGTCGACGTCACCGGTCGCGTTGTTGATGCTCAGCCGGACCTCGGTGACGAGGCGGCCGAACGACGAAGCGCTGGTGACGAGGCGTGGCTGACCGGCGCTGTCCGGCAGGCTGCAGTTGTAGCCCTGGTGGGTGTGACCCGAGATGATCGCGTCGATCTCCGGGTCGAGACCCTTGTTGATGTCGACGATCGGGCCGGAGATCCCCGGGCAGCTGTTGTACGCCTTCGGGTCGGCCGGGAAGCCACCCTCGTGCAGCAGCACGACGATCGACTTCACGCCCTTCTTCTTCAGCTCCGGAACCAGCGCGTTCGCGGTCTCGATCTCGTCCTTGAAGGTCAGCCCCTCGACACCGGACTTGGTGACGATGTTCGGCGTGTTCTCGAGCGTCATGCCGATGAAGCCGACCTTGCGGCCGTCGTCGAAGGTCTTGATCGTGTACGGCTTGAACAGCGTCCGCTGGGTGTTCTCGAAGAACACGTTGGCCGACAGGTACTTGAACTTGGCGCCCTTGAACGGGTGCGCCGCGTCCGGGCAGGAGTTCTGGTTGTTCTGCCCGTCGCCGTCCGGCAGACAGCCACCGGTCTGCATCCGGAGCAGCTCGTGCCAGCCCTCGTCGAACTCGTGGTTGCCGACCGAGGCGGCCTCCAGGCCCATCCCGTTCATCGCCTCGATGGTCGGCTCGTCGTGGAACGCGGCCGACAGCAGCGGCGACGCCCCGATCAGGTCACCCGCGGCGACCGTCACCGAGTCCTGCCCCTTCGCCTCCGCGGCGGCGCGCAGCTGCTTCAGGTGCGTGGCGAGGAACGCCGCACCACCGGCCGGAACGCCGTTGATGTTGCCGCTCGAGCCGCTCGGCGCCTCCAGGTTGCCGTGGAAGTCGTTGATGGCGAGCAGCTGGATCTGCGTGTGCGTCGGCTTCGGTTTCGCCGGCGCTGCCTGGGTCACGGTTCCCCCCGTGGCCAAGCCGAGCACCGCGGCCGCGCCGACGGCGACCAGGCCCACGGCCCGGCGTCGGTTCAGCCACTTCACGTCTCGTCCTGTCAAGGCCATGTCTACTCCGTCGTCGTAGCGATCACCGCGCGGATTTGCCGCGTGGTCCCGAGAAACTAACCGACGCGCGGCAACCCTTCCAAGGACTTGGACACGAACTCACCAGGACCTTTTACGGTATTCCTTGTGACCCTCGAAGCAGTTCCCTCACCGTTGCCCCCGGCCACCGCCGCCGCCGTCACAGAGCTCGCTCGCACGGCCGCAGACAGCGACGGTGTGAACCCGCTCGACGAACGCACCCTCCTGCACCTCGACGGCGAACATCCCGGCGACCTGCACGTCCTCGCCTACGACGGCGAACCCGGCATCCTCGAACCCACCGGCCTCCAGTCCGCCCGCAACCTGATCGGCTACGCCGCCCTCTCCCCCGACGGCTCCGCCGAACTGGTCGTCACCCCGTCGTACCGCCGCCAAGGCACCGGTACGGCGCTCCTCCGCACCCTGCTCGACCACGCCGGCCCCCGCCTCGCCATCTGGGCCCACGGCCGCCTCCCCGGCGCCGACGCCCTCGCCTCCCGCCTCAACCTCGAGGTCTCCCGCGAGCTGTACTTCCTCCGCCGTACCCGCGCCGACCTCCCCACGCCGACCTGGCCCGAGGGCTTCACCGTCCGCACCTTCGTCCCTGGGCAGGACGACGCCGCCTGGCTCGACGTCAACCACCAAGCCTTCGCCACCCACCCCGAACAAGGCGCCTGGACCCAGTCCGACCTCACCGACCGCCTCCACCAGCCCTGGTTCGACCCGGCCGGCTTCTTCCTCGCCATCGATGCCGAAGGCAACCTCGCCGGCTACCACTGGACCAAGGTCGAGGACGCCACCGGCGAGGTCTACGTCGTAGGCGTCTCCCCCGCCCACCAAGGCCTCGGCCTAGGCAAAGCCCTCACCCTCCAAGGCCTCCACCACCTCCAAACCACCCGCAACCTCGACACCATCACCCTCTACGTAGACGGCACCAACACCCCCGCCCGCCACCTCTACACCTCCCTCGGCTTCACCACCGCCGCCCTCCACGTCCAATACACCCCCGTGACCCACACCACACCTCACTCCGCGTCATAACCCGCACCCCCCGCCGTCTCTTCAACACCAGGAGCCGTCCGCGCCTCTAACCCCCCAGCCGGACGGCTCCTGGCCAGTTATCCACACCTGCACGAACTGACATCCCCACCCGCCACCCCCTCCCTCTACGATCAGAGATGACTACGGAGAGGTGATACCGGTGACCCCCCGCAACACTCTGACCTTCCTGGCAGCCACCTGCCTAGCCGCCCAGACCCTCACCGCCTGCGGCCCCGGCAGCCCCGAAGCCGGCCGGCCCAACACGGCCCCACCGTCCTCGTCGGGCACGCCGAGCGGATCGACTGGAACCACGCCGACGCCAACCGCAACGAGTCCGACCCGGCCGCCAGCCGCCAGCGGATCCAGCCTCGCTGCCGGCGAAGCGTTCATCAGCTTCTACGTCACGCTGATGAACCATGCGTCCGAAACCGGCGACACCGGTCCGCTGCTTGCCGACAGCGACAAAGGCTGCATCGGATGCAAAGGGATCGCCGACTTCAGCCGGAAGGTCAACGCGAAAAACGGCGGTCTGAAGGGCGACTACAAAGACCGCCTGGCCACCGTCAAGGAAATCTATCGGGGAGCCGACACGAAGAAGGTCGGCGGTTCGGCCACGATCAAGAGCGGTGCCTACGAGGAGCGGCCGTCACCAAGTGCTGCCCCCGTGTCGCACACTCCGGGCACCGGGACCATGGAGTTCACCCTGCTGCTCCGTGATGGGAACTGGGTGATGTACGAGATGCAGATCAACCAATGACCGGCGCTCCGGCCCGATCATTGTGGACGACGGCGATCGTCGGCCTGATCCTCGCTGGAGCCGGACCCTGCACTGCGGCGTTCGCCGCTCAGCAACGGCCGGTCTCGGCTCTCGTCCCCGCAAGGGCGGACGGCAAAACCCCAAAGCCAAACGTCACGGGGAAGAAAACCGAGTGGGGCGCGAGCGTGTCCGGCCGTACAGAGCAGCGCGGGCGGCACCTGACGAGACCAGCAGCTCCATCCCACAAGCCCCGCAAGTCGCTCCTAACCTCTCCTGGCCGCCGACCACAGAAGCGGCCCCAGAACGATCCTGCACCGATCCGGTTGAACATTGGGATTTGTGGGCGCGTGACACCCGATGGGACGATTCCTGGGCCTACGCGGTGTCAGCCGACTGGGCCGATCCAGCCGCGGCAGCCGGTGCGTCCTGGTACGCCGCCTCGCGTCGTACAGCCTCGGCCTGAGGACATCACGTGGGAGCAGGTGCTGGCTGAGTCCAAGGACGTGATTTTTCCGAAGTTGACGGTTCATGTGCAGCCCAAGGATCGGACGCTCGTCAACATGGAGACGATCGTCTACACCGACGACAAAGGCATCACTACGGTCCCCGTGAACGTCGCCGGGATCAACGTCATTGTGACGGCGGTGCCGCGCAACTACACGTGGCATTTCGGGGACGGGACGAGCAAGACCACGGAATCGCCGGGGAAGCCGTATCCGTCGAAGGAGATCACCCACAAGTACATGAAGCGGGGTGACCTGCGCCTGTCGGTCACGGTCACTTATGACGCGAGTTTCGATGCTCCCGGCGTGCCGACCCGGTACCTTCCCAACATCCCGATCACCGGCCCCTCGACGCCGTTGCGGGTTCGGGAGGCTGTGCCTGTGTTGGTGGATCCGCCTCGTTAGTGGAGGGCTGCTTTTAGGTGCTCGGCGAGGGTGGTGATGGCTTCGGCGGTGGCGCCGGGGATTGCTTGGAGGTTGTAGTGGCCGTGGGGGAGGCCGGGGTGGTTGAGGTGGGTTACTTCTACGCCGGCGGCGGTTAGGGCTTCGGCGTACTCGATGCCTTCGTCGCGGAGGGGGTCGAAGCCGGCGGTGGTGATGAGGGCTGGCGGGAGGCCGGTGAGGGAATCGGCGAGGAGCGGGGAGACGATCGGGTCGGGGCGGATCGCGGGGTCGGGGGTGTAGTGCTCGCGGTACCAGAGGATGTCTTCTTCGGTGAGGAGGAAGTTGTCCGCGAAGAGGTCTCGGCTGGGGCGGCGGCCGACGAGGTCGACGGCGGGGTAGAGCAGGACCTGGAGGGCCGGGCGGGGGAGGTCGCGGGCGACGGTTTGCTGGGCGACTACGGCGGCCAGGTTGCCGCCGGCGCTGTCGCCGCCGATGGCGATCAGGGCGGGGTCGACACCGAGATCCTCGGCGTGTTCGACCGCCCAGGAGAAGGCGGCGAGCGCGTCCTCGGCGGCAGTGGGAGCGGGTGCCTCGGGGGCCAGGCGGTAGTCGACCGACAGGACGCGGAGGCCGGCGTCGGCGGCGAGGGCGCGGCAGAGGGCGTCGTGGGTGTCGAGGTCGCCGACGACCCAGCCGCCGCCGTGCAGGAAGACGAACAGGCCGCGGCCGGGGTCGCGCGGGACGTACAGCCGCGCGCCGAGCTGGCCGTCGGCGCCGCGGACGGTGAGGTCGGTCACACGCTGTAGCTCGCGCGGGTGACCGGCGACCAGCTTGGTCACGCTGCGCATGTGTGCGCGGGCCGCGGCGGCGGTCGTCTTCGTTGTGCCGGGCAACAATGACTCCACGCGCAGGAGCAACTGGATCTCGGGATCGAGGGTGTTGCCGTCGATCTGGATCGGGGCGCCGGCCAGCCGCCGCCGGACGGCGGTGGGGAGCGCGTAGAGCGGCGTCAGCGCGTTCGCCTGTACGGCGGACACGGTGCTTCGGAGCAAGGCGTCCAGTCGAGGGTTCACAAGGAGTGACGCTAGCAACAAGATCCGGCGGTCCGCCGACATGCCCTCCGCAACCTTGTGTTCACCAAAGGATGGGATGCTGGTCAACGTGGCTGGAGACTTGCTGGCATCCCACAATCGGGAGTACGACGTCGAACCGCCGTACGACATCGCGGCAGCGGGCGATCTCCCGGAGGACCGCTTCTCCGATCGGGAGCTGAGCTGGCTGGCGTTCAACCAGCGGGTGCTCGAGCTCGCGGAGAACGACACGGTCCCGTTGCTCGAGCGGGCCAAGTTCCTGGCGATCTTCGCGAGCAACCTGGACGAGTTCTACATGGTCCGGATCGCCGGTCTGAAGCGCCGGATCGCGGCCGGGGTCGCGGTCAAGGCGGCCAGCGGGCTGCTTCCGCGCGAGGTGCTCGACCGCAGCCTGACCCGTAGCCGCGAGCTGATGGACCGGCAGGCCGACACCTGGCGCAAGGTCGTTCAGCCCGCGCTGACCGAGCAGGGCATCGACATCCTGCGCTGGGTCGACCTGGAGCAGAGCGAGCGCGACGAGATGACCCGGTTCTTCCGGGACCGCGTCTTCCCTGTGCTGACGCCACTGGCGGTCGACCCGTCGCACCCGTTCCCCTACATCTCCGGCCTGAGCCTCAACCTGGCCGTCGTGGTCCGCAACCCCGACACCGGTGGTGAGCACTTCGCGCGCGTGAAGGTGCCGCCGCTGTTGCCGCGGTTTGTGCAGGTGGCGGAGGGTCGGTTCGTCCCGCTGGAGGACGTGATCGCGGTCCATCTGGACCAGCTCTTCCCGGGCATGGAGGTCACCCAGCACCACACCTTCCGGGTGACCCGCAACGAGGACCTCGAGGTCGAGGAGGACGACGCGGAGAACCTCCTGGTGGCGCTCGAGAAGGAGCTGCTGCGCCGACGGTTCGGTCCGCCGGTCCGGCTCGAGGTCGAGGAGTCGATCGATCCGCAGGTCCGGGCACTGCTGCTGTCCGAGCTGGGTGTCAAAGAGGCCGAGGTGTTCGAGCTGCCCGGTCCGCTGGACCTGCGCGGCCTGTTCGCGATCGCCGGTCTGGACCGCGCCGAGCTGAAGTACCCGGCGTTCGTCCCGTCCACCCACCCGCATCTGGCGGAGGTGGAGACGTCGAATCCGGCGGACATGTTCTACGCGCTCAAGCAGCGCGACGTGCTGGTCCACCACCCGTACGACTCGTTCTCGACCAGCGTGCAGCGGTTCATCGAGCAAGCGGCTGCCGATCCGCATGTGCTGGCGATCAAGCAGACGCTTTATCGCACCTCCGGCGACT
This sequence comes from Kribbella sp. NPDC005582, assembly GCF_040605415.1. Lineage (NCBI taxonomy): Bacteria > Bacillati > Actinomycetota > Actinomycetes > Propionibacteriales > Kribbellaceae > Kribbella > Kribbella sp. NPDC005582. The sequence continues at coordinate 225,948 of NZ_JBEXCU010000008.1, forward strand.
CCCCGATCGTCGACGCCCTGATCGATGCGGCCGAGGCCGGCAAGCAGGTCCTGGTGCTGGTGGAGATCCAGGCGCGCTTCGACGAGCAGGCCAACATCAAGTGGGCCCGGCAGCTCGAGCACGCCGGCTGTCACGTCGTGTACGGCGTGATCGGCCTGAAGACGCACTCCAAACTCTCCATGGTGGTGCGTGACGAGCCCGACGGCCTGCGTCGCTACGTCCACATCGGTACCGGCAACTACCACCCCAAGACGGCACGGCTCTACGAGGACCTAGGTCTGCTCACCAGCGACAAGGTGGTCACGGAGGACGTGGCGCACCTGTTCAACCACCTCTCCGGTTTCGCGCGCAACGCGGGCTACCGCCGGATTCTGGTCGCACCCCAGTCCGTACGGCGTGGTCTGCTCGAGCGCATCAACCGTGAGGTCGGGCATCACCTGGCCGGTCGCCCGGCGCGCGTCCGGATCAAGGTGAACAGTCTGGTCGACGAGGCGCTGTGCGACGCGCTCTACCGGGCGTCACAGGCCGGCGTACCGGTTGACCTGTGGATTCGCGGCATCTGCACCATCCGGCCGGGGATCGAGGGGCTGTCCGAGAACATCCGCGTCCGCAGCATCCTGGGCCGGTTCCTGGAGCACAGCCGGGTGTTCTGGTTCGAGAACGGCGGCGAACCCGAGGCATGGATCGGCTCGGCCGACCTGATGCACCGCAACCTGGACCGCCGGGTCGAGGTGCTCGTGCAGCTCAAGGAACCCGACCACATCGGTGAGGTCCGGGAGATGTTCGACCTGGCGCTGGACGAGGGCACCCAGTCGTGGTGGCTGCAGCCGGACAACACCTGGGAAGCCAGACTGATCGGGCCGGACGGTGAACCGCTCCGCGACCTGCAAGAAAAGCTGATCGCCACGCGTGGCCGCCGCAGAACCGCCGATCCGATTACCTAGGCTGAAGATATGAGCAACCCGGCGACGGTCATCGCCGCGGGTGGTGTCGTTTGGCGGGAGCGCCACGGCACCCGTCAGGTGCTGCTCGTGCACCGCCCTCGGTACGACGACTGGTCCCTCCCGAAGGGCAAGCTCACCCAGCACGAGCATGTCCTGCTCGCCGCACGACGCGAGATCGAGGAGGAGACCGGCGTACAGGTTGTTCTCGGTGCGCCGCTCGGCGTGCAGCGCTATCCGATCCGCAAGAACGGCGCCACGGCGGAGAAGCTGGTGCACTACTGGTCCGCCGTAGCAACCGGTGGCACCGACTTCGAGCCGAACGACGAGGTCGACAAGATCGACTGGTTGCCGGTGGACAAGGCGCGCTCACGGCTGAGCTATCCGCGCGACGTGGACATCTTGGACGCTCTGGACAAGGTGGCGCCCGTCGAGGCCACGCTGGTGCTGGTCCGGCACGCAGAGGCGGTGAAACGCAAGGACTGGGACGGCAAGGACACACTCCGTCCACTCAACTCGACCGGTACGGCGGTCGCCGGCCGACTGAGCGAAGTACTGGCTGCTCTTGGTGCCGACCGGCTGATCAGCAGCGACGCCGAGCGCTGCACCGCCACCCTGAGTCCGTACGCCGAGGCGATCGACCGGAAGCTGCACCTCTGGCCGGAGATCTCCGAGCGTGGGTACGACGCTGATCCGCACGGCCTGCGTGGTCTGCGGGACCGCGCCTGGCGGCCGGGCCGCGTGACGGTCGTGTGCTCCCACCGACCGGTGCTCCCTGCTCTGCAGCGGGAGCTGGGGCTGAAGGTCGGCAAGTTCTCCCCCGGCGCCTTCCTGGTTGCGCACCGGCTGGCTAACGGCCGCCTGATCTACGAGCGCTTCAGCGCCCCCTGAGCACCTCACGCGCCTTCGCCGCCATCGCCTCGATCTGCGGGTTCAGCCCGCTGAACTCCGCGACATGCCGCTCTACGATCTGTTGCTCGATGGCCCTCTCGTCGCGATCGATGGCCGCGAACAGTCCGCTCTGCCGGCCGCAGCGAACGAAACTGACCGCGAACGCAGCTTCGGCCTTGCTCGGCCGGTACTCGCGCGCAGGTACCGCCGGCTTGATCTGCACCTCGGCCGGCAATCCGTCCGGACGGCGTACCGCAAGCGGCTTCGCCGGTGTGTGCGTACCAAGCGCGACACCAAACTGCTTCAGGTCACCACGAGCACTGAAGGTCGCTCCGGTCTGCAACCGATGTCCCCGACCGGCCAGGCAGGCGGCCAGCTTCTTGCTATGGGCGACAAGAATCGTCTCAACCTTCCGAGCCCGCTCCTGAACCAGCGCATTCCCCAGCTGTGCATAGCGATCCCGCAACCCTGCCACCTCGATCGGTACGCCGAGGGCCGATCGGGCCGTGGTCTCGCAGCGGCCGGCGACGGCGAAGAACGCCGGGTCCTTGCGGTCGATCGCGGCCGGCTCCGCGGGTAACGCCGTACCGAATCCGTACTTTCGCGCCTCGGCCTCGGTGCGCGGGCTGATCGGCGGTCGCGACAGCCCGGCCACGGCGGCGACAGGTTGGTTGCCGAGGGCCCGTTCTTGTGGATAGCCGTTGTCCGCCAGGCAGTCGTTGAACAGAGCGCGGTCGGCTTGGTCGATCTGCGTCAGGTCGGCCCGCCGGAACAACTCGAACGGCCGGGCACCGGCCGGCAACGGCGGTAGTTCAGGCGCTCGCGACGGCGGCTCCGCAGCACAGCCGGTCGCGATCAACAGCACACTCAGTACGGCGATGGCACGCATCACGGTCCCCTTCGGCCAACCGCGGGGACGGGCGGACCCGCCCCCGCGCAGCGAGTTCGTCAGCAGCGACCGCGCTTGTGACTGGCGTTCTCGTCGTTCAGGTCCTCGGCGAAGTTCGACCAGCTGGACGACCGCTCCGGGAACTGCCAGCTGTCGTTGACCCAGTCGCCGGACTCGGTGACGCAGACCGGCGACTCGGTGTCGCGGTTCTTGATCGAGCTGGCGTTGTGGTAGAAAACCACGCCGTTGGAGAAGTTGCCTTCGTTGGCGTGGTTGGTCGACCCGTAGAAGAAGTGCCGCTGACCGCCGCCACCACCGGAGTTCTGCGCGAAGCAGATCTCGCCCGAGTTGCAGGCCAGTTGGCCGTCGCCGCGGTCCGCGCCGGCCACCGAGGCACCGGCGAATCCCAGTCCGGTGGTCATGACGAGTCCGACGGTGATTCTCGTGATTGCGCGCATGGTGTGCGCCTCCCCTGGTTTCGACGTGCCGAGCCGCTGGTCGGCCCTGCCATCGAGTCAACCGCCTGGACAGCCGCACGACCCGTGTCGTTCGGACACGTCAGCCCTGGTCGGACGGACAGGCGGCGGTGAGCAGACCTGATCGAACGGCCAGGTTGACGACATGCGCCCGATTGCGCGCCTGCAACTTCGAGAGCAGGTTCGACACGTGGTACTTGACCACGCGTTCACTGCGTTGCAGCCGGCCCGCGATCTCGCGGTCGGTGTGCCCGTCGGCCACCAGCTTCAGTACGGCGTACTCGCTCGGCGTGATTGCCTCGAGCAACTTCTTCGACGGCTCGGCGACCCGCGGCGGATCACGCAGGATCTCCGCACCGATCGCCGGACTGATCCAGCCGCCCGGCGCCGCGCCGGACCGGACGGCGACCAGGCCGACCGTGATGTCGTCCGCGCTCGAGACGATCCCGTCCAGACCGGCCGCGAAATACTCGCGCAGCCGCGCCACCGGTGGACAGTCGCCGGTGACGAGGGCAACCACCTTGGGCCCGTCGTACCCGCTCCGCAGCTGCAGCAACCCGATGATCCCGACGTGGTACGCCGTGTCCACCAGCACCACGTCCGGCCGGCCGGAACGAATCCCGTGGCTCGCGGCCGCGATGTTCTCCACCGCGCCGGACACCCGGAACCCGTCCTGCTCCTCGACCAGCGTCTGCACTCCGTCGCGAACCAGGCGGTTCGGCGCCACGATCAGCACCTCGGTCCCCATGGTTCGCACTGCAAAGGTCCCCCGACCTGTCGGCATCGGTCCCCAGCCTCTCGCCGTACCGGACTATTCCATTGTCGGTGACAGGTCAATGACGCACTGTCACCTTGCTGTCTCTTACCTTGCTGGCTGGTCACTGACCGTGCAAGCGATTCGATCTGAGTTGTAGGGCTCCGGCTTTCAGCACTGTCGCGCCACGGCTCGGTGACGATCCAGGCACAGCAGCAGGGGTGTCCGGGTGACACTGGTAGCGACGGGTATGTTCCTACCGAGGAACCGGCGCCCCACCCGGTGCCGGTCTGAGGAGAGGTCGCACCATGACGATGATGCGAGAACTGACACTGATCGGGATCCGGATGGAATCGCCCAACCGGGCCCCGGTGATGATGCTGCGCGAGACCGAGGGCTACCGCTACCTGCCGATCTCGATCGGCTCGGTCGAGGCGACCGCGATCGCCTACGAGGAACAGGGCCTGCGCCCATCCCGGCCGCTCACCCACGACCTGATGCGGGACCTGATCGAGGCCTGGGGCGTTCGCCTGGAGGCCGTCGAGATCGTCGAACTGCGGGACGCGGTCTTCTACGCCGAGCTCCTGCTGGACAACGGCGCCCGGGTCTCGGCGCGCCCGAGTGACTCGGTGGCGCTCGCGGTCCGGCTGAACACCCCGATCCGCTGTACCGAAGAGGTTCTCCGCGAGGCCGGCGTGGCGACGCCGGAGGAGGAACAGGCCGAGCTGGAGCGGTTCCGCCAGTTCCTGGACGGCGTAGCCCCGGAGGACTTCTCCAGCTGAGTGACCCTTTGCACGTTGGTGCAAAAGTTTTCCGGTCTGAGCCGTTGGCCTGCTACGGTTCGGGCCACGCGCTGGCGACAGGGGTGATCGTCAGGCGTTCTCACCTGGGATGCACTCACATGCGCAAATTTGCCCTCGCGGCGGCTGCTGTCGCCGCCCTCACCGCCGGCCTGCAGGCGCCCGCCTGGGCCGCCGCTCCCGACGTACCGACCGGCGTCACGATCGCCTGGGCGGACAGCAGCAACATCAAACTGACCTGGACCGACACCGGCGAGGCCAACACGGTCTACTGGCAGCTCCCGGGCGGCAACGAGCTGAAGTTCGGCGACGTCGCCTCGACCGCGGCCAACGAGTTCCTGTTCCCCGCGAGCGTCCTCGCGAAGAACCTGGACAAGGTGAAGCTGATCGTCAAGTCCACCAACGCCGACGGCGAGAGCGCCTCGGCGCCCTCCCCCGAGTTCGACACCTTCGTGCCGGCCGCGCCGGCGCTGCAGGACGCGACCCTGGCGGCGAACCTGTCGACCCAGCTCAAGTGGACACTGCCCGCCACCTCGGACGCGACGCCGGGCGACCCGCTGGACGCCCGTGGCTACGAGGGAATCGAGGTCACCGCGCTGCGGCCCAACGGCACCACTCAGAGCCTGGGCGTCTACAGCTTCGCCACGGATGGTGCCACGATCGCTCCGCAGCCGCGGCCGACCACGTTCACGCTGACCTCGATCAGCCCGTGGGGCAAGGCCAAGGGGGCCCGGACCGTCAAGCTGGGCACGCTCGGCGCCGGGATCACGGTCCCCGCGTCGGCGCAGTTCTCGAACCGCCTCCCGATCAAGAGCACCCTGGACCTGTTCACCAGCCCGGGCCGCGAGGAGCGGGCGAGCGGGATCAAGGTCGAGCTCCAGGCCCGCGCCAAGACCACCGACGCCTTCAAGACCTACGGCCGGTACGACGGCAACACCACCGCCGCCTTCGACACCGGAATCGCTGCCCTCGGCAACCGTCAGTACCGGCTCTGGGTCCCGGCCCGGAAGGTTGCTACCAGCAACGTCATCGTGCTGACCCCGGCCACCTCGACCTCGGTCAAGTCCTCCAAGACCTACGTCAAGTTCGGCACCGGCGGCTTCAGCCCGTCGGTCGTCCGGGTCGGCGCCCGCTCGACCTTCTCGGTGAAGATCCTGCCGGCCGTCTCGGTCAAGGCGCAGCTGCAGGGCTGGACCGGCAGCAAGTGGATCGCCCTCGGCGACCTGCCGCTCACCAAGGGATCGTACGTCGAGCGCGGTGACATCGAGACGGAGCGCTACACCGTCCGGGTCCGCGTCATCGCACCCACCGTCGTCGTCAACGGCCTGACCGTCCTGGCCAACACGAGCCCTGCCTACAACCTCACCGTCAAGTAGTCACTCTTCAGCACATTCACCGCCACGGCAGCCACTGCGCCGTGGCGGTGAACTCGTTTCGAAAGGTTCACCATGCGTAGATTCGCCCTCGCCGCGACCGCCGTCGCCGCCCTCGCCGCCGGTCTCCAGACCCCCGCCTTCGCCGCCGCCCCCGACGTACCGACCGACGTGACCGTCAGCTGGGTCGCCGAGCGGGTCAACCTGAAATGGAGCGACGCCGGCGAGGCCAACCAGATCTTCGCCGAGTACGACGGCGGCACGCCCACGCTGATCGCCTCGGTCACCGGCGAGGACGGCAATGTCGCCTCGCTGGCCAACCCGCTGGCCGCCTCGGACAAGGTCCGGCTGATCATCAAGTCCGTCGTCGGCAGCGAGGTCAGCGACGGCGCCGCGACGCCGGTCTTCGACACCCGGCGCCCCGCCGTACCGGTCCTGCAGGACGCCAACCTGGCCGCGAACCTGACGACCTCGCTCACCTGGACGCTGGCTGCCGTGGCCGACCAGACGCCGGGCGATCCGCTCGACCTGCCCGGCACCGGAGCGGTCAGGGCGAACATCGACCTCCCCGGCACCGCTATCGGCCGCCACGACTTCGCCGCCGGCGCGACCTCCGGCGTCGTACCGGCGCAGGCCCGGCCCGCGGCGATCCGGCTGAGCGCCGTCAACGAGTGGGGCGAGAGCGCACAGAGCGCCAAGGTCGTCCGTCTGGGCACCATGGGCGCCGGGATCACCGTGCCGGCCCGCGCCGTCTACAGCTCCCGGCTCGCCATCAAGAGCACCCTCGACCTGTTCACCAGCGAAGGCCGCGAAGAGCGCGCCAGCGGCATCCCCGTCGAGCTCCAGGCCCGCGCCAAGACCGCCGACGCCTGGAAGACCTACGGCCGGTACGCCGGCAACACGACGGCTGCGTTCGACACCGGAATCGCTGCCCTCGGCAACCGTCAGTACCGCCTGCTCGTCCCGGCCCGCAAGATCGTTGCCACCAACGTCATCGCGCTGACCCCGGCCACGTCCACGTCCGCCAAGTCGTCGATCACCTTGGCCAAGTTCCTCTCGGCCGGCTTCTCACCGTCCACCGCCCGTGTCGGCGCCAACGTTGACCTGTCCGCACGGATCCAGCCCGCCTCCACGGTGAAGGCCCGCCTCCAGTTCTGGGACGGCCGCACCTGGTTCGACGCCGGCCCCCTCCAGTTCACCAAGGGCTACGCCCTCCAGCACGGCGGCGCCGGCGACGAGCCCGGCTCCGCCCGCTACCGCATCACCGTCCCCGCGGTAGTCGTCAACGGCCTGACCGTCAGCGCCACGACAAGCTCCGCCTTCACGCTCACCGTGCGCTGACCGCCGTGCGCTCTCACCAGGGAACCCACATGCGTAGATTCGCCATCACCGCGGCCGCGGCCGCCGTACTGACTGCCGGTCTGCAGGCACCTGCCTGGGCCACGGCACAGGATGCACCGACCGACGTCTCCGTCGGCTGGACCGCCGAGCGAGACATCCGGCTGTCGTGGAGCGACCTCGGCGAGGCCAACACCGTCCGGGTCGAGTACCAGAACCCGCACCGGATCGAGGTCCTGAAGTCGGTGACCGCTGCCGAAGGCAACGAGGTCGTCCTCCCGGCCAAGCTCCAGGCCGCGGATCGGGTGCGGCTGCTCGTCACCAGCGGCGACGATCTCACCACGGCCGCTCCGACCGAGTGGTTCGACACCCGCCGCCCTGCGGCACCGGGCCTCCAGGACGCCGAACTGATCAGCAGGCTGATCATCAACGTGTTCTGGACGAAGGACCCGCTCGCGGACAGCACGCCGGGGGATGCACTGGACCTCCCGTACAGCCCCACCGTCAAGGCTGTCGTGGACCTGCCAGGCACCGCCACGGAGACCATCACCTTCGACCCCCGGCAGACGTCGGCCTCGCTGCCGCCGCAAGCGCGTCCCGCCGCCATCCGGCTGATCTCCACCAATGAGTGGGGCGAGACTCCGGACACCAGGATCGTGCGGGTCGGCACCCTCGGGGCCGGCATCAGCGTCCCGGCGAGCGCGGTGTACTCGACGCGACTTGGGATCAAGAGCACCCTCGACCTGTTCACCAGCGAAGGCCGCGAAGAGCGCGCCAGCGGCATCCCCGTCGAGCTCCAGGCCCGCGCCAAGACCACCGACGCCTGGAAGACCTACGGCCGGTACGCCGGCAACACCACGACCGCCTTCGACACCGGAATCGCCTCGCTCGGCAACCGTGAGTACCGGCTCTGGGTTCCGGCCCGGAAGGTTGTCAGCGGCAACGTCATCGCGTTGACCCCGGCCACATCCACTTCGGCCAGGTCCTCCAAGACCCTGATCAAGTTCGTCAGCAAGGGCTTCACCCCTGCTCACCCCGCCCGCCACGCCAAGGTGGATGTGTGGGCGAAGATCCAGCCCGCCGCCACCGTCCGCGGCTCCCTCCAAGTCCTGCTCAAGGGCAAGTGGAACACCGTGTTCCCGGTCCAGTTCACCAATGGCTCCATGCTCACGCACGCGAACGTCGGCAACGACGTCGGCTCCTTCAGCTATCGCATCGCCCTCCCCGCCGTGACCGTCAACGGCCTCACCCTGAGCCCCACCACCAGCTCGGCCTTCCCCATCACCATCGGCTGATTGCACGAAGCTGCAACGGCTTCGACTTGCATCACGCGCCAGTGCGTGCGCTACTTTTCAGGCACGCACTGGCGGCAGGGGTGACCACCGGGCGTTCTCACCTGGGGATCCCATGCGCAAACTCGCAGCCACGACTGCTGCCGTCGTACTGCTGACGGCTGGTCTGGCCACTCCTGCTTGGGCTGTGGAGCCCACTGTTCCGACGAATGTGCAGGTCTCCTGGGTGGGCGACCAGATTCGAGTGACCTGGCAGGACAACGGCGAAGCGAATGTGATCCGTAAGCACGTCGGAGTGGGCAACGGGACCGAGGTCGACACGCAAGAGGCCGATGAGCCCAACGAGGTGCTGCTGTCGAAGGACTTCGTGGAGACCGACGATGCTCGGATCATCGTCTTGTCGAAGAGGTCCGACGGATACCTGAGCGGGTGGGGCCAGAGTCCGAAGTTCGACACTCGGCGGCCGGTCCGGCCCGAGATGCGTAGCGCGAGCATGCGCCCCGATCTGTCGGTGCGGCTGTGGTGGTACCGGGAAGAACGCATCGACTACAAGGATCCGCTGGATCGGCCCGAGGCCGAGTGGTTCAAGGCCGTCGTCACCGGGCCTGCGGGCGGGCCCAAGCAGGAGTATGCGCTGCCGTTCGAGAACAACACCGCCTTCGACGTACCGGCCCCGGCACCGTTGTCGACGATCACGCTCGCCGCAGGCAACGAATGGGGTACGTCGGCCGCGACCGGACCGTTCGTGCGGGTCGGCATCACGCGCATCGAGACGCCGGTCGTCGCACGGCAGGCCTACGGCCGCAGGGTGATGACCTTCAGCACGCTGCGCTACCAATGCAACTGCGTCGAGGACCGCGATCCGAGCAACAACACCGTCGAGGTGGAGATCCAGGCGCGGCCGAACAGTTCCGCGCCCTGGACGAAGATCGGCCGCAACGCCGGCCGGCCAGGCGAACCGTTCTTCACCGAGGCATCCGCCGTAGGCGGACGGCAGTACCGGACCTTCGTCCCGCCGTACAACAACTCCTGGTCGGGCGACATCCCGATCGTCGTGATGCGGCCCGCCTCCACCGCACCGAAGGCCTCGCTGACCACGGCGAACTTCGGCAAGACCGGCTTCTTCCCCGCTTCGGCGCCGGTGAGCGCCACCGTCAAGCTGATCGTGCAGTTGTCCCCGCAGGTCGACATGAAGGCCGCCCTGCAGCGTTGGGACGGCAAGCAGTGGCGCTACCTCCGCGAGGTGCGTTTGGCCAAGGGCCACGCCGACATCGCCATCCGCGCCGCCGGCCGCGGCACCACCACGAGGTACCGCATCCTCACCCCCAAGCTGATGCTCAACGGCCTCCCGATCGAGGCCAGCACCAGCTCCCCGTTCACTCTCACCGTCCGCTAGGAACCCAGCACATGCGCAAGATCACCGCCCTCGGCGCCGCCGCCGCCCTGTTCGCCACCACCTTGGTCACCCCGGCCTGGGCCGCCGCCCCGGCCGCGCCGACCGACGTACAGGTCTCCTGGACCGACGACGGGAAGGTCCGCGTCACCTGGAAGGACAACGGCGAGGCCAACAGCGTCGCAGCCTCCATTCCGGATGCTGGATACCGGCTCGCCGTAACGACGGCCGATGCGCCGAACGAGCTCCTGCTCGACCCCAGGGTGTTCAGCGAGGCGCCCAAGGTGCAGATCGCGGTGCGCACGACAGGGGCAGACGGCGAGATGAGCGAGTCGGCGCGCAGCGCCCTCTTCGACACTCACCGCATGCCCCAACTGCGCGTCAACAAAGCCCAGTCGCTGTCCACCACTTCGGTCCGTGTGTGGTGGGGGCGGGATCCCTTCGTGGACGAGACCCCGAACGATCCGCTCGACCAGCCAACCGGCACCTGGTTGAAGGCCGCCGTGACCGGACCGGCCGCAGGGCAGCAGACGGAGTTCGTGACGCGAGGCACCGTTTCGCCCTCCGATATCCCGGTCCGCCCGGGGCCCCTGACGATCAAGCTCTCGTCGGGTAACGAGTGGGGACAGTCTCCGGCCGGCGAGTACCAGACCGTGCGGGTGGGAACCCTGGGCGTGACCGCGACGACCTACGGACGGCAGCTCTGGGACCGGACCTCCTTCGACACCAAGATGGTGGCTCGCTACCCCGAGATCCTCAAAGGGGAGGTGTTCGGGATCGAGGTCCACGCTCGCCCGAACAGCTCGAGTCCGTGGAAGAAGGTCGGCGAGAACGCCGGCCAGACCGATGGCAAGCTCTTCCAAGCCCCCGGCGGCAGGTCCGGCGGCCAGGAGTACCGGCTGTGGGTCCCTGCGACCGAGACGTACCGCGGCGACGTCACCTTGGTCACACCACCTGCCTCAACGGCAGCGAAGTTCGTGCGGAAGTACTCGGAGATCCAGTTCGGATATCCCTGGGCCACGGCACAGGTGGGCGTGACAGTGCACCGGACGGTCAAGGCTCTGCCCGGCCTTCCGCTGAAGGCCGCGCTGCACAAGTGGGACGGCAAACAGTGGCGTTACGTCCGAGCCATCCAGCTCGGCAGCAAGGGCACGGCAGACCTCGCGATCCGCGCCGCGGGCCGTGGGACGACGCAGAAGTACCGCATCGTCACTCCGCCGGTGAAGGTCAACGGCCTGCCGGTCGAGCTCAGCACCAGCGATACCTTCACCCTGACGGTGGTCTGACATGCGCAAATTCGTTGCCGGTACGGCGTCCGCCGTACTGCTGACCGCGGGTCTGTCCACGCCTGCTTGGGCCGCGGCGCCGGAGGCGCCTACCGACCTGCAGGTCGGTTGGGTGGATCCGGCTGCGCCCACCAAGGTGCGGCTGACTTGGAAGGACAATGGCGAAGCGAATCAGGTGCGGGTCGAGTACCAGGACTGGCCGACCCTTGAGCGTCTGGTTCAAGTACCTGCGGATCAGCCTAACGACATCGCGCGTACTGCGGTTGTCTACTTCAGACTGAACAAGGTTGCCCGGATCCAGGTGACGGCGGTCGGCGCTGACGGTGTTGAGAGTTCTCCGGTCTTCTCGCCCTGGTTCGACACTACCGGCCCGGCAGCACCGACTTTGAAGGGCGCGGTGCCGCGCCCGGACGGATCGCTGCAGGTCGACTGGACGAACGCCTCGGCGCCCGAAGAGACCACTCCCGGCGATCCGCTCGACCTTCCGACGGACAAGGCGGTCGGACCGGTGGTCTGGTCCCCGACCGAGTCGGCCGGCGGAACGATGGAGTGGTTCGCGGCTCAGGTCGGTACGACGAGTGCCGTCGTACCGCCGCGCCCTCGGCCGTACCCGATCCGGGTCACTGCGCAGAACGAGTGGGGCAAGCAGGAATCGAAGCGGCGGCTCGTGTTCAGCACGATGACTATTCGCTACACCTTTGTTCCGACCATGGACGAGTACAGCTGGAGCGAGACGATCCTGGCGACGGTCAGCACGCCGATCTGCCTGCCGATGACACCGAGCTGTAAGCCGAGGACGTTCGGTATCCCGGCCACGCTGGAGGGACGAGCCAACGCCAAGCAACCGTGGGGTTACATCTCGCGGATGGAGTCCGGTACTTCCGGTGTGGTGCAGGGAGGGACGCGCGCACGCGGCGGGCAGGAGTACCGGCTGAACGTACCGAGCTCGAAGAACTACCCGGATCAGAGCGAGTGGATCGTCTCGACACCGGCTTCAACCAGTGCGCGGCTGGTGAAGACGCGGGCCTACATCGCGACCGCAGGGTTCAACCGACCGACCGCCCAGGTGGGCCAGACCGTCAACTTGGTCGTCGACTCGCGGCCCTGGGTGACGACCAAGGTCACCCTGCAAGCCTGGAACGGCACGAGCTGGCGGACGGCGCGGACCGTGCAACTCACCAACGGCAAGGCGACGGTGGCGATTCGGGCCGCCGGGCGCGGAACCAAAACCCGTTACCGGATCGCGGTCCCTCGGCTCGCTGTCGGCGGACTGCCGATCGAGCCGACGATCAGCCGTGAGTTCACCCTCACAGTGCGCTGAGCGTTACTGGAACGTGAGCACACGCCCGTCTTGATCTACGGAGAGTTACGAGTGCTCACTCAGTTCACCTGATGGCCGCCTGGTGGCACGCGGGGCGTCGTTTACGGTGCCGGAACCGTTCACCGGTCGTTCACCGGCGACGGGCCGGGCAGTCACTTCGTCTCCCTACCGTCTGTGGAAGTTCAGAAGTCTTGATTCCCGCAGAAGGGCAACACTCTCGTGTTCGTGAATCGCCTGCTCCGCGTCGGCTCCGTCGCCGTGGCATCCCTCGGTGTGCTCGCTCTGAGCGCCTGTGGCAGTGACCCGGAGCCGACCGGCTCCTCGGACCCGAGCACGGGTTCGTCCTCGACCGGCGCGACCGACTGCCCGCAGGGCACGCTGAACGCCGAGGGCTCCTCGGCGCAGAAGAACGCGATCGAAGAGGTCATCAGCAAGTACAACGAGACCTGCGACAAGGTCACGGTGAACTACAACCCGACCGGCTCCGGTGCGGGGATCAAGCAGTTCAACGCCAGCCAGGTGGACTTCGCCGGGTCGGACTCGGCGCTCAAGACCGAGTCCAAGGACGGCGGCGAGCCGGAGGCCGCGCAGGCCACGAAGCGGTGCGCGAACAACCCGGCGCTGAACCTGCCGATGGTGATCGGCCCGGTCGCGATCGCCTACAACGTGGACGGCCTGCAGAAGCTGGTGCTGGACGGTGCAACGGCGGCCAAGATCTTCCAGGGTGACGTCAAGACCTGGAACGACCCGGCGATCGCCAAGCTGAACGCGGGCGTGACGTTGCCGTCGGCCCCGATCTCGGTGTTCTTCCGTTCGGACGAGTCCGGCACCACGGAGAACTTCACCAAGTACCTGAAGGCCGCCGGTGGTGGCGCCTGGAAGGGTGAGCCGGCCAAGAAGTGGACCGGCACCGGTGCGGGCAAGGAGAAGTCGGCGGGTGTCGCCGAGGGCGTCAAGAGCACCAAGAACTCGATCACGTACGTCGAGTGGTCGTACGCCGTCGACAACAAGCTCGGCGTCGCGCAGATCGACAACGGGTCGGGGACGCCGGTCGAGCTGACCGCCGAGTCCGCCGGTAAGGCGCTGGCCGCCGCGAAGCCGGCCGGCACCGGGTCCGACCTGGCGCTGAAGCTGGACTACGCGACCAAGGAGGCGGGCGCCTACCCGATCATCCTGGTCACCTACGAGATCGCCTGCAGCAAGGGCCTGCCGGCCGAGAAGACCGCGCTGGTGAAGAGCTTCCTGAGCTACTTCGCCGGCAAGGACGGCCAGGGTGCGCTGACCGAGCTCAACTACGCGCCGCTGCCGGAGGAGATCCGGACCAAGGTCGACGCGGCCATCCAGACGATCAGCTGACCCGGCCGATCAGACGTCGTACCAGCAGTGATGCAAGCCCCGGCCGGTCCGCTTCTGGACGGCCGGGGCTTCGCCTCGTCGGACCCCAACCCCGCAGCCCACGACCACGGCGCTTGGAGCACCATCGATGAGTAGTCCAGACGGCACGGCACCGCCCGACCGGCCGGCGGATCCGGCAGCCGCCGGAGCAGAACCCCAGATCGAGGATCTGATCGTCGGGCCGAGCGGCCCGGCCCTTCACTTCGACGCCCTCGCCGAGGAGCACGTGGGCGACAAGCCCACCGGTACGGCGACCGGCGAGACCGGACCGAAGCTCGAGCTCGGCCCGGTCGGTCATCTCGGCGACCGGTTGTTCAGCGGCCTGGCGCACGGCTCCGGTGCCCTGGTGGTCGTCATCGTGGCGTTCGTCGGCATCTTCCTGCTGGCGCTGGCGATCCCGTCGCTGGCCGACAACCACACCAGCTTCCTGTTCTCCCGGGTCTGGGAGCCGGGTGGCGCCGAGCCCCGGTTCGGGATCGCGGCGCTCTTCTACACCACGGTGATCAGCTCGATCATCGCGATGCTGATCGCCGTACCGATCGCGATCGGGGTCGCGCTCTTCGTCACGTACTACGCTCCGAAGCGACTCGCGACGCCGGTCGCGCACGCGGTCGACCTGCTCGCCGCGGTGCCGTCGATCGTGTACGGCCTGTGGGGCATCCTGTTCTTCGCCCCGATCCTGCTGCCGGTGATCAACGGCCTGTCCGACGCCCTCGGCTGGATCCCCTTGTTCGACAAGCCGATCGGCGACAACGTCGGCGTCATCTTCACCGTGTCGGTGGTGCTGGCGATCATGATCCTGCCGGTGGTCACCGCGATCAGCCGCGAGATCTTCGCGCAGACGCCGATCGCGCACCGCGAAGGCGCCCTGGCGCTGGGCTCCACCAAGTGGGAGATGATCCGGATGGCAGTCCTGCCGTACGGGCGCTCCGGCGTCACCAGCGCCGCGATGCTCGGTCTCGGCCGCGCGCTCGGCGAAACGGTCGCCGTGATGATCATCCTCACCGTGCCCAACGGCAACGACCCGTGGATCTCGTCGATCTTCGCCGGTGGTGAAACCTTCGCGTCGAAGATCGCCAACAACGCCGCCGAGTTCGACTCCCCGGAGAAGACCGGCGCCTTCATCGCGGCCGGCCTGGTGCTGTTCGTGGTGACGTTCCTGGTCAACTCCGCGGCCCGCCTGATCGTCGCCCGCAGCGCCCCCGGGGCCAAGCGCCCGCGCCGCAACCGCCGCGCCACCGAAGGAGCGTCCGTATGACGACCATCGTCGAGAACAAGCCGGCGTACGACGGGAAGCAACTGGACCTGACCGGCAAGTCCGGGGCCCGCGCGTTCAAGAACGTGCTGGCGACCGTACTGATCGTGGCGGCCTTCGTCATCGCACTGATCCCGCTGGTGTGGATCCTCTGGACCGTTGTCAGCAAGGGATATCACCTGCTCGCGAGTGCGGACTGGTGGAGTCAGTCGCAGCGCGGTGTCACCGTTCGCCGCGAAGGCGGTGGTGCGTACCACGCGATCATGGGCACGCTGATCATGTCGTTGCTGACGGCACTGATCGCCGTACCGATCGCGGTGCTCGGCGCGGTCTACCTGGTCGAGTACGGCAAGGGCACCAAGGCCGCGCGCGCGGTCAGCTTCATGGTCGACATCCTGACCGGTGTCCCGTCGATCGTCGCCGCGCTGTTCATCTACGCGGTCTGGATCACGATCCTGGGCTTCAACCGGGTCGGGTTCGCGGTCTCGCTCGCACTGGTGCTGCTGATGCTGCCCGTCGTTCTGCGGTCGACCGAGGAGATGCTCAAGCTGGTCCCCGACGAGCTCCGGGAGGCGTCGTACGCGCTCGGGGTGCCGAAGTGGAAGACGATTCTGAAGGTGGTCGTGCCGACCGCGTTCGGCGGCATCGTCACCGGCGTGATGCTCGGCCTGGCGCGGGTGATGGGTGAGACCGCGCCGCTGCTGATCCTGGTCGGCTATTCCAAGAACATCAACCTGAATCCGTTCGACGGCTTCATGGGCGCGCTGCCGACGATGATCAACCAGGACCGCACCGAACTGGCTTTGCAGCCGGCCGCGGACCGGGTCTGGGCGGCCGCGCTGACCCTGATCCTGCTCGTTCTTGCCCTCAACGTGCTGGCCCGGGTGGTTGCCCGGTTCAGCGCCATCAAGTCGAAATAGTCAGAGAGGTTCTGAGTCGATATGGCTAAGCGCATCGAGGTCAGCGGCCTCAACGTCTACTACGGCGATTTCAAGGCCGTCGAGGATGTGTCGATGACCATCGAGCCCCGCTCGGTGACGGCGTTCATCGGCCCGTCCGGCTGCGGCAAATCCACCTACCTGCGCACGCTGAACCGGATGCACGAGGTGATTCCGGGGGCTCGCGTCGAGGGCAAGGTGCTGCTGGACCAGCAGGACCTGTACGCCACCGGTGTCGATCCGGTCGCCGTACGGCGGGTTGTCGGCATGGTGTTCCAGCGCCCGAACCCGTTCCCGACGATGTCGATCTTCGACAACGTGGCGAGCGGCCTGAAGCTGAACGGCGTCAAGGACCGCAAGAAGCTCGCCGAGGTGGTCGAGGCGTCGTTGCAGGGTGCCAACCTGTGGAACGAGGTCAAGGACCGCCTCGACAAGCCGGGCGCCGGTCTGTCCGGTGGTCAGCAGCAGCGGCTGTGCATCGCCCGGGCGATCGCGGTCGAGCCCGAGGTGATCCTGATGGACGAGCCATGCTCGGCCCTGGACCCGATCTCCACGCTGGCGATCGAGGACCTGATCGAGAAGCTCAAGGACCGCTTCACCGTGGTGATCGTCACGCACAACATGCAGCAGGCGGCTCGCGTCTCCGACCAGACGGCCTTCTTCAACCTGGCCGCGACCGGCAAACCCGGTCGCCTGATCGAGATGGGCGCCACCAAGGCGATCTTCTCCAACCCCACCGAAAAGGCCACCGAGGACTACATCACCGGCCGCTTCGGCTGAGTCCGGGCACCGTGTCCGCGCCTTCGACGGCGAGGGTACGTGACCCTGAACCCGTGGCCCAGATAGGCTTCGGGGATTCTTCGATGTCTCAGAAGGGACTGTGGTGAGCACTCCGACGCCTCCCGGCGATGACCAGAACGACCCCCAGGACACCCCTGGCCAGACTCCGGGCGGCCAGCCGGGGCAGTACGGCCAGCCTGGCTACGGCCAGCAGCAGCCTGGTGCGTACCCCGGCCAGCCCGGACAGTACGGGCAGCCGCAGCAGCCCGGTTATGGGCAGCAGCAGCCCGGCTACGGCCAGCAGCCCGGCTACGGTCAGCAGCCGGGCCAGCCGGGCTACGGCCAGCAGCCGGGTCAGCCGGCGGCCGGCGGCTACGGCGCCTACCCGGGCGGCCAGAACGGCGGCTACGGCTACGGCGCCCAGGCCGCACCCAGCAACACCCCGATGATCCTGTCGATCATCGGCATCGTCTGCTGGTTCTGCTGCTCCCCGGCCGCGATCGGCCTGGGTCTGTTCGCGCAGAGCAAGTACCGCGAGCATGGCCAGTCGGACACGCTGGCCAAGGTCGCCTGGATCGGCGGCATTGTCGCCTTCGTCATCGGCATCATCTCGTACGCCACCGGTCTCGTCGGCCGCTGACGTTCACGCTCGACTGTCGCCGGGTAGCTCCTTGCTACCCGGCGACACTCAGTTGAGGTTGCGTGCGACGCCGTACACGATCAGCAGGGCGATGACGCCCTTGGTCAGCCAGTCGACCAGCCGCGGACTCATGGTCAGCCGCGGCAGCCGAACCAGCCGCAGGGCCTCCAGAGCCCACGCCAGCACCTGGTAGCCGACGGCCAGCCCGATCAGCGGCCCCAGCACCAGTACGACGGGGTTGAAGTGCCAGGCGGCGTTCAGATCGCCACGGAGCAAGGCCGCGGCCATCCGGGTCGATCCGCAGAGCGGACAGTTCAGACCGGTGGTGGCGTGCAGCAGGCACGGGATACCGAGGCCGGTCAGCTGATAGACACCGGCGAGCGCGAAGCCGCCGACACCGACCACCGCGAGACCCTGCACCCGGCGGTCGACCGGCACGACCGGTCCCGCGGGACGAAGTACGACGCCTTGACTCACCGCACCACAGTAACCTGCTCTCCAGTCCGCAACAGAGCACCAGAGAGGAACCCAGGTGACCACCCCTCCGTCCGGCCCGTACGACGGGCCCACGCCGCCCGGTCAGCCCGGTCAGTACCCGCCTGGCCAGCCGAACCAGTACCCGCCGGGGCAGCCCGGGGGCGGGTTCCACCCGGCCGGACAGATCCAGCCCGGCTACAACCCTTATTCGCAAGGCTCCTCGGGCCAGGGCAGCTACCGCTACGCACTGCCCGGTCAGCCGGCCGGCTACACGACACGGGTGGGCGCATCGCTGATCGACGGCGTTCTCCAGAGCCTGCCGCTGGGTATCGGCCTGATCGCGACCATCGCGATGCACACGTCGGACGCGGCCGGAGCGCCGCTGACCCTGGGTATCGCGGGCAGCTGGGTGATCTGGTTCCTGAACCGCGTGCTGCAGCAGGGCCGCACCGGCCAGTCGCTCGGCAAGAAGATGACCGGGACCCGCGTGATCAGCCTTCAGACCGGTGAGTTGATCGGTTTCGGCCCAAACCTCGGCCGCGAGGTCCTCGCCATCGTGCTCAACTACGTCTGCTTCCTCAACGTCATCTGGCCGTTGTGGGACGAGAAGCAGCAGACCTGGCACGACAAGATCGTCAACGACATCGTCGTCAGCACCTGAGCTAGTGCGACAGCACGAAGGCGGCGCAGGTCACCGACCAGAGCACACTGGTGAAGGTGCCGATGATGAAGCGCTCCGCGACCGCCTGCGGCGTGACGGACGCGGGCTGGTCCGGACTGCGGAGCTCTGGATAGCGGGCCAGTCCCTTGATCGCCAGCACGATGGCCAGCCCCTCCGGCCAGCCGGCCACCAGGGCCGCGAAGATCGCGCCACGCTCGAGCGAACCGATCAGAGCGCCGCCGCGCAGGACCTCACCGGCCTTCTGCGTCGACTGCGCCCGAGTGTTGCCCCGGTCGACCAGCGCGAGCACAGAGGTCGTCAGCGGGCCGCCACCGGTCACTGCGAGCCCTCCGGCCAGCAGGAGCAGCACATTCCACCAGCGCTCGGGCCACGACGCCACACCGTCGGTCGAGAGCAGCAGTAGGCCGACAGCGACGCCGCAGGCCAGCATGAGGCCGCTGAGCACGATCTCCAGCGTGGCGCCTTCGGCCTTCGGCACCCAAGCCAGTACGGCGAACAGCAGGCCGCCGGCTGTGAGTGCCAGGACGAGTGCCGTCACGCAGCGGTCCCGAGCTCGAGCAACTCCGACGCCAGCAACCGACCACGCTGCTCCTCGACCACTCCGGCCGCCTGAGCTCGTTGCGTCACCGCAGATTGGCTGATCCCCAGTTTCACGCCGATCTCCCGTCGTGTCAGTCCCTCGGCCAGCAGGTCGGCAACAGCCCAGCCCCGCTCGCTCCGGCGGCGCAGCACCGAGGCCATGAGCCACAGCACCGTTTCCACCTGCTCGGCGAGCCGGTCGTCCGGTCCGCACACGTTGACGTGATGCGGACTCGACTTCGCCTTCGTCACCGCCTCGCGGGCGTAGACGAACGCGTCACCGTTCCCGGCCCGGGTACTGCGCGGCAGCGGCTCGGCCACCTCGCCGATCCCGAGCCCGACGTACCAGGCGTCCAGGCGGAGCAGCTCGACGATCAGGTCGATGGTTGCCCTGGCCTCCGAAAGCACTCCCTGCACCTCGTCGCCGGCGGTCCGCTCGAACTTGCGGAGCAGCCCGGTACGCCGGGGCCTGCGGTTCAGATCGGTGAGTAGCTCGGGTACGAGATCGCCGCTGACTCGGCTGCCTCGCTGATCTACCGTGAGAACGAAGACCACTGTCTCGCACCTCCTTCCAACGGAGTTAAGGCTACAGTCTTATTCACGCTGAGTGAAGGCAAAAACCTGAATCGGTTCACCCCATCACTCTCGGTGATCACCCCGCAGGACAGCTGATTCCCAATTCTCCGCTCAATCCGGCCACTTCGGCATCTCGACACCTTCGCGAATTTCACTCCGCGTGAAGTTGCCAAACCGGTTCACGGCTCCCGGCGGGCGGGAAGCCCGCCGGGAGCGTTCAGATCAGTCGGCGAGCGGCAGGTAGAGCTTGCCGTCTCCTGCCTTGAAGGTCTCGGACATTTCGTTGAAGCCGGCCTCGATCGCCTCGGTCGACGTCAGTCCGTGCTCCTCGGCGTACGCGCGAATGTCGGCGGTGATTCGCATCGAGCAGAACTTCGGCCCGCACATCGAGCAGAAGTGCGCGGTCTTGGCCGGCTCGGCCGGCAACGTCTCGTCGTGGTACGACCGCGCGGTGTCCGGGTCCAGCGAGAGGTTGAACTGATCCTCCCAGCGGAACTCGAACCTTGCCGTGGACAACGCGTCGTCCCAGGCCTGCGCTCCCGGGTGTCCCTTGGCCAGATCGGCGGCATGGGCAGCGATCTTGTAGGTGATCACCCCGGTCTTGACGTCATCGCGATCCGGCAGCCCGAGGTGCTCCTTCGGCGTGACGTAGCAGAGCATCGCCGTACCGAGCCAGCCGATCTGCGCCGCGCCGATCGCGCTGGTGATGTGGTCGTACGCCGGCGCCACATCGGTTGCCAACGGCCCCAAGGTGTAGAACGGCGCTTCGCCGCAGAGCTCTTCCTCGAGCCGCACGTTCTCGGCGATCTTGTTCATCGGCACGTGCCCGGGGCCCTCGATCATCACCTGTACGTCGTGCTCCCAGGCGATCTTGGTGAGCTCCCCCAGTGTCCGCAACTCGGCGAACTGCGCCTCGTCGTTCGCATCCGCGATACACCCCGGCCGGAGTCCGTCGCCGAGCGAGAACGTCACGTCGTACTCACGCAGGATCTCGCAGAGCTCCGCGAAATGCGTGTACAGGAAAGACTCCTGGTGATGCGCGAGACACCAGGCCGCCATGATCGAGCCGCCGCGCGAGACGATGCCGGTGATCCGCCGCGCGGTCAGCGGCACGTAGCGCAGCAGTACGCCGGCGTGCACGGTCATGTAGTCGACGCCCTGCTCGCACTGCTCGATCACCGTCTCCCGGTAGACCTCCCAGTTCAGCGCGGCCGGATCGCCCTTCACCTTCTCGAGCGCCTGGTAGAGCGGCACGGTCCCGATCGGCACCGGCGAGTTCCGCAGGATCCACTCCCGGGTCTCGTGGATGTTCTTGCCGGTCGACAGGTCCATCACGGTGTCGGCGCCCCAGCGGGTCGCCCAGACGAGCTTCTCGACCTCGTCCTCGATGGAACTGCTGACGGCGGAGTTGCCGATGTTCGCGTTCACCTTCACCAGGAACTTCTTGCCGATGATGGTCGGCTCGCTCTCCGGGTGCCGGCGGTTGACCGGGATCACGGCTCGGCCGCGCGCCACCTCGGACCGGACGAACTCCGGATCCATGTTCTCCCGGAGCGCGACATACCGCATCTCCTCGGTGATGGTGCCGGCGCGCGCGTGCGCGAGCTGGGTCAGGTTCTCCCGCCCGGCGATCCACTCGCGCCGGAGCGCGGGCAGACCGGCCTGTACGTCGATCTGCGCCGTCGCGTCCGTGTACGGCCCGGACGTGTCGTACAGGTCGAAGTGCTCGCCGTTGGTGAGATGGACGCGGCGCGCCGGAACGCCCAGTTCGCCGCGATAGATCTTCTCGGAGCCCGAGATCGGGCCGGTGGTGACAGTCGGTCGTACGGTGCCGATAGTTGTCACTTGTGTGCTCCCTACGCCGGAATTACCCGGACAGGTTCGGCGGTCGGCGGCGCCGGATTCTCCAGCCGCCCTCTCAGCCCACTACGGTGCGAGCTCCCGCGATCTCCAGTTATCACCGGCAGCTTAGTAGCATTCCGGGATGCGCGACTTTGTCTATCCGCCTGTCGTCGGCGTTGCCAAGACTGCCTTCAAGGTGCTGGACCTGAAGTTCCAGCTCGCCGGCACCGAGAACATCCCGCGGACCGGCGGCGCGGTGATCGCGCTGAACCACATCAGCTACGTCGACTTCATCCTCGGCGGGTACGGCGCGGTGCCGAGCAAGCGGCTGGTCCGGTTCATGGCCAAGGAGGTGCTGTTCCGCAACCGCTGGTCCGGGCCGCTGATGCGTGGGATGCACCACATCCCGGTCGATCGCGACGCGGGCGCGGCGTCGTACGAGCACGCGCTGCGGCACCTGCGCGCCGGTGAGGTGGTCGGCGTCTTTCCGGAAGCGACGATCAGCCGGTCGTTCGAGCTCAAGGAGTTCAAGTCCGGCACGGTCCGGATGGCCGCGGAGGCCGGCGTACCGCTGATTCCGATGATCCTGTGGGGCACCCAGCGGATGTTCACCAAGGACCACCCGAAGGACTTCACCCGGCACCGCACGATCGCGATCACGGTCGGTACGCCGATGACCGTGACGCCGGACGACGACCCGGTCGAGGCCACCGCCGTCCTGCGCTCGACGATGGCCGAGATGCTCGACGAGACGATCCGCGCATACCCGGAGCAGCCGCCCGGCGCCTGGTGGCTGCCCGCCTCGTACGGCGGCTCCGCGCCGACGCCGGCGGAGGCCGACCGGCTCGACCGCGAGGAGCTGGCCCGCCGGGCCGAGCGCCGCCGCTAGCCCGACGGAGGTCGGACAAGGCCTTGACCCTCGACGGCATCTGAGGGTACGAAGGGCACTTGTCATTGACAAGGCAGGAATCTGGGGGATTTCTGTGCTGCTTGCCTTGTGCTGGGCGGGGGAAGGTTTTTGTTCGATTCACCGGAAGAACTGCGCCTGTTCGAACCCGGGACGCTGCAGATCGCGCCGCATGTCGCGGAGCACATCCCGGATGCCGGGGCGTACTTCATCGACTGGTCCACCCGGGACCTGGACCGCGAGCGAGCGCGTGAGGTCGAGGCCGCGGTCAACGGCCGGCGGTGCGCGAACGGCTGGTTCCCACTCGAGAGCCTGGACAGCATCGGGCACCGGGGCTACTGGCGTGGTCCGCTCACCTACCTGGCGCAGATGACGGCCGACGACGCCGGCATCCTGCAGGACTGGGCGGCGTACGGCCTGACCGGTGAGAACCGGCACCGCATCGAAGCGACCGTCAACCACCTGCTCCACCAGCAGGGCCACGCGGCCGCGGCCACCTGGGCCGTTGCCGTCCGCCCCCAAGCCGGTCTGGACGCAGCCGCCCTCGGCGACCGCCTCTTCACCGCCTGGGAGCGGAACCTGGACGCCGTACGCACCAAGGACGTGGCCAAGGCAGTCCGCCGCTGGAACCGCTAATGGAACTGCGGAATGATCAGGTAGAGCCCGAACAGCACCGCAGCTAGGCATGCTGCGAAGCACAGTGACGCGACTGCGGTGTCGACCATCGGTGCAGGCCGCTTCTCGTCGATAGCCGCCGCTCTGCGGGCCATGGCAGTCACACCGAAGGCGAAGACGACAGCCAGCCCGACTCCGAAGAGCAGACTGACCAGTGCGACCTCACCGAGGCCGGTCCAGTTGATGTGCATCGCCGTACTCCTCTCAGACCGTCGCGTATTCGTTGACGTTGTGCGGAGTGACCGGCTTGCGCCTGGAGGCCGCGTAGATGCCGCCACCGACCACCACAGCCAGTACGGCGATGATCGCGACCCCGAGATTGCCGGAGTTGGCCACGCGGCCGGAGAGCGCGCCGACCACCGCAGCAGCCGGCAGGGTGAACAGCCACGCCAGGGCCATCCGTCCGGCCACCGTCCAGCGCACCTCGGCCAGCCGCTTGCCCAGACCGGCGCCCAAGATGCTGCCGGAGCAGACCTGCGTGGTTGAGAGCGGGAAGCCCAGGTGAGAGGAGGCCAGCAGCACAGCGGTCGAACTGGTCTCGGCGGCGAAGCCCTGCGGCGACTCGATCTCGGTCAAGCCCTTGCCCATCGTGCGAATGATGCGCCAGCCGCCGAGATAGGTGCCGAGCGCAATCGCCAGACCGGCGGCGAAGATCACCCACAGCGGCGGCCGCGAGCCCTGCGCCAGGCTGCCGGAGGTGATCAGGACGAGCGTGATGATGCCCATCGTCTTCTGTGCGTCACCGGTGCCGTGCGCCAGCGAGACCAGCGAGGCGGAGGCGATCTGACCGGCCCGGAACCCGTCGTCCACACTGCGCTTGCGGGCCCGCGCGGTGATCTTGTACGCCAGATAGGTCCCCAGCAGGGCGACTACGCCGGCGACGATCGGCGCGGCGACCGCCGGGACGACGATCTTCTGCACCACCGTACCGAAGTTGACCGCGCCGCTGCCGGCGGCGATCCAGGTCGCCCCGATCAGACCTCCGAAGAGCGCGTGCGACGACGAGCTCGGCAGCCCGAGGTACCAGGTGAGCAGGTTCCACAGGATGGCGCCGACCAGACCGCCGAAGATGATCGGCACGGTGACCAACGTGTCGTCGACGAGTCCGCTGGAGATCGTCTTGGCGACCTCGGTGGAGACGAACGCCCCCACCAGATTCAGTACGGCGGACAACCCGACCGCGACCTTGGGTCTGAGCGCACCGGTGGCGATCGATGTCGCCATCGCGTTGGCGGTGTCGTGGAAGCCGTTGGTGAAGTCGAACACCAGTGCGGTGACGATCACCACGACCACGAGAAACGACAGATCCATCCCGATCACATCCCTCGGCGGACGAGTTGTGAGACTCGTCCGACCGTAGGGGTGATGGATGAATTCGAAATGAATGGAACCCGGAGATCACTCCAGGATGAGGTGGGCCAGTCCGTAGCAGGCGGCGGCCACCAGGCCCGCGGCCGGGATTGTCAGCACCCAGGCGGTGACGATGCCCTTCGCGACACCCCAGCGGACCGCGGACAGCCGCTTGGTGGCGCCGGCGCCCATCACCGCGCTGGTGATCGTGTGGGTGGTCGAGACGGGAGCGTGCAGGCCGATCGCCATCACGTAGAGCACGCCGGCGGCGATCGCCTCGGAGGCGAAGCCGCGGGCCGGGTCGAGGTGGATGATCCGGCGGCCCAGGGTCCGCATGATCCGCCAGCCACCGGAGTAGGTGCCGAGCGAGATCGCGGTCGCGGCGGAGATCTTCACCCACAGCGGGATGCCGTCACCCTTGGCCACGTGGCCGGTGGTGAGCAGCGCCAGGAAGATCACGCCCATGGTCTTCTGCGCGTCCTGCAGACCGTGCCCGAGCGCCATCGCGGCGGCCGACAGCGACTGCGCCAGCCGGAAGCCGCGAGTGGTCTTGCCGGGGTTCTTGCGCCGGAAGATCCACAGGATCGCGAGCATCAGCAGGAAGGCGCCGCAGAAGCCGATGGCCGGTGACAGCACCATCGGGATGACGACCTTGTCGACGATCCCGGTCCACAGGACCACGCTCGTCGAGGCCAGTCCGGCGCCGACCAGGCCACCGATCAGCGCGTGCGACGACGAGCTGGGCAGACCGAAGTACCAGGTGACCAGGTTCCAGGTGATGGCGCCGATCAGGGCCGAGAGGACGACCACGAGGCCGTGCTGGCCGCCCGGGGCGGTGATGATGCCCTTGCCGACCGTCTCGGCGACCTCGGTGCCGGCCAGCGCGCCGAGGAAGTTGCAGACCGCGGCCATCGCGAGCGCCACCCGCGGCGTCAGCGCGCGGGTCGAGATCGAGGTCGCGATCGCGTTCGCCGCGTCGTGGAAGCCGTTGGTGTAGTCGAAGGCCAGCGCGATCACGACGACCGCGATGACGAGCGTGAGCTCCAAGGCTCAGCTCTCCTTGACGGCGATCTGCTCGACCGTGTTGGCGACGTGCTCGAACGCGTCGATCGCAGCCTCCAGCAGGTCGACCACGGTCTTCAGCTTCATCACCGTGAGGGCGTCGTACTCGCCGCTGAACAGCTTGGCGATGATCCGGCGGTGCACCGCGTCACCGGTGTTCTCCAGCCGGTTGATCTCGATCCAGTACTCGGCGAGATCTTTCATCGTGCGCAGCCGCGGCATCGTCTCCGCGGTCAGCTGGGCGGCCCGCTGCAGCACCTCGATCTGCTCGGCCACCTCCTCCGGCAGCGCGTCAAGGTTGAAGAGGTGGACCGTGTCCACCGCCTCCTCCATGAAGTCCATGACGTCGTCGAGGTCGGAGGCCAGCCGATAGATGTCCTCCCGGTCGAACGGGGTCACGAACGTCGAGTTCACGCGGCGGATGATCGAGTGCGTGGTCTCGTCCGCGGCGTGCTCGGCGTCCTTCATCTGGACGGCGATCTGATGACTGGCCGACAGGCCGCTGCCGGCCGTACTGCCGAGCAGTTCGGCGAGGATCCGAGCGCCGTCCACGAGGTGGTTGGCGGACTCGGTGAAAAGGTCGTAGAACGTCGGGTCGTTCGGACGCAGACGTAACGGCACTTCAAGCTCCGGGTGAACGAGGGACAAACCGTTGATCATGCTAGGGGGAACAGCCCGCGGTTCTTGCATCCGCGGGGTCAACGTAGCGCGTCGGGGTGAACTAGTTCACTAGGAGGTGACGACCGAGTAATCAATTGGTATCAGCGTGTGATCACGGCGTAGAGGTCGAACAGCCCGACCACCAGCACCAGCCCGGCGGCGATCCGCAGTACCCGTTCCTGGCCGAGGGCATGGACCGCCGCACCCCGCGCAAGGCGGTAAACAGCGCTCACCGCCGCCCAGCAGCCCAGTGAAAGCACCAGTACGACGATGCCCAGGCCAGTACGGACATCCGACGAACCGTGGCCTGAGGCAAGCAGCAGGATGCCGTTGGCGATCAGTCCGAGCGACGTACGCCGCCACGCGAGCAGGGTGCGCTCGGGCTGCAGACCGGGATCCGGTGTGCTCATCGCCACAGTTATCTCGACAGGGCGAAAATTAGACCGACCACCCCGGCCACCGCGATGGTTGCCGCCAGCATCAGCGGCAGTCTGGTCACGGGGAGTGGCTCAGCGCGACGCATGGCGACCAGGTTCTGCTGCCAGCGTCGCAATGCGCCGAAGGTCGTCACCAGTCCCGCACTGACCAGGATCAGCCCGATGATGCGGGCGGGCCAGCGGTCCAGTCCTAGGTCCAGAAACTGCACAGCCGAGAGCCCGCCGGCATAACAGGCCAGCGATGTCCGCAGGTACGCCAGATAGGTCCGCTCGTTGGCCAGCGTGAACCGGTAGTCGGGCTCCTGCTCCTCCTGCATCAGCAGGCCACCAGACCGTGCTTCTGCTTGAGTGCGAGCACCCTCCGGACGCTCTGGTCGAGCTGTGCGGCGAACTTCTTGTCCTGCTGTGCTTTCACCACCAGTGCGTTCACCATGGTGGCAGTCAGGTCCGCAGCGCCGTTGATGACGATGTCTCCGCCGGCCGCGATCACCCTGGTCGCCCGCTGGCCCGCCGGCACCTTCGCCACGTTCGCCGCCGCCCCGACGTCGTCGGTGATCACGACTCCGCCGTACCCGAGGTCGCCGCGGATCATCCCCTCGATGACGGTCGAGGAGAACGCTGCTCGATTCTTGGGGTCGATCTTGGTGTAGGTGACCGTGGAGACCATCACCAACTCGCTGCCTGCCTCGATCCCGTCCGCGAACGGCTGCAGGTCGTCGTCACCACGGACGGTGACGTTGTCGAACACGTTGGCCGAGAAGTCGGTGTTGCCTTTGACCTTGCCGATGCCCGGGAAGTGCTTCACCGAGGTGATCACACCGCCTGCCGTCATCCCGTGAACGAACGCCTGAACCTTCGGACCGACCTCGGCCGACGTGTTGCCGAACTCCCGGTCCAGCTGGCCGATGGGCGCGTTCTGCTTCTTCAGCGACGCCGGTACGACGTCCGCCACCGGAGTGAGGTTGGTGTTGACCCCGGCCTGCTTGAGCTGGTTCGCCCATTGCGTCGCGCGGGCAGTGAGCTTGTCACTGGTCCACGTGCCTTGAACGGTGGCCGATGGGATTCTCGTGAAGCCCGAGCCTTTCAGGCGCTGGACCTGACCACCTTCCTGGTCGGCCGCCACCAGCGGCCGGATTCCGTCGACCGTCGCGGCAGTCGTCGCCGCGGCTGTCGCCGTACGGGTGTGGGCGAGGCTGCCACCAGCGCCGAGCAGCAGGACGCCGCCTGGCTTCTGCTTCTGGATGATCGATCGCTGCGCCGAGGTCATGCCGTTGGCGCTCATGCCGGTCATGATCAGCTGAGCGGCGCGCTGGCGGAGCGTGAGGTCTGCCAGCTTCGCGTCGAGGCAGCTGGGTGCCGATGGGGTCTCGGTCGGGGTGGATGTTGGTGTCGTCGTTGGCTGGGCGGTGGTCTTGGGAGGAAGCGGTACCGATGACGAGGGGACGGTGCTGGGTCCGGCGGTCGGTGGGGACTGGCTGTCGTTGCAGCCGGCCAGCAACAGCGCAGACAGTACGACGAGCGCCGTCGAACGGACGCGCATCACCGGTCCTGGCCGGTGTTCTCGGCGAGCGCCGTACAGATGTCGAACAGTTGCTCCACCTGCTCGGCGTTCAGCGCATCGAAGATCGCGCTGCGGACCTCCTCGACATGGCCGGGCGCCAACTCCACCAGCTTCTCCCGGCCGGCGTCGGTGATGATCGCGACCTGCCCCCGCCGGTCGGACTCAATGCCCTCGCGACGCACCCAGCCGTACTGCTCGAGGCGGTTCACCGCATGCGAGAGACGACTGCGGGATCCGAGCGTCGCGATGGCGAGCTCGCTCATCCGCAGCCGGCCGTCCGATGCGTCGGTCAGTCGCACCAGGATCTCGTAGTACGTATGCGGAATTCCGGCGTCACGCTGCAACTGCTGCTCGATCCGGCTGTTCACCACGCGCTGGGCAGCGATGAATGCTCGCCAAGCCCGCGCCTCGTTCTCGTTCAGCCATCGGGGTTCCGCCATGTCCGCAGCGTAATCAGCAGGACTGCAACGGCACAGACCAACATGCCGACCACAGCCAGCGCTCCGATGCTCTCGTCCAAGACGAAGTACGCCAGCAGCATGGTGGTCGGCGGCACCAGATAGAGCAGGCTGCTGACTCTGGTCGCGCCGGAAAGCTTGAGATTCACCAGGTATAGCCCCCATCCGCCGCCGGTTGCCAACAGCACCAGCCACAGCACAGCGCCGTAGAAACCTGGCTCGGTGGGGACGGTGAGCTGGCTGGTGGTGGCCGCCAATGTGACGAACAGGACACCCGAAACCATGCTCTGCACGCAGAGTGCGTCGAATGAGCTGACCGTCGACGGACGGCGGCGATCCAGGCAGGTGCCTCCGACCAGAGCTAGCAGACCACCCAGTGGAATCAAGAACAGCAGCAGCGAGCCGTGTCCTGCGTTGAGGTCGTCGGCGACCACCAGCGCGACTCCTGCGAGTCCGACGACCAGTCCGATCCATTGGCGTCTATTGACCGGCTCGCCGAGCAGTGGCCCGGCCACTGTCGCGATGACCAGCGGCTGGAGCGACCCGATCAGCGCTGTGACTCCTGCGGTGATGCCGTGGTCTATGCCGGTGAAGATCGCGCCGAGGTAGACGAACTGGGTCAGGACTGCCATCCAGACCTGCGTGACCAGATCGCGACGAGTCAACTGCGGGCGGCGGATGCTGAGGATCAGTGCACCCAGCAAGCCGGCGACCAGGAAGCGCCACCCAAGCAGGTCGAACGCTGTCGTGTACCGCGTTCCCCAGCCGGCGCCGATGAAGCCGGAACTCCAGAACACGACGAACCCCGCTCCCGCCGCGAGCGCGATCACGGGGCGGCTCGGCCGCCGTCGTACTGACTGGGTGATTGTCATGCTCCGACGGTAACCACACCGGTCGGTATACTGTCAGTATGGCTGTTCAGCAGATGAGACTGCTCGTCGATCGCGCGCTGCCCACGGCAGACCCGCTCACCCCGGCCGGGACGCGGATCCTGGCGGCGGCCTCGACGCTGTTCTACGAGCAGGGCATCCGGACTGTCGGCGTCGATGCGATCGCGGCCGCCGCCGACGTGACCAAGAAGACGCTGTACGACCGGTTCGGCTCGAAGGACCGGTTGATCGCGGCGTACCTGGAGCATCGGAACCGGGTGTGGCACGAGTTTCTCGACGAGCAGCTGGCCTCGAGGGCACCGGCGACGCCCGAAGACGTCATCCTGGCGCTCTTCGCAGCGCTGACCGACTGGCTGGCAGGATCGCGCAACGGCTGCGGCTTCATCAACGCCAGCGTCGAACTGGCAGCGCCCGATCACCCAGCGATGCCGGTGATCGTCGGACAGAAGCAATGGATGCGGTCCGAGTTCGAAGCGCAGGCACGCTTGGCCGGCCTGGCTGACCCGGGCGAGCTCGCCGATCGCCTCTTGCTCCTGCACGAAGGCGCCCTGGTCAGCTTCCGGGTTGCGGCCATGACCAATGCAACCGAGGTGGCTGCCCGCGCCGCCGCCGACCTGCTGGCCACCTGGCCGCGGCTCAGCTAGTACGGCGGGAGATCGTCAGGCCGACCAGGCGGGAGACGACCATCGCGACGTACCCGAGGCCGGCGAGCTGCTCGATCATCACCACTGAGCGGCCCCAGCTGGAGATCGGGACGACATCACTGAGCCCGGTGCTCGACAGCGTGGTGAAGCTGAGGAAGAGCAACTCCATCCACGTCCGGTCGTCGCTGGGGGCAACTGCTGCGATGAAGCTGCCGGGGACGAGGACCTGGACGAACACGTAGACGTAGGCGAATCCCCAGGCCACCAAGGTGAAAGTGGCGCCCGTCGCGTACAGCTCGTCGGTGCTGACGTCGTGATCGGACAGCATGTACCGCAACAGACTGTAAGCCGCGTAAAAGTAGAAGGCCGCGTGCAAAGCGGCGGAGATGGCCACCACGGCGTCGTTGGAGTTGTAGACGTCGATGAACGAGAGCGTGACGGCCGGGATGCCCAGTCCGATGCTCACCCAGGTCAGCCCCGGCGTCGATCGCACCGAGAACACGGCCAGTACCAGCACAACGAGCCCGAAGGTCTCGAACGCGAGCCGGCCGCCCCGAGAGCCTTCGGTCAGCGGGTAGAGGAGCACACCCAGCAACTGGACGGCCAGCAGCACCGCCGATGGCTGCCGCCGCGCCGCGGAGTAGAGGCTCATCCGGCCGACCGATCCTGCTCGCGGGAGGCGATGATCGCCTGCCGGCGCGCCAGCCGGTGGCTGCGGCGGATCTCGGCCTCGCGCATCCGGCGCAGTTCCTCCTCGGTCTCCGGCACCACCTGCGGCACCGCGCGCGGCTTACCCTCCGCGTCGACCGCCACGAACACCAGGTACGCCGAGGCCACATGCACCTCGGGTCCGACCGCGTCCCACCGGTCGGCCGTGATCCGTACGCCGACCTCCATCGAGCTCCGGCCGGTCCAGTTCACCTGACTGCTGAAGTGCACGACATCGCCGACCCGAACCGGGACCAGGAAGACCATCTCGTCCATCGACGCCGTCACCGCGGCTCCGCCCGAATGCCGTGCCGCGACCACTCCGGCCACCGAGTCGACCAGCGTCATGATCACGCCACCGTGCACGGTGCCGAGCAAATTCGTCTCGTTCTGCGCCGTGATGTGCGACAACGACAACCGGGTCACCGAGGTCGGCCGCGACGCCGGGATGCTGGTCATCTTGGTCCTTTCGTCCACTCCGGACCGGGTTCGGTCCCGGCCGCACAGTACCGAGCGAGTTGTCCACAGGTTCGAATCGACCGGCCGGAACGGGGTCGAATCCTCGTACTTTCTCTGTCGAGGAGGTGCCCATGACAACCACCGAAACCCCCACCGACGCCTATCTGAGCCCGTTGACCGCACCCCAGGTCGACCGGCTCGTCACACTCGCGCGGTCCAGCTGCCGCCGGCTCGGCTTCGACCTGCACTACGAAGCCGGCGCCTTGGTCCCCGCCCCGTCCGAGGCCGACACCTCGGGCCCGATTCTCGGTCTCACCAACCTGGCCCGCGCGGTTGCCCAGCAGGATTTCGACGACTGGCCGCAGTTCGTCGATCTGCACTTCAGCGAGCTGCTCGGCCGCCTCGAGGAAGGAGCCCCCGACCCACCTGACAACCCCGCCGACCAGCTGATCCAGCGTCTGGTCCCCCGCGCCTCTCTGCCACCCAACTGGGTCGCCGACCGTCCCGACGTGATCCCCGGCCTGCTCTCCGTCCCGGCCACGCTCCACGACTCCACCGTCACGATGTACCTCGACCCGTCCGACCTGGGCCTCACCTGGTCGGCCGCCGAAGCACTGGGCCTGGCCAACCTCCGCCGCCGTCCCGACCATCTCGAGCTGCTCGAAGACGACGGCGTTCACATCGCCCGCGTCACCGGCGACTCCTTCACCGCCTCCCGAGCCCTGGTCCTCGACACGGTCCTCCACGAAACCCTCGACCTCCCCGATCTCCCAGCAGCCGTCCTCGCCGCCGTTCCCTCCCGAGACCTGCTACTCATCCATGAGATCAAGGACCTCTCCGTTCTTCCCGCCCTAGGCCTCCTCCTTCACCTCACCGCCCGAGCCCACAGCCAAGCCCCCGGCCCCCTGTCCCCCGACATCCACCTGGTCACCTTCACGCCCAGCGGCCACCCCACCTGGCACCCCGCCACCACCCAGATCTCGCCCAGCACCCTGACGCTCTCCCCGCAGCTCACCACCCTCGTCGGCTCCCTGCCCTCTGAAGCCCCCTAGGGCCCGCCGTACAGCGCCGCACTTGGCAACCACCACGAAACGTTTAAGCCTCTGGCGCTGAGCGGCTGCGCAGGAGACGGTTGCGGGAGCGCTCCCAGAGACGCCGTTGTCGGGGCCGTCTGTCGGCGCGAGCGACGGTCCATGGAGGAGGATCATTGTGAGGCTTTTACGACCCATTGCACTGAGCGCCGCCCTGCTCGGTCTCACCGGCGCGCTTCTGGTGGCGTTGCCGGCACCGGTGGCCCAGGCTCACGGCGCGTTCACTTTTCCCGGTAGCCGGACCTACCTGTGCTACGTCAACGGCAAGGAAGGCGGTGGCGGAGGCGACCTCAAACCGACCAACCCGGCCTGCGCGGACGCCTGGAACAACGGCGACCACTATCCGTTCTGGAACTGGTTCAGCAATCTGATCAGCAACGCCGGCGGCCGGCACCGCGAGATCATCCCGGACGGCAATCTCTGCGGCCCCGATGCGCGCTTCGCGAAGTTCCGGGCGGCGCGATCGGACTGGCCCACCACGAACATCCGCTCCGGTTCGACCGTCACCATCCGCTACAACGCCTGGGCGCCGCATCCAGGCACCTGGACGCAATACATCACCAAGGACGGCTGGGACATCAATCAACCGCTGCGCTGGTCCGACCTCGAACCGGCTCCGTGGAACGAAGTGACCAACCCACCGCTGAACGGCAGCGGCCCCGACGGTCCGGAATGGACCTGGCCGGCCACCCTGCCCGCGAACAAGACCGGCCGCCACATCATCTACTCGATCTGGCAGCGCAGCGACAGTCCCGAGGCGTTCTATCAGTGCGCGGACGTCAACCTGACCACCGGTTCAGGCGACCCCACACCCACTCCCACCCCGACGCCCACGCCTCCCCCACCGACCAGTTGCTCGGTGACCTACTCGACGCCAAGCCAATGGAACAACGGTTTCACGGCCAGCGTGAAGGTGACCAACACCGGCCAGAACCCGGTCGGCGGCTGGACCGTCCGCTGGACCTGGCCGAACGGCCAACGCGTCGTCGGCGAAGGCTGGGACGCCACCGTCGTCAACAACGGCGCCACCGGAGCAATCGCCTCCAACGCCTCATGGAACTCGGTCATCCGCCCCGGCGAATCAGTGACCTTCGGCTTCAACGGCTCACACACCGGCACCAACACCCCGCCCACCGACTTCATAGCCTGCCAACCAGCACCCGCAGCCGCACCCCAAACCACCAGCGGTGAAGGCGTCCTAGCCCAAATCCTCGCCAGCATCCGCAGCTTCGGCCCCTTCGTGCCCACCCACCACGACCACGAAGCCCACCACCACTAGCCACCCCGACCAACCGATCCCAGACAACGCCGGCAGGGCGGGCCCTCGTCAGCCACCGAGGGTCCGCCCGTCGCGCGACCGAAAGACGCACGGCTCTCAGCCCGAGATCCACCCAGTCCCCGACCGCATCTCGCTGCCGCAACCAAGCCCCATCAACCTCAGGCAGGTCCACGCGCTCGCCAGCCCACCCCCGCCGACCGCAACGCCCAAGCCCGTAGCCCCAGAC
Organism: Kribbella sp. NPDC005582; assembly: GCF_040605415.1. NCBI lineage: Bacteria > Bacillati > Actinomycetota > Actinomycetes > Propionibacteriales > Kribbellaceae > Kribbella > Kribbella sp. NPDC005582. The sequence continues at coordinate 260,273 of NZ_JBEXCU010000008.1, forward strand.
AAGGTCCACGCGGTCTCCGACCTCGCGCCCGCCCACCGCACCCCCGCCCCCATCAACCCCAGGCAACGTCCACGCGCCCACCGACCTCACGCCCGCCCGCACCCCCAACCCGTCAACCCCAGGCAAGGTCCAGGCGCTCACCGACCGCACCTCGCATATCGCAGCCCCACCTCGTCCGCCCCAAATGAGGTCCACACGGTCGTCGATCCGACCCCGCCTACCGCAACCCAAGCCCGTCAGCCCCAGGCGAGGTCCACGCGATCGCCGACCTCGCCAGCCCCCTCAGCCACCGCGCCGCTCAGCCACCCCTGCCGTTAAATCGGCCGCAGCGGCGACCAGCCACAACCCACCTCACCGGACGCATCACTAGCCGCGATCCGTGGAGAGAAGTTTGCAGATACTGCCTATTAGGTTCCACAAAGGCGTGGTCCCACGGACTCGACCGCCACGGCGGCCGACACAACGGGGATGGCGCCCCGGGCGCGTGGCTGAGATGGATCGCGAGGCCGGCGATCGCGTATTCGTCGCCTGAGGCTGACGGGCTGTGGCTGACGAAGCCGCGCGCCGTCGCCTGCCAAGTGCCGGGGGGTTCGACCGCTACGGCGGGCGACGGAGCGGATGGCGGGCCGGGCGCGTGGCTGAGGTGGATGGCGAGGCCGGCGATCGCGTGATCGTTGCCTGGGCTGACGGGCTGTGGCTGGGGAGCCGACTTGCGTCGCCTGCGACGTGACCCCTCGCTGGAAGCTGGGGAGGATGTTCGCCCCGACAGGCTCACTTTCCTCCCCAAACCGGTTCGGGGAGGATCCACCGCCCGAATCCGTCTCGGATCCGCCCCAAACCGGTTTGGGTGGGGGCCTGCATGGAGCGGCGGGTGGGGTGGGTGGACCGCCGGCACTGATCAAGTGCCGGCGACTGCGACTGGCTGTGTTTGTGCTTGCGTTGGCGAGCGCGGTTGGGCGGTGGCGCAGGTTCATTCGCCACGGCGCGGCATCGGGGGCCGTGTGGCGTCAGGTGAGGGTGGGCCAGGGGTGGGGTGGGTTGGTGGTGAAGAAGGTTAGGAGGTTGAGGACGCGGCTGGTGGGTGGGGCGGTCCAGTGGCGTTGGGAGGGCCAGGGAGCGGTGGGGAGTTTGGCTAGGGCCCAGGAGAGGTGGAGGTAGAGGATGCCGGCGGCTAGTTCGTCGGCGGTGAGGGTCGTGGCGGCTAGGTAGGCGGGGAGGAGGTGGGCGACTTCGGTCAGGCGGAGTTTGGCGAAGTCGATGGCACGTGGGCCCCAGGCTGCGTCGCCCCAGTCGATCAGGGCTTGGAGACTGCCGTCGGCGGGGTCGACGAGAAGGTTGTGTGGGGCAACATCTCCGTGGAGGAGGACGGGCGGCGCGGAGCGGTCGAAGCGTCGCTCCAGACGGTCGAACCAGCCGGTCAGCCAGTCGGCCGTGCCGGTGTCCAGGTATCCGCGAGTCGCGAGATCCGCAACGGTTGCGCGCGGTTCGCCCCAACCATCGTCGGCAACGCCGGGCAAGGAAACGCGTTCGGCGGAGTGCAGGCGAGCCAGTTCCAGGGCGACTTCGGAGGGAGTGGTGAGTGGCTCGACGCCATGAATGCGTTCGACCACAACGTACGACGCGTCCACCTGCGCCCGGCTCTCGTCGTACTCGAGGATTGCGGGCGTCCGGACGCCGGCGGCCCGAGCGACCGGTACGACGGCGGTCTCCTTCCGCAGGTCGTCCTCGAAGCCAGATCGCGCCACTCGGACGAACAGACGCGGCCCGAGCACGAAGCCGCGATTCGCGACACCACCGGGGACCTCGTGCACGTCGGCCGGCGCAACGTCGTACCGGTGCGCGAGCAGGCGAACGTCGTCCAGCATGCGATCCATCCCGACGATCCTGAACGCGAGCGCAGGTGAAGTCCAACGGTTTGATGTACTGCGAGGGTGCGAGTCGAACTGGATCCGGAGCAGGTTGCGTCGCGGGAGATCTACGCGACGTTGAACTCGGTGGTCGTGCCGCGGCCGATCGCGTGGGTGTCGACGCGGTCGGCGGACGGGGTGCTGAACCTGGCGCCGCATTCGTTCTTCACGGTGTCGTGTGTGCGGCCGCCGATGGTGCAGTTCACGTCGGTGGGGCGCAAGGACAGCCTGAACAACGTCGAGGCGACCGGGGAGTTCGTGGTGAACTTCGCGGCGGAGGCGTTGTTCGAGCAGGTGAACGCGTCGGGGACGAACTTCCCGCCGGAGGTGTCGGAGTTCGAGGCGATCGGGGTGACGACCGAGCCGTCGCGGACCGTCGGCGTACCGCGGGTGGCCGAGTCGCCGGTGGCGATCGAGTGCACGCTGCACACGACGCTCGAGCTCGGCGACTGCACGATCGTGATCGGCCAGGTGCGGGCGATCGCGATCGACGAGTCGGTGCTGGCCGACGGCCGGCCCGAGGTCCGGCTGCTGCGTCCGCTGGCCCGGCTCGGCAAGGACGAGTGGTCGACGCTCGGCGAGGTCCACGAAATCTCACGCATCCCGTACGCCGACTGGCCCGGGCACTTCAGCGCGTGACCGATCAAGAAGGTCGAGTTCTGAGCGCCAGAAGCGGCGTTTCTTGCGCAAAACAAGGGGTTTTGCGCTTGTTACGACATGGTGCAGACTGAGGTTCGTGACTGACTACGTGGCTGCCCAGGACCGGTACGACGACCAGATGGTCTATCGGCGGACGGGCCGGAGCGGGCTGCAACTGCCGGCGATCTCGCTGGGACTGTGGCACAACTTCGGTGACGACAAGCCGTTCGAGACGCAGCGCGCCATTCTGCGCCGCGCGTTCGACCTCGGCGTGACGCACTTCGACCTGGCGAACAACTACGGCCCGCCGTACGGGTCGGCCGAGACGAACTTCGGGACGCACTTCCAGCGGGACTTCAAGAAGTACCGCGACGAGCTGATCCTGTCGAGCAAGGCGGGCTACGACATGTGGCCGGGGCCGTACGGTCAGGGCGGCGGCTCGCGGAAGTACGTGCTGGCCTCGCTCGACCAGTCGCTGCAGCGGATGGGCGTCGACTACGTCGACATCTTCTACTCGCACCGGTTCGACCCGGACACCCCGCTCGAGGAGACGATGGGCGCCCTCGACACCGCGGTCCGTTCCGGCAAGGCCCTGTACGCCGGCATCTCGTCGTACAGCGCGGAGAAGACGCGGGAGGCGGCGCGGATCCTGCAGGAGCTGGGAACGCCGCTGCTGATCCACCAGCCGTCGTACTCGATGCTGAACCGCTGGATCGAGGAGGACCTGCTCGACGCCGTCGGTGAGCTCGGTGTCGGCGTGATCGCGTTCTCGCCGCTGGCCCAGGGCGTGCTGACCGATCGCTACCTGGACGGCATCCCCGAGGATTCGCGGGCCGCGCAGGGCAAGTCGCTGAACCCGGACTCGCTGACCGAGGACACCCTCAAGCACGTCCGCGCGCTGAACGAGATCGCCAAGGAGCGCGGCCAGTCCGTGGCCCAGCTCGCACTCGCCTGGACGCTGCGCGACGACCGCGTCACCAGCGCGCTGATCGGCGCCTCCAGCGTCAAGCAGCTCGAGGGCAACCTCGAGGCCGTCCGCAACCTCGAGTTCACCGCGGAAGAGCTCGAAGCCATCGACGCCGACGCGGTCGAGGCCGGCATCAACCTGTGGAAGAAGAGCTCCGACCACTGAGCCACTCTGCTCAACGACCACCCCGGGCAACTGTTACCTGACGGAAAGTCCCGGGGTGGTTGCGTTGTGCAGCAGCTGGGCACAGGCTGGATAAGACCCCGGAGGTGGTTTCCATGACCGCTTCGACGCTGGAAATGGCGCTGAGCTACGAACACGCGAAGATCCGCGAGCTCGCCGAGCCGGCCCGGCACCCGGCCGCTGCCCATCCCGACCGTAGGCACCGAACCGACTGGTTCTACGCGATCGCCGCGCAGCACCTGGCCGCGGCCGAGGACGTGCTGCTCGCCCGCGTACGACGGCTGCCGGACGGCGCCGAGCTGGTCGCGGCGTACGTGAGCAACGCCAAGGACCTGGAGCGGAACCTGCGCTACCTCAAGGGCCGCCAGTACGGCGACAGTCGCGTCCAGAACCTCGATCCGTACGACGTCCTGCGCACGATCGACCGGCTGCTCGACGAGCACGAGCGGCTCGAGACCGACTACAGCCGGCAGCTGGACGAGCAGCTCGACGACGCCACCATGAACGCGTTGGCCGAGGAGCTCCTCGAGGCCGAAGAGGTGGCCCCGACCAGGGCCCACCCGAACTCACCGCACACCGGTCGCACCGGCCGGATCGCGCATCGGATGTGGCGGCTTGCCGACACCGCGTGGGACAGCGCCGAAGGGCGCGTCGTACCGACGAAGTATCACGTGCATCCCAAGCGCAACTCAGCGTTGAGCCACTACCTCTACGGCACGCCGATGCCGACCACAGAAAAGTGACCGGGCCCGGTTCCCTCGGATGCCTCCGAGGGGCCGGACCCGGTCGACCGCCTCCCACTGCGCCTGGATGTGAGAGCCGGCCTGACGCCCTCCCCCGCTGCGCCTGGTGTGCAGGGGAGGGCGGTCTGGTGATTACTTCAGCGCGTCGAGCGCCTTCTGGGCACCCGGGTGCAGCGGCACCGGGTCGGTCTTGGTGGCGTTCTCCTTAGTGATCCCCTTGGCGGCGGCGTTCACCGCGACCAGGGCGTCGAGGTTCTCGTACAGGGTCTTGGTGAGCTGTTCGGCCAGCTCGTCCTTCATGTCCTTGCGGACCAGCAACACGTTCGGTACGACGATCGTCGCGACGTCGGCCGGCTGCTTGTACGTCGTGGCCGGGATCGGCGCCTCGGAGTAGACCGAGCCGTACTTCTCCGTCATTTTGGGCAGCAGATCGGCGATCGGCAACAGTTTGACGCCCTTGCCGAGGCTGGTGGTGAGGTCGGTGATGCCGCCGGTCGGCAGCCCGCCGGACCAGACCAGGGCGTCGATCGAGCCCGACTTCATCGCGTCCACCGACTCCGGCAGGCCGAGCCGCTGGGCGGTGACGTCCTTGGCCGGGTCGAGACCGGCGGCCTCGAGCAGGCGCCGGGCGATCACCTCGGTGCCCGAGTTCGGCGAGCCGGTGGAGACCCGCTTGCCCTTCAGGTCCGCGATCGAGTTGATGTTCGCCGACGTCCGGACCGCGACCTGGGTGTAGTTGTTGTAGAGCCGGGTCAGCGCGACGACGTCCTGCTTGGACTGGAAGCTGTTCTCGCCCTTGACCGCGTCGGCCGCGGTGTCGCCGAGCGAGAAGGCGATGTCGTAGTTGCCGCCGACCAGGCCCTGGATGTTCTGCACCGAGGCGCCGGTCTCGCTCGCGGTGGCCCGGTAGCCGGACATCTTCTGCGAGATCACCGAGGCCAGCGCACCACCGAGCTGGTAGTAGACGCCGGTGGTGTTGCCAGTGGCAATGGTCAGCCGGCCACCGGCCTCCGCACCGGATCCGGAAGGCTCACGCTGACCGCCACAGGCGACGAGGGACGCGGCAGCGGCGAGCGCCACCACGACAGTGGGGAGGCGACGGATTCTCATGATCTGGCGGATCCTTCCGTGGGTGCGGCCAGGCGTTGCCGCCGGACCACATTGATGACGACGGCAACAAGTAGCAAACAGATTCCGGCGCTGATGGTTACGGGCGCGAGGTACAGCAGGAGCAACGCGGCCGGTACGCACAGCGTCCGCTCGATCCAGGTCGTCGCGACCACGATCCAGCCGCCTGTCACGACAGCCAGTGCGGCCACCGCCAGCATCGACACCGCGAGCGTCCAGACCATGCCGACGAACGATCCCTGACCGAGCAGGTGCGCGCCGTTGTCGGTGAGCACGAACGCGAACGGGACCAGGAACGCGGGCAGCGTGTACTTCCAGGCCTGCCACATCGTCGGCATCACCTTGCCGCCGGTGATCGCCGACGTCGCGACCGCGGCCAGCGCGGTCGGCGGCGACACCTCCGACAGCACCGCGTAGTAGAAGATGAACATGTAGGCCTCGGCCTGCGTCACCCCGAGCTGCACCAGCGCCGGCGCGATGATCACCGCGGCGATGATGAACGACGCCGTGACCGGAACCGCCAGCCCCAGGATCAGTACGGCGATCGCCGACAGCACCACGGTCAGAATCAGGATCACCGTGTGGTTGTCGGTGAACCCGCGGGCCGCCCCGACGATGATCTCGGCCAGGTTCAGTCCGAGCCCGGTCTGCGTGGTGACCGCGACGATCACGCCGGCCGTCGCGCAGGTCGCCGCCACCGGCAGCACCGAACGGGTGCCCTGGGCAAGCGCTTTGAACAGCGGCCGCCCGGTCAGCCGGTGCTCACGGTCCAGGAACGACAACCCGAACTGGATGATCACCGCGTAGACCACAGCCTTGAACGGCGGTACGTCGACCGCCATGAAGCCGATGATCACGAACAGCGACAGGAAGTGGTACCCGAACCGGAACAGCAGCTTGCGCGCGGACTGCGTCGAGGTCTCGGCCGACGTCGTACCGTGCCGGCGGGCGTCGATCTCGATCGCGAGCAGGATGCCCAGGTAGTAGAGGATCGTCGGGATCACGGCGTAGCCGAGGACGGTCAGGTACGAGACCTGCAGGAACTCGGCGATGATGAACGCCGCCGCGCCCAGGGTCGGCGGCGAGAGAATCGCGCCGATACCGGAGGCCGCGAGCATTCCGCCAGCCGGTTCGGGCGGGTACCCGGCCCGGCGCAGGATCGGCCACGAGACCGTGCCAAGCGATACGGCGGTCGCCGTCCCGGAGCCGGAGACGCTGCCGAGCAGGAAGCCGGCCAGGGTGACGGTGCGGCCGGGTGCGGTGCGGCTGCGACGGAAGGCCGCGAAGGACAGGTCGATGAAGAACTTGCCTGCACCCGAGTAGTCGAGCACCGCGCCGTAGATGGTGAACAGCACGATGTACGACGCCGCGACGCTCAGCGGCGTCCCGTAGAAGCCGGCGGTTCCCATCGTGAACTGGCCGATGATCGCGTCGAAGTTGAAGCCCTGATGCGCCAGCGACCACGTATAGGGCAGGTAGCCGCCGTAGTACGCGTAGGCGATGAACAACAAGCTGACGACCGGCAGCACCCAACCCGTCGTACGGCGGCAGGCTTCCAGCAACAGCACCAGCAGTACGGCGCCCGCCAGGACGTCGAGGCCGGTCGGAGTCTGCCGCCGTTCCAGGTACCCGTCGAAGTCGAGCAGCGGATAGACGCAGACCACCAGCGCGACCAGAGCGAGCAACCAGTCCGTCAGACCGGGGTCGTCGTGCGGGCGCGCTTTGAACGGATTGAGGACCGCGGGGACCTTCCAGCCGCGGTAACACAGCAAAGTGATCGGCAGGATGGCTGCGAGAAAGATCACCAAGTAGAACTGAGTTCCCTGTGGTAATGGGAAGAACACCTGGGCGAGGACGCCGACACTGACGATCGCGCACCAGATCGAGATCACGAGGTCCAGGGCAGGGCGAAGCCGCCGAGCGGGCCGCTCCTGTTCGTACTCGGCGAGTTCTTCGTCGGAGGGCGCGCTCACGCCACCCCCCGTTCCGATACCGACAGTCATCTACCGGTTCCCTCCTGTGTGCGGAAGGCTAATGTTGCCGAACACTGCGTGGAGTCGCGTGATTACGTCTTTACCAAGATCTGACACATCCACGCGCTACCTGGCCTACGATCACCGCATGAGTGGCGCCGTCAGGATTCTGCTGGTCGAAGACGATCTAGATATCGCCAATGCCCTGATACCCGCGTTGCGGCGTTACGGCCTGATGGTGACCCATGTCCGGACGGCGGCGGACGCCCTCGCGGCGGACCCCGGCGACCTGGTCCTGCTGGACCTCGGACTGCCCGATGGGGACGGCATCAACGTCTGCCGGCAGATTCGTTCGGTCTCCGACGTACCGGTGATCGCGGTCACCGCGCGGGGCGAGGCGGCCGACCGGGTCCGCGGTCTGCGCAGCGGCGCCGACGACTACGTGGTCAAACCGTTCGCGATCTCCGAGCTCCTGGCCCGGATCGATGCTGTACTACGTCGTACCGGCCTTTTGCAGCCCCGCCCCCGGGTCACTGTCGGCGATCTCACCGTGGACATCGAGGCACGGACCGTCCAGGTCGCCGACAAGCCCATCAGTCTGACCCGCAAGGAGTTCGACGTGCTCGCAGTGCTGGCCGCGCACCACGGCCGGGTCGTCCCCCGCGAACAGGTCGCCCTGTACGCGTGGCAGTCCGTCTTCGAGGCCTCCTCGCGCACCATGGACGTGCACGTCGCCAGCCTCCGCGCCAAGCTCGGCCGTCCGGAGCTCGTCCAGACGATCCGGGGCGTCGGTTACCGGCTCGGTTCGGACTGACCGTTGCGCCGTCGACTACTGCAGTCCCTCGTTCCGATGGTGGTTCTGCTCGCCATCATCGCCACCGTCCCGCTGGCGAACTTCATCGCGACCAGCGCCTCCCGCACCCTGTTCCTGTCCCGCAGCAACGACGCGGACTGGTTCGCCACCATGGCCGAGGCTCCGCTGCAGTCCGGTGACATCGCCAACCTGCGCGAGATGGCCGTTCGGTACGACGAGCTCTACGACACCCCGGTCTTCATCGTCGACGACAACAACAAGGTCGTGGCCACGTCCAAGTCCGGCGTGGAGACCGCCCAGGCGGATATCGCCTCCGCCCTCGGCAGCACGCTGGCCGGCCGGCTCCCCCCGGAGCCGCCGGCGCTCTGGCCGTGGCAGAGCGGCGAGATGATCGTCGCCCGCCCGGTCGCCAACAACGGCCGGGTCCTCGGCGCCGCGGTGCTGCGGGTCCCGACCGACAACCCGCGAGCCGATGTCCAGCGCAGCTTGATCCTGCTGCTGATCGGCCTGCTGATCAGCATCGGCGCGATCATCGCCGGCATCGTCCGGCCGATCAGAAAGTGGGTCGTCAACCCACTGAAGGACCTGGACAACGCGACCCACCAGATCACCCGCGGCGCGCTCGACACCAGAGTCTCCACCGACAACAGCGCACCCGAGCTCCGTCGTCTCGGCGACAGCTTCAACTCGATGGCGCTGAGCCTGCACCAGGCCCGGCAGCGCGAGCGCGAGTTCGTCGCCGACGCCTCGCACCAGCTCCGGACACCGCTGACCTCGGCCCGGATCCACATCGAGGGCCTGTCCCGGCTGTCGCCCACCGCGCGGTTCGCGCTCAGCGACATCGACCGGCTCGGCCGGATCGTCCAGCGGCTGTCCCGGCTGGCCGGTTCGGACCGCCCCGGAGCCGATGCCGAGGGCAACAGCGAGGAGCCGCTGGACCTCGCGCAGGCGGTCAAGGAGCGGCTGGTCGGCTGGAAGGCCGTGTACGCCGCCGACGACCTCGAGCTGATCATCGGCGAGATGGTCCCGGGCGGCGTCGGCCCCGAACTCGAGGTCGACGACATCCTCGACGTACTGCTCGACAACGCCTCCAAGTACGGCGCTCCGCCGGTCGAGGTCTCGGTCACCCGTGACGGCGACGAGGTCGTGCTCTCGGTCCGCGACCACGGTCTCGGCCTCGGCTCGCGGGACCTGAAGAAGGTCGGCGAGCGGTTCTGGCGCAGCGCGCACCACCGTGAGATGCCGGGCACCGGTCTCGGCCTCGCGATCGTCCGCTCCGAAGCGGCCCGGGTCGGCGGCCGCGTGGTCGCCCGCCCGCCGCTCGGCGGTGGCCTGGTGATCGAGGTTCGCGTTCCCCTGATCGACGACTACGAGCTCTGACGGTACGGCGTTCGCCGTACCTCAGATGTGGTTGTTGCGGTACCAGCGCTCGGCGGCCGGGTGCAGCGGCACCGGCATCGTGGCGATCGCGGAGCGCGGGTCGAGGGCGCTCGCCTCGGGGTGGTAGTGGTCGGGGTCGTTCGGGTTGCCGATCAGGTCCTTCTGGCGGCGGAACAGCGTGTTCACGATCCACCAGGCCCAGGAGTCGGGCAGGTTCGGACGGGTGATCAGGTAGTTCGGGATGGTCAGGGTCGCGACGGCACTGGCCAGCCCATAGGTCTTCGGCGGGATCGACGAGACGATGTAGCCGCCGAACTGCTTGAGCGCGATGGTCTCGGCGGTCTGGCCGATGTCGACCAGCCGGAATCCGACGTTCTTCTGCAGCTCCGCGATCGGTTCGGTCGGCAGGCCGCCGCTCCAGATCATCGCGTCGATACCGTCCTCGATCGAGCCGTCGGCCTTGCCGCGGAGTTGCTTGACCGCCTGCTCCAATGTCAAGAAGCGCTTCTTCACCTCGACGCCGGCGGTGTCCAGGATCATTTCGGCGACCAGCTTGGTCCCGGACTTGTCGGGCCCGACACTGACGACCAGGCCCTCCAGGCCCTTGAGATCCTTGACCCGCGAGGCCATCGGCACCACGACGTGCACGTAGTTGTCGTAGGTCCGGCCGAGCGCCTTGAACTTGTTCAGCGCCCCGCTCTGGAACTCGCCGAGCCCCTCGTAGGCGGCGTACGCGGAGTCCGAGGTGGTGAAGCCGACGTCGTAGGTGCCAGTCGAGACGCTGCGCAGGTTGGCGATCGATCCCGCGGTCTCGACCGGCGTCAGCTGCACGCCGGTGACCTCGCCGACGAGCGAGGCCAGCCCGGCGCCGAACTTGTAGTAGACGCCGCCGTTGTTCCCGGTCGCGAGGGTGGCCGGGGCGGCGGGCGCGGGCTCGTCGGAGCGGCCTCGCGAGCACCCGGGCAGCGTGAGAGCCGCCGCGGCGGCCGCGCCGAGGCCGAGCGCACGGCGCCGGCTCATCGAATCCGGGACGATCAGGCGGGGACGATCCATACGGGACAACCTATGTGGCAACCGGTCCGGTTCGGTAGCCACGCGTGCTCGCCGCTACCGAACCGCTACCTGCAGCGTTCGCCGGAAAGTTCCCACAGCAGGTTCAGCCAAACTGTGTCTGGACGGGCCCCCGGTCGGTGTGACAGCGTTGTCATCACGCGCCCGCGTGGGTTGCGTGACTGACCCAGTGACACAGCCCCGGAGGATGATTTCGTGCACGACGACCGTCAACTCATCGAGGAGCGGCTCAAGCGCGCCCTGCGGGAGCGGATCCGCCCCGCGATCTACGGCGCGGCGGTCCCGCTGGACATCAAGGTGTGGCACGCACCTGGTGAGCCGGTGTCTCCTGCCGAAGCACTCGCCGCCTCGTACGAGCCCGCCGAGATCGGCCTGCCCTGGGGCGCTCCGTGGGGCACCGCCTGGTTCCACTTCAGCGGCCAGGTGCCGGCCGAGTGGGCCGGCGCCGAGATCGAGGCCGTCATCGACCTCGGCTTCAGCGGCGGTCCGGGCTTCTCCGCGGAGGGCCTGGTGCACACCACCAAGGGCGTCCCGCTGAAGGGCCTGCACCCGCGCCAGACCTACGCACCGCTGTCGATCCTCGGCCCCGACGGTACGGCGGCCGCGCCCGGCGACCACATCGAGTTCTACGTCGAGGCGGCCGCCAACCCCGAGGTACTGGGCTGGAACGCCTTCGCCCCGGTCTCCGCCGACCTCGGCTCCAAGCCGGAGCCGGGCGGCAAGCCGATCTACCAGCTGACCCGCGCCGACCTGGCCGTCTTCAACTCCGAGGTCTGGGACCTGATCCTCGACCTCGAGGCCCTGGACGGCCTGCAGCGCGAGCTCGCCCCGCAGGAGCCGCGCAGCCGGGAGATTCTCCGCGCGCTGAGCCGGGCGCTCGACGTACTGGACTATGAGGACGTCGCCGGTACGGCGGCCGACGCGCGCGCCCAGCTGACCGACGTACTGAGCCGGCCGGCGCACGCGAGCGCGCACCAGCTGTCCGCGGTCGGCCACGCGCACATCGACTCCGCCTGGCTCTGGCCGCTGCGCGAGACCCGGCGCAAGGTCGCCCGGACGGTCTCCAACGTCGCCACCCTGGCCGAGGAGTACCCCGAGCTCGTCTTCGCGTTCTCGCAGGCCCAGCAGCACGCGTGGGTCAAGGAGAACTACCCCGAGGTCTGGGAGCGGCTGAAGAAGGCCGTTGCCGAGGGCACCATTGTTCCGGTCGGCGGCATGTGGGTCGAGTCCGACACCAACCTGCCCGGCGGCGAGGCGCTGGCCCGGCAGTTCGTGCACGGCAAGCGGTTCTTCCTCGACGAGTACGGGATCGACACCCAGGAGGTCTGGCTGCCGGACTCGTTCGGCTACACCGCGGCGCTGCCGCAGCTGGTGAAGCTGTCCGGCTCGAAGTGGTTCCTGACCCAGAAGATCTCCTGGAACCAGAAGAACAAGTTCCCGCACCACACCTTCTGGTGGGAGGGCCTCGACGGGACCCAGATCTTCACGCACTTCCCGCCGATCGACACCTACAACTCCAACCTGTCAGGTCACGAGCTGGCCAAGGCGCAGCGCAACTTCGCCGAGAACGGTTCGGCGACCCGCTCGCTCGCACCGTTCGGGTACGGCGACGGCGGTGGCGGCCCCACCCGTGAGTTCATCGCGACCGCCCGCCGGGTGGCGAACCTGGAGTCCTCGCCGCGGGTGACCATCGAGTCCCCGACCGAGTTCTTCACCGCCGCCCAGGAGGAGTACGCCGACCAGGCCCCGGTCTGGTCCGGCGAGCTCTACCTCGAGATCCACCGGGCGACGTACACCTCGCAGGCCAAGACCAAGCAGGGCAACCGCCGTAGCGAGCACCTGCTCCGCGAGGCCGAGCTGTGGTCCGCGGCCGCCGTGGTCGCCGGCAAGCTCGACACCTACCCGTACGACGAGCTCGACCGGATCTGGAAGGCCGTGCTGCTGAACCAGTTCCACGACATCCTGCCCGGCAGCTCGATCGCCTGGGTGCACCGCGAGGCCGAGGCGACGTACGCGAAACTGGCCGAGGAGCTGGAAGCGATCATCGCCAAGGCCCAGCAGGCGCTGGCCGGCGAGGGCTCGAACCAGATCGTCTTCAACGGCGCACCGCACAGCCGCGAAGGCATCGCCGGGCTCGGCGCGGGCATCACGGTCGGCGCGGGCCAGGCCGCGACCATCGACGGCCAGGTGCTCGACAACGGCCTGATCCGGGTCACCGTCGACGAGCGCGGCCTGATCACCAGCCTGTACGACGTCGCCGCCGACCGCGAGGTGATCGCCCCCGGCAGCGCCGCGAACCTGCTGCAGCTGCACGTCGACACCCCGAACCAGTGGGACGCCTGGGACGTCGACGCGTTCTACAAGAACAACGTCCGCGACATCACCGAACTCGACTCGCTCGACTTCTCCGTCGAAGGCGGTGTCGCCACGGTCGTCGTCAAGCGTTCCTTCAACCGCTCGAGCGTCACCCAGACGTTGCGGCTGCGTCCGGGCGCCAAGCGGGTCGACATCGAGACCACGATGGACTGGCACGAAGCCGAGAAGTTCCTCAAGGCGGCGTACCCGGTCGACGTTCACGCCGACCGCTCCGCCTCCGAGACCCAGTTCGGCCACATCTTCCGGCCCACCCACCAGAACACCTCCTGGGACGCCGCGAAGTTCGAGATCGCGGCCCACCGCTGGGTGCACGTCGCCGAACCGGGCTACGGCGTGGCGGTCGTCAACGACTCCACCTACGGCCACGACATCAACCGCACCGCCCGCCCCGACGGCGGCACCACCACCACGATCCGCACGTCGCTGATCCGCGCCCCGCGCTTCCCCGACCCGCAGACCGACCAGGGTGTGCACACCGTCAACCACGCCCTGGTGGTCGGCGCCGCCATCGGTGACGCCATCGCCGAGGGCTACCGCATCAACCTGCCCGAACGCGTCGTCACCGGCGCCGAAGGCACCGACCCCATCGTCACCCTCGACAACCCGAACCTCGTCGTCGAAGCCCTCAAGCTCGCCGACGACGAGTCCGGCGACGTCATCGTCCGCCTCTACGAGTCCACCGGCGGCCGCTCCCGCGGCACCATCACCCCGTCCTTCGCGGTGTCGTCGGTGACCGAAGTGGACCTCCTCGAGCGTCACCTGGCAGACCGGGACCTGACCGACGGAGCGGTGGCACTCGACCTCCGCCCGTTCCAGATCCTGACTCTGCGCTTCAAGCGCTCGTAATCCCCGAGGGCACCACTCCCCCCACCCCAGGTGCCCTCACCCCGCGCCCGGTGCCGCCACGGCACCGGGCGCGGTGCTTTGCGTGGGGGCTACTTGGCAGCCGCGGCTACTACGGCGGCGAAGGCGGACATGCCCTGGCGGGTGGGGTGGAGGGGCGCCGCGTCGGAGGCGGGGAGCAGGGCCTCCAGCCAGCGCTCACTGACCGGCGAACACGTGTCGTGGCCGATGCTCGGCGTACGAAGGTCGACGTACGTCGCGTTGTGGGCGGCGGCTTGCGTCGCGATCATGCGGTTGAGGTTGTCGATCGTGCCTTGGAGGTAGTTGGCGTCGACAGGCCAGACGGGGACGCGGGGGAAGCAGCCGTCGGGGCGGATGTAGGTGCCGTAGCCCGTGACGAGGATGCGGGCGTTGGGCGCAAGCTCGTGGATCCGGTCCAGCGCTCGGCCGAGAGCCGGCGCACTGGCGGCGATGCTGGCGGCAAGCTGGTCAGTTCCGCCGGCGGTGTAGCGGGCCTTGCAGGAGACACCGGCGGGTGCGGGCAGCAGGTTGAGGCAGCTGAGAGCTGCCTGGAAGAGCCCAGAGTCGTTGGCGCCGATCGCGACCGTCACCAGGTCGGTCGTCGACTTCAACGCGCTGTACTGCGGCGGCACGAAGCCGAACTGTTTGCCGCTGAAGTCCGAGATCTCTGCCCCCGAGCACGTGACATCGGTCAGCCGGGCGCCGAGTTGCTCGGCTGCGACGTGCGGGTAGTTCGCGGCCGAGCGCAGGCACGGCAGGTTGATCTGCGGCAGGATCAGCGGTCCGGCGGCCGACGAGTCGCCGAGGGCGACGTACTCGAGCGGGTCGGCCGCGCGGGCTGCCGCGGGGCTGACCAGGCCGGTCAGCAGCACACCCACGGCCAGCAGTACCCGTCGCTTCATGGTCATCACCCTTTGCGGTCGATCCAGCACTGTACTTATGGGTAGTAATGTTCGACCCCAAAGAGCCCGCCGGTCGCTGGGGCCACGCCCAGAGTTCAAGGGGTGATTGTTGTGACGGATCACAAAGAGCTGCGGTCGGGTGGGGTTCCTGTCCACGAGCTGGTCCGGTCGCGACTCAGCCGGCTGGTCGACAGTGTGCTGGCGCGCCTGGTCGCGGAGATCCCCCTCTACGCGCAGTTGCCGGCCGAGGAGTTGCAGGGCGATATCCGCCGGATCACTGACCAATCGTTGCGCGCGTTCATCGAGACCTTCCGGACCGGCGTCGTACCGACGGGTGAGGTGCTCGCGCCACTGCGGGAGTCGGCGCGGCGGCGCGCCGAGGAGGGTGTGCCGCTCGAGGCGTTGCTGGCCGCGTACCACCTGGGCGGGAAGGTCTGCGCCGACGACGTCGCCGCAGGATTCCGCCCGGAGGAACTGCCCGACGCGATCGCGCTCAACCGGCTGATCCTCGACTTCCTGCAGCACGTCACGGCGGTCGTCTCGGCGAGCTACTTCGAGGAGCGGCAGTCGATCGCCGGTGAGGACCAAGCCTCTCGCCAAGCCGTACTCGCGGCCTTGCTCGATGGTCGGGCGGTCGACGAGGCAGCGGTGCGGACGGGCGTTCGGTTGCCGGCCGAGTACGTCGTGGCCGGGCTCGCGTTCGGCACCCACCCTGACGAACTCCAGCCCGGCGTCGACCGCCAGATCGTTGCCCGACGCAAGCTTCGGCGGATCCGGGTCGAGCTCGATCGGCTCACCGGCAGTATGGCGAGCCTGTCGGTCGACGGTGGAATCGCCTTACTCCCCTGCACTCGCGGCGATGTCGACAACCTTCGCACGAGGTTGAGTCGGGTCGCCGGCGTGGACATCACGCTGGCGATCACCGTCAGCCCGCTGGCCGACGTACCGGCTGCTGCGGCGCTGGTGCGGGACCTGCTCGACGTCATCCGCATCCACCGGCATCCGCCCGGCGTCTATGAGCTCGACGATCTCGTGCTGGAGTTCCAGCTGAGCCGGCCGAGCCCGGCACGCGACCGATTGGCGCGACTCCTTGAACCGCTGGAAGACCGAGCCGACCTGCTCGCCACGCTGCGCTGCTACCTCGCCAACGCGCGCAACCGCCGCCAGACCGCCGCCGATCTGCACGTCCACGCGAACACCGTCGACTACCGGCTGAAGCAGGTCGCGCGGCTCACCGGACTCGATCCGGGCAGCGATGATCAGTTGCCCAGGATCGTTGCTGCGCTTGTTGCTTTCGACTCCCGGCGTTCACCCGGCTGACGTAGCTTGGAAGGTATGGCTCCGACACCACTGCTCGGTTCCCGCACCCTCGATCGGCAGACCGCCCGCACACTGCCGCCCGGACCACGCTGGCCGACGTTGGTGCAGAGCGCTCTGTTCGCGAGCCACCGCAAGACATTCCTGCCGCGGATGCGAGCGCAGTACGGCGATGTCTTCACGATCCGCCTGGTCCCGAAGAGCCGGGTGTGTGTCGTGCTGTGCCGGCCGGATCACATCCGCGAGGTGTTCGGCGGCTCACCTTCGGTCATGCATGCCGGTGAGGGCAACACCGCGCTCGAGCCGGTGATGGGGTCGAGTTCGCTGCTCCTGCTCGATGATGAGGACCACGTGCGGATGCGTCGGCAACTGATGCCGGCGTTCTCCGGCCAGGCTCTGCGCGGGTACGCCGAGATGGTGCACGAGCTCGCGGTCGCGGAGGTCGCGACCTGGCCGATCGGTACGCCGTTCCAGGTGCACCAGCGGATGCGGAATCTGACGCTGGAGATCATCCTGCAGGTGATCTTCGGCGTGACCGATCATCGTCGGCTGAACACGCTGCGGCCGTTGGTGGACAAGATCGTTTCGGTCTCGCCGATCATCATGCTGGGCGGGCTCTACCGGCCGTTGCTACGGATCCCGCCGTGGCGGACCTTCCTGCGTGCACAGGAGCAGATCGACCACCTCCTGTACGACGAGATCGCGCGCCGGCGCGGAAACCTTGCCGGACGCAACGACGTACTGTCGCGGTTGCTAGCGGCCGGTGAGTGGACCGACGTGGAGCTGCGGGATCAATTGGTCACGCTGTTGCTGGCTGGGCACGAGACGACGGCGACCGCGCTGGCCTGGGCTTTCCATGAGCTGGCGCGGCGGCCGGAGGATCTCGCGTTCGGGCAGCGGGCGGCTGATCACGGTGCTGACGGTGAGCTCGAGGCGATCGTCAAGGAGTCGCTGCGGTTGCATCCGGTGGTTTATCAGGTCGGTCGTCGACTGACCGAGACGACTGATCTGGCGGGCTACCGGCTGCCGCGTGGTACGACAATCCTGGCCGCGATGGGTCTCGTCCACCGCGACGCTGAGCACTTCCCCGCGCCGGCCGAGTTCCGGCCGGCGCGCTTCCTGTCCGACGATCCGCCCGCGCCGGGCACGTGGATGCCCTTCGGCGGTGGGGCACGGCGGTGCATCGGTGCTGGGTTCTCCCTGATGGAAGGCACCGAGATCCTCCGCGCCACCCTCGCCGCCTACAACCTCCAAGCACCCGACCCGTTACCTGAGCCCGCGCAGGCGAAGAACGTCACCCTCGTCCCCAAACACGGCACGCGAGTGATCGTCACCCGCCGTTGAGGTCAGTTCTCGGGGTCGGTTACATCGCCTAGGTCTACGTTCTCGTAGGACGCGAGGTCGGTGTCGTCATCGTCGTCGAGTTCGAAGTTGTCTTCGTCGTCGACGACGTGGATGGCGGCTTCTTCGGCGGAGGCGGCGGCGCCGTCGAAGCCGACGTCTTCGGCGACCAGGTCGGACTCGGAGTCTGAGTGGGCGCCTTCGTCGGGGGCTACCAGGCGGCCGGAGCGGCGGACGCCTACTTCGGGGCCGCCGACGTCTTCGCCGTCTTCGGCGTACGGGTCGACGTCGGGCTCTTCCTGGGCGATGCGCTGGTCGAGGGTCTCGCCCTGGAGCGCTTCGTCGGCGGTGGTGCCGAAACCTTCACCGGCGGACCACTTCTCGGGCGGCGAGTAGCCCTCGTCGAGCAGATCGTCCACCCCACGGTCGTTCAGGGTGTCTTCCGCCTGCAGCTGGTCCTCGTCGTCGACGCTGTAGCTGCCGTAGTCCTCGCGGTTGTTCTCGGTCATGCCTCCACCTCGCTAGCGCTCGGCTCCGTCACGCCCGAGATCTCGACAGCGCCTTTTGATCGTTCGCTCCGCTCACTCATAGGGACACAGTGTCCCCACACGCCCCGAGTAATCAAGCCGGGCACAATAGGGCGCGTGGATCCGGTCAGGCTGACGTTGGACCAGTTGCGGGAGCTGCGCGACGACATCGCGCCGCAGGCCGCGCGGCGGTCGCGCGCCTCGGTTCGCCGTCGCCTGGAGCGGTGGCGGGACCGGATCTTCTTCATCACGCAGTGTGCGCTCGCGGCCGGTGTCGCCTGGGCCCTCGCCCGGTACGCCGTCGGTCACAAGCAACCGTTCTTCGCACCAGTGGCCGCGATGGTCTGCCTGGGCTTCAGCTTCGGTCAGCGCCTGCGCCGGGTCGCCGAGGTGATGGTCGGAGTCGCCGTCGGCGTGGGCGTCGGGGATCTGTTCGTGCGGTTCTTCGGTACCGGTGTGCCGCAGATCATCTTCGTGGTCGCGCTCGCGATGAGCGTCGCCGTACTGCTCGGCGCCGGCACCCTGATGACGACCCAGGCCGGCGTCCAGGCCGCGATCGTCACCACCCTCCTGCCCAATCCCGGCGCCGGCTTCAGCCGCTGGCTGGATGCGGCGCTCGGCGGTGTCGTCGCACTGGCTGCGGCGACGATCGCCCCGGCGGCCGCGATCAGGCGCCCACGGCAACAAGCCTCCGAGGTGCTCAACGAACTCGCCGCGATCCTCGTCGAGACCGCCGACGGGCTCCGCGACAAGACCGACCAGGAAGCGCACGAGGAAGAGCGCGATGAGCGTGAGCTGACCGACGCGCTCAGACGGGCCCGCGCCAGCGAGGCGATGCTCGACGACCTGCGCAGTGCCGCCGCGGAGGGCGTCGCCGTCGTCCGCCTCTCCCCGTTCCGCCGGCGGCACCGCGGTCGCGTTCAGCAGATCGCCGACCTCGTCATCCCGCTCGACCGCGCGATCCGCAACGTCCGCGTCCTGGTACGGCGCTGTGCGGTGTCGGTCTGGCGCGACGAGCGGATGCCCGCCGAGTACCCGATGCTGCTCGAGCGCCTCGCCGACGGCACCCGCCTGATCGCGGAGTCGCTCTTCGAGCCCGCCGCCAAGGTCGCCGCCCACCGCGTGCTGGGCGAGCTCGGCCGCCGTACGGCGGACATGCCGCTGCCGACCGGGTTGTCCGCGGTGGTGGTGCTCGGCCAGATCCGCTCCACCGTCGTCGACCTGCTGGAGCTGACCGGCACGTCGTACGACGAGGCCCGCAAACTCGTCCCGTTGCGGCCCGACGGCCTCGACGAGAGCTAGTGGCCTAGGTCACATCGAGAAACTTCTCGATTTTCCCGTCATACCCGGGGCCGGGGTGCGTCTCACTGGCATGACGATCCACCGAATGATGACGGCACTGGCCACGGAGCTTGGCCGGACCGTCGAGACGACCACACCCACAGACGACCGGAGCGACGCCGCCGCTGAGCAGTAAGGGCGCCAACCGGACGAACGGAACCGGCAGCGCACCCGGACGGTCCTACCCACCGAGTTGGACCGCACGGATGACGCACACACCAACGCAGAGGCGCCCATGTGCAGCGCCGCCGGAACCGTGACGGTGCATCACCACAGAGATGCACCGCAAACCACCCACCGACTGTCCTGACGCCGCTTGCGCGAGGCTCAGGCCAGACCCGGTGGGTGGTTTTTTAGTGCACCACAGTGATTTCGGTGGTGACCGAGTTCGCGATGAAACACTCCTGATGCGCCAGGTGGTGCAACCGGTCCAGTACGTCGGCCGCGGGTTCGGCGGCGCCCCAGACGATCTTCGGGTGCAACGTCACCTGGGTGACCGCGACCCGGCCGGCCTCGTTCTTCGCCATCACGCCGACCGCGTGGTCGTCGTACGAGTCCACGACCAGCCGCTTGCGGGCCGCGATCGCGAGGAAGGTGAGCATGTGGCAGGACGAGATCGCCGCCACGAACGCTTCCTCGGGATCGACCGGCCCGGGGTTGCCCAGGTACGCCGGATTGGCGGACCCGGGCACGGTGATGCCGCCGTCGAAGCGCCACTCGTGGTCGCGGCTGTAGGTGTCATAGGTGAACTCGTGCTCACCACGGCTCCAGCTGACGTCGACCACGTGCTCCGACATGCTCAGATCACCTCTCCGCTACGTGTTTCCCGGGCTGCCCGGTTACCGGGTTCAAGCGTACGGGAGTGTCCCCGGGCAGTTCGGCGACGAAGTCGCTGTCGTACCGTGCGGCCATCCCGGCCACCGGGAAGTCGGTGCTGACGAACTGCGCACCACTGCCCAGCGCGATACCGACCCGGCTGAACTCGTTGTTCCGGATCGTCGACAGCGGCTCGTCCGACCGGGTCCGAACCAGGTACCCCTTCTTCACCAGGCGCTGGATCTCGGCGGCGCCCTCGCCCCGCGGGTCGTTCACCTGCGTGATCGCCGCGTCCGCTTCGCCCTCGGCGCCGCGCGTGAAGACCGCCCGGCCCTCCAGGTTCGGCTTGCCCTCGCGGTACAGGTTGCGGATCTCCGTGCCCGGTCCACCGTTGTCGAAGTAGAACAGGACCTTGCCTACCGCGTTCTTGAGCGTCGGCCAGCCCTTGGTGGTGACGGACTGCTCCAGCGTCAGGCCGGGCTTGCGAACGTCGTCCGGCGACAGCAGCTGCTGCTCGCTGAAGACCGAGCGGATCTCGGCGTCGACGGTGTTCAGGTTGCCGGCATCCCACGGCGGAGCCTTCACTCCGCCCTGGGCGACGATCGCCGGGTCGGACTGCTTGAGCTCGAGGTTGATCACGATCGGCGCGGCGTACGGGTGTGCGTCGGACCAGGTCTTCACCTGCTGCAGGCACTGGACGAAGCTGCGGCAGACGGTGTTGTAGTCGACGTCGACGATGTGCATGACCTTGATCCCGGGCTTGGCCAGCTCCGGGTCGGTGAGCGCCGGCAGCCCGGCGATCTTGCGGATCAACGGGTAGGTGTAGAGCCCGCCGTTCGGGTCCGGAAAGAGGTCGAGCTCGAGCTGACGGACGTGCTGGTCCTCGAGCTGCTGACCGAGCGGGGCGTGCGAGTACCAGAGGTCGACCGCACCTGGGTTCTGCCCGACCTGGATCTTCTTCTCGTTGTCGCTGAGCTCACGGTGGTAGGAGTTGTGCGACCCGATCACCTGGATCTGGTTCATCTTGAGGCCGGCCGACGTACCGGCGGCTGAAGTCTGTGTGGTCAGTGCCGAACCGGCCAGACCGGATGCGGCGACCGCGGTCGTCGCGATCCCGGCGACCACCGATTTGCTGATGCGCATGTGGTGCGTTCCCTCCCGGAAGACATGAGGCAGATCTGACGGCAATCTGTCACACGAGGGTGGCAACGTTGTCCCCCTTTCGGGGCACAATGGCCGCATGGTGACATCGGGCGCGTATCCGCTGCGTCGCACGCCGACCCAGGACCGGGCCAGCCGGCAGGTCGAGCGGATCCTGGACGCCGCCTGCGCGGAGGTGGTCGAGCGCGGGTACGACGCGGCCTCGACCAGTGGGATCGCGAAACGGGCCGAGATCGCGGTCGGCAGCGTCTACCGGTACTTCCCCGACAAGCGCAGCCTGATCCAGGCGATCGAGCGCCGGAACCAGGCCCGCTACACCGAGGCGGTGAGCATCCGGCTGGCAGAGGTGACCAGCTGGCGGCAGGCCGTCGACGTCACGATGGTGACGTTCCGCGAGATGCACCGGACGGACCCGGGCTTCCGGGCGGTCGTGCTGAGCGGGCTCGGCGACCCGGACCTGGAGACCCAGCCGGGTGAGTACGACGATCAGCACGCCGGCGAGTTCTCCGAGCTGCTGGTGGCGCGGTTCGGCGCGCAGGACAGCCGCGAGTTCCGGCTCGCGGTCACCGTCAGCATCGCCATGGGCGAGGCGCTCGCGCACCTCGCCGACCGCTTGCCGGACAACGAAGCCGAGTATGTGCTGTCCCAAGGGCTCCCCGCCCTTTACAGCCTGCTCGCTCCGCACTTCCCGGCGTAATCACAAAACCCTCACCTGTCATCAGGTGAGGGACTCCAAGTGCGGGAGATTTACCGCTGTGGCTGCGGCTCTCCCGCCCGCGGCCCCAGCTGGGGCCAGTGCGTGACCCGGCCGGCGATCCGGCCGCGACGTGGTGTGCGCACGTCGTACGCGACGATCACCCGATCGCCCTTGCAGTACGACGTCCTGCTCCCGACCGGAAGTTTGCGAGCGACCTCGTACGGTCCCTCACCCCGGCGGGTGTAGTACTCGACGATGACCTCGGTGTAGATGGCCGGGGTACCGTCCTGCAACCGGCCGCTGATCGGGCCGCGAACCCGGATCACCCGCCCTGCTGTCTTTTCTTCACTGCCCGTTGGATTCGCCTCACGCCGGGAACCGCTGACCACATCCGCCACGATCAAGGCGGTGACCAGCAGCACCAGGCCGAACCCACCGAGTACAACGATCGTCAACATGGCACTCACCCCCGACGCGTCGCCCGCGAGCGACGCGGTCGTTGTCGAAACTGACTGCGCGGCCCTTGCCGCACGTCGGTGAGACGCCGTCTGGAGCTACTCGGTTCCAGGTTCGGCCAAAGAATTTGCTCCGTCAGCTTCCGGACATGCCGAACTGGTACTCCGGCGGCACCGGGCGACCGGTTCCGAGCGCCTCTTCGGCGGCCAGCCAGTAGTCGGTCAGCGGGTTGTCACCCTCGCGGACGGTCGCGAGCTGAATGCCCTCAGCCAGCAGTTCGTGCGCTCGCTGCGGATCGCCGGTAGCAAGTGCGTAGCGCACTCGAAGAGCCTGGATCCGCGGATCGTCCGCTGCGACGCGGAGATACTCCATGGCACGCATCGGATCGACGTCGAGAGCGAGTGTGATCGCTTCGACCTGCAACTCGACAAGGTCGGGGCGGAGCTCGAGCGCTCGGTCGTATGCCTTCACATCCCGTTGGACAAAACCGATGTTGCGCAGCGCCCACGGGTTGTCGCCGGACTCGCGCCAGGCCTCCAGCGCCCCCGCCTCGTCACCGGCGTAGTACCGCGCGACCCCGCGGTGATACCAGACCAGCCAGTTGTCGGCCGCCTTCTCCAGTAGCTCCCGCCAGGCAACGAGCGTCCCGTCCGGTACGCCGTCCGTCGCCGGAAACTCGCCGTTCAGCAACGGCAGCCACGCGCGCTCCCGATCAGTCATGGTGTCCGCGTCGAACGGCGTACCCGCGGAGACCGACCATCCGGTCCGAGCCAGCTCCAACGCACCCCAGCCCGACCCGACGACCAACCGCTCCACGGGCTCCGCATCCACGACAGTCGACCACTCCGCCTCGCGCGCTGCCAATCCATCGAGCACGTCCTGCAGCGCCGTGGTACCCGCCTGACGGGCGACCTGCCAGTCGTCCGCGTGTGCGGCGACCGGATCCACCGACACCCGCCCGTACGCCTCCAGCCACTGCCAAGAAGTTGCCGCAGGCAACCTCAAGTGCTCCATCTGGGTCCGCGCCAGTCCCGCCTGGATCTCCGCGTAGCCAGGCCCTTCGAGACCCGGCGCCAGCCATTCCTGCCAGCGGCGGCCGCCCGGAGCCTCACCCCAGACGAACAGCTTCCGGCCCTGCAACCGCTCAGTGGACGCCTGCGCCAATCCGTTGCCTTCAGCATCGACCGACGCGATCCACGGCCGCTCGCCGGATAGCGGCTCGAAGAAGAAGTCGACCGCCTTGTCGTGCCAGGTCGGATAGGTCAGCTCGTTCGACACGTCGATCAGGTCCAGCCGAGCGCCGTACCCGTAGCGCCACGCTTGATCCGCCGGGACCAGCACCCGCGTGCGCTCCGACTGATCCACCGCGATGTTCGACCACCAGTACGCCGGTACGTCGTGCTCGGCGGGGTTCTGCAGCCGGACCCCGACGTACAGGAACTCGGAGTCGGCGGGGAGCCAGAAGTCGAGCTGCGTCACGAGATTCCGGGTTCGCTCCAACTCCCAGAGCCGCAGGATCGGCGTACCGTCCGGGCCTTCGACGCGGGCCGCGTGCATCGGCGAGCAGGTGCCGGTCCAGTGGCCGGTGCTGCCGACGTTCCACTCGACGCCACCGGCGAACCAGGCGTTGCGCAGTGCGAGATTCGCGGGCTGGAAGACGGGATTGCGATAGAGCAGTTCGGTGTCGGTCGCCTTGTGGACGAGCGAGTAGAGCCGGCCGCCGAGGGTCGGCAGCACGATCGCCCGGACGTGGTCGTTCTCCAGGACGAGCGAGGGAATCGTCGTCTCGACGAGCTTCCGGTCGTACCGGTCCTGGTCGAGACACGGCAGGGTGCTGCGCAGGGCGCCGTACGTGATGTTCGCCTGCAGGTCGGCGGGGAGCTCGGCGAGGTTGCGGACCTCGTGCACCTCTTGATGACTGCGGAGCGGCGGCAGCGGGTTCTCCCCGGCCAGCGAGGCGGCAGGCAGGATCAGATCATGCGCAGAAAGGATCGTCACGGGGCATATTCTTGCAATTATGAGCACTTGAGTCCATGCCTCGCTACCGTCCGGTATACATGGACCCCATGGACGCCGATGTGATCGTCGTGGGGGCGGGACTGGCCGGGCTGGCAGCGACCGCGGAGCTCGCCGATGCGGGCAAGAAGGTGCTGCTGCTGGACCAGGAGCCGGAGGCGTCGCTGGGCGGTCAGGCGTTCTGGTCGTTCGGCGGTCTGATGTTCGTGGACTCCCCCGAGCAGCGCCGGATGGGGATCAAGGACTCCCGCGAGCTGGCGATGCAGGACTGGCTCGGCTCGGCCGGGTTCGACCGGCTCGACGACGAGGACAAGTGGGCCCGGCAGTGGGCCGAGGCGTACGTCGACTTCGCGGCCGGCGAGAAGCGGTCCTGGCTGCATGCCCAGGGCGTGCGGTTCTTCCCCGTGGTCGGCTGGGCCGAGCGCGGTGGCTACAACGCGGACGGCCACGGCAACTCGGTCCCGCGCTTCCACATCACCTGGGGCACCGGCCCGGGCCTGGTCGCGCCGTTCGAACGCCGCGTCCGCGAGGCAGCGGGCAAGGGCTTGGTGGAGTTCCGCTTCCGGCACCGTGTCGACGAGCTGACCGTCACCGGCGGCATCGTCGACGGTGTCTCCGGCAAGGTCCTCGAGCCCAGCAGCGTGCTGCGTGGCCAGGAGAGCTCGCGGACCGAGGTCAGCGATTTCCAACTGACGGCCCAGGCGGTGATCGTCACCTCCGGCGGCATCGGCGGTAACCACGATCTCGTCCGCGCGCAATGGCCGAAGCGGATGGGCGAACCGCCGCAGCGGATGATCAGCGGCGTACCGGCGCATGTCGACGGCCGGATGCTCGCGATCACCGAGAAGGCCGGCGGCCGGTACGTGAACCGCGACCGGATGTGGCACTACACCGAGGGCATCCAGAACTGGGACCCGATCTGGCCGATGCACGGCATCCGGATCCTGCCCGGCCCGTCCTCGCTCTGGTTCGATGCCACCGGCAAGCGACTGCCCGTCCCGCTGTTCCCCGGCTTCGACACCCTGGGCACGCTCGAGCACATCATGACCACCGGCTACGACTACACGTGGTTCGTGCTCACGCAAAAGATCATTGAGAAGGAGTTCGCGCTCTCCGGTCAGGAGCAGAACCCGGACCTGACCGGCAAGGACATCAAGGGTGTGCTCGGCCGGGCACGCGGCGGCGCCACCGCGCCGGTGCGCGCGTTCATGGAGCAGGGCGCCGACTTCGTCGTCCGCTCGAACCTGCCCGACCTGGTCCGCGGCATGAACGATCTGACCGGTGAGAACCTGATCAACCTCGACGACCTCGAGCGCCAGATCGTCGCCCGGGACCGGGAGATGACCAACACCTTCACCAAGGATCTCCAGATCACCGCCTTGCGCGGAGCCCGCAACTACCGCGGCGACAAGCTGATCCGGGTCGCGCCGCCGCACCGGATCCTCGACCCGAAGGCCGGCCCACTCATCGCCGTCCGGCTGAACATCCTGACCCGCAAGTCCCTGGGCGGTCTGCAGACCGACCTGGAGTCGCGGGTCCTGCGCACGGACGGCACGCCACTGCCTGGTGTCTACGCGGCGGGTGAGGTGGCCGGCTTCGGTGGCGGCGGCGTGCACGGCTACCGCTCACTCGAAGGCACTTTCGTCGGCGGTTGCCTGTTCACCGGGCGCACCGCCGGCCGCGAAGCTGCCAAAGCCGTGTCCTGAGGCCACACCACCGGTACGCCGGATGTGTTGCCGGACCCGATGTCCTGATCCGGCGGCACTTCCTACCGTGACGACATGCGCCGCCTCCTCGCCGTCACTGCCGCCACCGTCCTGCTCACGAGCCATGCCGTGCCTGCCGACGCGCATCGAGCCCTGCGCGTCCCGGGCGCGGCGTACCAGCAGTCCGCCGTTCTCGACGACCTGACCACGACCGGGACAGTCGCCTCGGGCCACACGAATCCGGCCGACTACGCGGGGCTGACCGACCGCAGTCTCCCGGTCCCGGCCGCCGTACCGGGTGTGCAGGTCGACGGCTACTTCCCGGACACCTCACACACGAACACGAACCACGGCTGGAATCACGACGCGCAGTTCGTGATCCGCTTGCCGCACCGCTGGAACGGCGGGCTGGTCGTCGCCGGCTCGCCGGGTGTCCGTGCGCAGTACGCGAGCGACAAGGCGATCTCGGACTATGTCCTGTCCCTCGGCTACGCGTACGCGGCGACCGACAAGGGCAACACCGGCGTGCAGTTCTTCACCGACGGCCGACGTCCCGGCGATGCGATCGTCGAGTGGAACCGGCGGATGACCGAACTCACCCGAGCCGCGCGGACCATGGTCACCCAGCACTACGGCCGTCCGGCGCGTGAGGTCGTCGCGGCGGGGATCTCGAACGGCGGCTACCTGGTGCGCTGGCAACTGGAGAACCGCCCTGAGCTCTACACCCGCGGCGTCGACCTGGAAGGCACGCTGTGGAAGGCCGATGGGCCCAACCTCTTCACGTTCCTTCCGCCGGCGATCAGGGGCTACGAGCAACAATCTCCCGAGCTGATCACCGCGGCCGGCTTCGATCCGCGGTCGGCGTTCCTGTGGGACTACCACTACACCGTCTATTGGAAACTCACTCAGCGGATCTACGCGGCCGAGCTCGATCCGACCTACGCCGGAACCGAGGGCGACTACGACTATGCGACCAGACCGCAAGCGCAGCAAGCGATCCGGCGGGTCGAACTGACCGGCCGGATCAAGCGGCCGCTGATCACCATCCACGGCACCTACGACAGCTTGCTCCCGATCAGCCAGGACTCCGACGTGTACGCCGCGATGGCGCGGCGAACCGGCTTGCACACCTACCACCGGGTCGAGGCAGGCAATCATGTCGACGGACTCGTCGACGCCTACCCCGACCGGCTGGTGGCGCTGGTGCCGTTGCTGCGGGAAGCGATCAGAACACCATCGTGAGCAGATCGGCGAACAACTCCTGTTCGTCAATCTCCAAACCCCTGCTGGTGAAATAGGCCGCCATGTTGTGGCAGTCCCGGAGCAGGAACTCCATCCCCTTCGGGTTACCGACGACATCGATCACCTGCGGCAGATCGATCATCACGATCCGCTCGCCCTGGGCCAGCACGTTGTACGGCGACAGGTCGCCGTGCGCGAGGCCGGCCCGGGCCAGCTCCCGCATGGCGTTCCGCAACTGTTCGAAGTACTCGCCGAGCAGTTGCTTCGACGGGCGGACCTGGGCGAGCCGCGGCGCGGCACCACCCTCACCGTCGTCGATGAACTCCATCAGCAACTCGGTCCCGTCGATCTGGACCGGGTACGGCACCGGCACACCGGCCTTCCACAACCGGTTCAGCGCGTCCCATTCGGCATAGGCCCACTGCCCGGACGCCACACTGCGGCCGTGCTGGGTCTTCTTGGCCATCGCCCGGCTGTCGCGGCTGTTCCGGGTCCGCCGGCCCTCGACGTACGCCGTACTGCGATGAAAGGACCGGTGCTCCTCGGTGCGGTACCGCTTGGCGGCCAGCAACGAGGACCGTGCGGGCGCATCGCCGATGGCTTCGACGGCGCGCTCGACCAGGAAGACATCAGCTTCCTTGCCGGTTTTGAGGACGCCGAGCTCGGTGTCGATCGCGGCCTGATCCGTCACCACCCACGAAGGGCGGGGCTCAGGCCCGCGAGAACCGCGCTCGACGTCCAGCCAGGTGGACCAGCGCTGATTCGGCGCCAGTTCTTCGTCGACCTGCTGGAAATCGAAAGAGAAAAGCTCAGATTCGGTACGAAAGACGTCTGAAGACAACGGAGGTGCTCCTGAAGCTCGAGGTGAGGCTGACGCGGACATGCCGCAGCACAGTGATTGCCATTCGTCAGCCCTCCTTAAGCCAGGTAGCGCTCGTCGCCACGCGGTTGGATTCAGCATGCCCGGCCGCATCGAGCCGCGCAACGTATTTATCGGAGCTGCGACCGTGACGTCGGCCGGAGCCGCAACTCCTGCCCTTCCCATCCCTTCAAGAGCTCGTACGCCGACTCGTCGGTGAACCGTGCCAGCCAGACCAGGACGGTGTCATCGCGCAACGGGAGCGCCGGGAAGTTGTTCGCCGCCGGCAGCGTCCGGAAGATTGCCAGCGGCGAAATCCCACGCTCCTCGAGCGCCGGAAGCATCTCCCGCCGGAAGTGCTCCTCGAAGCCGTCGTCGGCCGGATGCACCATGCCCCCGATCACCGTCTCGGAGTCTCCTCCCCCGACCGCCGGTCGCGGCGAATCCGGGCTCGGATAGTCCGAGCCCAGGTGGATCGGCTGCAGCAGCAACGCGTTGTCGGAGTCGAGCATGGTGGCGTTGGCGGCTGCGGCGTGCTCGCGCCAGACCGGGCCGTAGTAGAACGCCTTGAGGGCTTCGGCGCGGGCGTCGAGCGTGCGGAAGCCGCGGAGCCAGACGAACCGGTCAGGGTCGTTGAGATCGCGGAACTGACCGGAGATGTGCATGCCGCACACTTCCTGACCCTCCACGAAGTGTTCGTCGAAGATGTCGACCAGCGTGTCGCGTTGGCCCGGGTGCAGCGTGTACTGACGGAGGTCCACGACGGAGCAGCATTCGTTCACCACGCCAGCCAACCAGCTCAACCTGCCAGAACGTGTCAGCTTTCGGGTAGCGTCGGGCGGGTGGACTTCGAGGACGCGGCCGACCAGCTGTACGGCGTACCGGCTGCCGACTTCATTGCGACGCGCAACGAGCTGGCCAAGCAGCTGAAGGCTGACGGCGACCAGCTGGGTTCGACCCGGCTGAAGGCGCTCCGGAAGCCGACCGTCGCCGCCTGGATCGCCAATCTGGTGGCCCGCAACGCGACCGACGACCTGGACGACCTGATCGCCTTGGGCGACGAGTTCCGCGAGGCGACCGCCGATCTGGACGGCGACCGGTTGCGCGAGCTGAC
The DNA here is from genome assembly GCF_040605415.1 of Kribbella sp. NPDC005582. Taxonomy (NCBI): domain Bacteria; kingdom Bacillati; phylum Actinomycetota; class Actinomycetes; order Propionibacteriales; family Kribbellaceae; genus Kribbella; species Kribbella sp. NPDC005582. The sequence goes on from NZ_JBEXCU010000008.1 coordinate 289,813, forward strand.
TCCGCGACGCCACCAGCTGGTGGACAAGTTGGTCAAGGAGGCTGGGCGGCTGGCCAAGGCAGCCGATCAGAAGGTCAGTGCCGATGTCACCCAGAAGCTGCGCGAGACGCTCGATGCCGCGCTGGTCGACCCCGCCGCGGGTGATGCCGTGCGGGAGGGCCGGCTGAGCAGCGCGCTGCGGCACGTTGGCTTCGGTGTCGTGGACGAGAACGGCGAACCCACCAACGTCACTCCGCTGACCGACGAACGCCGCAAGGCCGCTCGCGCCCGCCAGAAGACCGCGGCCGAGGGGGAGAAAACTGCCGCGACCAAGACGGGCAAGACGGCGGAGCGTGGCGACGCAGCCAAGCAGGCCGCCGGGGAGCGTGGCGACGCGGAGGAGCGGGCCGCGGAGAAGCTGGCCGCCGAGAAGCGCGCCGCGGAGGAGCGTGCCGAGGCGGAGCGGCAGGCTGCCCGCGCCGAGGCGAAGAAGGCGTTCGAGGACGCCGTCACCGCGGCTCAGGCCGCGGAGGCCCAGGTCGAGGATCTCGACAAACAACTCGACGACGCCCGGGAGGCGCTGGCCGAGGCGCAGCAACTCGTGCACAATCTGGGCGCCGAGCTCGACGAAGCCCGGCGTACTGCTCGCGAGGCCCAGAAGGAGAGCCGCGAGGCGCGGAAACGCTACAACCGCATGTGATGTGGGTACCGGGCGCGCATGGCGCGATCGATCTGGAGCGGGTACATCACATTCGGGCTGGTCTCGGTGCCGGTCGGGCTGTACAGCGCGACCGAGGAGCACGAGCTGGACTTCCACCAGTTCCAGCGCGACACCTCCGACCGGATCCGCTACAAGCGGGTCAACGAGCGCACCGGCCGTGAGGTGCCGTACGAGAAGATCGTGAAAGGCCACGACCTCGGCAACGGCAAGTACGTGATCGTCGAACCGGAGGAGCTGGACGACATCGCGCCCGGCCGGTCCCGCTCGCTGGAGATCGACACGTTCGTCGACCTGGACGAGGTCGATCCGATCCACTTCCAGAAGAGCTACTACCTCGGCCCCAAGGACGAGGAGAACGCCTCGTCGTACGGGTTGCTGCGGGACGCGCTGGCCAAGACGAACCGGGCCGGGATCGCGAAGTTCGTGATGCGCGGCAAGGAGTACCTGGCCGCGATCCGGGCGCAGGACAAGGTGCTGGTGCTCGAGACGATGTACTTCGCCGACGAGATTCGCGATCCGGCGAAAGAGCTGAACGGTCTGCCCGCGAAGTCCCGGACCGGCAAGCAGCTGTCGATGGCCGCGGACCTCATCGAGGCGATGAGCGGCGAGTGGAAGCCCGCGTCGTACAAGGACTCCTATACCGAGCGGGTGAAGGAGCTCGTCGAGACCAAGCGGAAGGGCAAGGAGGTCGTGCTCACCGAGGAGGAGCCGGAGGCGACGACCCCGACGGATCTCGTCAGCGCGCTGCGCGCCAGTGTCGAGGCCGCCCGCAAGTCCCGGGCCGGCCGGACGGGCAAGAAGACGGCCGCGAAGAAGACCACCGCCAAAAAGACCGCGGCGAAGAAGACCGCTGCCAAGAAGACGACGCAGCGGAAGAAGGCTTCCTGAGCCCTACTCGCCGTGCGCCATCAGGTACGTCGTCGGGTTCGGCGGCGCACCGGCGTCGAGCCAGCGCTGAAAGCCCGCCGGGTTGCGGCGCTCGAACTCGTCCAGGCAGATCCGCCGCACCTCGGCGACCGCCTGCCGGTCCCGCATGTCCGCACCCTGGGCAAGCTGCCCCGCGGTCTCGACCCACACATCACACAGCTCGCTGATACTCAACGGGCACTGCAGTGACGCGATCAGCGCCTCGTCCTCGAGGAACTGCTCCTCCGTGAGCTGCCAACTCCGACGCTGCCGCCGCGACGGCCCGCGGCGAGCCGGTACGACGAGATCGATCAGCACGAACACGACCGCACCCACCAGCAGCATCGCGAGGCCGAACGCACCGTCGGCGACCAACCGCACCAGCCCGGGCAGGCACAGCACGCCGGCCGCGGCCAGTGCGGCCACGGCGGTCGCGGAGTACTCCGGGGTGTCGTCCACGACCCGCCGGATCACCGCCGCCAGCGGCCAGACGATCAGGAAGACGACTCCGAGGAGGAGCGAAGCCCCCAGCGGCCCAAGCAGCAGTACGCCGGTGAGTGCCCCAACCGTCCCGGCACCCAAACCGGCAGCAATCGCCACTCGCTGCACACTCACTGTCACGCCCACCTCACGTCAATCCACCCCACTGACCTAGGAACGAGTGGCCACCTCTCACCGTTCCCCGAACAGAGACGTCTGGAACCTGGGCTGAGGTTGTCACCGCGACGCGAGGTCCGACGCGGTCAGGCGGCGGCCGGTTCCGGTACGGCGTCGAGCGGGTTCGCGAGCTCGTCGGACGGCATCCGGCCGAAGTAGACGACCAGCACGCAGATGAGGGCAGGCCCGACACCCGCGATGATGAAGACGGCCGGGACACCGAGGACGGCACCGGCTGGGCCGGCGAGCGCCATCGAGACCGGCATCAGCAGCAGCGAGACGAAGAAGTCGAGACTGGAGATCCGGCCGCGCAGTTGGTCGGGGACCCGGCGCTGGAGCAAGGTGCCCCAGATGACCATCGCCGCCGATCCGGTCGCGCCGACCACGGCCGCGCCCGCCGCCATCACCCAGAGATCGCGGGCCACGCCGAGGACCACGATCGGCACCGCACCGAAGCCCCACATCAGCGTCATGACGGTCAGATAGCGGCGCGGCAGGCTGCGGGACGAGATCACCAACGCGCCGATCGCTCCACCGATGCCGAAGGCCGCGAGGACCAGGCCGAAGTCCTTCGGTCCGCCACCCAGCTGGTCCTTGACGGCGAACGGCAGCAGCACTTCGAGCGGCCCGAGGATCAGCAGCACGAACACGGTCCCGAACAGCAACGACGCCAGCAGCCACCGTGTCCGCCGTACATAGCTCCAGCCCTCGCGAAGATCCGCGACCATCGCCCGGACGCCGGTCGCCCGCTCCTCGTCGAGCTCGACCGGCTCGGCGGCCGGCAGCCGCATCGCAAGCACACAGCCGGCTGAGAAGAAGTAAGTCAGCGCAGTGATCAGAATCGCCAGTCCCGGCGACATCGCGGCGATCACCAGACCACCGATCGCAGGCCCGGTTGCCTGTTGCGCCAACGGCCGCAGCGTCCCCTCGAGCCCGTTGGCCGCCAGCAACTCCTCGGTGGGCAGCAGCTTCGGGACCAACGCCGTGTACGCCGGTATCAGGAACGCCTCGCCGGCACCCACCAGTACGGCGGCCCCGGCCAAATGCCAGACCTCCAGCAGCTCGGTCAACGCGAGCCCGGCAACCACCAGCAGCACCGCACCACGGACCACGTCGGCCGCGACGATGACCGAGCGCTGCGACAGCCGGTCGGCCGCGACGCCGCCGAACAGCACACAGACAACCAGCCCGATGCTGTACGCCGTGGTGACCATGGACAGTTGGACCGGCCCACCACCGAGCTCGATCACCTGCCAGGCGAGCGCGACCAGCCAGAGCCCGCTGCCGAGCAGGGCCACCGCCAGGCCGGTCCAGAGCAGCCGGTAATTGCGGTGCCGTAGCGGCCGCACCGCCTTCCACCCCTTGCTCACGATCGCCTCCTCCTGCTCTTCGGGGTGACTGTTTCACCCTGCGCCGACAGCGTACCTGTGTGAACAGTTCACGTGTCAACAGTTCTAGTGTGCATCGAACGGCGTAGACTGCGAAGCATGCCGCCGGAGATGAGTGCCACCCAGTTCCAGGCCTGGCGAGCGCTGTATCGCGCGGACACGCTGCTGTTCGCGCATCTCGACAACACGCTCCGCGCCAGGCTGAAGATGACCTACTTCGAGCACGAGGTGCTGCGCGCCCTGGACGCCGCCGGCGGCCGGATGCGGATGGCCCCGCTGGCCGCGGAGCTGATGATCTCCCGCAGCGGCGCCACCCGCCTGATCGGCAAGCTCGAGGACAAGGACGGCTGGGTCGTCCGCCGCAACACCCCCGAGGACCGCCGCGCCACCTGGGCCGAGCTCACCGACGCCGGCCGCAAGGCGCTCGACGCTGCCCGACCCGTGGTCGAAGCTGTGGTCTCGACGTTCTTCGCGGATCATGTATCGAATGAGGACCTTCACGGCGCCAGCCGGATCCTGGACGTCCTGGCCGAGGCCAACCCCAACGACGAAGGATTCGACTGCGGTCTGGAGTAGACCATGACCGCGGTCGACGAGCGGTTCGCGGAGCGCGTCCGCGCGCTCAAGCCCGCGCCGTGCGACTACCCCGCCGACCTGCTGCGCAGCCTGTACGACGCTCAGCTCGGCAGCCGGCACGCAGATCTCGCGGCGCGGTGGATGCAGACGCAGGGGCACGGGTTCTACACGATCGGATCGGCCGGTCACGAGGGCAACGCGGCCGTCGCCGCCGCGCTCCGGCCGACCGACCCGGCGCTGCTGCACTATCGCTCCGGCGCCTTCTACCTGGCCCGCGCGGACCAGTGCGGTGTGAAGGACGGGCTGCGCGACATCCTGCTCGGCGTCGCCGCGGCGACCAGCGAACCGATCTCGGGCGGTCGGCACAAGGTCTTCGGCCGGCACGACCTCGCGATCATTCCGCAGACCTCGACGATCGCATCGCACCTGCCGCGGGCGATGGGGGTCGCGTTCTCGATGGCTCGGGCCGCGAAGCTCGGCGTACCGTCGCCGTGGCCCGCTGACGCGATCGTGGTGACCAGCTTCGGCGACGCTTCGGCCAACCACTCCACGGCGACCGGCGCGATCAACGCCGCCCTGCACGCGTCGTACCAGGGTTTGCCGATGCCGTTGCTGCTGGTGTGCGAGGACAACGGCCTCGGGATCAGCGTGCGGACGCCGGACGGCTGGATCAAGCAGGCCTACGGCCAACGCCCCGGTCTGCGGTACTTCGATGCCGACGGCACCGATCTCGCCGCGACCCTGACCATGGCGACCGAGGCCGCCACGTTCGTCCGGCGGAATCGGCGCCCGGCGTTCCTCCGGCTGCGAACCGTCCGGCTGCTCGGGCACGCCGGTTCCGACGTCGAGGCGGCGTACCGGAGTACGGCGGAGGTCGCGGCCGACGAGGTCCTCGACCCACTGCTCGGTACGGCGCGGCGCCTGCTCGGCGCGGGACTCACCGCCGACGAGGTGATCGACCTCTACGAGGACAAGCGCGCCGAGGCGATGCGGATCGCCGCCGAGGTGTCCGGTCTCCCGCAGTTGTCGTCACCGCAAGCGGTCGCCGCGCCACTGCGCTTCCCCGATCCGGCAACCGTCGCGCAGGCCTTGCCGCAGCGCACATCGACCACGGAACGCCTCACCCTCAGTCAGTCCATCAATCGCGCGCTGAGCGACGTACTGGCGTCTTATCCGGAAGCCATGGTTTTCGGTGAGGACGTCAGCCGTAAAGGCGGCGTGTACGGCGTCACCCGCGGACTGCAGAAGGCGCACGGCGCGGCCCGGGTCTTCGACACCCTGCTGGACGAGCAGTCGATCCTCGGACTCGCGCTCGGCGCCGGCGTTTCCGGGCTGCTGCCGATTCCGGAGATCCAGTACCTGGCTTATCTGCACAACGCCGAGGACCAGCTCCGCGGTGAAGCGGCGTCCCTGAAGTTCTTCTCGCAGGAGCAGTACGCGAACCCGATGGTCCTGCGGATCGCCGGCTATGGCTACCAGAAAGGCTTCGGCGGCCACTTCCACAACGACGACGCGATCGGCGTCCTGCGCGACATCCCGGGCATCGTGATCGCCTCACCCTCGCGCCCCGACGACGCAGCGGCCATGCTGCACGCCTGCGCCGCGGCCGCGCGATCATCGGGCACGGTCAGCGTCTTCCTCGAACCGATCGCGCTCTACCACCGCCGCGACCTGTACGACGTGGCCGACGACGCGTGGACGACGCCGTACCCGACCGAGCCGGTGCCGATCGGCCGCGGCCGCACGTACGGCGGGGGTACCGAGCTGACGCTGGTGAGCTTCGGCAACGGGGTGCCGATGAGCCTGCGGGTCGCGGCGCGGGTTCCCGGCGTACGGGTTCTGGATCTGCGTTGGCTGGCGCCGTTGCCGGTCGAGGATTTGTTGCGTGAGGCAACGGCCACCGGCCGGGTGCTCGTCGTGGACGAGACCCGGCGATCCGGTGGCGTCTCCGAGGGCGTCCTCGCGGCACTGATCGACCACGGCTACACCGGCCGGATCGCGCGCGTCACCTCGGAGGACTCGTTCGTCCCGCTCGGCGACGCCGCGCGTCAGGTCCTGCTCAGCGAGGAGACGATCGAGACCGCCGCTCGCGCACTGCTGTCGTGAAGAAACCGAGATCAGCTGAAGAGCCGCTGCCAGAACGACATCTTCTGCGACTCGGCGGCGGTCTCGGCGGCGACCCGCGCGGCAGCCAGGCGGCGCTCTTCCAGCCACTGCTCGTGATCCGCGCGCCACTGCTCGAGCGCCGCCTCGGCGTCGAGCTTCCCGACCGGGATCACCGGGCCGGTCGTGTCGCGGATGGCGAGCACAATCCGCTTGTTCAGATCCTCGAGATACTCGCGCACCTCGGACTCGCGCCGCATCTTCGCGACCTTCTCGCGGACCTGCGCCTTCTCCTTGCGCAGCAGCACCGGCACCGGCAGCAACGCCTCGGTGTCGATGTTCTCCCGCCGGATGAAGTCCTTCACCCACCAGTCGGGATCGTGCTTGTCCGCGAGCTTCAGCGGCTTCCCCGCACCCGCCAGGTTGTCGAACTCGCCGGCCTTCTCGGCCTCGCGCAGTTGGTGGTCGATCCACTCCTGCATCGACATACTCGGGGGCTTGCGGCTCGTCATCGTCGACACCTCCCACTGGGGTACGGATGTCCATCCTAAGGGCTTGTGAATGCAATCACAAGAGACGCTGGACCACCGGCCGATACTGGAACCGTGACCGATGACGAGATCGCCGCGCTGAGTCCGGCAGAGCGGCGGGACCTGATCCTGCGGCTGGTACCGCGCCCGGACGGCCTGCCGTCGGAGCGCACGATCAACCGGATCCGTAAGTGGCGGACCGTGCTGATCCTGCTCGGTTCGCTCGCCCTGATCCCCTGGACGGTCTACTTGGCCGTCACCTTGCCTAATCACTACGTGGCCCGGCACTGGGTCGCGACCTGGGTCGGCTTCGACGTCCTGCTGCTCGCCACGCTCCTGTGGACCGCGATCGCCGGCTGGAAGCGCCGCGTGATGGTCTTCCCGACCGCTGTCGTCTCCGGCGTACTGCTGCTCTGTGACGCCTGGTTCGACGTCCTCACCAGCCAGCGCAGCGACCTCATGCAGGCCGTCCTCAGCGCCGTGCTGCTCGAGGTCCCGCTCGCCCTGATCCTGATCGGCGGCCCTCTGAAGCTGATGCGCTACCTGGCGGTCCGCTACGGCGTGGTCGACTCCCACACCCACTTCTGGAGTCTCCCGATCCCCGTCCCCGACCTCTACCCGAATCGCCAAGTGCCGACCAGGGGTCCCCAACCCTAAGCTGGGCTCTCACCGTCCGAGAGGGGAAGTCGATGGGTTCCGAGGTGTTGTCGGTTGTGGCCGGCGAGCGGGTTGCGGAGCCGGTACGGCGTACCGAGTCGACAAACCCGGCGCGGTTGAGCGATGTCGTCGGGACCGTGGGGAGCGCAGGCCCGGAGGTGTTCGTGCGGGCGGCCGAGGCGGCTCGGGCCGCGCAGGGCGCGTGGGCCGCGACGCCGGCACCGCAACGCGGTCAGGTGATCGCCAACGTCGGCCGGTTGATGACCGCCAACAAGGAGCGGCTGGCCGCGCTCGTCACCCGCGAGATCGGTAAGCCGATCGCCGAGGCGCGCGGCGAGGTCCAGGAGATCATCGACACCTGCGACTTCTTCATCGGCGAGGGCCGTCGCCTCTACGGACAGACCGTGCCGTCGGAAATGCCGGACAAGCAGTTGTTCACCTTCCGCCGCCCGATCGGGACGGTCGCGGTGATCACCGCGGGGAACTTCCCGGTCGCGGTCCCGTCCTGGTACATCGTTCCGGCGCTGCTCTGCGGCAACACGGTCGTCTGGAAGCCGGCGGAGTACTCGGCGGTGCTGTCCGACGCGTTCTACGAGCTGTTCGCGCACGCCGGCGTACCGGCTGGGGTCTTCAACGTCGTGTACGCCGACGGCCCGGACACGTTCGCGGGGTTGGAGCAGTCGCTCCAGGCCGGTCTGATCGACAAGGTCGGCTTCACCGGATCGAGCGCGGTCGGCACGCAGATCGGCGAGCTGTGCGGCCGGCATCTGCAGACTCCCTGCCTGGAGCTCGGCGGCAAGAACCCGATGGTGATCAGCGCGAGCGCCGACCTCGACCTGGCCGTCGAAGGCGCGCTCTTCTCCGGCTTCGGTACCGCCGGCCAGCGCTGTACGTCGCTCGGCACGGTGATCGTGCACGAGTCGATCCACGACGCGTTCGTCGAGCGGTTCGCCGCGGCGGTCGCGGGTGCGGCGATGGGTGATCCGACGCAGGATGTGTTGTTCGGGCCGCTGCTGGACGAGAAGTTCGCGGCCGGATTCGAGAAGTCGCTCGGCTGGATCGCGGCTCATCACCGCGTCATCGGCGCAACCGGTCGGGTCGGTGCGGACAACCCGCGGGATGGGTTCGTCGGTGATCCCGAGGGTGGGCTGTTCTATCACCCGGTGATCGTCGACGGCGTGCGTCCGGACGACGAGCTGTTCCTGAACGAGACCTTCGGCCCAGTCGTCGGCATCACGACGTACTCGACCCTCGACGAAGCGATTGCTCTGGGCAACAAACCGGGCTACGGGTTGTCCAGCTCGATCTACACCACCGACCCGAACGAGGCGTTCCGGTTCGCACAGGGCATCTCGGCCGGGATGGTGAGTGTCAACAACTCGACGTCGGGCGCCGAGGCGCATCTGCCGTTCGGCGGGAACGGCAAGTCGGGCAACGGTTCGCGGCAGAGCGGGATCTGGGTGCTCGACCAGTTCACCCGCTGGCAGTCGATGAACTGGGACTACTCCGGCAAGCTTCAGAAGGCGCAGATGGATACCGAGACCGTCGAGGCCGACCTGGACTTCCTGCTGCCATGAGCCAGGCTCTACCAGAGGCCGCCGACGTGGTGATCGTCGGCGGCGGCGTGATGGGGACGAGTATCGCGTTCCACCTGGCCGAGGCCGGCGTCGAACGCGTGCTGCTGCTCGAGCGGAACGCGCTCGGTTCCGGCTCGACGTCGAAGGCGGCCGGCGGCGTCCGCGCGAACTTCTCCGACGACCTGAACATCGCGCTCGGCGCCCGCAGCCTGGAGGCGTTTGCGAACTTCGGGCAGCGGCCCGGACAGGAGATCGATCTGCATCGGGTCGGCTACCTGTTCCTGCTGGAGAACGACGACCAGCTCGAACTGTTCCGCGAGAGCACGATCCGCCAGCGCGCGGTCGGTCTGCCGACCCGCATGATCGGCATCGACGAGACCCTCTCGCTGGCCCCGATCCTCGCTCCCGACGGGTTGGCCGGCGCCTGCTTCTCTCCGGCGGACGGGCACTGTACGCCGGAGTCCGTCGTACTGGGGTATGCGACCGCCGCCCGCCGGCTCGGCGCCACTCTCGTCACCGGCTGCGACGTCCTCGGCATCGATGCCGTCGGCAACAACATCAGCACGGTCCGGACCAGCCTCGGCTCGGTTCGCACCAGCACGGTGATCTGCGCCGCCGGCGCCTGGTCCGCCGACCTCGCCGCACCCCTCGGCATCAACCTGCCGGTCACCCCGCTGCGCCGCCAGATCGTCGTCACCGAACCGATCCCCGACCTCCCGCCGACCCTGCCGATGACGATCGACTTCACCAGCACGTTCTACTTCCACCGCGAAGGCCCCGGCCTCCTGATCGGCCTCTCCGACCCCGACGAACTCCCCGGCTTTCACCTCGACCGCACCGACGCCTGGCTCCCCCGCCTCACCGCCGCCATGGAACGCCGTACCCCCACCCTCCTCGACGTCGGCCTCACCACCGGCTGGGCCGGCCTCTACGAAGTCACCCCCGACCACGACGCCCTGATCGGCGAAGCCGACACCCTCTCCCGCTTCCTCTACGCCACCGGCTTCTCCGGCCACGGCTTCCTCCAAGGCCCCGCCGTCGGCGAAATCATCCGAGACCTCTACCTGGGCCGCAAACCCTTCGTAGACATCACCCCCATGAGCGCCACCCGCTTCGCCACCCACCACCCCCGAACCGAACACAACGTCGTCTGAGGTGTACCGACGGACTGGTGATACGCGGGTGATCGGGCGCTGAACAGGCGTGCGGGAGGCTCAGAAGGCGGTACGGACGTGACGTACTAACAGTCGGTCGGTACGCCGGTCAGCGCTGGGTGGGCTCGTCGTGGGGGACGCACCACTCCGGCGGCCAGCCGCGGTCGATGCAGTACTGGCGGAGGATTTCTTCGCGCGTCGGCGGGCGGCTGGTGGTCGTGGTGGGCTTGGTCGGCACGGGGGCCTTGGTGGTTTTGGTCGTCTTGGGCGGGGTGGTCGGCTTGACCGGTTCCTTGCGGGCCTCGCTGGTCCGCGTGACATTCGGCAGCCGGACCGGCGTCTTGCTCGGGGTCGGCGTCAGCGTCTTCCGGGCAGTCGGCGTCTTCGTCGGTACGACGGGAGTCGGCGTCGGAGTATTCGACGAGCCGGTGATGTACACCGCGCCGGCGTCTCCCCCGTCACCTCCGAACAGCCCGACCGCGGACAACGACCAGAAGACGACCCCGAGTACGACGACCATCGCGCCGACCCCGGTGAACACGGCGCGCTGCGAAGGACCGGCGTACCGGCCGATCGGGCCGCGGACCGGAGCGCCCTTGCCGTCGACCCAGAACTGCCAGTCGGCGGGCGCGGGGGGCCAGGACGGATCCGGCCGCCAGGTTTTCGGGGGGACCCAGCTGCGGCGGGGCGGCGTCGGCCAGTCCGGTGGGACCACGAACCGCTTCAACGACTTCCTCCATATCCGCCACACGCGCGCCAGGCTACTGGATACAACCAGTCGCCTCCTACCCCCGGAAGGCCGGCTTTACCTTCTGAACGACACAGCGGGGGTGCGGGCTACTTGCGACACGCCCACAGACCGCGTGTCGCGCTGGATTCACCTCCAAACTCTTGCCAACCGACCGCTCCGGATCTTGACGGTGCCGGATCAGCTCAGGGCTCCAGCACGGTCTCCAGCAGCCGGGTCAGGTCCGCACCGAACGGCCGATCCGCATCGATCGGCGGTACGACGTCCGCGACCGCCTGCAGACGCGGCGGGAGCGGCCGGTCCGCGAGCGTGAAGGCCTGGTAGACGGCGAGCAGTTCGCAGGCGGTGACCTCGCGGGTCAGCCGGATCGCCTCGGCGAGGTTGCCGACCGCCTCCCAGGAGAAGGTCTGGACATCTTCCTGCCCGTTCGACGTCTCCGCCGTACCGATCGCCGTCGGCAGCGTGAGCCGGCGCAGCCGATGCGTCGTTGCCACCGCTCGCTTGTGCACGGCGACCAGCCCGGCCTGCGGGCCCGGTTCGCGCGCGAGCTGCGCGGGCAGCCCGGTGACCGCCGGATCCAGCAGCCGATGCAGTCGCGCCGCCGAGACCTCAGCCGCATGCGCAAGCGCCACCACGAGGTGATCGCAGTACGCCGTCAGGTCGATTCCGTGGAAGCCCGCCGTACCCACGAATTCACCGCCCAGGTACGCCGGCGAGTCCGTCACCCCGTCGAACGCCCGCCCGACCGCCGCGTCCAGATCCGCGATCGACCGCCGTACGTGCGCGATCACCTGGCCGGCCACCCGGAACGACACCGGCGCCTGCAAACCCCGCGGCGCGTCCTCCGGCCCGGCCAGCTCGAGCAACCGCGCCAGCTCTTCAGCCAGTACGTCGTCCCCGCGTCCCGCACCCACCCCGTACGGCGCTCTGTTCGCGCCCACCACCGCAATCGCCCCAGCGGCCACCGTGGTCAGGTGGTCAGCCAACCGCCGAGCCCGCACCACATGGAGAGCAGCCCGCCCGGTCGCGCCGGGAATCCCAGCCAGCAAGGCAATCCCCTCCTTCGGCCCGAGTTCGACGAGCGGTCCGAACGCGTGGGCGAGCGGGATGATCTCCCCCGCCGACCCCGCTCCTTCGGCCGGGATCCGGGGCAGGTCACCACTGTTGATGAGAGCAACCAATTGCTGGACGAGCTCGACGGACACCCCCGAGTCCCCGTTCAAGAACGTCCGAAGCCGACCGAGCAACACCGCCCGCGCCTCGTCATCCGGCAACCACGGCGGGCCGCCGACGGCGCGACCGAGCAACAAATTCCTTTGGTGGACACGCTGTTCGGCTTCGGTCAACCGAACCTTGCTCATCGCACCCATCCCGGTATTCACACCGTAGACAGGCTCACCGCCCGCCAGTGTCCGCAGTACATCGGCGCGGATAGCAGCCAGCCGATCGAGCAGCGGCTCGGCAATCTGGAGAGGCAGAGCGCTACTGGGATCGACATCAGACGCCTGGTTGATCAGCATCTCAGTGGAACCGCAGCATCGTGCCGACATCCGCCGCTTCGGCCTTCTGCAGAATCAGATAAGCGATCGCCACATCCAGCAGCGACAACCCGCGATGCCAGAAAAGGTTGCGCTCGGCATCGTTCTCACGGCCCGGCTTCTCGCCCGCGACGATCTGCCCGAGTTCGGCGTACAAGGTCTCCGGCGACAGCCGCCCGGTATCCACATGCCGCCGCAGCGCTCCGAACCGCCCCGACTGCGCCTCGCGCCAGTCGTCGACCACGACCTTGTCCATCACGTCCAGCAGATCCAGCTCGACCGCACTCACCGTCCCGTACGGCACGACAAAAGAGCCCGGCCGCACCGCCGCGGTTCGCAGCAGCGGCTCAGGCTCCGTCAGCCGAGTCGCCTCGACAATCACATCCGCCCCGTCGAACGCCTCCTCAGCCGTCGCCACCACCCGCACCGGCGTCGACAGCTCCGCGGACAACTCGGCAGCGAACTTCTCCCGGGACTCGGACCGCCGCGACGTCACCCGGATCTCGTCCAGGTCGAACAGGTCATCAAGCATCGTCACGTTCCACCACGCGGTTCCCCGCGCGCCGGCGTGCCCCAGGATCTTGCTGTCCCGCCGCGCCAGATGCCGCGCGCCGACCGTCGTCATCGCGCCGGTCCGGGCCGCGGTGATGAAGGTGGCGTCCAGCACAGCCAGGGGTACGCCGGTGGTCGGGTCGAACAGGGTCGCCATCGCCAGCTCGCTCGGCAGACCGCGCTGATAGTTCGGCACGAAGTCGCCGACCACCTTCACGCCGCTGATGCCGTGCGCGCCCAGGCCGTCCAGGTGACCGCGCAGGACGTTGAAATGACCGATCCCGCCGTTCGACGGCATCAGGTGCACCCGCGGCTCGAAGCTGGTCCGGCCGCGACCGTGCTCGCCGACCGCCACCTCGACCGCGTCGACGATCTCGGTCCGGGTGAGTCCCAGCGAGTCGATGTCGGGGCCGCTCAGAAAGCGCAGCCAGATGCCCTCGGTCACCAAGTCTCCTTCGGTCGTCGTGCTTCGATACTAAAGTTCCGCGCCCGGTGGCTAGTTTCGAAACATGAAGACGGTGATCGGGCACTCCCGCACGGACAAGGTGGTGCTGTTCGGCGGACTGCCGCTGGTCGGGCTGGCGCTCGGCTACTTCCTGCCGCGGATCGCGGACTGGGCCGCCCGGCAGAAGTGGGTACCGTTCCAGGGACCGCTGGAGCTGATCGCCGGCTGGGACGGCTGGTGGGTCGTCGTCGTCTGCATGGTGGTCGGCCTGCTCGGCGGTGCACTGCTGGCCGCGATCGCGCTCGACGACACCCTCAAGGTGACGATCACCGACGAATCGGTCGAGTTCGCAAAGAACGAGAAGACCGTCACGGTGCCGCGCCACAAGGTCGCCACGGCGTTCCTGGACGGCAAGGAGATCGTGCTGCTGGATGCGACCACGCGCGAGCTGGCCCGGGAGAAACACGACCAGTTCACGTCCGAGTCCCCGCAGATCGCGGCAGCGTTCCGCGCGCACGGCTATCCGTGGTCGGACGGCGGCGACCCGCACGAACACCGGTACCGGCGTTGGGTCGAGGACGAACCCGACCTGCCGCCCGGAGCGAACGCCGTACTGAAGGCGCGGGCGAAGAGTTTCGGCGACGGGGACAAGGGCAAGGCCGACCTGCGGGAGCTCCGCGAGGAGGTGGCCAAACTCGGCTACACCGTGAAGGACAAGGAAAAGAAGCAGTACTGGCGGCCGAACTGACTCACGCCGACAACAGATGCAGTACGGCGGCCGCGTAGGCCTGCTCGGCGTCCGGGGACGTGTGCGTGGAGCTGGTCAACTCGACGGCATACCCGTCGGGGACGGCCTCCAGCCGGCGGAAGTGCGAACCCAGCAACGCCCGCAGCTGCTCCTCGCGAGGGAGCCAGATCACCTCGCGTTGCTCGATACTGTCCAGCGCCCACTCGGTGGTGCCGTTGAAGCCGATCACCTTGCTGCCCTGGTAGTCGTGCACCTCGACGGTCATGTCGCTCACGACGAACACGTCGTCGTCCATGTCCCGGTCCGGTACGACGAACCGATCGCCGGCCGCGGGTGCCCACAGGACACCCGCCTTACGTAACCGTGCGGCCTGCTCGAGAGTGATCACCCATCCAGTGTTACCGGTCGAGCGCCGTACGCAACTCCGCGGCGCGGTGAGCGATCCGGTCCCGGCACTCGGTGGTGAGCGGCAGGTCCAGCAGTGCGGTCGCCTGCAGGTGCGACAACCCCAGCTCCTGACGCAACCGGCGTACGGCGGTCTCACGGTCACCCGCAGCAGCCAGTACGGCGGCCACCTCGTCCCGGCGCTCGAACGCGGCCAGTACGCCGTCGTAGATCTCCAGCTGCGTGTGCGCCGACCGATCCGGCTCCAGCGCAGTCTTCTTCGCGGTGTCGTGGCCCCGGACCACCTGCCGCCACAGGGCAGGGACAGTGAGCCGGCCGCGGCTGTAGCGCGTGGGCAACGGGTGTGCGTACGTCATCGTCATGATCTGCTCCTGGCCACTGAGTGGGGTTCACGGGGTGGGCATTTCGTTCCTGGCGCTGTCAGAGCCTCGAAGTGCCAGAGTTCGTTGTCGTAGCGGCGGCAGACGCCGAAGCGCCAGCCGTTCTTGTCCAGCCACTGCATGGCGGCCACCGGCTTGATGTCGACGGCCTTGCCCTGCACGTGGGCGGAGTCCTTGGGCGGCAGCACCCAGCGGCTCGCTGCCTTGGCGGAGCCGTACTTCTTGATCGCGTCGTCGAACAGCCGCTGCTGCTTGGCGGCGCTGCGCCGGCCGGAGTTGATCTGGATCGTGATGCCGTCGGCGCGGGCCGCGACGATCGCCTTCTTCAGCCGTGCGCGGAGCTTCGGCGAGAGCCCGTTGATGTTCTGCTCGCCGTACTCGGAGGTTTTGCGTGGCGCCGGCTTGGTCGGGGAGGGCTTCTTCGGGCTGACCGTCGGCTTCGGCTTCGGAGTCGGCCGGGCCTCCGGCGTACGAGTGGCGAGCTTCGTCGGCTCGGCGGCGCTCGGCGCGTTGAGTCCGGAGACGACCGGCTCCTTGTCGGCCTCCGGCGAGAGGAAGTCGCCGAGCTGCGTGTGCCAGATCAGCAGCGATCCGACGACGGTCACCAGCACAGCCGCTCCGGTCACGGACAGCAACCGGGACCGCATCGGACGGCGTGGCCGCTGCGGTAGCTGTTCGGTCATGGGGTACAGCCTCTCGGATTGCCTCGGTGGCCACATCGGTCCCAGGGACCGTCCTCGCGGGCCGCGAGTAGGCCCTGAGTATCAGTTCGGACGCGCGGACTCGTCCGAAAGTTGGAGACTTCCCGACCGCTGTGACGAAGCGTTACTCATGACCGGATGACTACGCTGGGCGACATGACCGCTTGGCGACGCCTGACCCAGCTCCAGCAGGACCTGCTGGTGGCTGCCGTGGTCGCCGTCGTCTGGTTCGTCGGGCTCGGCGTGATCGACGGCAGCTGGCTGCGGCCGCAGAACCCGATGGTCTCCGCGGTCACCGGCATCTTCCTGATCGCCACCATCGCCTTCGGCCGCCGTAGTCCGCGCACGACCTTGATCACCGTCGCCGTCCTCTACCCCGTCGTGTACGCCGCGGTTGGTACCGGACTGGCCGCCCAGCTCGGGCTGACCATGTTCGGGCAGCCCCGGATCGCCGACGCCGCGCTGCAGTCCGAGATCCACCTCGCCCCACTGCTGGTGGCCGGCTACATCGCCGCGTCCAACGGCGTACGGCGTCTGGTCAGCGGCTTCTTCGCGATGGGCAGCCTGGCCGCGCTGATGATCGGCCTGCCGACCGTGGTCGCGATCGTGCTGAGCCATGTCGACCGCGCAGTGTTGTACGGCAAGCGGTACGCCGCTCTGCCGCGTGATCTGCAGAGTCTCTACAGCTACATCGACGTCTCGCTGTTCGTCTTCGCCGAGGCCCTGATCTGCGGCATGGTGCTGCTCGGCGCCGACGCCCGCCGGCGCCGCAAGAGCGTCGCGGTGCTGGAGCAGCGCAACGCCGAGCTGGTCCGTTTGCGCGCGGCCGCGGCGGAGCAGGCCGCCATCGCCGAGCGCACCCGGATCGCCCGCGACCTGCACGATGTCATCTCGCACCACGTCAGCGCGGTGGTGATTCGGGCCCAGGCCGCCGACCGGGTCGCCGACCAGCGCCCCGAGGTGCTGCGCGAGGCGATTCGCTGGATCATTGCCAGCGGCAAGGAAGCGCTGACCGCGATGCGGGAGACCGTCCGGGTGCTGAACGCCGGGCCGGGCACCGAGCGAACCGACTCCGGCGGCGGCACGGCCCCGGTCCCGGATCTGGCCGATGTGGCCCGGATGGGTGAGCGGTTGAAGGCGGTCGGGATCGACGTCGCGATGCACCTGCCGACCCGGCAGCGTCAGCTGACCACGGTCACCGATCTGACCGCCGTACGGATCATCCAGGAGGCACTGACCAACGTCATGGTGCACGCGAAGGCCACCGCGGCGCGGGTGACCTGGCAGAGTAGTGAGCAGGGCGAGCTCCTCACCATCGACGACAACGGCAGCGGTGGCCCACCACCGGTGAACGTGCTGGAGACCGCCCGGCGGAGCGAGAGCGGCCGTGGGAACGGGCTGATCGGAATGCGCGAACGGGCCACAGCGGTCGGCGGCACACTGGCCGTCGCGGCGGGCCCCCTGGGTGGATGGAGAGTGCAGGCATGGCTGCCGCCGCAGAACTGAGTGACCAGATCCGGATCCTGGTCGCCGACGACCAGGGCGTGATCCGGATGGGGCTGGCGATGATCCTCGATCACGAGCCCGACCTGACCACGGTCGCGCAGGCCGGCGACGGCGAAGAGGCGCTCCGGATGGTCGACCAGTACGACCCGGACGTCGTACTGATGGACATCCGGATGCCGGTGATGGACGGTCTGGTCGCGACCGAGCGGATCACCGCCGCGAACAAGGCCGCCGGGCGCTCGAAGCCCGCCGTACTGGTGCTGACGACGTTCGACGACGAGGCTTATGTACTGAGCGCTGTCCGGGCCGGGGCCTCGGGCTTCCTGCTCAAGGACACCGATCCGGACCTGCTGGTGTCAGCCGTCCGGGCCGTGCACCGCGGCGACTCACTGGTCGACCCGGCCTCGACGCGCGTCCTTTTGGAGCGCTGCGTCGAACTGGAACGCCAAGTCGGCGGTACGGCGGCGGCCGCGCCCGCCCAACCTGATGCGCGCTGGGCCGGGCTGCTGGCTCAGCTGAGTGAGCGCGAACGCGAGATCCTGGTGTGGATGGCGCGCGGTCTGTCGAACCGCGATCTCGCCAGTAAGCTCTTCGTCAGCGAGACCACGGTGAAGACCCACGTCAGCAGCGTCCTGTCCAAGCTCGGCCTGTCCAGCCGCGTGCAGGCCGTCGTCGTCGCCTACGAGGCCGGCGTCGTCCGCCCCGGCGAGGCCGAAGTGCGCTGGGAAGCCTAGAGGAACAACCAGCCGGCCAACGCGGCCGCGACGAGCAGCAGTACGACGGTCAATGTCTGGCTGAGCGCTGAAGCCTTGCGGCGTTCAGGTAAGAAGTCCCCGGTCATAGTTCAAGGATGCGTGCCGATTCCCTCCCACCCATCGGCCGCGAGGATGGTCTTCTCCTCATCCCGAAGGACTAGTCGAGTGGGCACCAGCTCGGCGACTCGGACCGCGCGCCACAGACGATCGTTGCCTTCGGCACCGGCTCGCCGCGCTGGAAGGTGACGATCGCCACCGGCTTGTCCACCGGCACCCGCCGCGTGACGCTGCCGCCGAAGTCGATCGGCCCGGTGACCCCTTGGTAGCCGCGTTTGGCGCCGTCGGCGTCTGTGATCGACTGCAGTGCCGACCAGACTGTCCCGCCGTTCACCGCGATGCTGTCGCGGCGCAGGTAGCTGGTCGCCAGCACGATCGCGTACGCCGCGTCGTAGCTGAGCGCCGCATGGCCGTCCAGGCTGCGCCCGCGATCGGTCTTCTCGTACGGGAACAGCTCCTGCAGCCGGACGTAGAAGTCGGCGGACTGCGGTGACGCCGTGGCCAGCAGGTCGGGCGCCAGCGACAGCGCCAGGTACTGGAACGGGATCGACTGGTTCAGGCTGCTGACGCCGCGATCGGCGACGTACTTGGTCGTGTTGTCGCCCCCGATGATGTACGGCGGCTTGGTCCGGCAGCGATCCTGGATGCCGCCGAGGAACGCCTGGAAGTCGATCTGCCCGCGACCGGCGAAGAACACGACCTCGCCTTGGTGATCACAGGCCTCCCGCCCGGCAGCGGCCGGATCGGCGCTTCCACCCTGGGAGCTGTAGGAGGTCGCGCTGCCGGGGATCCCCGCGGCCGCGAAGGCCTGCAGCACGTCCTTGGCCAGGTTCTGGCTGTAGGTGTCGGCCGGGTCGTCGGACTTCACGACGGTGAGCTTGCGCTTCAGTGGGCGGCCGAACGGGTCCTTGCCGGTCGCGACCTGGTTGCGGACGTGCGCCGCGGCCACGGCGGCTTCCCGCCGGTTCTGCGGGCTGATCTGCAGGTACATCCGGCTGACATCGACCATCTGGTCCGCCGTCAGCGTGGCGGCGACGGTCGGCAGCCCGACCGCGGCGAGCTTGCGGATCATGTCCTGCGTCGACTGCCGGCTCTCGACCATGCCGACCACGGCGACAACCGACGGGTCCTTCGCGGCCAGCGCACCGAGCTGTGCCGCGACCCGATCGGCATGCCGATACCGCGGGCCGGCGTTCGCGATCAGCACCCGCAGGATGGGCTCGTAGCGCTGCGCCGGCTTGCCGAGCTGAACCGCCTGCGCAACCGCCAGACCGGCCAACTGCTCCCGCTCGGCGGTGAAGCCGCCCGGACTCTGCGACCCGTCGCTCGCCGAGGTCAGGGAGGCCAGCGTGATCACCGGCCGCTCCGGCTCCCGCTTGCTCAGCTCGGCGGCCTGGCGGTTCTGCTCGAGAATCTTGTCTCCCACCGGACCGAACGACTCACTCGGGTACAGCAACGAGTTCGTCCCGTCGGTCAGCCCGACGCAGTCCCCGTCCACCTTGGCCACCGAGTCGTCCACGGCCTCGAAGAACAGCCAACGGAACCCGTCGCCGCCACAGTGCCGCCGATCATCCAGTACGCCGTACCCGCCGTACGCGGCTGCCAGTACGGCGAGCACCGTCCCGATGATCAGCCACCCGCCGGACCGCCGCCGCCACATTGGCCCCTGCACTCGCTCGAACGGCATCGGCTTCTCGGCCACCAACGGCGGCACCGGTACGGCGGCCCGTCCGGGGCGCCGGCGGGTCGGCGCCGCCGGGCTCCCGCCGATCTGGAACACGAGCAGCCAGGCGCCGATCGAGCGCCGGAGACTCTCCTCCAGGTGCCGCGTCCGCCACTTCTCCATGCTCTCGTCGACCTCGGCCTCTTCCGGCTCCAGCGCGAGCGGCGGAACCTTCCGGCCGATGGTCACCAACAGCAGCGGGTCGAACCGCAGGGTGTCGTTGCGAACCTCTGCGACCATCCGCACCAGCAGATAGCCGCCGTTGGTCCGGCTGATCGGACCGACGAGCAGGATCGGGTGCGTGGCCCGGTGCTTGTGGATCCACTCGACCCGGCGGAACCCGGCCCGCAGATCCTCCAGGAACGCGTTGACCAGGAGTCCGGCGAACCGCTCCGGGTCCTGGCCTCGCCATTGGTCCTTCGTGACCCGGACGGCCAGCTCGAACAGGTTGTCGTCACCGCGCGCCAGATAGGCCTGGTTACGCAGCCACCGGTACTGCCCGGACAGCACTGGCACCCGGCCGCTGTGCCGCAGCCAGAAGAAGGCCGGCAGCAGCCACAGTGTGAGCACCTGCAGCCAGCCCGGCAGCTGGAGCTGGACGCGCGCCCAGACGCCGTCACCATCACCCGCGCCACCGACGGCCCGTCGGTACAACCCCCGTCGTACGCGCGCTCGCGCTGTCCCCCGGCCGGTCGCGAACGACTCCTGCATGAGCCAGCGGACCAGGTCGTACCGCGGGAAGCTGTAACCGCCGGCGTGGTTGTCCTGCAGACCTGCCGTCGACCGGTCCAGCACATTGACCAGCTCGTCGACCTCGGCCATCGACACCGGCTGGAGCTCGGCATCCGGCCCGTCCGTCGGCGACTTGTCCTCCAGGCCGACCACGAAGTGCGGGACCTGCAATTCCGGCGACTGCGGACCCTCCGGCCGCAGCCGGTCGGACAGCATCCGCAGGACGACGGGACTCGCCGTCTGCCCCGGCTGGGCCGGAATCTCCAGGTTCAGCGGGTCCTGGACACAGGCGAAGATCGGCTGCGACTCGTCACCGTGGTGCTGAAGGCTGCCCCGCCGATAGGCCTGGAACAGGAAATCGATCAGCCGGTTGAACCCGTCCGGCACCAGCTCGGCCATGCACTCCCCCAGATCCTCACGGTCGAGGGGATAACCTACCCATTTCGTTGCGCTCCGTCACAGGTTTGTCAGGAACTCCTCACGGACCTTCTTCGGAACGCAGAGCGACCAGGCGTCGATGACGAGCTCGCGGAGTTCGTCGTACGCGATGGCTGCGAGGCGTACTTCGATCCACTGGAAGCGCTCATCGGACTTCCGCGGCGGGAGGAACTTGTCGGGCTCGGCGGCGAGCGCGGCGGCGCGCTCCTCGCGGGGGAAGCCGATCCCCATCGTCTCCTCGTCGGGTGCCACGGCGAGGTAGACGATCTGGCCGACGCGGAACTTGATCCGGTCCCGGACCAGTACTTCGTAGCTGCGCGGCAGGTCGGCGGTGGCTGCCCGGATGTCCGTGAGATCGACCACCTTCCCACGATAGACCTGGATCACTGACAGGGGATGTCAGTTTTCTTCTGGGTACCGTGTGCGGATGCCTGATGTCGTGAGTGCGGTCGAAGGAGCCGAGGTGGTGTTCCGCCTCGGCGATCCTGATCATGCGTACGACGGGGTGCGGTTGTGGCAGGAGCTGGGGCTGGCCGCCGAGTTGCTCGAGTTCAAGCCGGTGGACTTCGGCTGGGAGCTGCGGCTGGCGCGGCCGTCGGTGCACCGGATGGAGTACCTGTTCGACATCGCCGATCTGGGCATGCAAACCGATCCGACCAACCCGCGCGTGGTCGGCGGTGCGTTCGGGGAGCACTCGTGGCTGCCACTCCCCGGGTACGTCGAGCCGGCGTGGATCGACGTCGAGCCTGCGCCGTCCACGCTGACGCCGCTGGTGGTCGACACGCCGCTCGGGGCGATCGACGTACAGGTGTGGGCGCCGGAGGGGATCACACCAGCCTTCGAGCTGCCGTTGCTGCTGTCGCACGACGGGCCCGAGTTCGCCATGTACGCCGGCCTGACGCACTACGCCGGTGCCATGGTGGCCACCTCCGAGCTACCGCCGTTCCGGCTCGCACTGCTCCGACCCACCACGCGCAACCTCTGGTACGCCGCCAATCCGCAGTACGCCGAGGCTCTGACGCAGCTGGTGGTTCCGGCTCTGACGACCCAGTACAAGAGCCGTCAGCCGGTGCTCATGGGAGCGAGTCTGGGCGCGCTGGCGGCCTTGTACGCCGAGTGGAACCACCCCGGCACGTTCGACGGACTGTTCCTGCAGTCCGGCTCGTTCTTCACCCCGGAGACCGACCCGCAGGAGTCCGGGTTCGAGTTCTACGCCGAGGTGACCGCGTTCGTCCGAGAGGTGCTGGCAGCGACCGCTGCGCCGAGCACCCCGGCAGTCGCGATGACTGCGGGCGCGACCGAGGAGAACGTGCACAACAACCGGGTGATGGCAGCGCACCTGGCCGAGCTGGGGCTCGCGGTCGAGTTCGACGAGACACCTGACATGCACAACTTCACCGCCTGGCGTGACGTACTGGATCCGGACCTGACAGGACTGCTGAACCGCATCTGGGCCTAGGCCCGGCCATGGTCGTTGCCGACGGCACTCGGTGGGACGCGCTCAGACGAGGCATTCGAGGTAAAGACATGGCAGGGTGGCTGGCGAGAGGTGAGGCGAATGGACCGCGAGCAGATCGAACTCGACGCGCCGGGACTCGACCGGCGCGGCACCCTGATCCGGTACGGGCACTTCGGCCGGCCGGTGCTGGTCTTCCCCAGTGAGCAGGGTCGCGCCTGGGACTACGAGAACAACGGCATGGTGGACGCGGTCGCCGACCTGATCGAGGCCGGCCGGGTCAAGCTGTACTGCGTCGACTCGTTCGACCACCTGAGCTGGTCCGACCGCAGCATCCAGTTGGAGGACCGGGCCCGGCGGCACGGCGGCTACGAGTCCTGGATCCTGAACCAGGTCGTCCCGGCGATCGGCGCCGACTCGCCCGGCACGACCGACATGATCACCACCGGCTGCAGCCTCGGCGCCTTCCACGCGCTGAACTTCGCTTTCAAACGGGCCGACCTGTTCCCGGTCGCGATCTGTCAGTCCGGCAACTACGACGCCGCCAGCTGGCACGCCTGGGGCGAGCGCGGCGAGGCGACGTACTTCAACAACCCGGCCGACTACCTGCCGAACCTCGAGGGCGACCACCTGGACTGGCTGCGCCGGCGCCTGTTCGTCGTGCTCACGGTCGGTCAGGGCGACTGGGAGACCCATCCGACCGGCTCGTTGCCGTCGGCCCGCGCGATCGACGCCGTACTGACTGCCAAGGGCATTCCGCATGAGCTCGACCAGTGGGGGTACGACGTAGCCCACGACTGGCCCTGGTGGCGCCAGCAGATCGCGCACCACCTGCCCCGATTCGTCTGACTCGTGAGGAGACCGCTGTGGCCGACAACTCCCGCCATCTGATCGGGTTGCTGCTGGGCGCCGAAGAGGACTGGCCGCAAGCCTTCGAGGCGCTGCTGCGCCGGGTCGGCCCGATCTCGGCCGGTGGCAAGACCCATGAGTTCGAGTCCGAGCGGCTGACCATCGAGCCGTTCGACCTGACCGATCCGGTCCGGGTCGAGCTCGTCATCGACCGGCTCGCGTACTGGTACTACCACCCGCGTGAGTGGCTGAAGAAGGCCGCGCTGATGAACGGCACCTACCTGCTGAACTCGCCGTTCACCTTCCAGTCGATGGAGAAGCACTCGGCGTACTGCGCGATGCTCCGGCTCGGGCTGAAGATCCCGAAGACCGTGCTGGTGCCGTACAAGAACCCGGTCGACAACGTCCGCTGGGCCTACACGTCGGCGAAGTACAACCAGACCTTCGACCTGGACGCGATCGCCGAGGACCTCGGCTACCCGCTGTACATGAAGCCGTTCGACGGCGGCGGCTGGCGCGGCGTCTCCCGGATCAACAACAAGGTCGACCTGCACCGCGCCTACGACCAGTCCGGCGAGATGCTGATGCATTTGCAGGCGACCATCGACTACGACAAGTTCGCCCGTGCGCTGTCGATCGGCGCCGAGACGATGGTGATGGACTTCCGGCCCGAAGAGCCGATGCACAACCGGTACGCCGTCTCGCACAACTTCCTGTCGCCGTCCGCCGGTCATCAGTCGGTCGCGATCAGCCGGATCGTGAACGCCTTCTTCGGCTGGGAGTTCAACTCCTGCGAGATGCTGGTCCGCGGCGATTCGGTGCACCCGATCGACTACGCCAACGCCTGCCCCGACGTGGCGGTCACCTCGCTGCACTACTACTTCCCGTGGGCGATCAGCGCGCTGGTGAAGTGGTCCGTGTTCAGCCTGGCGACCGGCCGGCGCAGCTCGGTCGACCTGCAGACCGACAAGTACTTCGCGATCGCCGACAACCCGGACCTGGACTACGACGCCAAGATCGAGGCCTACCTCGCCCTGGCCGACGCCCACTTCGACACCGTTCGCTATCACGAGTGGTGCGCCGAGAACCTGCCCGACTTCGACGCCCGCGTGCGCGACTGGTTCAGCGGGCCGGAGTTCTCGGAGATCCTGCGCGAGACGGTCGTGGCGACGTACCCGGTCGACGAGCAGGAGAAGTTCCAGGCGCACTTCCAGGGCCTGATCAACCTCTGGCTGGCCGACCAGGCGGAGCTTTAGTGCGAGACGACGACGTACCGGCGTGGTGGGCCGGGCTGGGGCTGGACGGTCTGGTCGACGTCCATGTCCATTTCCTGCCCGACCAGGTGATGAACGCGGTCTGGAACTACTTCGATCAGGCTGTGGTGCACTATGGGACCGCCTGGCCGATCACCTATCGAACATCCGTCGAAGAACGTCTGAAAACCCTTACTACGCTGGGCGTTCGCGCCTTTCCGGCCTTGGTCTACCCACACAAACCCGACATGGCCGCCTGGCTCAACACCTGGGCCCGGGACTTCGCTGCCGTGACGCCCGGGTGTGTTGCAAGCGGCACCTTCTTTCCTGAGGCCTCCGCCTCTTCGTATGTCCGGGAAGCGCTGGACCTGGGCACCCGGATCTTCAAAGTCCACCTCCAAGTCGGCGACTACGACCCGCGCGACCCGGTTCTCGACGACGTCTGGGGCCAGCTGGCCGAAGCCGGTACGCCGGTGGTCGCGCACTGTGGATCCGGCCCGATCCCCGGCCGCCACACCGGCCCCGGCCCGATCGGCGAGGTCCTTCGCCGTCATCCCCGGTTGACTGTGGTCGTGGCTCACCTGGGCATGCCCGAATACGCCGAGCACCTGGACCTCACGTCGTACCCGAATGTCCATCTGGACACGACGATGGCGCTCACGCCGTTCACCGAGGCCCTGATGCCGTTCCCGCGCGACCTGGTCCCGCGGCTGGCCGACCTCGCGGATCGCATCGTGCTGGGCTCGGACTTCCCGAATATCCCTTATCCCTACGCAACCCAGCTCCAAGCCCTCGTGGACCTGGAGCTCGGCGACGACTGGCTGCGCGCTGTCTGCTCGGAGAACGGCGCGCGCCTACTGGGCGTCTAGCGGCGGAGTCGCCGCGCGAAAGTCCGGGCTTCGGCTTCGCTCTCGGCTCGGTTGGCGGCCAGGCCGCGGCGGAAGTCGTGCTTGCTGCGGAAGACGCGGTCGTCAGCGATGGTCAGCTCTTCGTCCAGGTCCAGGTGTGCGAGGAAGTTGCGGAGGACCGGACGCGCGAGTCCCTCGCGGGCGGACGGCGGGTAGCCGGCCGAGTAGCGGGCACCGTGATACTCGTCGACGACGCCGAGGAAGATCGCGTCGAGGTTCGGGAAGTACGCCGGGTCGGCGATCGCCGGCGGCAGCGGTTCGTCGTACGGGCGGCGGTCGAGCTTCCAGCAGTCCTGCTCGAGATCCAGCTCGAGCAGGCCGGTCGCTGCGACGCCCAGCTCGGTCAGGCTGTCGTCGTCGAGGTGACTGTCGTGGAGGTTGAGCTCCCACAGCCTCGGCACGACGGGCCACGCGGCCAGCGCCTTGGCCGAGGTGATGCTGTTGTAGGCCAGGTTGAGACTGTCGAGCTCGGCGTTCGCGGCCGTGAGCGTGGCGAGGTCGTCGTCGTTCAAATCGCAGGCCTCGAGATCGAGTCGGCGTCCGGGGAGGCGCTCGACGACCGGCCAGCCGCTGAGCTGGTTGTAGGAGAAGTCGAGCGTCTCCAGCTGTCCGATGCTCAGGAGTTCGGGGACGGCTGCCGGGGTGAGACCGGTCGCAGCCAGGCTGAGTTCGGTCAGGTTGACGGCGTTGTGCGAGGAGGCCCAGGCAACGGCGCCGGCGTCACCGATCGGCTGGATCTCCGACCGGGCGTAGTACGGCGAACCACCCGGGTCGCCGGACAGGTCGAGTCGCTCCAGCGCTGGAAGGTCGACGTCGTGCGCGAGGTGCTGGGCGCCGGACTCGGTCAGGAAGTTGTTCCTGAGGTTGAGCTCCCGGAGGGCAAAGTAAGTGCCGGTGAAACCCTCGGCGGTCACGTCGCTGAGGCCCAGGCCGCGCAAGGTCAGGCTCTCGATCCCCTCGCGATCGAGTTCTGCGATCAGTCTGACGAGTGGTGCATCACCCAGGGGCAGCTTGTTGAGGCTGAGTGCGGCCAGTCGTGGGATCAGGCCGCTCGCGACCACCGCGTCGAGCCCTTGCGGGCCTAGCCCGTGACTACCCCGGCTCAGCGCGGCACCCTCGATCGTGAGTTCGCGGAGACTCGTCAGCTCGGCGGTCGCGAAGAACTCGGCGCAGGCCGCGTCGTCCTCGGGAACGACGTTGCCGACGAACAATTCGGTCAGGCTGTGCCGGCCGTTCCGGCCGCAGCGGAAGGCGATCGTCAGTTGTTCGAGCTGCGCAAGCTCAGGACACGCAGCGAGATCGCGCGCCTCCTCGATGCCTTCGATGCGGAGCGCAGCCGAGCGCAGTTCGGGCGCGATCCCCGAACGCAACAGGTGTACGAGGTCAGGAGCACGCAGGCCCGCGTGCCGGAGCCGTGATGGCCGACCGGCCGGTGGGCGGAACGGCGGCGGTGTGAAGTGGGAAAGATCCTCGGTGACGTCGATCAGGTCGAGCGATTCGAGCTTCCCGAGGTCGGGGTTGGTTGCCAGGTGGGCAACCGCGTTCGCATCCTGTTCGGTGAGCATCTCAGCCGTGACCGCGCGCAGGTTCGTCCAGAGCGGCAGGGACTCGGACAGCGCGCCGAGTGCCGCTCCGGCCAGGTAGCCGAGGTCGAGCGTCGTGACGTTGGCCTGCGGGTCTGGGAGCGGGAGTGCCGCCGTACCGATGTGGTCTGATCTGAGCGAGAGCTTGCGGACCAGCCGCCAACCCGGTCCTCCTTGGGCTGCCCAGGGCGCTTCGCGCGTTTCATCAGGCCATTCCGCGAGCCCTTGCTCACAACGATCGACCAGCGCCGCCGTACTGGCTGCTCGCCCCAGCGCAGCACAGAGTGCCCGGAACGCCAGCTGACTCGGCGGGCCCGCCAGCACCCGCTCGATCTCCCCCATCACGGCCGCAACTTTACGATGCACAGCAACCGTCCTCACACGTGGTCGCCGTCGGCGCACAACAGTTCTGGCCACGCCAGGCCTGCACGCCTTCGCGCACCGCAACGGCCGCGATGATCAGCCCCGCGATCGGGTCGGCCCACGACCAGCCGAGAGTCGCGTTCAACAGCAGACCGACTAGCAGCACTGCCGACAGATAAGTACACAGCAGCGTCTGCGTGGAGTCGGCCACAACCGCGTTGGAATTAAGGGCTTTCCCCGTACGCCGCTGGGCCCAGGACAAGAACGGCATGACGATCAAGGACGCGATCGCGAGCCCGATCCCCACCGGCGAAACGTCCGGCGTGGCCTGGGTGATCAAGCTGCGCACCGACTCGAACGTCACGTACGCCGCGAGCGCGAAGAAGGACAACGCCAGCAACCGCAACGCCTGCCGCTCCCGCGTCTCAGGAAGTGGATGCCGGAACTGCCAGATGATGATCAACCCGCTCGACACCTCCACCACCGAGTCGAGCCCGAACCCGACCAATGCGACCGACCCGGCAACGAGTCCAGCCGACACCGCGACGATCGCCTCGATCACGTTGTAAGCGACCGAAGCGCCGGCCAGCAACTGCGCCCGCCGCCCAAGCCGCCGCCGATCGACCAGCGTCACTCATGGTTCAACCCATAGTTCGGGCACAACGCCACCGCATCCCCGGTCAGCCCCAACAGCTTCTCGGCCGCAGCCAGCAACTCCATCGTCGCCTCCGGATGCGTCAGCCGAAACACCGACGCCCGCCCCTCCGCCCGCGACTCCACCAACCCGCAATCCCGCAAGCACGCAAGGTGTTTCGACACCGTCGACTGCGCCAGCCCAAGATGCGCGGTCAGATCAACCACCCGATGCTCGCCACCCGCCAGATGCCGCACAATCGCCAACCGCGAAGCATCACTGAACCCCTGAAACAAACACCCCGCCACCGCCAGCCCCGGCATCTCATCAACCATCGCCATCCAGCGATACTATCGCTGGATGGCGGTCCTGCCTACGGCAGGTTCACTAGTCGTCTGTGGAGAGGGACTTGAAGAACTCGCGGATGTCCCCGGTCAGGAGGTCGGGGACCTCCAGGGCGGGGAAGTGGCCGCCTTGGTAGAACTCGGACCAGTGCGTGATGTTGTGGGCCTTCTCGGCGAAGCGGCGGATGGCGTAGTCGGCGGTGGTGAAGACGGCGACGCCGGTCGGTACCGTGGCTGGGGGTTTCGGGGCCCACATGCTCGCGTCGTGGAAGCGTTCGTAGTACGAGTTCGCCACACTGCGCGCGGTGTCGGTGAACCAGTAGATGCTGACAGTGGCGAGCAGCCGGTCGCGGTCGACGGCGTCCTCCGGTAGGTCCTTGGCCGCGTCGGTCCACTCCTTGTACTTCTCGACGATCCAGGCGAGCTGCCCGGTGGGTGAGTCGGCGAGCGCGTGGGCGATGGTCTGCGGCCGGGTGCCCTGCAGCTGCATGTACGCCGACATGTCGTCCTGGAAATTCTTCATGGCCTTGAGCCGCTCCTGCTCGGTCTCGGTCAGCGCGGCCATGTCGGCGGGGTCACCGGTCGGGAAGGTGACCAACGCGTTGGCGTGGATCCCGATCACGTGCTCGGCGTCGACCCGGCCGAGGGCGGGCCCGATGAACGCGCCGATGTCGCCGCCCTGTACGCCGTACCGGTCGTAGTCCAGCCGGGCCATCAGCTCCGCGAAGGCCGCTGCGATCCGGGTGTCGGTCCAGCCCGTCTCGGTGATCGGACCGGAGAACCCGAACCCCGGGACCGACGGGATGACGAGGTGGAATGCCGGCTCGCCGGCCCCGGGTGCGGTCAGCGGCTCGATCAGGTCGAGGAAGTCGAGGACTGATCCGGGCCAGCCGTGGACGAGGAGCAGCGGCGTCGCGTCGGTACGGGCCGAGCGGATGTGCAGGAAGTGCAGCCGCTGCCCGTCGATCACGGTGGTGAACTGCGGGTACGCGTTCAGCATCGACTCCTGAGCCCGCCAGTCGAACTTCTCGGCCCAGTAGCCGGCCAGGTCGCGGAGGTAGCTCGCCGGTACACCGCGTTCCCAGCCCGCGCCGGGCAGCTCGTCGGTCCACCGGGTGCGCTGGAGCCGGTTCCGCAGGTCGTCGAGGTCGGACTGGGGAACGGCGATCTGGAAGGGGGTGATCTCGTTGTTCGTCATACCCATCATGCTGTTCGTAAAGAGGGGGGCGCCGAATCACGAGATCTCGTTATCTTTGCCCGGTGACCACCCCCAGCACCTTCGTCGGCCGCGGCCCGGAACTCGCCGCGTTGCTGGCCGCTTTCCGGGACGAGACCGTCGGAACCGCGCTGGTGTCGGGCGAGGCCGGGATCGGCAAATCCCGCCTGGTGCACGAGTTCACCACCCGGCTCGGCTCGGAACCGCTGGTGTTGACCGGCCGGTGCCTGGAGTTCGGCAACGACGGACTGCCGTTCGCGCCGTTCGTCGGGGTGCTGCGTGGTCTGACGCCCGGCACCTTCACCTCGCTCGCCGCTTTGCTGCCCGATCTCTCCCAGCCGGTCGACCGAATGCGGTTGTTCAGCGAGGTGCTCACAGTGCTGGAGCGCGCCGCCGAGTCCCGGTCGCTGGTACTCGTGCTCGAAGACCTGCACTGGGCCGATGTGTCCAGCCTGGAGCTACTGACCTTCCTGGTGGCCAACCTGAGCCACAGCGGTGTCTTCCTGATCGGCACCCACCGAGCGCCGTCCGGTCCGCTGCGACAACTGGTCGCCGAACTCGCACGGCTGCCCACCGTACGGCGGATCGCGCCGGCCCCGTTGAGCCGACATGAGGTGGGTCGGCAGCTGGCCGCGCTGCTCGGCCGGGAGCCCGAGCCCACGCTGGTGGCTCGTGTCTTCGAGCGCAGCCGGGGCAACCCGCTGTTCGTGGAGGCGCTCAGCAGTTCCCCCGAGGAGACACCCGCCGAGCTACTCGAGCTGCTCAGGGCCGGGCTACCCGAACTCGACGGCGACACCGAGCACGTACTGACCATCGCCGCAGTGGCGGGCTCTGTGGTCGAGCACGACGTACTGGCTGCGGTCGTCGGACTGCCCGAACCAGAGCTGCATCAGGCGCTGCGCTACCTGGTCGTGGAGCAGGTGCTGCAGCCCACCGACACTGGCTATGCCTTTCGGCATGCGCTGATCCGTCAGGCCGTCTACGACCTGCTGCTGCCGGTCGAGAAGGCGCGCCGGCATGCGCAGTATGCGACAGCGTTACTCGACATGCCGGAACACGTCGCCGAGCTGGCCGCGCACGCCCACGAGGCCGGTGACCATCCGCTGGCGCTCAGGGCTGCCTGGCAGGCAGCAGAGCGGGCGCAGCGCACCGGAGCGGAGGCAGAGCGGCTGCACTTACTGCAGCGGGTCCTGGAGCTGTGGGAGAAGGTCGCCGACGCCGCGGCGGTTGCAGGTGTCGACCGGCTCACCGCGCTCGACCACGCGGTACAAGCCAGCCTCGCTACGAGTGCGGTCGCCGCCGGCCTGAGCTGGTCGGTCGAAGCTCTCGCACTCGCCCCCAGCCCTCGGCGGTACCTCTTCCAGGCTCGGCTGAAGAACCTGGGCAACACCGGCGGCCGCGACGATCTGCTCCAGGCGCTGACCCTGAGTGACGAGGACCTGCTGCGCGGAGAGATCCTCGCCGAACTCGCCGCCGGCAGTGTCTTCGCCGGCGACCCCGTCCGCGGTGCCCAGGATGCAGGTGCCGCGCTCGAGATCGCCGAGCGGCATGGCGACGCCGGGCTCGCGGCTCGGGCCCATGCCTATCTGGGCCTCGCCGAGGCGGAGGATCTGGAGGCGGCCTGCCGCCATTTCGCAGCCGCCCGCGCTGCCGCCGACCCACCGACGAAGATCGGCGTCGCGCTGTGGGAGGCCGCCACCCGGCACGCCTTCGGACAGCACGTCGCCGCGATCGAGGTCATCCAACTCGGCCTCCGAACAGCACACGAGACCTTCCAGTACTCGCGGCACGCGCCGATCCTCGTGGTCAAGTGGGTGCAGGCGCTGACCGCCCTCGGCCGCTGGGCGGAGGCGCTGGAACTGATCGACGAGACCCTCGGCGAACCGGACCTGCCCAGACTCAGTCACGCCGCCCTGCTGATCAGCCGTGGCGAGATTCAACTGGCCCAGGGCGACCCGTCCGCAGCACTGGCCTCCGCCGGTACCGCCGATGAGTTGCTCGGCGACGAGCCGTGGGTGCGGAAGTACCGGATCAGGCTCCGCACCCTGCAGATCCGGCTGACCCCCGACCGGGCCGCCGAGATCTACGCTGCGACGTCGGCCGCCGAGCACCTCGAGGCGCACCCCCACGAGGCGTGGCCGCTGCTCGCTGCCGCCGTACCGGCCGAGCTGCCCGACGTACCGGTGCTCGGACCGGTCGACAAGGCCTACCGCGCGATGGCGATCGGCGACCAGGAGACGGCCGCGCGGATCTGGCGAGAGCTCGGTCAGCCGTACGAACTGTCGCAGTGCCAACCGCAGGCGGCGCCGTCGCCGCCGGTCACGCCACCGAAGTCCACGCTGGGACTCACCCGGCGCGAGCTCGAGGTGCTGACACTGGTTGCCGAAGGCAAGAGCAACCGGCAGATCGCCGCCGAGCTGTTCATCAGCGGCAACACCGCCGGTGTCCACGTCTCCCGCATTCTGGCCAAACTCAACGCCAGCACCCGAACCGAAGCCGCCCGCAAGCTGCTCGACCTCACACCCGGGCGTTGAGCAGCCGGGTGAACACCCCGTTGCCACCTCAATTCCAACGTTGTACTGTCTTCTGCGAACCCGCCTTCTCATGTCTTCGGGAGTCCCTATGACACAGCCTCGTGCCGAGTACCCGCGTCCGCAGTTCGTGCGGGCGGAGTGGGTGAATCTGAACGGCGAGTGGCAGTTCGAGATCGATCGGTCGGACAGTGGGCTGGAGCGGGGGGTGCGGGACCGGGAGCTGGAGCGGCGGATCGTGGTGCCGTTCGCGCCGGAGAGCAAGCTGTCGGGGGTCGAGGATGTCGACTTCCTGGAGGCGGTCTGGTACCGGGCGACCGTGACGATTCCGCAGGAGTGGGCGGGCAAGGAGGCGGTGCTGCACTTCCAGGCGGTCGATCATGACGCGACGGTCTGGGTGAACGGGACCGAGGTCGTCCGGCATCGCGGTGGTTTCACGCCGTTCAGTGCGAACCTGAGCAAGGTGGCCAAGCCGGGCGAAGAGGCGACGATCGTCGTCCGCGCGCGGGACACCCACAAGGGTCCGCAGGCGCGCGGCAAGCAGAGCCAGCTGTACTTCAATCACGCCTGCCTCTACACGCGCACGACCGGCATCTGGCAGACGGTGTGGCTCGAGGCCGTTCCGACGGTCCACCTCAAGCGGCCGCGGATCACGCCGGATGTGGCCGGCGAGAGCTTCCACCTCGCCGTACCGGTGTCGGCCAACAAGCCGGGACACAGGATCCGCGCCACCCTGAAGGATGCCGACGGCGAGGTGACGACGGCCGAGGTCCGCGCCGATCTCGACCTCGCACCCCGGTTGACCCTGCACGTGCCAACTGATCGCGTCCGGCTCTGGGACACCACAGATCCCCACCTGTACGACGTCACCATCGAACTGGTCGATGCCGACGGCAACGTCATCGATACGGCCGACAGCTACGCCGGCCTGCGGTCGGTATCGGTCAACGGCCAGGCGATCCTGATCAACGGCAAGCACGTGTTCCAGCGGCTGGTGCTCGACCAGGGCTACTGGCCGGAGAGCCTGATGACAGCGCCCTCCGAGGAAGCGCTGATCAAGGACATCGAGCTCGGCATCGCGGCCGGTTTCAACGGCGCACGCCTGCACCAGAAGGTGTTCGAGGAGCGGTTCCTGTACCACGCGGACCGCCTCGGCTACCTCGTCTGGGGCGAGTTCGGTGACTGGGGTTCCGGCGTCGGTCACACCGGCGACGACAACCAGCAGCCAACGGCCTCGTACGTCGCGCAGTGGCTCGAGGCGGTCGAGCGCGACTACAGCCACCCGAGCATCGTCGGCTGGTGCCCGCTCAACGAGACGCACCAACTGCTGCACGACCGGATCACCCAGCTGGACGACGTAACGCGCGCGATGTTCCTTGCCACCAAGGCGGCCGACTCGACCCGCCCGGTCCTCGACGCATCGGGTTACTCGCACCGCGTGCCCGAGACCGACGTCTGGGACTCGCACAACTACGAGCAGGACCCGGTCGAGTTCGCCAAGCAGATGGCCGGCCTCAAGGACGGCGAGCCGTACGGCAACACCGGCGGCCCCGCCGACCGGCCGATCTCCCAGCCCTACAACGGCCAGCCGTACTTCTGTAGTGAGTTCGGCGGCATCTGGTGGAACGCGGAGAAGGCCGCCGCGGGCAAGTCCGGCAACAGCGAGGACTCCTGGGGCTACGGCCAGCGCGTCGCCGACGAGGAGGACTTCTACGTCCGCTTCACCGGGCTGGTCGACGCCCTGCTCGACGACCCGCTGATGTTCGGCTACTGCTACACGCAGCTCACCGACGTCTTCCAGGAAGAGAACGGGATCTACAACTTCGACCGCAGCAGCAAGCTCGACGTACCGCGGATCCAGGCTGTGCAGACGCGCCTGGCCGCCTACGAGAAGAAGGACTGAAGGACCAGCGAACCGACCGCGACCAGGACCCAGAGAATCGCCCCGAGCAGGAGCGGCCTGGGTCCTGCGTCGCGCAGCTCGCGCGGCCGCAGCGACAGGCCGATCGCGGTCAACGCGGCCGTGATCAGGCAGGTCCCGATCAGGCTCAACGAAGGCAGCCAACCATCCGGTACGGCGCCCGCCGTCCGCAGCCCGGCCGCCGCGACAAACCCGATCAGGAACAGCGGAACAAGCTTCTTCCACGGCAGCGGCCCACGCGTCGACGCCGTCGCCCCGTCATAAGAAGCACCCTGTACGTCGAGCGCCCGGGCCGCGCGGTTCTCCCGGCGAACCTTCAGCGCCACCAGCGTCAGCACGATCGGAATCAGCGTGAGTGACCGGGTGAGCTTCACGACGATCGCCTGATCACCGGCACTCTGGCTGTACGCGTACCCGGCCGCGACCACGGACGAGGTGTCGTTGATCGCCGTACCGGCCCATAATCCGAAGGCTTCCGGGCTCATCCCGAGCAGATGCCCGAGCGGCGGAAACGTCAGCACAGCAACGATATTGAACGTGAAGATCGTCGCGAGAGCGTAGGCGACCGACGACCGCCGGGCCCCGATCGCCGCAGTGGCGGCCGCGATCGCCGAGCCGCCGCAGATCGCCGTACCGACGCCGATCAGAATCTGCGTGTCGTCGCGGACGCCAAGCAGCCGGCCGAACAACCAAGCCCCACCGAGCGCGAGCGCCAGCGTCCCGAGCATCACCGGCAATGACGACAGGCCCACGCGCGCGACCTGCTGCAGCGACAGCCCGGTCCCCAGGACGACGATCGACAGCTGCAGCAGGTTCTTCGACGCGAAGTCGATCCCCGGCCGGAAGACTTCGGATCGCACCCGCGGGAAGGCCAGCCCGGCCAGCACCCCGAACACGATCCCGAAGACCGGCCCACCCACCACCGGCACCAGCCGGCCGAGCGGAACAGCCGCGGCCGCGAGCACCAGGACGACGAGCAGCCCCGGAAGCCGTCCACGGAGCGGCGGAAGGTGCCAGGTGGCGGTGCGAGGTGCCCTAATCTCGACCTGCACCATCAGCCCGGCTCCTCCTCGCAAAGATGTACGTACATTTAAGCTAAGAGATGACCGGACATTTGGCAACTTCGGAGGCTGACCCGAATGACCGTGCTGAACCGCTCCGGCGGGGAGCCGTTGTGGAAGCAGTTGCAGAGCGACCTGGTACGGCGGTTGCGTGCCGGGGAGTTCGACGACGCCTTCCCCGGTGAGCTGGCGCTGGTCGAGGAGTACGCCGTCAGCCGCCACACCGTCCGCCAGGCGCTCGGCCAGCTGCGCGCCGACGGTCTGATCGTGGCCGAGCGCGGCCGGCAGCCGAGGGTCGCGACCGTCCCCGAGATCCGGCAGCCGATGGGCGCGCTGTACAGCCTGTTCTCCTCCGTCGAGGCCTCCGGTCTCGCGCAGCACAGCGTCGTCCGGGCCCTCGACATCCGCGCGGACGGCGTGATCGCAGCGCGCCTCGAGCTCGAGGCCTCCATCCCGCTGCTCTACCTGGAGCGCCTCCGGTACGCCGGTGACGAGCCGCTCGCGCTGGATCGAGTCTGGCTGCCGGCCTCGGTCGCCGCGCCGCTGCTCGACTCCGACTTCACGCACACCAGCCTCTACCACGAGCTCGCCGAGCGCACCGGCCTGCGCCTGGACCACGGTCGCGAGGACATCCGCGCCGTGATGCCGGCCCCGGCCGAGCGTGCACTGCTGCACTGCCCGGCCGAGGCCGCTGTCTTCTCGATCATCCGGCGGGGCACCGCCCAGAACCGCCCGGTCGAGTGGCGCCACACAATCGTCCGCGGCGACCGCTTCGCACTGTCAGCCGAGTTCTCCGAGAACACCGGCTATCGGCTGACACCTGCCACCGCCCAGACTCACGGCTGGTAGCGCACACTCCCGCCCCAGTCGTTCTGTTGCCAGCCCTCGGCCGGCACCCACCACCAGTGCGTGAGCGTGTTCGAAGCCGACTGCGCGAAGATCTGCTGCTGATCCCCGAACTTGTACGCCACCGGATCCGAGTACGCCGTACCACCGTGGTCGGCGAAGGTCACCGTGTTGCTGCCCTTGCCCCAGAACCAGGTGTACAGGGTGTTATTGGGGCCGCGGGCAACCACATGCTGCTCGTCGCCGAAGGCGAACCCGGCCGGCGCGCCCACGAACCGTCCCGGCGCACCGGTCCACTTGTCCAGCTGCAGACCACCGGACGGGTCCCACCACCAGTGCGACAGCTGTCCGTCCGCCGCCTGGGCGAACACATGCTGCTGCCCTTGCCAGGTGAACGTGGTCGGGTCGGAGTAGACCTCGCCACCCCAATCGGCGAAATGCGGTTCGGCCTCGTCGGCGACCCACCACCAGTGGTACAGGTGATTGTCGGTGCTGCGGGCAACAACATGGAGCTGGTCGCGATAGGTGTAGACCGAAGGCCGGCCGACGATCGGCCCGGGGGCGCCGGACCACTTGTCCAGCCTCAGCTTCAGGTCGACCGGATCCCACCACCAGTGCGACACCGCGCCGTCGCTCGACCGGGCGAAGATGTGCTGCTGACCGCCCCAGACCGCGGCCACTGGATCGGACGCCGCATCACCGGCCCAGTTCGCGAACGACGGCTGCGCTTGTCCCGGCGACTGCCACCAGTGCAACAGCTTCCCGTCGGTACTGCGGGCGACCGCGTGCTGCTGATCGAGCCACGCGTACCCCGACGGCCGGCCGGCGATCGGCCCCTGCCCCCAGTCGGCGGTCTTCGTCCCCACGCCGGACGTCCAGTTCCAGCGCATCAGCGAACCCGTCGCGGTCGGCGCGAACATCAGCTCCTGGTCGCCGTACCGGTATCCGGCCGATCCGGGCACCTCTTCGGTTGCCGCCGGCACCGACCCCACGCCGTACACCTCAAGATCGTCGAAGTACACCGCCGATCGGTCGCCCGTCCTCGTCTTGACGAAGCTGAACCGGACGTACCGGCCGCGGGCCGGCGCGAAGTCGGCTTGGTACCACACCTTGTACATCCCACGATCCACACCGGTCTGCGCGACCTCGGTGAAATTCGTCCCGTCGCCGCTGACCGAGATCTTGATCCGGTCCGGGTGATAGCCGGGGAAGTCCTCGTACGCGTGCGCCTTGGCCCGGCCCACCGTCTGGACGACGCCGAGGTCCACCGTCACGTCGTACGTCGCCGTCGCACCTTCAGCCGGTACGTCGTACGCGAAGCCGCGCCGGTCACCCCAGTCGTGGGACAGCACGCCGTCGGTCGCTTCCCGGCCCGCGTCGTCGTTGCCGGACGAGGTTCCCCCAGGCTTGGTGTAGGTCTTGCCACCCGCGAAGTTCTGCTGCAGCAGATAAGACCCGGACACCTCCAGCGAGGCGAGGCCGACCGCTCCCGCACCAGCCGGTACGACGATCCGCACGAACCGCGCCTTGCCGTTGATCCCCGCGAAGTACGCCTTGTCCGCGCTGTTCACCGCGTGCGCGTCCGACCAGTACGAACCGTCGTACGAGAGTTGCACCTTGGACGACGCGGGTGCCGTCGTCCAGGCCAGATTCACGCCGTTCAGCTGCGCCTGCCGGCCGAGGTCGACCTGCAGCCACTGCTCACCGGTACCGGTCGGCTGCCAGGCTGTCGCCGGTTCGCCGTCGACCGCCTTGGCCGCGTCACCGGAAACACTCGAGGCCGCCGCGACCTTGCCCTTGGCGAGGTCGTTCGGGATCAGCGGGCGACCGGCCGCGGCATCCAGCATCATCGCCCGGATCCGTTGCATATAAGCGGTGTCGGACTGGTAGTTGTTGCTCATCTGCACCAGGCTGCGGGACAGCTCGGTGGCCAGGCCCGGGTTCGTCTTGCCCAGCAGGTTCAGCACCTCCCAGTCCTCGATCCCGTCGCGCAACGACTCGTACCGGGTCGTCACCTCGAAGGTGTTCCGGGCGACGTCCGGCTGAGTGATCCAGCCGTCGCCCTTCGGCTCCTGGTCGTCGATCTTGTAGCGCCAGTTGTTGTAGGCCCAGTGCAGGTAGCCGGTCGCGCCGCGGCTGTAGGCCAGCCACATCGTCATGCGCTGGTTCCACTGCGCCTGGTCGATGAACCTGTTCAGGTGGCCGTGCACCGGGATGTTGCAGTTGTAGAACCAGAGTTCCTTGTGATTGCCGGTCCGCTCGAAGTCGAACGGGTCAGGGTTCCCGGTGTAGGTGTGCAGGTTCGGGATCACGATGTCGGTCGTCTTGGCGACGCCGAAGGCGCCGGCGTTCACGATCGCGTCGGCGATGGTGATCCCCGGCCACAGCGCGCGGTAGCTGGCGGCGACCTCGTTGTACTCGGTGACGTCCTGCGCCTCGTCGGAGATGTGCTGGAACCACAGCTGCGACCACCCCTTGGCGGCGACGTGATCGCGCAGCGCCGGAAGGTACTGGTTCGTCCAGTTCTTGCCGGCCGCGGAATCCCAGTCGTAGTAGACCTGGTAAGCGCCGGCCGTGCTCGGCAGCGTCGCCACCTTGAACCGCGGCGAAGCGCCGATCAGGTCGTTGCCCTCGATCCGCTTCACCGCGCCGTGGGCCTGGAAGTGTTCGACCACCTGGTCGATCAAGGTCCAGTTGAACGTGTACTTCCCGGTCGACGGGTTGAACACACTGCCCGCGTCCTTCAGCAACGCGACCGTCGGAATCTGCACGCTGTTCCCGCGGTAGCGCTTGGTGAGTTCCGCCTGCCGGTCGAGCAGTTCCCACCACTTCGCGGAGTACTTCTTGTACTGGTAGATCTCCTCGATCGTGTCAGTGACCTTCGGATCGGGGGACAACGCCTGCACCGTGCTCTGCCACAGAACTGTGGTGAATCCGCCGTCCTTGGCCGGCGGCACGGTCACCGCCCGCGCGTCCACACTCAGCGGCACGGTGACATCTCCGGCGGTCGTCCGCAGCGTCACCCGGCCGCTGTAGACACCGCCGGCCGCCTCAGCCGGCACGTACACCCGGATCCAGACCGATTGCGTGGTGTTCGCCGCGACCGCGATGGTCGGATCGTTGACGAGCCGGTCAGGGAACAGCCCCGGAGCGTTGCGGATCGTGTGCCAGGCCGGCTGCACGCCGTCGAACGTCGAGTTGTGGTTCAGGCTCTGGTAGCCGACGAAGTTGTACGACAGGTTCGTGGCCGCGATGCTGTCCGACGGCCCGGCCAGATCGGTGAAGTCGACGCCGCTGATCGTGAACGCCGCCGGACCGCGCAGCACCACCTGACCACCTTCGTAGTCGTTGCGCGCGGTGTCGAGCTTCAGCCGGTCGGACGCCTCCTCCGACGGCCCGCTGTCCTTGAAGACCGACGTGTACGCCGATTCCACCCAATGCCCGGGCGGAGTCGCGGCCGCCGCCGGCTGCGGTGGTACCACCACCGCGCCTACTCCGACGATCAGCCCCAGGCCGACCAACGCTCGTACCCACCGCACAGTGACCTCCCGGAAGTCCGCCGATGCAGTGAGAATCGATTCCAGGCCGATCCGGAACAATCTGTGAAACGGAGACCGAATGGCCTGCTTCGGCCCCAGCCGAAGGACTCAGGGCTGGTAGGTCGGAGCCCCTGGCCGGAACGGGTCGTCCCCCGGCAGCCAGTACGGCGCGGGCCCGAACTCCACGACGACATCCCGGGTCAGCGCCTCTGCCGCCGCGAGAACGGCCGGATCGGATTCGTCCCACCGAGACACCAGCGCCCAGGTCCACAGCGGCACGGGATTCGCCACCGGCCGCCGGGTGAACCCGCTCGGCCACGGAGTGGCGTCCCGCTTCGGCGAACTCAGCACCGGCCGCCGCAACCGGCGTACGTGATCGAAGAACGCCGGGCCGGTGATTCCGTGGTCGTCGATCCGCTCGATCGACGCGCCGGTCTCGCGTGCGAACTCGATCGCGTAGATGTTCCACGAGGCCCAGGTCGTGGTGTCGGCATCGACGAGCACCACGGTGTCCTTGGCCTGCACCGCCGATTCGTTGCCGACCGAAACGGCGTACAGGCGGTCGACGCCAAGCAACCGACCGGTTAGTTGCTGCTCGGCCAGGTCGGTCGCCCGCACCCACGTGATCGCCAGGTCGATACTTCCGTCCGCGACCCGCGCGGCCTGGGTGTGCGACGGCATCACCCACGCATCGACCAGCAACCGCGCCACCCCGGAGACCCGCTTCTCGAGATCTGGCGGCCGCCAGCTCACGTAGCCCAGCCGCACCGGCTCGCTCGCCGCGAACCCCCGCGCCGTACGACGAAGCTCGTCGGCCTGCTCGAGGAGCGCCCGAGTCCGCGGCAGCAACGTCTCGCCGTGCGCGGTCAGCGTCACGGTCCGCCGGTCGCGCTCGAACAACCGCACCCCGAGATCCCGCTCGAGCGACTTGATCTGCTGCGACAGCGACGGCCCCGCGATGTGCAGCCGCGCCGCGGCCCGGCCGAAGTTCAGCTCCTCGGCGACCGCCACGAAGTACCGCAACTGCCGAAGTTCCACCCTCGAAGAGTAGTAGGCGCAGCCTCTCAGCTGGGAGCAGACCGGTCGTGGAAAACCCGCCAAGGTTCGACGACGATGAAAGTACAAACTTCAACCAAGGAGAACCATGACCACCCAGAAAGTCGCCGTCGTCACCGGAGCGTCCCAGGGCATCGGCGCCGGCCTCGTCACCGCCTACCGCAAGCTCGGGTACGCCGTCGTCGCGAACTCGCGGAACATCGCCCCCTCGGACGACCCGTTCATCCTGGCCGTCCCCGGCGACATCGCCGAGATCGGCGTCGGCACCGCGCTGATCGAGAAGGGCCTGGAGACCTTCGGCCGGATCGACACCCTGGTGAACAACGCCGGCGTCTTCGTCGCCAAGCCGTTCACCGACTACACCGACGAGGAGTTCGCCCAGGTCACCGGCATCAACCTGCGCGGCTTCTTCGACACCACCCGGCGGGCCGTGACCGCGATGCTCGAGAACGAGGACGGCGGACACGTCGTCAACATCTCCACCAGCTTCACCGACCACGCCGTCACCGCGGTCCCGGCGGCACTGGCCGCACTCACCAAGGGCGGCCTGAACTCCGTCACCAAGTCGCTCGCGATCGAGTACGCCGCCCGTGGCATCCGCTTCAACGCCGTCTCCCCCGGCGTGATCCGGACCCCGATGCACCCGGAGGAAAACCACGCGTTCCTCGCGGCGCTGCACCCGGTCGGCCGGCTCGGCGAGATCGACGAGATCGTCGACGCGGTCACCTACCTGGAGAACGCGAAGTTCGTCACCGGCGAGATCCTGAACGTCGACGGTGGCCAGCAGGCAGGCCACTGACATGAAGGACTGGCGGCTGGCGGGCCAAGGTGCGGCGGCTTTGGCCGGCGGGATGGGAATCGGACGCTTCGCGTTCACCCCGATCCTTCCGATCATGCAGGCCCAAGCCGGTCTCACCGCGCGCCTCGGCGCCTGGCTCGCCACCGCCAACTACCTCGGCTACCTGGCCGGCGCACTGGCTGCGATCGCTGTACCGCGGCTCGTCGGGTCCCGCTGGGCGCTCCGGTCGTCGCTGCTGATCCTGACCGCGACCCTCGCCCTGATGCCGCTCACCGGCAGCGCACAGCTGTGGCTCGTCCTCCGCCTCACCGCCGGTATCGCGAGCGCGTTGGTGTTCGTGATCGCGGTGAGCGCCGTACTGCCGCGGCTGCATGGTCATCACGTGGGCTGGGTCTTCGGCGGGGTCGGCGCCGGTATCGCC
This sequence comes from Kribbella sp. NPDC005582, assembly GCF_040605415.1. Taxonomy (NCBI): domain Bacteria; kingdom Bacillati; phylum Actinomycetota; class Actinomycetes; order Propionibacteriales; family Kribbellaceae; genus Kribbella; species Kribbella sp. NPDC005582. The sequence continues at coordinate 331,569 of NZ_JBEXCU010000008.1, forward strand.
CTGTCCGGCGCTGCACTGGCCGGTCACGGCTGGCGGACGGCGTGGTTGCTTTCGGCCGCGCTCAGCATCGCTTGCGCGATCCCTGCCTGGAACCTGACCGGTACGCCGACCTCAGCGGCCGCGACTGATCGAGGCAGCTCACGGCACTTCGCCGCCCTCTTCACCAGCTACTCCCTGGAAGGGACCGGCTACATCGTCGCCGGCACCTTCTTGGTTGCCGCCATCAACGAAACCAGCACCGCCGGCAACGGCGCCTGGGTCATCGTCGGGCTGGCGGCGCTTCCCTCAACCGTCCTCTGGGCCCGGCTGAGCCGAACATGGCCACGCTCCACGGTGCTACTGACCGCGCTCGTCCTGCAGGCCGTCGGCATCGCGTTGCCGGTGGTCGTGCCAGGCGTGGCCGCAGCCTTGATCTCGGCAGCCTTGTTCGGCGGTACCTTCCTCGGCGTCGCCAACCTCGCCCTCGCGATCGGCACGGAGCTGCAGGTCCCGAGGGCGGTCGCCATCCTCACCACCGGCTACAGCGTCGGCCAGATCATCGGGCCGCTCGCCGTCGGACCCCTCTTGCACAACGGATATCACCAGGCGCTTCTGGTCAGCGCCGCCGTCGTGGCTCTCGCCGCGGTGGCAGCCCTGCCGGTCCGCCTTCACTCCAGGAGACTCACATGAAGGAAATCCTTGATCAATGGGCAGCAGGTATCGCCGCCCACGATTCGAAGGCCATTGCCGCGCTCTTCACCGAGGACGCGATCTTCCAAGGCCTCCACCCGTACGGCGTCGGCCGTGCCGCCGTGGCCGCGTACTACGACTCGCAACCGCTCGGCCTGACCGCGAAGTACGACGTACTGGAGACCCGGCAGTTGGCCGACAACCTGGAACTCGCGTATCTGTCGGTCGACTTCAGCTTCACCGATCGGCCGACGATCACCGTCAACCTCAGCGTGCTGCTGCGCGACGGCCTGATCGCGCACTATCAGGTCTCCCGGCTGTAGATACTGACTCCATGGGAGTCAAAGAGCTGCGGTTGGTAGTCACGGCGGACGACTACGACGAGGCGGTGACGTTCTACCGCGATGTGCTCGGGTTGACCGAGCGCGCCTCGTACTCGTCGGAGAACGGGCGGGTGGTGATTCTCGAGGTCGAGCGCGCGACCCTCGAGATCGCCGATCCGGGACAGGCCGACTTCATCGATCACGTCGAGGTCGGCCGCCGGGTCGCCGGGAAGTACCGGGTGGCGTTCGAGGTCGACGACGCGGCGGCGATGACGCGGACGCTGGAGGACGGTGGCGCGACCGTGATCGCCGAGCCGACCACGACCCCGTGGAACTCACTGAACGCCCGCTTGGAAACGCCTGGCGGCATCCAGCTCACTCTCTTCACCGAGCTTGACCTCAAGTGAACTTGAAATGCTGAGGTAGTCGCATGTGGAACATCGAGGCCCTCGATCTGACCGCCTACCTCAACCGGATCGGACATCCGCACGTCTCGCCCAGCGCCGAGAGCCTGCGGAGCCTGCATCGCGCGCACGTGCTGGCGATCCCGTTCGAGAACATCGACGTCGTTCTCGGGACGCATCCCGGGATCACCCTCGAGGCGATCCAGAACAAGCTGGTCGGCCGGCAACGCGGAGGTTACTGCTACGAACACACACTGCTGTTCGGCGCCGCCCTCGAACGCCTCGGCTTCGCGGTCGATCGACGGGTCGCGAGAGTCCAGCCGCACAAGGCAGGACCACGCACCCACGCACTGCTCAAGGTCGGCGTCGACGACCAGGAGTTCCTTGCCGATGTGGGATTCGGCGCCGGTCAGCTCTACCCGACGCCGCTCATAGACGGCGTGAGCGTCGATCAAGGCGGCTGGGATCATCAGCTGACGCGCACGAAAGACGTGTGGACGTTGGCGAAACGCACAGCCGACGGCTGGGAACCGCAGCACGCGTCGAACGACGAACCGGTCCGTCCGATCGACTACGAGGTCTATCACCACTACGTTTCCACGCATCCGCACTCGCCGTTCACCGGTCGCCCGGTGGTGATGCGCGTTGCGGACGGCGTCGTACGGCGGTTGGTCGGTTCCGAGCTCACCACCGAGTACGCCGACGGCCGGTCCACGACACGCGCCGTACCGGCTGACGACCTGCCGGAAACCCTTGCGGGACTCGACGTTGTGCTCAGCGACGAGGAGATCGATCGGTTGAAGCTTGTCCGCTGAGACACGCTCGAACAGGCGGTATCGGCGAAAAACGCTTATTCTACGGCCATGAGTGAGTTCGAACCCGGCGCCGACCTGGTGTCCCGCCTCCCTCTGCCTGGCCATGTGGTCGTCCTCGTGGACGACCGATGGCACCGCGGCTGGTTGATCGGCCGCGAGCACGAGGAGTCGGGATGGACCGGTACGGTGCAGTACGAGGACGACGAGGGTCTGGAGCGGACGGAACGCCTGCCGGCGGACCGGATCGCGCTGGCCGCGCCGCCCGCGCCGAACGAGCAGGCCTCGTAGGAAGGCCGGAGAAAACATGAGAAGGCCCCCGGGATGCGAGTCAACCGGGGGCCTTCTGCTGTAACGCCGGGCCGGGGCGCCTCATCGACGGACGAGAACCCCGTCCCAGGCCCTTCGGGCGGTTGACCTGGGACGGGATCCTCAGTGGCGTTACACACGGTGTATCGCTGGTGACGACCGAAGCGTTACACGAATCAGGAAAAATTCTTCCCCGGTGGTGGGCAGGGGTCGGCCCCGGTGCACTCATCCCTGAACACCGGGGCCTGAGCCGACGGCCTCGCGCGCGACTGGCGGCTCGTGATTCTCAGGTGCCCCGGCACTCCTGTGTCATGCACATCTGAGCCACCGAATCCAACAGAACCGCACAGTTCAGCAAACGCAGTGCTCACAAATGCACGGCTCAGAAATGCACGGCCAGCAGGATGCGGCCGGTCTCCGAGCTGCGGATGTCCAGCGCGCGGATCTCGCTCCGCTGCAACTTCGTGGTCGCGGCCGGCTTCACCGTCGTACCGGGGGCGGAGGTCCAGCTCGCCAGCAACTGCGCCTTGCCCGAGGCATCAGTGAGGTACAACTCGTAGCCTCGGGCCCGCTCACTCGGGGTCGCGAGCTCGTCGTACCGGCAGCTGATCTCGATGGTCGTGCCCCAGCGCTCCGGCACCAGCCGGGCATCGGCGGACAGCTTGCTCTCCACGGTCTGCGCGAGGACGACATAGTCACCCTCGGGCTCGTCCTGCACCAGCGGGACGGCGAGTACGGCGCCGATCCCGATCGAGACCGCTGCCACCGCGGCGACGAGGCCGGCCACGCGGAACCGTCGGCGCCGGCGATCTTCGGCCACCTTGCGCGCCAGGCCGGGCAGCACATTCGGCGTACTGATCGAGACCGCGGTCATCGCCTGATCGCTCGGCAACGCGCTCAGCGCGGCGAGCACGGGGGTCACGGACGCCACTGCCGCGGAGCACTCGTCACAGTTCGTCAGATGCTTCTCGTACTCGCGGCGCTCGGAGGCCGACAGGGCACCCAGCAGATAAGCCGCGTCCCACTCCCGGTACTTGTCACTCATTGACTCGTCACCCCCTTCTCCTGCAACGCGAGCTTCAACGCCCGCAACCCGTAGTGCAGCCGCGACTTCACGGTGCCCGACGGGATGTCCAGCTCCTCGGCGATGTCAGTGACGGTACGACGCCCGAAGTACGCCCGGACGATCACCTGCCGATGCTCCTCCGACAACTGTGCCAGCGATTCGGCCACCAGCCAGGCATCCAGTACGGCGTTCGCGTGATCGGTACTGGGTCGCTCGGGCAGGTCGCCGCTGGCCACCTCACGGTTGACCCGGGCACTGCGCCGGTCGTCGATGACGAGATTGCGCGCCACCGTGAACAGCCAGGCCCGGGCCCCCGCTTCGTCCTCGGTCAATATCTGCGGCCGTCGCCATGCCCGCAGCAGGGTCTCCTGGACGACGTCCTCGGCCAGTCGGTCGTCGCCGGTCAGCCGCACCACGAACCGCCACAGCGCCGGCGCATGCACATCGTGCAGCTCGCGCAGCATCGCGGCCCGGTCGTCGGCCATCGGGGCTCCTGCTCTGTCGGGCATGGCTAACAAATCACTCGGTCGCGACCACCGCCGGCTGCCGCTGCGTGCTCGCCGGCTTCCGCTCCAGCGCCCAGGCGCCGTTACCGAGGAAGGCGATCAGCAGAAAGGCGAAGCAGAACAGCGCCGCTTTCTCGCCACCATTCTGCACGGGCAGCAAAGCGTCCACCTGATGAACGGTGAAGTAGGCGAACGCCATCGACCCCGAGCAGAGCAACGCGGCGTACCGGGTTCCGAGCCCGATCGCGACCAACGTACCTCCGACCAGCTGGATCAGGGCTGCCCACCAGGACGGCCAGACGAACGCCTCGGTCTGCTTGGACCCGAGGACACCGAACAACGACGCGGCGCCGTGACATGCGAACAGGAATCCGACCACGATCCGGAAAACAGCGATCACCTGTGACTGATAACGCTCCAACACGTGCATGAGCCTCACTCCTCAAGGGGCGGTTCAAGGACTTGCTCATGCGAACGGATCCCCGGCTCAGAAGGTTCAACCGAAAGTGACCTTTACGTCACAGGCGGAATCCGTTGTGCTAAATCGGTCTACTGTTGTAGAGCCTTCAACGACCGGATCAACGCCTCGCGGTCATCCGCCGGCAGCGCCCCGAGCAACTCGTCCTCGTACGCCCGGATGCCCTTGCGCACCGCACGGCGTACCCGGCGTCCCTTGGCCGTGATCGACAGCAACCGGACCCGGCGATCGTCGGGATCCGGCGTCCGCTCGATCAGGCCGGCCGACTGCAGCTCGTCGAGCGTGCCGATGATCCGCGACTTGTCCGCGCCGATCGCCTCGGCCAGCGCCGCCTGGGTGCGCACCGGCGTCTCGTCCAGCGCGGTCAGCACCGAGTAGCCCCACATCGAGACGCCATGGGTGGCGAGGATCGGTGTCTCGGCGGCGATCAGCACCCGCACCAGCGGATACAGCATCGCCGCGAGGTCCGGGCGATCATCCATGTCCGGACGATAACACTGGCGAAATCATATGCATGCGCTTATGATCAGCGCATGCCTACTATCGATTTCGTCTCCCTCGACCGCCGCGCCGTCAACACCAGCATCGAACTGGCGGCCGGCGTCACCGACGCCGATCTCGCCAAGCCGACCCCGTGCCGCGCCTGGACGGTCTACGGCCTGCTCGCGCACATGGCCACGCAGCACTACGGCTTCGCGGCGGCCTCCCGCGGCGACGCCGACCCGGAGGTCTGGAAGCTGCGCGACCTCGGCGCCGACCCCGTCCAGGCGTACATCGAGTCCGCCGAGCACGTGCTCGCAGCCTTCGCCGAGGACGGCGTGACCGAGCGGATCTTCCCGCTGCTGGAGTTCGGTCCGGACGTGAAGGCGCCCGGCCACCAGGCGATCAGCTTCCACTTCATCGACTACGTCGTCCACAGCTGGGATCTGGCCACGGCTCTCGGCATCACCGTCGACTTCACTGTCGATGTCCTCGACGCCGCTCAGACGGTCGCCCAGATCGTCCCGGTCGGCGAAGCCCGACTCGTCCCGGGCGCCGCCTTCGGGCCTGACCTGCCCTACACCGGCACCAACCAGCTCGACCAGATCGTCGCCGTGCTCGGTCGCTCGCCGGCCTGGCCGTTCTAGCCCTTTGCCGCTTCAGCCGAGGAGCTTCGCAACACCCTCGGCGGTGACGTGGGCGGACTGCGGGTTCTGGCCGGTGACGAGCCGCTCATCGGTCACGGCCTGCGGGGTCCAGTTGTGGGCCGGCTGGTGGATCGCGCCGCGCTCGGTCAGCTTGTCGGCAAGCAGGAACGGGACGACCTCGGTCAGGCCGACGGCCGCTTCCTCGGCATTGGTGAAGCCGGCGACGTTCTTGCCGTCGACGAGGTAGGACCCGTCGGACAGTTTCAGGTTCACCAGCGCCGACGGCCCATGGCAGACCGCGGCCACCACACCACCCCGCTCGTAGATGTCAGCGGCCAGCTTCAGCAGATCATCAGCCGCGGGGAAGTCCCACATCGCCCCATGTCCGCCGGCGAAGAAGATCGCGTCGTACGCCGACGCGTCCAGGTCGGCGGCGACCGGAGTGTTCTCGAGGTCGACCGCACCGAGGAACTTCTGCTGGAGCGGGTCGCTCTCGTCGAGGCCATCGACGGGCGGCCGCCCACCGGCGACGGACACCAGCCCGACCTCGTAGCCGGCCTCGGTGAAGACGGCCCACGGCTCGGCGGCCTCAGAAACGTAGAAGCCGGTCTTCCGCCCGGTGTCGCCGAGCTCGGAGTGGCTGGTCAGTGCAATCAGTACGCGTGTCATGTCCCCCATCATGCGTCGAGGTCGCTATAGGAAACCAATAGGCATTCGTTGGTCGAGGCATAAGATTGCCGATATGTCGCTGGATCTGCTCCGCACCTTCCTCGCCGTCCACCGGGCCGGATCGGTCACGGCCGGCGCACAAAGCCTCGGCCTCTCCCAGCCCACCGTGACCGCCCACCTCAAGACGCTCGAGCACACCCTCGGCCGCCCGCTCTTCGACCGCCTGCCCCGCGGCATCCGCCCCACCAGCGCAGGCGACGAACTCGCCCGCCGCATCGCCGACCCGCTCGACACCCTGCAAACCCTCCTGCAGACCGAACTCGACGACCCCACCCCCGCCACCCTGCACCTCGGCGGCCCCTCCGACTTCCTCTGCCACCAGGTCCTCCCCGCCCTGGCCGGCCGGATCGCCGCCGGCCTCCAGGTCCGCACCACCTTCGGCCTCCCCGACGAACTCCTCGACCGCCTGCAGGACCGAAGCCTCGACCTGGTCGTCAGCTCCACCCGTCCCCGCCGCCCCGGCCTCCGCGCAACCCCCTGCTACGACGAAACCTTCGTCCTGGTCGCCGCTCCGCACTGGGCCCGCAAGACCCCGGTCACCACCGCCGACGCCCTCCGCACCATCCCTCTGATCGCCTACGCCGAAGAGGCTCCCATCCTCCGCCGCTACTGGCGGACCGTCTTCAACACCCGCCTCACCCGGACCCCCGACCTGGTCGTCCCCGACCTCCGCGGCGCCCTCACCACCACCCTCGCCGGCGCCGGCCTCACCGTCCTCCCCACCTACCTCTGCCACCCCCACCTCACCAACGGCACCCTCGTCGCCCTCGCCAACCCCGAACTCCCACCCCTCAACACCCTCTACCTGACAACCCGCACCGACACCACGACAACCGCCGTACAGGCCGAGTTGCTCGCGGCTCTACGCCAGGCGGACCAGTGAACCGCCGCCGGTGACTCCGATCGAGGTCTTCAGGCCGTCCACGGTGAGGTCGACGACGTACGTCGTACCGGACTGGCGGGTCGTGTAGCCGATCTTGGCGTTCGCCCGGAGCGGGATCAGGAACGACAGGATCGAGGCCGACGTGCCGATCCGCGCCTCGACGACGGTCGGAGCCTGGTAGCGAAGATCCGGGGTCGGGTAGTGCCAGCCCTGAATCGGGCGGGTCAGACCTTTCCTGACCAGCGTCGCGCCGGCCGGAATCGCTTGCTTGTAAGGAACCTGGAGTATCACTGTCCTGGTGTTCTCGCCAGCCTTCCGGGCGACCGCGACGGATCGCGACTCGATCACGACGTTCTGATCCGACGGTAGGTGCCACAGGGTCTGGAACTGCTGTGACTTCGTGGCGGTCGCACGGTCAAGGGTGACGATGAGGTCCGGCTTCCGTACGACGAGCACCGCCCGAGTTCGGTTCACACCGACCCCGGGAGAGTCCTTCAGCTCGTAGAAGTCCGCCTGGTCCCGCAGCGTGTAGCGCTCCAGCTTGGTCGCCTGCATCGGGTCCGCGGATTGCGGGACCGTCATCGAACTGTGGGCCAACGGCCCCTTCGCCCACGTCCGCCACGGGCTGTTCTTGTACCCCGGATACCCCGGATCGATCAGGATGTCCCGACCGCGGGCCTGATAGGTCAGGCCGTCGTGATCGCTGTGCCCGTGCACCATCCGCCGCGGACCAAAGCGCAGGCTGTACGCCGATTCGCCGGCGAACGGGGTCGTCGTACCCCATCCGGAGCGGCCGAACGCGAAACCGGCTGTCGTGTACAGGCCGACGCGCTCGGCCGGCGGCGTACCGGACTGGCCTGCGGTGGCGACGTACTCCAGCGGCGTACCGGCGATGTTGTAGGTCTTGACGGTGTCGGTGTCACCGATCTGCTGCAGGGTCCCCTTGGGTGTGGTGGCATGAGCGACGAACTTGGCCAGCAGCACCCGCCGCTGGTTGATCGTCGTCCCCGGATCGGTTCCGCAGTTCACCATCGCGTCGACCGCGCGGCCCCACAGCGAATAGTTGAACTGCGCGTACCCGGTGGACTGCTCGTTCGTCCCGCCCTGCGGATCGATCGAGGTCGTGATGCCGGTCGCGAACCGCTGCTGGGCCAGCTGCAGGAAGTCCTCGCGATTCAGCGTGCACCCGACGCCGAACAGAGCGATGCTCTCATCGGTCCCGTGGTTCCAGGCGCCGCTCCAGTTGTTGGTCAGAAAGGTGCCATGGTCAACCAATGCCTTGTCGAGCCAGGCGTACTCCGCCGGCAGCGTCTCGACCGCGCGGTTGGCCAAGACGGCCTGACGCACGCAGATCAGCACATTCGTTCGGTGCATGGTCGACTCCCAGGCGCCGAGATCGGCCTTCCAGGAATACGGGTTGTCCGTGACCCAGTCCCGCGCGATCGCAGTCATCCGCGCCATCGCCGCGGCGTCCCCCTGAGCCGCCGCGGTCACCGACTGACCGATCCAGCGCAGCGAGTGGAACCACATGTACCAGCTGGGATTGTCGTACGGATTGAGCTTCCAGTTGATGTTTCCGTTGCCGTCGCCAACTTTGTACGGCGGGAATGTGCCCCAGATGAACGTGTCATCCAGCACTGCCGTGAGCGGTACCGCGTCATCGATCGTGCTGAACCCCGGACAGACGTAGGTACCTGCCGCTGCCTTTGCGGCTGGGTTGCGCCTGATATCCGTGGCTCCCTTCGCGGTTGCCGGCACCACATTCGATGCCTCAGGCACGAATTGGGCATCCTCAGGCTCCGGAACATCCGCCGCGATGCGGATTCCCGGACCATTTGCCGGCTGGCCGCTCGCCATCGCGGGCATCGCCAGCGCCGTACCGACGACTAGGCCCGCAACACCCCAGATCGAACACTTCACAGCCCCCACCTCCCGTTGCCCTCCCCCGGAGGTACCAACTCCCCTCTTCCGATGGAACAACAGATCAGCGCCAGATCCAATGGCCTAGGGCAACTTTCTGGTCTACGCCGGTGGGATTGTCTCGTGGGTGATGGGACTGGGCATGCCTCGGCGGAAGGGGCGGGGGTAGTAGGTGGCGGGCTGGTCGGTGGGGAGGAGGGGCAGGTTGAAGGTTGTGGTGTTGGGGTCCAGGTAGGCAGCGACCTCGGCGGGTTGAGCTGTACGGCGGCGCTCGAGTAGGTAGCCGTCTTCGTCGGTGCTGGTGTCTGTCCAGGTGAGCTGGATTTCTTGGGGTTGCCGGCGGGCCGTTGCCGCTTCGCCCGGTGGGGCGGTGAGCGGCGTGACGCGGTAGTAGAACGTTGTCGCAGGCATCAAATCGGGATGCTGGAACTCGCGGCGATCCGGCGGCAGGAAGTCGAGGATCGTGTACTCACCGTTCTTCTCGGTCGCGTACTCGACCATCAGGTACGCCGCGTCGGCGGGCGCACCCGACCAGCGCAGCGTCACGTCGTCCGCGACCAGGCTCGCCGTCAGCTGAAACCCCTGCTGCTGACCGCCCGAACCGCAACCGGCCAGCAGCAGGAGCAAGCACACGAAGAGAACTCGCATCTACTTGCGCCAGAACTGCACGCCGCTCCACTGAACCTGGATCGGACCCGCGCCACTGGCTGTCCGGTACGAACCGAACTTGTCGTAGAAACTCCCACCCGGGCTGGACATGGTGTGCTTCAGCGAGCCGTTGATATAGGTCCGGTGCTGACTGCCCACCTGGTGCACCGTGTTCACCCGGACCGTCGTACCGACCGTCGCGCCACCCGCGATCGTGTCGCCGCCAACGCGGTACAGCCGGCCGCCGCTCTCCACCGCCAGCATGAAGTACGGCCCGGAACCGCTCTCGTTGAAGGTCTGCTTGAGACTGATCCGGCTGCCGGTCATCGACGTGATCCGGAACGACCCTTCGAACTGCCGGGTCCCACTCGAGTACGTCGCGTACCGGCGTTCGGCGCGTTGGTCACCACTGCTGGTCGAGCAGGTGAGCCGGAAGGTCAAGCCGTCGATCTGGCCGCAGCCGCGTTCCTGTTCGGTGAACGACGGCGAGTACGAGGTCCAGCCGCCAGGCTCGACCTGGGCGTGCGCGGCCGTCGGGGCAACCAGGCCGAGCACAACGGCAGTGCAGAGTGTGCGCAGGATTTTCATCGCATTTACCTCATCGGAAAGTCGGGGCGGTAACTGTCCGCGTACGCGAGCTCACCGTAAGGCAAACGCTTACCCGTCAGCTAGTGGCTGGCATGGGATTTTCCGGACCCCAGTTCCACGGCCGAATTACACCTTCCGTCACCGCACCGGAACTGGGCCGTCCTACGGTTTTCACCGGATCCGGGAAGGTGGTGAGTACCGTGACGACGCATCAAGCCTGCTTTCTCCTCGTCGGCGTTGCCGTGATCCTGCTGGCCACCAGGCTCGCCGGGAACTTCGCCGAACGGCTGCGGCAGCCCCGGGTGATCGGCGAGATGGCGGCCGGCATCCTGCTCGGCCCGACCTTTTTCCACGGTTTGTTGCCCACGGCCCTCTTCCCGGCGGACGTCAGACCGCTCCTGTCGGCGCTGGCGAATCTGGGGGTCGCGGTCTTCATGCTCCTGGTCGGTCTCGAGCTCGATCACCGGATCGTGCGTGGCAACTCCGCGGCGGCGCTGACCACCTCGCTCGGCGCGGTACTGGTGCCGTTCGGGATCGGCTTCGGGATCTCGTTCGTCCTTCGGCGGCCGGACAGCTCGATGCCCGGCTTCGCGCTCTACATCGGTACGGCGTTGTCCATCACCGCGTTCCCGGTACTGGCCAGGATCCTGCGCGACCGCGACCTGCAGCGCACCGAGATCGGAGGGCTCGCCCTGACCTGCGCTGCCCTCGCCGACCTGGCGGCCTGGACGATCCTCGCGGGAGTGGTCGCCGTCCTCGGGGCCGCGAACCACCCCTGGCGGCTCGCCCTCGTTGCGCCGTACCTGCTCGTGATGCTGTTCGCTGTCCGACCGCTCCTGCGCCGCCTCACCCAACGGGAGCCGAATGCCACGGCGATCGTGGCGGTCGTCGCCGGTCTGCTGCTGTCCGCGGCCTGCACCGAATGGCTCGGGCTGCACTTCATCTTCGGCGCCTTCTTCTTCGGCGTCCTGATGCCCCGAACCGGAGCCGAACGGCTCACCCGCGTCCTGCACGACCGCGTCGACACCTTCAGTACGACGCTGCTGCTGCCAATCTTCTTCGTGATGGCCGGGCTCCAGGTGAACCTCTCCGGCCTCACCGTCGCCGGTCTCGGCGAACTGGCTCTCGTCCTGGTCGCCGCGATCGCCGGCAAACTCGGCGGCGCCTACCTCGGTGCGCGGCTCGGCCGCAGACCCCGGCGCGAGGCCGCCGTCCTCGCCGCGCTGATGAACACCCGTGGCCTGACCGAACTCATCGTGCTCAGCCTCGGCCTGCAACTCGGCATCATCGACGGCTACCTCTACTCGCTGCTGGTCGTGATGGCTCTGGTCACCACCGCAATGACCGGCCCGCTCCTCACCCTTCTGCTACGCGCAGCGGAGGGCGAGCTCATGGTCACGCCGGTCGGCGAACGCATCCGGCCGGATGCCTAGACCCACACTCCGCATAACCTCACTTCATGCCCGCCGAACTCTCCGAAGCCGCCCGCGCCCTCCTCGACGACACCAACGTCGGAGTGCTCACCACCCTCAGCTCCACCGGCGCCCCGCGGAACACCGTCGTCTGGGTCGGCCGCGACGGCAACGACGTACTGATCTCGTCCGACGCCGCCTACTACAAGACCCGCAACCTGGTCGCCGACCCCCGCACCAGCCTCCTCGTCATCGACCGCGCCAACCCCATGCGCTACCTCGAGGTCGTCGCCAAGGCCGTCATCACCCCCGACGAGGACCGCGCCCTGGCCCAGACCCTCGCCATCAAGTACGCCACCAAAGAAGCCGCCGACGAGTACGCCGCCCTCCCACCCGAGGTGAAGCGCGTCGTCATCCGCCTCACCCCCGACCGCGTCAACGATCACACCTGACGGAGTACGAGGACGAAGCGCGCCCCACCATCGGGCGCTTCGGCCGCCGTCAAGGTGCCGTGGTGGCGAAGTGCGATCTCCCGCGCGATCGCCAACCCGAGGCCCGCCCCACCGGCGTCGCGACTCCGCGCTTCGTCCAGGCGGGTGAACCGCTCGAACACCCGCTCCCGCTCTGCCTCCGGAATCCCGGCGCCGTCGTCATCGATCCGCAGTACGACGTTCCCGTCCTGCTGCTCGATGCCAACGGCAACCGATGTCCGGGCGTGCCGGATCGCGTTGTCGACGAGGTTGCGAACCAGGCGCGCCAGTTGCGCGGCGTCACCGGCGACCAGCACCGACTCCGGGGCGTCGAAGGTGAGCTCGGGTCCCTCGTCGACCCGCCGCGCCAGCTGTCGCCGTACCAGCTCGGCGAGATCGACCGGCTGATGCACGGTGCCTGGCTCAGCATCGAGTCTTGCCACCAGCAACAAGTCGTCGGCCAACTGCTGCAGGCGCTTCGTCTCCTCGATCGCGGTCCCGCTCACCTTCGTCCAGTCCGCACGGTCGGGGTGCTCGTCCGCCACCTCGAGAATCGCGCGCAGACTGGAGATCGGGCTCCGCAGCTCGTGGGCCGCGTCGGCCACGAAACCACGCTGCTGCTCAGCCGCCGCCTCCAGCCGAGCCAAGGTCTCGTTCAACGTGGTCGCCAACCGAGCCACGACATCCCCGGTCCTCGGCACCGGCACCCGTTCATGCAGATTCCGCTGGCTGATCGCCGCGGCCTGAGCCCGCATCCGCTCAACCGGCCGCAGCGCCGTCCGCGTCCCGACGTAGGCGCCCAGCATGATGATCAGGACCGCCAACGGCAACGCAGGCTTGAGCACGCGGTCCACATCGGCCACCGCATCCTCGGCCTCGAACGGCAGCACGAAGACGGTGATTGCCAGCGTTCCGTGCAGCCGCCCGGGCTCCTTGTCCAGCCGCCTGAACTCGAAGCCGAGCCCCACTGTTCGATAGGCTTTCAGCCGCCGTCCGGATAGTCGCCCGACGGTTGCGCAGATCGACCGGTCCGATTCCAACGTACACGCGTGCTGCTGCAGCTTGGGATCCGGTGCTCCGAAGGTGATGGCGCGATCGCCGTCCCACGCTATTGCCTCACGGGGAAGCGGCCGGGGCTGGATCGGCCGACCGTTCGTCTGGAAGGGCGCGAGCGCGGGGTGGATCTTCACAGTTCGGCCCGCACTGTCGATGATCTCGTAAAGCTGCGTAGTGGCCGGAAAGGTGACTGTCGACGCATTCCCGCGATGGAGCTCAACTGCCAGGTTGTCAGCGATCAGGTCGCGCGTCGTGTTCGCACGCTCGCGCTCGACCTCGTACCGCGAGGTGTAGACCTCGTGCCGAATCCAGTAGGCGAACCCACCTGCGAGTAATGCACTGATCAACCCGGCGACCACCGTCACCCGGGCCGCCGTGGACAGCCTAGGCATGAGCGCTCCCGATCAGCCGATAGCCCATGCCTCGAACGGTCTGCAGCGTCTTCCGGCCGAAGGGCTGATCGATCTTGCGGCGGAGCGCGCTCACGTGGACCTCGACGACGTTCACGTCGCCGTCGTAGTGCGCGTCCCACACCTGGTCGAGGATCTCGCGTTTCGTGACGACCACATCGGGCCGGCGCACCAAGCACTCGAGGATCGCGAATTCCCGTGCGGTCAGCTCGATCGCTGTGTCACCCCGCCGGCAGGTGCGGGCGGCCGGGTCGATGACCAGGTCGCCGACCTCCAGCGCGGCGCGGACCGAACCGCTGCGCCGCAACAGCGCGCGGATCCGCGCGACCAGGACGACGTACGAGAAGGGCTTGGTCAGGTAGTCGTCGGCGCCGGTGTCGAGTCCTTCGGCCTGGTCGTACTCGCCGTCCTTGGCGGTCAGCATCATGATCGGAGTGCTGACACCGGTACGGCGCAGGCTCTCGCAGACCCGGTATCCGTTCAGCCCGGGGAGCATCACGTCGAGGATGATCGCGGCGTACTCGTTCTCCTCCGCGGCCCACAACGCCTCCGGACCGGTGTGCACAACGTCCACGGTGAAGCCGTGGGACTCCAGGCCCCACTTCACCGCTGCCGCGAGCCGTTGCTCGTCCTCCACCACCAGTAGCCGCACGGATCCAGGTTCGCACGCCCTGCGGATCATCCTGAAGAACGCTTCAGGTCGCTTCAGGTTCTCTTGGGCGGGCCCTTTCCATACTCCGGGCATGATCACGACGTGGACAGACCGGTTCACCCGCGCCGCCGTACCGATCGCGGAGCACCGCGCCCGGGCCTGGCCGGCCGCCGCACTGGCGGGAGCGTTCGCCGTCGTCGAAGTCTGGTTCGTACTGATGCAGCATCGGTCGTACCGCACGGGCGCCTTCGATCTCGGCATCTTCGACCAGGCGGTCCACAGCTACGCCCACGGTCACCTCCCGGTCTCGACGATCCGCGACCCGAACCTGATCCTGCTCGGCGACCACTTCCACCCGATCCTGATCCTGCTGGCGCCGTTCCACCGGATCTTCCCGACGGCGGAAGCCCTGCTGGTCGCGCAGGCGTTGTTCTTCGCGGTCTCGGTCTTCCCGATCGCCCGGCTGGCCAGTACGACGTTCGGCCACCGGATCGGCCTGGTGATCGGGACCTGCTACGGCCTGTCCTGGGGACTGCTGAACGCGCTCACGTTCGACTTCCACGAGATCGCGTTCGCTGTCCCTCTGCTCGCGTTCGGCCTCGCCGAGTTCCTGCACGGACACCCCGGCCGCGCGGTCGCGATCGCTGCTCCCCTGGTTCTGGTGAAGGAAGATCTGGGGATGACACTGGCCGTGTTGGGGGTGCTGATCGCACTCCGCCCCGAGACTCGGCGGCTGGGGATCTTCACCGCGATCGGCGGCGCGGCCGCGTCGCTGCTCAGCGTCTTCGTGATCATCCCGGCATTCAGTGCCTACGGCAACTACCGGTACCTGGGCAAAGGCGGCCTGAAGGCTCCGGAGCCTGCGCTGTCCGGTGATCTGTTCACCTCGGACAAGCTCTGGCTGGTAGCGCTGATCCTGCTGCCCACGCTGTTTCTGGCGGTCCGATCACCAGTGGTTCTCCTGCTGCTGCCGACCCTCGGCTGGCGGCTGGGCAGCACCTACATCTTGTACTGGATCCCAACGTTCCACTACGACGCCGTCCTGATGCCCATCGTCTTCTGCGCACTGATCCACGGCCTCACGCTGATCCGCCCCCATCTGCTGGGCCGCCGGCGTCGGCTGCTTCTGCCACTCATCGCCACCGGGCTCTCGCTTTCCTGTCTCACCTTCTTCCTCCAGTCCGCGGCATCGGAAGGCCCCGGCCGCCCCGGAGAGTTCGCCGCAGCCGCCAATCGCCTCATCGACCGCATCCCGGCCAACAGCACCGTCAGTACGACCAACACCATCGCACCGCACCTCACCTCCAAGGCCGACGTCTACCTGCTCAAGTCCAACCGCCCGACCGAGTGGACACTCGTGCCGTATGACGACCCGCAGCTCACCTACCGCATCGCCGACCTCGTCATCCGCGACGACGACCTACTTCTGATGCACCACCCAGGCCCGACGTTGCCACCGCTCCGCGGGCGATGACCGTTGCGGAGGTGGGCAACTGGGTCCGGCCGGTCTAGGGTCGCGGTAGCTGCCTGCCGGACCGCCCCCTGGAGGATGCAATGCGCCGTCGTACCGTGCTGGGCTCGATCGTCGCCGCTCCGCTGAGCGCCGCCGTACTCGGACAGACCTCTCCCGCGGCCGCTGCGGCCGCGTCCATCGATCCACGCAGCGACTGGGGTGCGTGGGAGGGCTGGGGGACGTCGCTGTGCTGGTGGGGCAAGGCCCACGGCAACCGGGACGACCTGGCCGACATCTTCTTCACGCGGAACACGGTCGACTATCAAGGTACGGCGCTGCCCGGACTGGGGCTGACGATCGCGCGCTACAACGCCGGCGCGTGCTCGACGCAGCCGATCAACGGCGAGTCGATGGTTCGCTCGCCCTACATCGGCGATCCCCGGCAGATGGACGGGTACTGGCTCGACTGGTTCAGCTCGGCCCCGTCCTCGGCGAGCTGGAACTGGTACGTCGACAGCGCGCAGCGCAACCTGATGTGGAAGGCGCGCGACCGGGGCGTGAACCGGATCGAGCTCTTCTCGAACTCGCCGATGTGGTGGATGTGCCAGAACCACAACCCGTCCGGTTCCGCGAGCGGCGGTGACAACCTGCAGACCTGGAACCATCAGCAGCACGCTGTCTATCTCGCCACGATCGCCCGCTACGCGCACGACCACTGGGGTGTCGACTTCAGCTCGGTCGAGCCCTTCAACGAACCCGACGGCAGTTGGTGGAAGGCCGACGGCTCCCAGGAGGGCTGCCACTTCGAGCCGGCGACCCAACGCCCGGTCATCAACGCCCTCCGCGCGGAACTGAACGCCCGCGACCTCGGCTGGATGCCGATCGCCGCGTCGGACTGCTGGGGCTACGACTCCGCACTCTCCACCTGGAACAGCTTCGACACCACCACCCGCAACAACGTCGCCCGCATCAACGTTCACGGCTACCAGGCCGGCGGCGGCCGACGCGATCTCCTGTACGCCGCCGCGAAATCCGCCGGCCGCAAGATCTGGAACTCCGAGTACGGCGAGGGCGACGCCAGCGGCCTGTCGCTGGCCGGCAACCTCAACCTCGACTTCCGCTGGCTGCACCCGAGCGCGTGGGTCTACTGGCAGGTCGTCGACGGCGGCGGCTGGGGTCTCATCCAGGACCTCGGCAACAGCACGACCGGCCCGATCAATCCGAAGTACTACGTCCTCGCCCAGTACACCCGCCACATCCGGCCCGGCATGCGCATCCTCGACGGCGGCAACGGCAACACCATCGCGGCGTACGACGCGGCCGCGCGCAAACTCGTCATCGTCGCGATCAACTACGGCTCCGCGCAGTACCTGGACTTCGACCTCTCCCGCTTCACGAAGCCCGCCACCGACGGCGCTCTCGTGCCCCGCTGGGCCACCACGCCCGGCACGACTCATTACCAGTCCGCCCAGGACACGACCATGCACGGCACCCGCTTCTGGTCCTGGTTCGAACCCAACACCATCCAAACCTTCGAAGTACCAGACGTCACCCTCTAGGTTTGGTGAATGCGAGATCTGCAGAAGTTCCTCGACTCTCTGGTTGCTGCCGGTTCGGCGGGTGCTCTCCTGCACTACCAGGGCCCTGATGGGCCTTGGGCCGGTTCGAGCGGAGTCTCAGAGCTCGGTACGTCGGCCCCGGTCGACCCGGCGGGCTCGTTCCGGATCGGTAGCGTGACCAAGACCTTCACGGCGACCGTCGTACTGCAACTGGTCGGTGAAGGAGTCCTGGCGCTCGAGGACCGAGTCGATCGCTGGTTGCCAGGCGTGCTGCCCGTCGGTGATGCGGTCACTGTTCGTCAGCTCCTCGACCACACCAGCGGTCTCTACAACTACACCGGGGACCTTCCCGACACCGCCGGAATCATCCGGGATCGCTTCGTGCACTGGGATCGCCAGCGCTCGATCAGCATCGCCGCCGCCCACCCACTCGCCTCCGAACCCTCCTACTCCAACACGAATTACATCGTGCTGGGCCTGATCATCGAGGCCGCGACCGGCCGCTCGTACGAAGGTGAAGTCACCACTCGCATCCTGCAGCCGCTGAGCCTGGACCACACCCTCATCCCGGGCGATGACCCCATCCTCCCGGAGCCCCACGCTCACGGCTACCTGACCCTCGACGGCCAACTGATCGACATCAGCGACTTCAACGCGTCCCAAGCCTGGTCGGCCGGCGAACTTGTCTCCACAGCGAGCGATCTGAACCGCTTCTACGAAGCACTGCTCACCGGCAAACTCCTCCGTCCGGCCGAGCTCGACGCTCTCCTCGCAGGCGGGCTCGGCATCGAGCACATCACTCTTCCGAACCTGGACCTCTGGGGCCACGGCGGCAGCATCTTCGGCTACCGAACCTGGAGCTACCACACCGCCGACGCTCGGCATCAACTCACGCTCTCCGTCACCACCACCAACGACGACACCCCGCCACCTCAGCCCGCCGAGCTCCTCGCCTCGGTCTTCACCTGATAGCGCTTGGCGAGCTTGAGGATCAGTACGCCGAAGAGCACGATGCAGGCAATGTCGACCACGGCGTACTGCCACGGCATGTCAGCGGCGGTTTCGTCGACGGCGAGTCCTCCGGTGTACGCCGACGAGATGACGAACATGACCAGGTTGTTCGTGACGTGCGAGGCGATCGCGGCCTCGATCCCGCCCGTGCGAATGGTGAGCCACCCCATGACCACGCCGAAGACCGTGAGGTCGACGAAGCCCCAGACCGTCCCCCAGCCGTGAGCCGCCGCGAACAGCAAGGCTTGCGGGACCACGCTCAGGACCGGCCGACGGAAGAGTGAGCCGGCTGCTTGCAGCAACCAGCCGCGGAAGATGAACTCCTCGGCCGCGGCCTGCAGCGGAACCAAGCAGATCAGCATGACCAACCCGACGGCGAACGGTGGCCACCCCACCCAGGAACCGTTCGTCGTCGTGTCCGCCTCGGGTATCCCCGCGGCGGCAGCCATCGTGAGGCCGAAGACCAGGCCGGCGACCACGAAGCACCGCCCGAGCCAGGACAGCCGCAAGCGCCCGGCCACCGACGTGACCGATCCCCACGTACGCCGCTGGAACCACCACATCGTCAACGCCAGCGCCGGCAGCCCGATCGCGACGGATGCGAGGGCGAGCGCGGTTTCGGTGAGGTCGTTGAAGATCCGCTGGCCGTCGGCGTCCTTCGGCAGATCCAGTACGGCGCCGATCAGCTCGAACTGCCCGAACACCAGCACGACCCCGACGATGTACAGACCGAACAGGACGAACGTGCCGATGATCGGCCGCCACCGGTCGGGCCGGCCGGTGACGCGGGCAAGTCGTTCGTACGTCACGGGTTCGGCGGATAGCGTGATGGTCATGGCTTCAGAATGCTGATCCGCACCCCGGATCCGCGTCGGCCGGAAGCACGATCACCGCCTCTATCGCTGGGTAGAGACGCCGGGCCGCCGGGTAGAGAGACCCTATGCTTTGGCCCTGATGGAACACGTCCGCAACTGGCTGCTGCCGATCGTCCTGGGGATCGGGTGGCTCGCGTTGCTCCCCGCCCTGGCCGATGCCGCCGAACTGCAGCTGAGCAACGAGCAGCTCGTTGCCGGCGCTGCGGCCTCGGTCGTGGCGGCGATCGCGTTGGGATTCCGCCGCCGCGCTCCCATCACGACACTCGGCGTGATCACCGCCGTACTGGTGATCGGTCATCTCGCGACTCCGCCGGAGGGACTGGCCGTCCTCCCGGTCGAGATTGTTGCCTTGTACTCCGTAGCCGTCCGCCGCACGTCCACGATCGGTTGGCGGGCCTTCGGCGTACTGACCGCCGTACAGACTTTGACTGCGTTGGTGTCCTATGGTCCCGGCTGGGACTTTGCCGGCGAGGCCGTGATCAACCTGATCTTGTACGTCGTCGTACTGGGTGCCGGTCAGAACCGTCGCCGGCGACTCGCGGCGCGGGCGGCCGCGGCGCAGCAATTGCTGGACGCCGATGCGCGCAGGCTCGATGCGGCGGCCGCGGAACGCCGTCGCCTCGCTCGTGAGTTGCACGACGTGAGCGCACATCACCTGACCTCGATCGTCGTCAGCGGTACGGCGGCCGAGCGGCTGACCGGCAGTCGGCCGGAACTGGCGGCCGAGGCGCTGTCCTACGCCGCGGATACCGGCCGCGAGACGTTGGAATCGCTGCATCAGCTGGTGGCCATGCTGGAGAACGGTTCTCCTGCGCATGCGGAACCACTCAGTGCGCGAATCACGGGTCTGGCGGAAGCCTTTACGCGGCTGGGGCAGCAGGTCGTGGTCGATGTCGCGCCAGAGGTGACCGGGCCGGTTGCTGAGGCCGTCTTCGGGATTGTGCGGGAGTCGCTGACGAACACGCTGCGGTACGCGCCAGGGGCCGCCGTACGGGTGCTGGTCACGCGTGCGGGCGACCGCGTCGACGTACTGGTGGAGAACGGGCAGGCGACTGGTGTTGCGGGCGCGGGTCAGGGCAGCAAGCGCGGAATTGCCGGCATGCAGGATCGCGCTGAAGCGGCCGGCGGAACCCTCAGTGCAGGCCCCGGGCCTGACGGCGGCTGGCAGGTGCGGGCGACCCTCCAGACTCCGGTGGCCGGTGCGGCCGTGGCGTCGCCGCCGGGCATGCGGTGGCAGGAGCGGTGGTTCGCGGACTCCGGCGTACTTGTCGGTGTCACGCTGCCGTCCGTCGGCGGGACGATCGGCTTGATCTCCGACGCGCCAGGGCTCGATGCTTCCACGATCAGCCTGGCTCTGCTGCTGGCTGTGATTCCGGGTCTCATTCTGCTCGGGCGCCGGGACCGGCCGTGGACGGTTGTGGCTGGGATCGTGCTCGCCGGATGCCTTTGGCCGCTCGCGATCGGTCTCGACCTGCTGCCCGAATCGCTCGCACCCGGTCTGGCGTTCGCCTTGGTGGCACCCGCGGCCGCGGTGTACGCAGTCGCGGCGTACGGCGGGGATCCGGTCGTGACCGCCCTGTCGATGCTCGCCTCCGGGGCCGGCTTCGGGCTCTCGGCGGGCATCCTGATGGCCCTGACCGAGCCCGATCCCGAGCCAGGGTTCGCGCTTTTCACCGGTGGGCTGATCGCGTTCCTGCTCATCCTCGTGCTCTTCGCGTGCTGGCTGACCGGCGTCTTCGTCCGGCAGCGCAGGATCAGGCGTCTGGACCACACCGGCGCGACTCTCGCTCAGCTCGTCCAGGCGACCGAGTTCGAGGTCCACACCGAGCGTCGACGAATCGCCGCCGGGCTGCATCACAGTGTTCTGACCCGCACGCACTCGATGATCGATCTCGCCGAGGCCGGCCGGCTGACCGACGTACTCGCCGAGGCGCGATCGGCCTTGGCCGCGATGCGCGAACTACTCGCAACCCTGGATGAGGACGGCACTCCGGCCCCTCGTTCTCCGACCGAGAAGGAGCTGACCTGATGACTGTCCGGGTTCTGATCGTCGACGACCAGACCGTGGTCCGCGCCGGTTTCGCCGCGATCGTCGACGCCGAACCGGACCTGACGGTCGTCGGCCAAGCCGGTGACGGCGCCGAGGCGGTCGCACTCGCCGCCGAGCGCGACCCAGACGTCGTACTGATGGATATCCGGATGCCCGGTCTCGACGGCCTCTCCGCCACCCGCATGCTCACCCAGCAAGGCGATCGCCCGCGCGTCCTCGTCCTCACCACCTTCGACCTCGACGAGTACGTCTACGAAGCACTCCGCTCCGGCGCCTCCGGCTTCCTGCTCAAGGACGCCCAGGCCGACGACCTCCTCACAGCCATCCGAGTAGTTGCCGCAGGCGACGGAATGCTGGCGCCCGCCGTCACCCGCCGCCTCATCCAAGCCTTCGCCGCCGGCGCTCCCACCTCCACCGAGTCCCTCGACAAACTCACCCCTCGCGAACGCGAAGTCCTGGGTTTGATCGCAGCCGGTCTCACCAACGCCGAGATCGCGGACCGCCTGGGCATCACCATCGGCACCACCAAAACCCACGTGAACGCCTTGCTGACAAAGCTGAACGCCCGAGACCGAGTCCAAGCAACGATCATCGCTTACGACCTAGGGCTCGTCCGTCCTCGCACGTGATTCCATCAACGTTGCTATGTAGTTGCTTAGTCGTTGCTCGAGGCATGCGGTCGTCAACTCCATCCGCCCAGCCTCACGCCACGGCTGCGACACTCTGCTGATCTCCTCAGATGCCGCCAATGCGTCCCGCACGAACCAATAGCGCCGATTGGCTAGCTCGCCACCAGCCTCCTGATAGGCCTCGGCGAACCGCAGTCCCCACTCCGGCCCATGCAGCAACGCCAAGTTGGTCGAGCAGTGCGACACATCGAGCTCGGCCGGCCCCCACGACGTACCGGCCCAATCGACCACCCCCGTGATCCGTTGGCCTTCGAACAACACGTTGCCCGGCTGGAAGTCCCGATGCAAAAACCTCCCGACGTACGCCGGCGCCGGCCGCCGAATCACGTCGATCGCCTCGCTCCAGTCCGCCCCCGCAGGCACGACCGCGGTCTCCGCAGTCGACAGCGTCACAAAGCTTTTCGGCCGCTCCCGCGGCTGCACCCCATGAATCGCGACCAACTGCCGAGCCAACACCGGCAGCCGCTCCTCCACCCCCTCATCGTCAAGCACCACCCGCCCCGGCAGATGCGTCATCAACAACGACGGCCACTCACACTGCTCTCCAGCCGGATCAACCGCCACCAACCCCGGAGCCACCACCCCGCTCCTCTTCGCCAACGTCCGCAGCGCCCCAGCCTCCCGCCCAAGCCAGTCACTCGCCTCCACGACGTCAATGAAGCTGCGCAGCACCAACCCCCGCGTCCGGCCGTCCCCCGTTGAAACCGTCAACTTGACCACCCGCGCTGTAACCCCACCCTGCAGCGCCATAGCCGCAACAACCCGCTCTTGTGGTTGTAACTGCCGCTCCACCCAAGCCAACGTCAACCGCCCGACACCCTCGATCACCCCGTCAGCACATCACCGTCCCCCCACTCAGTCCAGCACTCCCACCAGCCTGAGCCCTCCACCCACACACCACCCGCCCTTGTGCACAACCCGCACCCTCGTGCACAACCACCACCTAAGAAGCGTGGGCTCAGCCTGGGGCAAGCAGACAGAACTCATTCCCCTCCGGGTCCGCAAGCACCCTCCAAGAAACCTCTTGCCCCAGATCAACCGCAGACGCCCCAAGCTCCTGCAGCCTCTCTGCCTCCACCTCCACGTCATCCCCCGGATACGGCCGAACATCAAGATGCACCCGGTTCCACACCGTCTTCACCTCAGCCGTCCGCACAAACTCCAAATACGGCCCAACCCCCGCCCCAGACCGCAACCTAGCCAGCTCGTCACCCACCTCATGCACAACCCAGTCCGTTGCCCGACCCCAAAAGCCGGCCATCCCCCGCGGATCCAAACAATCCACCACCACCGCAGCAACCGGCCCCGTATCCCGATAGATCTCCCGAGGCTCCAACACACAAAACTCGTTCCCCTCCGGATCCCCCATCACCACCCAAGGAACCTCCCCCTGCCCCACATCAACCCGCGAAGCCCCCAGCCCCTCCAACCGCCTAACCATCTCCTCCTGCTCCTCGACGGTGGCGGTCGCCAGATCAAGATGCACCCGGTTCTTCACAGTCTTAGGCTCCGAAGACAAAACCAGGTCCACCACCACAGCCACCGGATCCGGATACACAAACCCCACAGGCTCAAGGTTCGTCACCCCAGGCCCCTCACTAGACATCTCCCACCCCAACGCCTCCGCCCAGAACCTCCCCAACGCAGAGTCGTCCAAAGCCTTCATATTCACCTGCACCAGCCGCGTACCCATGCCGCGATGCTAACGCCGGCCCGCACATCGAGATCGTCAGGCGACGATCTGCTCGAAGGAGTCCAGCGGGACGAACACCGGTTCGCGGCTGTCGACGGCTTCATCACCGATCCGCGCCTGGCCCAGCGGATCAGCCGGGATGTAGGCGCTTAGGTCGTACCCGGTCGCGTCGGCGAGGTCGGCGATCGCGATCTGGAACGTCCGGTACGGACCGAGAACGAACCCCTCGACCGCCTCGACCCGCGATCGCTTCTCCAGGAGATCGCGGATCATGTCCCCTTGACTGAGCAGGTACGCCGTGGCGTGCAGCTTCTTGCCCCCACTCGCCGGCATCACGACGAGCTTCCAGAACTCCCGTGGAACGGGTAGCCCTTCGACGAGCTCCGGATCATCGGCACGGAAGACCGGTCCGGTGAACACACACGTCTTGAAACCCTTGGTCCGAGCGCTGTCGAGGATGTAGTTCTCGAGCCCCTGCCACAACTGCTTGCCCTGATTGAGTTGTGAGTGCTGGAGGGCCGCGTTGACGTAGTGGAACGTGTCCGCGTTGGCGTCCTTCGCCAACTGGGTCGCGTCGTTGCTGCCGGCCGCCGCCACGTCCCAGTTCGGGTCTTCGCGTCGTACCATGTGCCCGCGGTCGATCTGAGGATCGCTGTAGTCGGCCTGGGTGAGCTGGATGTCTGCCGCGATCCTCTTGTCGGCGAACCACTTGTCCTGGGTCCGCTTGATCCGCACCGTGTGCTCACCGTCGATGTTGACCGCCGTCATCAACGGCTGCTTCCGGTCCGCGCGGTACTTGACGCCGAAATGCGTGTACCGCAGCTCGAAGGGCCGGTCGGGTAGCTGGTCGGTCGGCTCTGCGAGGGTCGCCTCCGTGGCGGCGTCGAGTACCGGCCAGGGCGCGGGCAGTTTCTTGCCGAGGAAGGCCGGGTCGTATCCTTCCCGCCCGGCGAAGAACTCGGGCCCGTGCGATCCATCCACCGCCTCGGTCGGCGCCTCCACCACCACCGGACCCCGGGCCCTGCTCATCGGCCGCTCACCGGCCAGCAGCCGCCTGAGAGTGCCGACGCCGACAGCATTGTTCTGTACGCCGTACTGTCCGGAGAAGTGCAGCCCGACCACGCCCTTGTTCTCCAGGCTGATCAGTGGTGAGCCGGAGTTGCCGCCCAGACTGGTGCAGTCGTGACTCAGGGCCTGGCCACCGCCGAGCGCCTGCATGACGAAACCGGGCGCGAACCGCTTCACGTTGAACACGCCCTGGAAATAGCGGGCCTGGTCGTCCTTGTCATTCCGCGAGTCGTACGCCGGGTATCCGATCAGTGCGACGCGCTGGTCTTGCTCCGCCTCTTCGTCGGCCAGCGGCAGCGCGGACGGCAGACCGGGCTCTCCCTCGATCCGCAGCAGCGCGAGATCAGGTGACGCGTCGTCGGCGAGATAGATGATCTTGGTGACCAGGATCGGTGTCGCGTCGCCCGGGTTGGAGTGGACCTCCTCCTTGAAGTCGATCCGTGCCTTGTACAGGATTCCGGCCGGCGAGCGCAGGAAGACGCCACTGCCGTCGGCCACCCGGGCAGCGACCAGCTTGGCGACGTGCCGGTTGGTCGCGACGATGCGGCTGGTACTGGTCGGCTCGTCGATCACCCAGCCGGTGCCGCCCCACTCCATGTCGTGATTGACGAACTCCACCCGCCCGACGGACTTCACGTACGACTCGACACCCTTGATCAGTACGTCGGTACCGGCGGCGAACTCGGGCAGGGGTTGCATCACCACCGCGTTGTCCTCGACCAGCAACGGCGGGCGGCCGAACCGCCGTACTATCGCCTCGAGTTCGTCGGTGCGCAGCACGCTCTCCAGGTCGTCGCCTTTGTCGAGCCGCTCGGCATCCTGCTCAGACACCAGGACCGGCGGAACCTCTCCGGCGGCGATCGCCTCCGCAATCACCGCCCGCAAGGCGGGATTCTGCAACCTCTCCTCGGCCTGAGCCCGTCGTACAGCCTCGTCCTGCGTTCCATTCGACATTGCCGTTCCCCCTCTAGATCTTGTAACGCCGCCTCTGCAGCAGCACCGCTACCGGTGGCACGAACGCACTCGGCACGGACCACCGGAGCAACCGCTCCGCCGCGCCCTCCACGTCATGCCGGTCCCGTGCCGCCTCTGTCGCAGCGGCGAGCATCTTCGGCGCCCGCCGTTCCAGCAGCCCGAGTACGTCGTCAGCCGCGAATCCCGGACACCACGCCTCGAGCTGCGCTTTCGCCGATCCGAACTTGGCGGAGTCCGCCTGCAGTACCGCCAGCCGATCCGCGATGGAGACGTCGACAGCCCGCGCCCACGTCTTGGGTTTCGTCTTGGATCCGTAGGACCACGAGCCGGCCGTCGTCCGGCGCCAACGCTCAGCAGCCATCCCGACCAGCCGCAGGTCAGGATCCTCATGAAGATAGGCCGCGGCCGCAACCGCCTCCGCCAGCAATCCCAGATCGGTCAACACCTGCATCGCCTGCGAAGGGTTCCCGTAGCTTCGCCAGGGCTGCGAACCCCGTGGTGCCAGGAATCCCAGCGCATCGAGTCCTTCCGCCACAGACCTAAACCACTCACCGAGGTACTGGTGATCCGGCAACTGACTCATCGTGCCGACCAGGTCGGCAAAGGGCGACAGCACGGCGAATGAACGCGCCGCCAGCACCGACGCGTCGGCCTCACCGATCTCCACCGGACCGGTCTGCCCGGTGATCCGCTCCCAACCGGGAGAGTCGCCGGAGAAGCTGGTGGTGGCGACGCCATGCGTCCACCAGCCCTCGACGTTGGCAACCACGTCGTACCTCTTCACTGTCCGCACGAACTCGATCCCGGACCGATACAGCGCAAACCGGAGCGTCCCGTCGGCTCCAGTCACCGTCGATTCGAGCGCTACCCTCATCGCGTTCCGGCCTGCTTCCGGATCCGCGGCGAGAGCTTGAACGCACGCGTCGAAGCTGAACTCGGCCCCCATCTCCAGTCGGCAAAGCGTGTCGGCGAAGGCCACGCCCTCCTCCGGAGCCAACGGATTACCTGCACCGGCTCGGTCCCAACCGCCGTGCTGTAGCAGCAGCTCGCGTGCTTCACGCCAGCGGCCGGAACGCCACAGGAACGTGATGGCCGGGATCGCTTCCGGCCCGGTCGGGTCGTACGACGCGCCGACGTACGCGCGGTCGTACACGTAATTGCCCTCAAGCCAGTCCGAGCGCTCGTTCATCGCCCGCAGTTCGACGACCGCATTCAGATCCAGCGCTCGGCCCGGTGCGGCCTGTTCACCGCGGTAGCTCGTCGAGCGTTCGCCCTGGCTCAGCAGTACGACGTCCTGCGCCGCCTTCGGAAGTTCCGCGATCGTCAACGGATCAAGCTGGGCGAGTACCGCGGGGTCGATCGGCGGCACCGCGGACCGGCGGCGCATCAGCTGAAGCTCGTGATAAGCCGACTCGACCGCACACCACGTCTCCGGACGAGCCTTGAACCACTTCGCCGCTGCTCGGTCGATACCCGCCGACTTCCGCGGCTCCGCGTCGTACAGGAGCGGCAGCAGGACAGACCGCATGTCCGTGCGATGCCGCACGAAACCGCCGACCGCTGGTTCGACGAGCCAGTGCTGACTGGCGAGCGTCTCGAACAACTCCTGCGCCCGCGCGACACTCAGCCCCTTGAGCCCGACCCGCGGTCCGACCACCTCGCGGATCACGTCAGCGTTGATCAGCCGGACGACCAGCCCGGGGACCGCCAGCTTCTTCAGCGCCTCGTCGTCGAGCCGGGACAGGATGAAGCGATACAGGTACGGCACCGCGAGCTCACCGCGTCCGCGTGCCTTCGGCAGGTCCCGCGTCCCGTGCTCGTTCGCGAACTTCGCCGCCAGCCGCAGCGCCAGCGGATTCCCGTCGGCAATCGTTCTCAGGTCCTCCCACGCTCCCGGATCAACATCGAGCCGCGCGAGCAGGTGGTCGGCGCTGCCCGGGTCCAATCCGGTCAGCGGAATCTGCTCTCCGACGTACGGACTCGTGGCGTCCAAGGCTCCGCCGCGACCGGCGCCGACGATCGCGATGGGCACGTTGAGGACCCTTGCGAGCTGGTCCAGCCAACTGAACAGCCGGACCGGATGCGTCTCGCCACGGGCCCGCAGTACCTCCAGGGTGTCCAGCGTCAGGAAGATCCGGCGCGTTGGACTACCGAGTGCGTTGGCCAGCACGGCTCCCAGCTCTTCGGGCACCCGCTCTTGCCCCTCGCCTTTGAGCAAAGGTGCACTGGCCACACGTTCCCGGCTCTGCTGGATCCGTTGCTCGGAACCGGGAAGTTGCGCCGACACTTGCCGGGCGAACTCCAGCGTCAGCCCGACGGAGTCCAGTACGTCGAGCCCGGCCCGGTCGAAGTCGAACCTGACCACGACCCACTCGTCGTCCCGGCCGAGCAACGTTGCGGTGACCTCCTCGAGCAGCGCGGACTTCCCGATGCCCGGCAGCCCGTCGACGTACAGGGCCGATGCCGGGCGCCCGGTGACCGCACTGTCGAGCCAGCGCACGATCTGCGCGATCTCGGCCTGACGTCCGAAGAACCCGCGGTCCTGGTTGGTGGATGCGACCAGGTCGAGATGGGTGAGCGCCGCGTTGACCCGAGGCGCCTGCTGATACTGCGGCGCGAGCTCTCCGACCCGGCCGAGCCCGACGGCGAGCCGCTCGAGTGTCTCCCGATCCGCATCGTCGCGGACCGCGGCAGCGATGGCGTCGCCCGCGAAGATCCCGGCCGCCTCGATCGCGTTCAGCAGATCCACCGTCGGCTGATCCTGCTCCTTCTCCCGGCGCCAGGCGACCGCGCTCTGCATCCGATCGTCGGCCGCGAGGGCGTTGAGGATCCGTCGCCGTTCGGCGGTGCGCATCAGCCACTGCCCGTGCACGGCGGACAAGGCGGTGTCACAGGCCTGCGAGAGTCCGGCGGCGATCGCAGTCAGCTCGCTCGGGCCGGCCGTCTCCACCTGATCGATACTGCGCAGCGCCTGGACCGGGTCGAACGGACCGGACAGTGCGGCGTACACCCGCGCCTGGTCGATGCCTTGGGCAATGATCACCGGTTGGTCCGCGACGGATCCGCTCGACAGCACCGCGTCGTACTCGGTCATGGCGTTTCTCCCTGCGTACGCAGGAGCGCCAAATACGGCTGCAACCTGTCGACGACAGTGCCCAGATCCTTGGTCGCATATCGCTGGTTGAACTGCACGAGCCCCTGTAGCGCGATGTCTGCCTGGCTGCCGATCACGATCGGATCGACTGCCTGGGTGAGCTCCGCGGCGGCTCGGGTCAGGCAGTCCTGCAGGTCCGCCCGCGTGAACCCGGTGAGGTAGTCGACGACCAGCCCGGCCGGCCCCTCCCCGCCGGTGACGTCAGGCGCGGCGAACTCGAGCCCGGCCAGCCGGACGGTCTCGAGACCGGCGATGACGAGGCGAATGCGCGGCAACGTCAGGCACGCCGCCACAAACCCTTCCAGATGGAGCCGGGTCGGGTCCGACATCCGTCCGGACGGACCGTCGAAGAAGAACCACACCGTACGCCCCAGCTTCGCGGCCCCCTCGTTCACGGCGAGCGCGAGCCTGGCCGCCCGATCCCGAGCCGCTGCCTCCGGAGCCGCCTGGACCGGATCCACCCCACCGGGTGACGGCGCCTCGACGACCGCGAGACCGGCTGCTTCGACGCGCTGCGTGAGGTCCACCATCAGGTCGGGCACCGCGTCCCCGACGGGCACCCGGACGGCGAGGTGCGCGCCGCCCTGGCGAAGCAGCAACTCGTCGAGGATCCGGTAGGAGAAGCCGAGCCCGCTGTCGTCGCTATCGGTCCGCTTCACCCTGATCCCGCGCACCCGCGTGATGTCCTTGCTCGCCTCGGCGACGCTTCGGACGAAGAGGTCTCGCCCGATGACGAGGCGATCGCTCTGCCCGTCCAGGTGCCACAGTTCGATGGGCGAGATGTCGTTCTGGATCAGCCCTGCCACGGCGTCGAGGAACAGGTACGCCGGAACGAACCGCCCGTACTTGCCCTCGCCCGCCTTGCCTTGATGCAGCCCGAAGAACTCGAACCGTTCATTGAAGCAGGCGCCGCCGGACGAGCCGCCCGCCGTCTTGACGTCGTGCCGCAGACGGACGCTGACGCCTCGGATCTTCCAGGTCTTGCCGTCGCCCAGCCCTTCGTCCACCCCGGCCGGAAAGTCGAGCAGGTACAGCTTCATCCGGGACGTCGCCGGCGGCGCGGTGGGCGGCATCCGGACGAACCCGAGGTGCCGCGCGGCCGGTCGGCGCAGCGTGAGCAGTGCGACGTCATGACAATTCAGTACGTCGGCATCCTGCCTAGGCGCGATGCTCTTCCACTCGTCAGCACCACACGGCGATTCGAACGACGGTGGAATCGCGGCATCGTGAGTGGTGCCGTCGGCTAGCGTCACCGTCACCCGTGGGGGCGGATTCTCCACCACACCCGGACCGTCGCGCCGGACCACGTGCCACGCCGTGAGCACCAACCCGGGACCGACCAGGCAACCCGAGCCGGCGAACCGCTGGTCCACCTCGATCCGGCACCGGAAGGTCTTCGCCCGTTCGAGAAAGTGGTGCATTCCCTCGATGTTGATCCGGCCGCCGCCGGCCGCCGTACCGTCGATCTCGACTCCACGCGCCCGCAACGCCTCGCCGAAGGCGTCCAGAAGATCGAGGGCCTGCAGCTGAATGATGCACTGCTTGGCGGCGTCAGTCCCGAGGAACGCTGCCGCAGCGGCGAAAGAGGCAAGGTTCAGCGGGTTCGCGACATCCTGCTGGATGGCAGCCAGCGCTTCGTCGGCGACCGCCGGAAAGGTCTCGATGATCTCGATGAGCTCGGCATCGT
This sequence comes from Kribbella sp. NPDC005582, assembly GCF_040605415.1. NCBI lineage: Bacteria > Bacillati > Actinomycetota > Actinomycetes > Propionibacteriales > Kribbellaceae > Kribbella > Kribbella sp. NPDC005582. Next base: position 362,245 of record NZ_JBEXCU010000008.1, read on the forward strand.
CCCACATGGACCTGCCTCCCCGTCATCAGTGCGGTGGCTGCAGGGGGCGGGCCAGCCAGGCCGGCGTACGTCCGAGCGCATAGCGCTCGTACCGGTCCCGGAGTCTGCGGTTGTTCTTGTTCCCCGAGTCGTCGAACCCTAGGAAACGCAGGGCGTTGCCGCCCATGAAGTCGTCGGCCGGACCCGCTCCGAGCTTGTCTCGGTAGAGGTCGCGGTACGTGCTGAGGAACTTCTGCCACTCCGGGTAGACAGCGAGCATGTACCAGTCGGTGCCGTACATCAGCCGCCTGCCCATCACCTCGGTCGCCGCCCGGCCGAAGATGTCGTGGAGGCGGTCGAGGTACGGGCCGGACAGCTCGCGCTCGTGAATCTTGTGGTCGCCGACGTCGGCGTACAGGAACTCGAATCGCGCAGCGGCGTTCGCGATCTGGAAGATCCAGGCATCCGGGTTCTCGACCGCATGAGCGCCGCCGAAATGGCCGAGGTTGATGTGCAGACCGGGATACTTGCCGAGGACATCGATCCAGCCGCCCGGACCAGCCAGACCCGCGGTTTGGTAAGCGTCACTGGCGTACTGCGAGTTGTTGCAGTGTGCCGTGATCGGCACCTGCTCGGCCTCGCACCACGTATAGAACTCGTCGAGTACGACGTTGAGCGCCTCAGCCTCTTCCGCGGTGACATCCCCGACAGCCACGTTCTTCAGCGGCCGGAACCCCATCGGCGGATAGAGCTTCACGCCCACGAACCCGAACCGCAGCACCGCATCCTTGACGATGGCCAACGGCGTATCGATGTCCCCAGCCCGCCGGGACCGCACCTCATGGCGCGGATCGAACCCGACGAACGGATGCACCCGCGCCATCGTCGGCCAAGGGAACCGGCCAAGCATGCTCAGCCGACTGATCTGCTCCTGCAGAACAACCTGTTCACGAATCGTCGTCTTGGCCCGGTCACCAAGCGCCGTACCCAGATCAACCAACATCGGACAGAACAGATCCACCTCCGGATAGGTGGTGGTCAGCACCCCCGTCAGATCCAGCCGGGACTTAGTGAAGAGCTTCGCCCACGTAACCACCCGACGTACCGCCTTGGCGGCGTCGAACAGCCCCTCCTCGGTCCCACCCAGCTCCTGCCCAGCCCGCCGTACCAACTCCGGATTCCGCTGCACCAACTCAGTCAGCTCCGCGTCAACCTCAAGCTCCAACTGATCAGCCGGATCAATCAAACGCTCCGCCGGCTCCAGCCCCTCCAGCCCGTCCCCGAACGTGCTCCCCCCAAGCAACGAGTCCAGCCGAGCCTTCTCCTCGGCATACCCCGGCGCCCCCTTCTGCACAACAGCATCCAGCAACCCCGCCACGGCCCCACTCACCACCGAGTCATGCATCCCCACATGCCGAACAAACCCGCGAACAGGCAAGTCGTCCCCGTTGAAGTTGTGACAATGCACATCCACCACAGGCATCGCAAACACCCCCACCAAGAGGAGCACCCCAGTCCACCATCTGATACACCGTGGGGACACGCGATTACGGACAGCTCACCTCAGCCTCAAACGCGACCGAAGCTCGGCGATAACTCCCTTCTCAGCCGCAGTGATATCGCCATCGACAGCGGCCACCCGCTCCGCGACATCGATGAGCTCGCTCAGATCCCCTGACTCGGCCTCCAGACGGTCCCACACCTCGCCGGCGTCGATATCGACAAGGCGAGCGAGCTGCTCATCAAACACTTGATGTCGCTCGCGCACGACCCGGACCAAGTGCTTCATCAGCAACGCCGGGACTGCCCCGAGTTCAGTTGACTCGCGGGGTTTGGTGTTTCAGGCCGCGAGTGCGACGGGTTGAATTGTCTCAAACTCGATGGGTGTGAGTT
>NZ_JBEXCU010000009.1:0-274795 GCF_040605415.1 Kribbella sp. NPDC005582
AAAGATGTCTGCACGGGGTAAATGCTAAATTTCGGCATTGACTTTCGGCACGCTGTTGAGTTCTCAAGAATCGGACGCACACCGCAGCCGAACCTTACGGTTCAGGGCTTCCGGGGCAACCCGCCAAACTTTACTGTTCCGTCCGCGGCCGGTCAAATCGGCCACTTTCTTCGCAGTTTCCCCGTGTTTCAGCGGCCGACCCGAGTCCGGAGACGCGTTTCAGCTGCTGTACCTTCGGGGGTGGTCAGGAGGTCCGGCCGCTTTCGCGTCCTGCACTCGCTCCCAACAAGAAGAACATTACTGTGATTCACCAGCCGGATGCAAATCGGGGTCCCCAGCGGCATTCCGGGCCTATCGGTCCCGGTCGTTCTCCCGTACGGCGCCCGCCGCGCGCGGACGTGGATCCGCCGCGACGGCGACGCGTTGGGCCGCGGCCGGGGTCGGATTGAGGCCGGCACTCAGCGCTTTCGTGAGCTCCGTGGTGTCCCGCTCGAAGTCGTTGGTCGCCTTCACCACCATGGTGAGCCCCGTGACCACCTTCGGGTCAGGCGACGGACTACTCAGCACTTGCTGCAGAGCCGCTCGAGCCTCTGTACGCATCTCGTTCCTGGTCTCCGGACTCACCAGATGCATCCACGCGGTCAGCGGTGGCGTCTCCTTGGTGAGGTTGAGCGGAGTCTCCTGCCAGGGCTGCGAGCTGTGCGCGGCGAGCACGACCGGGGTCATGCACTCCGGCATGCTGTGCTCCCCACTCACCACCATGTCCGCGACGCCGAAGGCCATCACGTCCTTCGCGTCGTCGAGTGACAAGTGTTCCTCGTGCACCAGCATGGTCGCCGCCGTCATGTACAGCGTCGCGCTGCTCGATCGGCCGCCGACGAACCGGTCCGGCAGCGCGTTGGTGATGTCGCGGTACCAGCTGGGGTTACTGACGTCGACCGAGTCCGGCGTCGGCAGATTCGGGTTGTACGGCGCCCGCTCGGGGTGCCCGGCTTCGGTGAACATCGCGTCCCCACCGAGTCGCCGGTACGGCGGCACCCGCACCTCCCACCCGGCTTCGTTGAAGTTGAGCCGGGTCCGGGTCGGCCCGAGCGTTCGGGCGTATCCCTGCTCAGGGTCCTCTACGTTCGTATAGAGGTCCCGGATCCGCTCGAACAGCACATCGTCGACCGCGAGACTCGGCCCGCGGTTGCGCGCCTCCGGCGTACCACCGCCGGGAACGTGCATACCGGCGCCTTCGTTCACTCGGGTCCGCCCCTGGTGATACCCGAACGTCTCGAACGATCCGCTCCAGGCGCCGACGTTCTCCCCATTGATTGCCAGCTCACCGGTCGACTGGTCCAGCTGCAGCTCGGCCGCTGACCCGACCGGCAGCCCGCGGTTGCCTACCGGACCGTCCAGCACCGTCCCCTGCATGGTCAGATCGCCGGCTACCGCGGTCACCCGCATCCGGAGTTCGTCGGCATCCACCTGAACCCGGACCACGTGATCGACCCAGCCGGCAGCGGCGTCGGCCGTCGTACCGGAGTCGAAGGTGCCCGTGTGCCGGGAGATCGCGCCGTCGGACAGCACCCCGTACATGGTGTCGCGCTGATAGGTGATGCCGAGCTGCTGCTGCGGGTCGTCGCGCGGCGCGCGCTCGCGGGCAGCGGCGATCGCGTTCAGCTCGTCCTGGTTGGCGCCGGTGACCTGATAGCCGTTGTCCTGCAGGAACCACACCGGCTGGGTGCGCTCAACTTCCGGGACGAAGGCGTCCATCGCGCGCTGGAAGGCCTCCCACCCCGGCCGCTGCGGCGGGTTGCCCGCGTCCCGGCTGGCCAGCTCAGCGCGCCAGTTGCGCTTCATCACCTGCAGGAAGCTCGCTGCGCCGGCGATCTCGGCCGCTTCGTCGTTGCCAGGATGCAGTCCGTAGGCGAGTTCGGGTGCGTGGCTGCGTTCGAGAGCCGCCAAGCGCTCCGCGGGCGTGCGGTGCTGCGCGAGGATGCTCCCGACGTCCTGCATTACGCCTCGGCGACCGCCCGGCGGACCTCGCGCTCGACGTAGTCCCACGCGTAGTTCGCCGCGATCTGATCGGTGTAGTACTCGGCCAGCGCCTCTTCGGTCAGCTTCCGGACCAACGCTTCACCCTCCAGTACGGCGAGATCGGCGCGCCGCGACCGAAGTTTGGCCACCGCGCTCGCGCGGATGGCGTCGTACCGGTCCTGCTCGTTCGCGTACTGCATTTGAGGAGTCTAGGTACCGAAGGGGCCGAGCCGGGGAAGAATGACGGCTATGCAGTACTTCAGCTCGACCTGGTGGCTGTGCCGGAAGGTACGCCGGACCACCGACCGGCGACCGTTCGTCCAGGCTGCCCGGATCCTGTCCGCGCCACCGGACGACGAAGCGCGCGACGAGGTCCTGCGCGCGTTCGGTGAATGGCGCGACCGCGACTTCCAGGACCGCGTCCTGTACGGACTGAGGGAGGCCTGCCGGACCGGGGAGCAGGAACGCCATCGACCGGTGCCGGACCTCCCCCATTCGGTGACGAGGTTCCTGCTCACCGACGACCGGATCAAGGAGTACTTCGGCCACGCCGAGCCGAAGTTCGGGACCGGCCACCGAGATCTGGCCGAGTGGCTCATCGACGCCGCGCTGCACTCGACCGACGCGGAGGCCCGAAGCGATCTCGCGGGCCTGCTGAGCGAGACCGCCCATCCCGACCTGCTCGGTCGGCTGGACAAGGCGGTCTGGGAGGCGCTGGAGAACGAGAAACACGGGCATCCGAGCAAAGTCCGGTTGTGGGACGACGGCGTACCGACCGACCTGACCCGCATCATCTTGGCGAATCCGAACTTTCCGTTGCCGCCGACCGAACGACAGCGCAGCGGCCAGGCGGTCTATGCGCCGGAGGCGATCGTCGCCGTACTGAAGGATCGCCTCGACAAGCTCGCCGACTACCTGACCCCACAGCTGAGCTATGCGGTCGTCAGCGGCTTGCTCGAAGCCGTCAAGTTTCCGGCTCCGGCCGACTTCGTCGAGCGGAGCCGGCAGGCCCTGCGCAATCTGCCGCCGGGGATCGCTCGGGAACAGGTCGTCCAGGCGGCCCTCCACAACCAGCCCGAGGCGATCGCCGCCGCGGCCGACGCCGGCTACGCACCGGCCGAGGAGCGCGACGCCCTGGCCTTCCTCTACATCACCAGGCAGTGGGACCGGTACGACGCCGCTGACCCGGACGGTTCCCGGATGACGGCGTACTGCGCGAAATACGCCCGCCCGTACGTCGGCACCTATCGCCACCAGATCGAGTTGGCGGCCCAGATCTCCGGCCGACCGAACCCCTGCCCGAAGCTGCCGCCACCGGACCCGTCCGCACAGACCGACCGCCCACACGGCGCGGTCGGCAGCTGGCCGACGAGCTGGGTGAGCGGTTCCTGGTGACGATCCCGTTGCCCGCGCGGCTGAGGTGGTTGGCCGGCCGCGCGGGCAGTCGTGGTTACGGGACCCAGTGGTTGTGCGTGGCGGTGATCATGACCTGCAGCTGGATGCTGGCTGCGTAGTAGCTGCTGGTGTCGACGGGCGTGGACAGCATCTTGTTCCACAGCGCGTCGAGCCACGCCTGGCTGCCGGAGTCCGTCATCGCGGGGATGGTGAAGGGCGCGAAGAAGGCGGCGTCGCTACCGGACTGGATCGCCGTACCGTTCAGCTTGTAGCCGGTGGCGATGCTGCTCGCGTTACCGCCGGTCTTGGACTTGATCCAGCTGTTGAGCTTGCGGGCCGAGGCCAGCGACGCGCTGTCCCCACTGGTCACCGCGTCGGCGCCGATCCGCCACGGGTCACGGCAGGCGTTCCACCAGAACTGTCCGTCGTTCGGGTCCTCCAGGACCTGACCGGCGGCCGGCTTCGGGGTCGAGTTGGTGTTGATGACGAAGTCGGGCAGCAGGCCGGTGGTCGACGCGTAGTTGTTCTGCAGGGACGTCGTCACGCTCTGGTGCTTGGCCCGGATGGTGTCCCAGGCCGAGTTGCCGGTGGCCGTCTTGAAGGCACGGAAGTGGTCGGCCATCCAGTCCGAGCTCCGGGACATGTTCCAGGTGGCGTCACCCGACTGGCTCCAGTCGCCGAAGGTCAGCAGGTTCGTGCTCGGGTTGATCTCGCTGGCCTTGATCGCGTTGATGTGCTTGATCGCGAGCGCCTTGTAGTTGTAGGTGCCGGTGCTCCCCCACTGCTTGTCGGCCAGCAGGAGGCCGTAGGCGACATCCATGTCACCGTCGGTCGCGCTGTCGGAGCCGTTCACGCTCTTGCAGGAGGTGTCCTGCTCGGCGGCGAGCAGGTCGGCGTTGTTCACCGACGGGTGCGCGAGCATGTACTTGACCAGGCCGTCGAAGATCGTCTTCGCGGCCGGGTCCGCGCCGGCCATGGTCGCGGTGATGACCATGCCATAGCCCTGAGCCTCGGCGACGTACGGGTGATCGGCGTCCGGCGAGATGATCTGGTACCAGCCGTTGCCGCAGTTCTGCTTGACGAAGGCCGACTTCCACTGCTGGTAGTAGTCGACCACCTTCTGGTCGAGGGTGGCCTGGCTGCCGGTCGGCTTGAGGATGCCGGCGGCGTACGGGAACTGGTGGCTCCCGAACGGTACGGCGACTCCACCGCCGCCACCGGCCTGCGTGGTCGCCGTCACCGCGTTGCTCACCGCGGAAAGGTTGCCCGCGGCATCACGGGCCTTGACCGTGTACGTGTAGCTGGTGGACGCCGTCCGGCCGGTGTCCGTGTAGCTCGTGGTTCCGGTCGTGGCGACCTCGGTGCCGTTGCGGTAGACGACATACCCGGCGACGCCGACGTTGTCCGTCGAGGCGTTCCACGCCAGCGAGACGCTGCTCGACGTGGTCCCCGTGGCCGCGAGACCGGTCGGCGTACTCGGCGGCGTGGTGTCGCCCGGGTCGCTGCCCGTGGTGCCGTAGACCTCGAGGTCGAACAGCGAATACCCGTACGCCGTCCCGCGCGCGGTGCCGTAGACGCGCACGTACCGGCCGCTGCCCGAGAGCGTCAGATCGTCGATCGCGCCGTTCCCGGTCGTGGTCGAGAAGACGTCGGTCCAGCCGGTCGAACCGTCGGCCGAGGTCTGGATCTTGTAGGACTTTCCGTAAGCGGCTTCCCAGTTCAGCTTGACCCGCGTGATGTTCGCCGCGGTCCCCAGGTCGACCCGGATCCACTCGGGATCATGTCCTTCGGCACTGGCCCATCGGGTGGACGAATTCCCGTCCAGGGCTTTGGCAGCCTCGAACCCGGTGCCCTCGACCGACGAGGCGGTCGCGGGCTTGCCCTGCGAGAGCAGGGTCTCCGCGGCGGAGGCACTGAGAGCGGTTGGCACGAACAAGGCAGAGGCAACGACCGCGGCAGCGGTCAGCCCTCGAAGTAGATACGGCATCAGCGGTGTCCTCCGGGCGGTGAAAGGAAGCTGCACTTTCCAACAGTTAGGAAAGTTTCCTATTGGTTGACCGAAAGTAGATCCAGTCCCGGAGAAGCGCAAGATGTCGCGCCCGGATCAATCGCTTGTTTTTAACCCTCCTCAGCCACGCAGTACGGCGACTCCGTCAATCGTCACCGGAGCAGCACTGACCGCGACGAGTTTGATCTCGCCGGCCCGGTACGGCGTCACCGGCAATGTGGTGATCGCTCGCTTGGCGGTTGCCGAGGCCAGCGAGACCCGGCCGACCTTCACACCGGCGTGGTAGACGTCGACGCTGCCTTGGCCGGGACCGTTGAAGGTCACCAACGCGACCCGCACGCCTGCCTCGCCGGACTTGGTCAGCGTCGCGCCGGTTGCTTTCAGCGTCGTGACGGTCCCCTTGTAGGCGGTCGAGTTCGCCGTTCGGGTGAAGGTGCCGGCTGCGGTCAGCGTGCGATCGTCCTGCGGCGCCATCGCACAGGTGGGCGCGGACCACGGCGATTCGTTGCCCACGGCATCGCGGGCCCGCACCAGGTAGCACCGGTCCACGCCGGGCACCGTGTTCCAGGTGACCGAACTGGCCTTCGTCGCTTGCCACGCCGCGGGGTACTGCCACGGGCCGGCAGCCCGTCCCACCGGGGCATCACGCATCGCCACGTCGTACGACGCGATCGCGCCGCTGTTGTCGGCGAAGGTGTACTCGAACTTGCCAGTGTCGGTCAGGATCAGCGGTCCTCCGGCCGTCGCGGCGGTCAGCTTCGGCGCCGTACCGTCGTACTCGGAGCAGAAGGACTGGCTCCACGCGCTCTCGTTGCCGGCACGATCCCGCGCTCGGACCTGGAAGCAGGTGTCGACACCCCGGGCTGCGGTGTACTGCACTCCGCTCATCTGGCTGCTCAGCATCGGCCAGCCCATTACCCATTCGCCGTACGGCGCGGTCGGCGTCGGCCGCTCCTGGTATCGAACGTCGTACTCGGTGATGCCGCTGGCCGGCGCGGGATCCGTGAACGCCCACCGGAAGGTGACGCTCGGCTCGGAGCGCACGCGCGGACCCGCATCGCCCATGGTGACCGTCGGGGCCGCCTGGTCGGCGTCGAAGTTGGGCGTTGGCGCGACCCAGTCCAAGGTGGCGATCCGGGGCTGGAGATTGACGTCCTTGTAGATCAGCCGAGCGGTGTCCGCGTCATCCGGAGCGAACGACGCCCGATTCCAGAAGTACCCGGTGATCGGGCCGTACCAGCGTTCGGGCAGCGTCAGCGTGTTCAGATCCGTGACCTTGAGCCGCAGCGCCGACGGCTGTCGCTGGACGAGGAAGTTGAAGCCCAGCTTCCACTCCTTCTCCAGCGTGATCGTGCGGACCGGGATCTGGCCCTGGCTGTCGACGATCTGATCGGGGCCGGTGCAGTCGATGACCACCCAGCGGCCGGCCGCCTGGATGCTCTGCGGCGTCCCGCAGCCGGCTCCGGCGCGGACCTGGTGCGAGAAGCCGCCGGAGATCGCTTCGAGGTTGTTGTTGCGGTCAGGTCCGCGCCAGATCGTCGACCCGGACAGGCCGACCGACTGGTCGAAGCCGCCGATCCGCTTGCGCGTCGCCACGTCGTACACCTCGAGGTCACCACTCAAGCTCGGGGCGCTGGCGGCCAGCTTGCCACCCCGTCCGAGCCGGGCGTCGCCGTGGCCCAGGTTCAACTCACCGCGCTCGTCGACGACGACAGCGTCGTACGCCGCGCCTTCCGTCGTACGGCGGTAGGCGAGCATCGCGTCGGTGGACAGTCGCGGGGTGAGCTGGTCGTCGGTCTTGATCGGCAACCGGGTCCAGGTGGCGCCGCCATCGGTGGTCTGGTCGAGCGGACGGTCGGATGCCTGGTCGCCGCCGTCCTGCGGGACTCTCGACACCGTCGTGACGACGCGATCGCCCGCGAGCATCACCTCGCCCGACTGGCCGCGGAACGGCGGTGTTTCGGTGATCGTCCGGAGCACGCCATCCGCACCGACGCTCGCCACCTGGGCCTGCGCGGTGACCAGCAGGCGGCCGTTGCCCTGGTCCTCGGCGTCGTGCAGTCCGGTGACGAAATCTCTGACCACCGTCCCGCTCTGGACGTCGATCTTGGCCAGTTCGTAGGTGTCCGGAAGCTGCACCGCGAGATCGTTACCCAGCGGGAGCAGCGGCCGGCCGTACGGTACGACGACCGTGCCATCGCCGGTGCCGGTCCGGTTCTTCCACGCGAGCGTGGTCGACGTGTCGGTGTGCGCCAGCTGCCAGATCACTCGGCCCGGCGTGAGCTGCGCCCAGGTCGTCGGCCCCGTGAGCGTCGCTACCTGCGTCGCCGTACCGGTGGTCAGGTCGAGCACGAACAGACCACTTGCCGAGCCGAGCAGGAAGGCCGTGTCGGTGCGGTCGAGGACCTGGGCATCGGTCTGGACTCCGGCGACCGGCGTCTCGGCGCCCGCATAGGTCCGCAGGACGAAGGCGTCTCCTCGGGCCAGCAGCATGCCGCCGGGATAAACGTTCCTGACCTCGCTACCGGCCGGGGCGTCGATGAACTGCACCTCGTCGGTACCGAGCTTGCGCGGCGCGACGCCCGTCGCACTCCACTCCAAGGCGTAGTCGCCGACGATCTCCGGCGAGCGATGGATCTGGATGTCCAGCCGCCGGTACTCGCCCTGCGCACTGCCGTCCGTCGTGCTGCGGACGGTCCACGGCGCCGGCGTGCGGTCGGTGGGGTAGCCGTAGTCGGTGAGGTAGTAGTCGGGGGTGGCCGCGAGGATCTGCAGGCCCGGGTCGGGCTCCAGGCGCGGGCCGAGCAGAACGCCTTCGGCGAGCGGCGGATCGGCGGCCACGGCCGGACTTGCGGCGGTGAGAGCTGTGAGGACGCAGGCGGCAGCGACCGCGGCGGCGTGAAGCTTCAAGGGACCCCTCCCACTGTGTTCCGGCCTACACCGGATCAGGCGGGGATCATCCTAAGCGCCAGGTGGGACACAAAGCGGATCGTTGCCCTTTCGGGCACCACCACGCTCAGAGTTGGTTCGACTTTGGTCTGATGCCGGCGACCCACCGTGATCGCTAGGTTGCCGGTATGGAGACAACGGAGCCGCTGGCGCCGATCGCGGCCACTTGGGTGCGGCGGGCAACGATCGTGCTGTTCGCCAACCTGGCCGCGAGCGCACTCTTCGCCGTCCTCACGGTCGCCTTCCTGGGAAAGGTCGTGGACTACCAGCTCGCGGCGGGGAGCACCAAGACCGCTGAGGAGCTGGAGATCTCGATCTGGATCCGGGCGTCGATGGTGCTGGTGATCGCGGCGTTCTACGTCTTCCTCGCCCGGCGGATGCGGCGCGGGCGGCGGGGCGCCTATGTCCGGGTGCGGACGCTGGCGATCGCCGGACTTGTTGCCGTCAGCTACCTCCTCGCGACCGGTGCGTATCCGCTGTGGTTGCGCGGCGTCCAGGTGGTCCAATGGTTGCTGCTGGCAACGCTGGTCGTCATCACCAACCTCCGGCCGGTCCGCGCGGCCTTCCCGCGACCGCCGAAGCAGCCACGCGAGCCTCGGTCGGGGAAGGCAGCCTGGACGCTGGTCGTGATCACGCCGCTGATCGCGGAGTTCGCCCTCGGAACCGTGCCGGTCCGGATGCTCTATCTGGTCCTTATGTACATCCCGATCTACGGCGCCGGCGCCCTGTTGATCCGGGAGCTGGCCCGTCGGGTCGGCGGCGGCTGGCCGACGATCGCGTTGCTCGGGGTCTGTTACGGCCTGCTGGAGGAAGGGCTCGCCCTGCAGAGCCTGACCAGCCCCCACCTGTACGGCGCCGCCGAGTGGGGACCGCGCTGGTTCGGGATCAACACGACGTACACGGAACTCAATCTGCCGTACCACGTGGTCTTCAGCGTGGTCGTGCCGATCGCCCTGGTCGAACTGCTGTTCCGCGGGGTCGGCAAGCAGCCGTACCTGCGCCGTGGCGGGATGGTGCTGACCGGGTTCGTGACCGTCCTCGGAGCCGTACTGCTGCGACTGGCGGTGCCGTTGTCCGAGGACCCCGGCTACCAGATGTCCGCGGCTGCGATCCTGACCGTGCTCGGGCTGATCGTCGTCCTCGGGTTCGTCGCGCTGCGGATCCTGCCGCGGCGCGCGCTGAGCGTGCAGGCCGCGGCCTCGGTACCGCCGCCCGCTCTGGTCGGCGCGCTCTGCGGGGTCGCCACCCTCCTCTTCCTGGCTCTGCTCTTCCCGCTCGGGGACGCCCGCCAGTCGTCGTTCACCCACGGCAACTGGGTGCTGGTGCCAATGGTGGTGGCCGCGGTCATCGCGGTCGGCACCGTTCGTCAGCTCGCCCGCTGGAGCGCGGCCGTGGCCTGGAGCGAGCGGCACCGGATCGCCGCGCTCGGTGCGACACTCGTCGGCCACTCGCTCTTCGGCCTGCTCACCCGCGCCAAGACCTTCCCCGACCGGCTCGTCCTGGTCGCGGTCATCGCGGTCAGCTGTCTGATCGCCGTACGGCTGTTCCGGCGGTCAAGGGGCTTGCCGCAGCTCGTCTGAGGGTATTGAGGTGCCATGACGCGCCGACCTGCTCCGTACACGCGCAAGGACGAGGACTCCGGCGAGCGCCTCGACCGGCACTGGAACGAACTGCTGCAAGAACTGCGCCTGGCCCAGACCGGGACGCAGATCCTGTTCGCGTTCCTGCTCAGCATCGGCTTCCAGGGCCAGTTCCAGGCGGCCGACCAGTTCACCCACCTCGTGTACGCCGGCACGCTGATCGCCTCCGCACTGGCGGTCGCCCTCTTCCTGGCGCCGGTGTCGTTCCACCGGATCGTGCATCGCCAGGGTCTGCGCGACCGCCTGGTCATCGCCGCCGACCGGCTGGCCCAGGCCGGACTCGCCTTCCTGGTCGCGGCGATGGCCGGCGGCGTACTGCTCGCGCTCGACGTCGTCCTGTCCCGTCCGGTCGCGTTCTGCATCGTGGCCGGCATCTTGATCTGGTTCGTGACGTTCTGGTGGCTGATTCCGCTCGGCGTCCGCCGGAAGTCAGATGAGGTAGCGGTCGACCGGGCTGACGATACGTAGCCAGCGGGCAGCGTAGGGTTCCAGCTCCAACTCCAGCGTTCCTTCGTCCGTGAGCTTGGTGGTGCTGTCGCGCAGGACATCGACCGCGCTGAGCTCACCTGCGTCGTCGGCGATCTTCAGCGTGACCTGAGCCGCTTCCGCGCCGAAGTTGTGCGCGGTGATCATGACGCCGTCCTCGTACTCCGATCGATGCGCGAAGACCGTAGGCGCATCGTGATCGAGAATCGTGCACTCGCCCCACGACAGTTCCGGGCACTCGCGATAGCGCCGTACGAGCAGCTTGATCCAGTTCAGCAGCGAGTCGGGGTCGCGGCGTTGAGCGGCCACGTTGACGTTCTCGGGACCGAACTCCCCCTCGGTGACGGGAGCGGCGAGCTTCGACGGGTCGGCCGTGGAGAAGCCGCCGTTCGGGCCGGCGGTCCACTGCATCGGAGTCCGGACAGCCTGTCGGCCTTCGATCGCCAAGTTCTCCCCCATCCCGATCTCCTCGCCGTAGAACAGCACCGGCGTACCAGGGAGTGAGAAGAGCAGGCTGTAGACCATCTTGAGCCGCGCCTGGTTGTTGCCGAGCATCGGCGGCAGGCGTCGCCGCAGACCACGGCCGTAGAGCTGCATGTCCTTGTCCGGGCCGAACGCGTCGAACACCTCCTGCCGCTCCGCGTCGGACAGCTTGTCCAGGGTGAGCTCGTCATGGTTGCGCACGAAGGTGCCCCACTGCCCCTGTTCGGCGGCCGGCGGACGCTCGCGCAGCGACTTCACCAGCTCGGCCGGATCGTTGCGCGCCAGCGACAGGTACAGCTTCTGCATCCCGATGAAGTCGAAACACATCGTGAGCTCGTCGCCGTCCTCGTCACCGAAGAAGCGCCGGACGTCGGGATACTCGAGGTTCACCTCGCCGAGCAGCATCGACTGACTGCGCCGGCGCTCGAGGAACGCCCGCAGGTCGCGCAGGTAGTCGTGCGGATCGGGCAGGTTGCCGGCATCCACCGCGCCGGAGGTGTCGAGCAGGAACGGTACGGCGTCCACCCGGAACCCGGAGATTCCGACCTCCGACCAGAAGCCGATCACCCGCTGGATCTCCTCGCGCACCTCGCGGTTGGCGATATCGAGGTCCGGCTGATGCTTGTAGAACTGATGCAGGTAGTACTGGCCGGCCTCCTCGTCGTACTGCCACAGGCTCGTCTCCTGGTCCGGGAACACGATGCCCTCGTGCTGGTTCGCCGGTGGCTCGTCCCGCCACACGTACCACCCCCGGTACGGCGACTCCCGCGACGAGCGAGCGCTCTGGAACCACGGGTGCTGGTCCGAGGTGTGGTTGACGACCAGGTCCGCGATCACCCGGATACCGCGGTCCTGGGCGAGCGTGAGCAGCTCGACCAGGTCACCGTGCGTGCCCAGCCGCGGGTCGACACCGTAGAAGTCGGTGATGTCGTACCCGTCGTCGCGATCCGGCGTCGGATAGAACGGCATCAACCACAGACAGGTCACCCCCAGATCGGCCAGATGGTCGATCCGCTGGCCCACGCCGCGTAGATCACCCGATCCATCACCGTCGGTGTCGAAGAAAGTCTCGACATCGAGGCAGTAGATCACCGCGTTCTTCCACCACACATCTGCTGTCTCGGTCAGTCGCATTCACTTCCCGTTCCCGCGCCCGGCCCGGCGTACACGTCGAGGGGGTGGGTACTGGGCCGCCATGACCCAGGTTGTGGTGGTGACAGGTGCCAGTGCAGGAATCGGCCGCGCGAGCGCGGTCGCGTTCGCGCGACGCGGTGCGAAGGTGGCGCTGCTGGCGCGTGGTGAGGAAGGCCTCCGGGCCGCCGCTCGCGAGGTCGAGGCGGCCGGCGGTACGGCGTTGACCATCCCGGTGGATGTCGCGGAGTACGACGCCGTCGAGGCGGCCGCGGCCCGGGTCGAGGACGAGTTGGGCCCGATCGATGTCTGGGTCAACGTCGCGTTCACGACGGTGTTCGCGCCGTTCACCGAGATCGAGCCGAAGGAGTTCAAACGAGCGACTGAGGTGTCGTACCTCGGCTACGTCTACGGCACCCGGGCCGCGCTGGACCGGATGAAACCGCGTGATCGCGGCACGATCGTCCAGGTCGGGTCGGCGCTGGCGTACCGCGGGATTCCGCTGCAGTCGGCGTACTGCGGGGCCAAGCACGCGATCCAGGGGTTCCACGATTCGCTGCGCTCCGAACTGCTGCACGACAAGGCGAACGTGCACGTGACGATGGTGCAGATGCCGGCCGTCAACACACCGCAGTTCTCGTGGGTGCTGTCCCGGCTACCGCATCACCCGCAGCCCGTGCCGCCGATCTTCCAGCCGGAGGTGGCCGCTGACGCCGTCGTCTTCGCGGCCGACCATCCGCGCCGCCGCGAGTACTGGATCGGTGGTCCCACGATGGCCACCTTGATCGCCAACAAGTTCGCGCCCGGCCTTCTGGATCACTATCTGGGACGTACTGGCTACAAGTCCCAGCAGACCGACCAGCTCAAGAAGCCGGATGCCGAGAACCTCTGGCATCCCGCCGACGCGGACCGCGACTTCGGATCGCACGGCGCCTTCGACGATCGCGCGACCACGCGCAGCTACGAGTTCTGGTCGTCCCGGCACCGCAACACGCTCGCTGCCGTCGGCGCCACCGTAGCGACGGCGGCGGGAGCCCTGCTGCTCCGCGCCGCCCGCAGGTCGTAGCGGCTTACCCGCCGTACGGAGGTCGGTGCGCTGGTTGCAGCGTGATGCCGGCCTCCGTCGCCTTCTGCTGAACGGCGATCTCGGGGCGGCCGAGCTTGATACCGATCACACAGGGCGGGATGTTGAGCTCGGCGTACTCGCCGAGACGCGCTACTTCCTGTTCCGTCCACGGCTTCTCCGCGTTGCTGACGGACTGCGGCAGAACCATCGATCTCACTTCTTTCGCTGATTGTCTCCTTCCCCGGTGCCCACCGCGGTCGCGTCGAAAAGTCCTTGTGCCGTTAGATCATTGGCGGTTCGGAGGAACGGCGGCGCGGTGAGGTCGACGGCAACATCGGGTGACGCTGTCGTCACGACGAAGGACGCCGTACCGCCTGCGGGTAGGTCGACGAGCCCGCGGTCGACGGTCGCGTCGGGGGCGACGCGGTCGGCGTGCAGGTGGACGGCGATCGCGAGGCTGCGGGCGGTGACGTCGACGCGATAGCCGCTGTCCGTGCGGACCACCTGCGCATCGAGCGGCACCGGATCGAGCTCGGCCGCCACCGGCTCGACGAACAGGTGCACGAACGACAGCTCGCCCAGCGATCCGATCAACGTCTCCCGCCGCTCGTCGTCAGCGGCCGCTACATCGCCACTCAACGGCAGCACCTGTACGGCGCGTGGCCCGACCGCGACCGGGAGCGATGCCTCGGCCAGTACGGCGCCGTCGAACTTCTGCCGACTGAGCACGAGCATGCCGTCGAGGGGCTCGTCCGTGTCGTTGACCACCGCGACCGACAGCACACCGTCCCGGTCGACCACCGTCAGCAACCGTGGCGCATAGGCGTCCCGCAGGGCGAACCACAGCGGCTTGAGTCGCTCCTCGGAGTCGATCGCGGACCACGACGTGACCGGCCAGCAGTCGTTGAGCTGCCACACGATCGAGCCCGCCGTCCGCGGCCACCAGGACCGGTAGTGTTCGATGCCGTAGGCAACAGCTCGCGCCTGGTTGAGCTGCGTCGCCCAGTGCCAGTCGGTGAAGTCGTCCGGTACGCCGAGGTGCGGCGCCATCCCGCGGTCGAGTTTGCCGTTGCCGTCCGCCGCCTTCTGATGCACGAGGAAGACCGGGTCGGTCTTGGTCAGCGGACCGGGGCGGGACGGATGCACCCAGTCGTCGAGGGTGCGCCAGTTCGGCGGTCCCTGGAAGCCGAACTCGGAGCAGAACCGCGGCACTTCACTGCGGTACACCGAGTAGTCGACGCGGTTCCACACCTCCCACTGATGATGCGTGCCGCGGTCCGGATCGTTGGGATGCACGCGACCAGGACTCGACGGGCTGTTGTCGGTATAGGGCCGGGTCGGATCGAGTTCACGCACCAGCCCAGGCAGCAGTTCGCGAGCGTAGGACTCGCCCCAGCTCAAACTGCGCCCGAGCGGCCGCCAGAGGAACAGCTTCCAGCCCCAGTCCTCGTGCCCCCACAGGTTCTCGTTGCCGCCGTTCCACACCGCAAGCGACGGATGCGGCATCAGGCGGACGATGTTCTCCCGGGCCTCCGCCTCGAGCTCGCTGCGCAACGGCTCCTCCTCCGGATAGGCGGCGCAAGCCAGCAAGAAGTCCTGCCAGACAAGGAGCCCTCGCTCATCACACAGCGAGTAGAAGTCCTCCGACTCGTACACCCCGCCGCCCCAGATCCGCACCAGGTTCACGTGCGCACCGGCGGCCTGCTCGAGTCGGCGGGCCAGCCGCTCGCGGGTGATTCGCGGCAGGAAGTGGTCGTCCGGGATCCAGTTGACGCCCTTGACGAAGATCGACCGGCCGTTGACGACCAGCGTGAACGCCGACCCGATCTCGTCCTCGGAGGTGTCCACCGTGACCGTCCGGAAGCCGATCCGGCGCTCCCACCGATCAAGCGGCGGTGAGTCGCCGTCGGTGATCGTGACCGTCAGGTCGGCCAGCGGCTGCTCGCCGTACTCGACGGGCCACCACACCGGCGCCTCCGGTACGTCGACCACGAGCACCGCCGACGTTTCGCCCAGCCCGATGGTCGCCGTACCGCGGTGAGTTCGGCCGGCCGCGACGACCTCAGCGCTGACCACCAACGTCGTCTCGGAAGCGCCGGCCCGCTCGATCTCTACGTGTGTCTCGACGCGACCGGGCGCGACCGCCGTACGCGGCGCCAACGCTCCGTCGGCTCCGAGGTCCACCGAGACCAGCGGGCGCACCTGGGCGATCCGTGCGGTGTGCCAGCGCTCGACCCGAACACCCTTCCAGATTCCGGCCGTGCGCAGGTCCGGTCCCCAGTCCCAGCCGAAGCTGCAGGCCATCTTGCGGACGAACTGGAACGGCGTACCGTACGGGTTCGGCCGGTTGCCCAAGCGGTCCCGCTGCTCGGCGGCGTACTTGGTCGCCGAGGCCAGGTCGACGACCAGATCACGTTCGATGCCATCGGCAAGGGTTGTCACGTCGAAGCGGTACGAACGATGCATGTTCACCGTGCGCCCGAGCTCGGCGCCACCGAGCTTGATCGTCGCGACGGTGTCGAGCCCGTCGAAGACCAGCTCGACCCGCTCCCCCAGTACGGCGGGCCGCAGCGAGAGCGGACGCCGGTACTGCCAGTCGACGCCGAACATCCACCGCAGCGCCGACTCGTTCGCATCGAGGTACGGATCCGGAATGATGCCGGCCGCCAAGAGATCGGTGTGAACGTTGCCCGGCACCTGCGCCGGTACGGGCTGGACCACAGCAGCCCGCGCGGCGGCGGGCGCACCGGCCGGCACGGTGGCCGGTAACGCGGTGACGGTCCAGGCATCGTGAATCGGGTCGGTGCGCAAGTGAAGCTCCTGACGGATGGACGGGTAGACAGAGCCGGTCAACGCCGGAGTTCCGCGAGACGGCGTTCGGGATCGGGCGCAGCCTCGGCCAGCAGCCGGGTGTACTCGTGCTGCGGCTTGAGAATCACGTCGTCCGCCGGACCGTGCTCGACCACCTCGCCGCGGTACAGGACCATGATTTCGTCGCTGAAGTGCCGCGCGGTCGCCAGATCGTGCGTGATGTAGAGGACGCCGAGGTTCTCCTCCCGCTGCAAAGTCGCCAGCAGGTTGAGCACGCCGAGCCGGATCGAGACGTCGAGCATCGAGACCGGCTCGTCGGCGACCAGGATCCCCGGCGACGGCGCGAGCGCCCGGGCGATCGCGACGCGCTGCCGCTGACCACCGGACAACTCGTGCGGCTTGCGCTGCACGAAGTCCTCGGCGGGATCGAGCCGTACACGTCGCAGCAACTCCAGCACCCGCTGTTCCACCTGCCCGCGCGACAGCCCGCGGTGATGCAAGCGGATCGGACGAGCCAAGTGATGCCCGACTGTGTGGTACGGATTCAGCGAGGCGAACGGGTCCTGGAACACCATCTGCACGGCCTTCCGGTACGCCGCCGCCCGTGGGCCCCGGTAGACCATCGGCTCGTCGTCGACCAGGATCGCGCCGGCGGTCGGCCGTTCGAGCTGCATCAGCAGCTTGGCGATCGTGGACTTCCCCGAACCGGACTGACCGACCAGCGCGATCGTTCGCCCGGGCTCCAGCCGGAAGCTCACCTGGTCGACCGCGCGTAGCTTCCCGGCGCGCAGACCGCCGTGCAACCTGTACTCCTTGACCACGTCCCGCAGCTCCAGCACGGTCATCAGCTCGCCACCTCCTCCGGGTCCGGCACGGTCTCGTCCAACGATGTGTCCGCCCCGAGCGATCCGGTCCGGACGAAGTCGCCCCGAGCTCCGGTGAGACTGGGGAACGACGACAGGAGTCGCTGTGTGTACGGGTGTTTCGGCTGGGTGTACAGGACCGGCGCTGCGTCCAGCTCGACGATCCGGCCCGTCCGCATGACTGCGATCCGATCGCTGATCTCGAGCAGCAGCGGCAGGTCGTGCGTGATGAAGATGACCGCGAAACCGAGCTCCGACCGCAGCTCGGTGATCTCCTGCAGGATCTCGCGCTGCACCACCACGTCGAGCGCGGTGGTCGGCTCGTCCATCACCAGCACCTGCGGTTCGAGGGCGAGCGCCATCGCGATCATGACGCGTTGCCGCATCCCGCCCGACAGTTCGTGCGGATAGGCGCGAAGGCGCTGGCGGTCGACGCCGACGCGTTCGAGCAGGTCCCCGGCGCGCTGGCGGCGCTCGGTCTTCGTCATTCCCGGCCGATGCGTACTGAAGACGTCTTCCAGTTGCTCGGAGATCCGCAGTACCGGGTTCAGGGAGTTCATCGCGCCCTGGAACACCATCGCGATCTTGTCCCAGCGGAACGCGCGCAGGTCGTCGCCGTTGAGCTCCGACAGATCGAGGTCGTAGCCCTCCCGCGACGAGAAGAGGACACGGCCGGCGGTGATGAACGCCGGTGGCTTGAGCAGCCGCGTGATCGCGTACGCGAGGGTCGACTTGCCGCAGCCGCTCTCGCCCGCGAGGCCGAGGATCTCCCCGCGGTACAACTCCAGGGACACGTCCCGAACCGCTTCCACCGTGGTCTCGGCGAGATAGTCGACACTGAGATTTTCGATCGTCAGCACGGGGTGGGCGGTCATGCTGTTTCCTCCCGGGCGTGCTTGAGCTGCTCGCGGGTCATGCTCCAGCGCTTGCGGTCGGCGCGGGTCTGCGAGCGCAGCTTCGGGTTGATGATCTCGTCGATCGAGAAGTTGATCAGCGACAACGCGGCGCCGAAGAGCGCGATCGCCAGGCCCGGCGGGACGAACCACCACCACGCGCCGAGCCGCAGCGACAATCCGTTCTGCGCGTAGAAAAGCATCGTTCCCCAGGTGAACGATCCGGAGGCGCCAAGGCCCAGGAAGGACAGGCCGGCCTCACCGAGGATCGCGAAGATCACCGCGAAGACGACCTGCGAGGCCAGCAACGGGATCAGGTTCGGCAAGATCTCGACCAGCAGGATCCGCCAGCGCCGCTCACCGCTCACCCGTGACGCGAGCACGTAGTCCCGGCTACGCACGCTGAGCGTGAACCCCCGCAGTACGCGCGCCGATCCGGCCCAACTCGTGACAGCCAGTACGACGGCAACCAGCCAGACCGACTTGTCCGGAACGTAGCTCGAGATGACGATCACGAGCGGCAGCCCCGGGATCACCAGCATGACGTTGGTGAAGAGCGAGAACGCCTCGTCGACCCAGCCGCCGACGAACGCACCGACCACCCCGAAGAACGCCGACAGCACCAGCGTGATCGCACCGACCACGACGCCGATGGTCAGCGACCCGCGAGTCGCGTGCGCGAGCTGGGCGAACACGTCCTGACCGGTCTGCGTCGTACCCAGCAGGAAGCCGTTCCCCGGCGGCGTCAGGCCGATGTCCCGGACGGCCGACGGATCGCCGACCAGCAACGGGCCGATCAGCCCGAACAACGTGATCAGGCCGGTCAGCCCCAGACCGATTCCCAGTTTCAACGTCATCGGCGGCAGGATCCGACGCCGTCGTGCGGCATCGGTCGGCGCTTGCGCGGCCGAGGTGGTGATGGCCATCAGGCTCTCCCTCCTAGGAGCGCGCACGCGTGCGCGGGTCGATGACGCCGTACAGGAGATCGACGAGCAGGTTCGCGCCGAGGACCGCGAGCGTGATGATCAGGAACACGCCCTGCATCAGCGCGTAGTCGTTGTTGCCGACCGCAAGCAACAGCGCCGAGCCGATGCCGGGGTACGAGAAGACCGCCTCGGTGACGATCGACCCCGCGACCACGAAACCGAGCGAGATCGCGAACCCCGAGATCGACGGCAGTACGGCGTTCCGCGCGGCGTACCGGGAGCGGATCCGCCGCGGGGTGAGTCCCTTGGCCTCGGCCGTCACGATGTAGTCCTCGGACAGCGTGGAGACCATCATGTTCCGCATCCCGAGCATCCAGCCGCCGATCGAGGACAGCACGATCGTCAACGCCGGCAAGGCACCGTGATAGAGCACCGACTGCAGGAACGCCAGACTCCAGCCGGGACTGACCGAGTACACGTCGTACCCGCCGCTGAGCGGGAAGACCGGCCAGGTGCTGCCGAGCAGGAACAGCAACAGCAGCGCGAGCCAGAAGTACGGCACCGACTGCAGCATCGTCGTGAACGGAATGAGGTTGTCGACCCACGACCCGCGCCGCCAGCCCGCCGCGCGACCGAGCAGGACCCCGATGACGAACGACATCACCGCGGCCAGCCCGATCAGCCCGACCGTCCACGGCAACGTCTGACCGATGACCGTCGACACGGGCGTCGGGAAGTACGCGATCGACGTCCCCAGCTCGCCGGAGACGAGCTGGTGCAGGTACGTCACGTACTGGCGCCACAGTGACACGTTCGACTCGGTCCCGAGCATCGCCTCGATCGCGGCCCGGGTCGTGGGCGTGACCGGGCCCTTCGTCGCGAGCTTGGACAGCATCAGGTCCACCGGGTTCCCCGGCATCAGCCGGGGAATGAGGAAGTTCAGCGTGAGCGCCGCCCAGCACGCCACGGCGTAGAAGACGAGCTTCTGCCCCAGATACCGCACGGCTCAGCCCACGGGGGTGATCGTCTTGAGGACCACGCCGAGGTCCCAGGCCTTCCACGAGGCCGGCAGTGCGTAGATGTTGTCCTTGGTCGGCCAGCCGGCCGCGCGCGAGGTGTTGAACTCGGTCAGCATCGAGTTCACGTAGACCGGGATGTACGGCATCTGGTCGGCGAACACCTTCTGGATCTCGGCGTACTGCGCCTTCTGGGTGGCCTCGTCCGAGGTGCCGGCCGCGGTCTTGAGCGCCGCGTCGACCTTGGGGTTGGAGAACCGGGCGAAGTTGCCGGCGCTCGCGGACTTGCCGACATCGGCGGTGTTCTCGGTCGCCAGCCGGCCGTTGTAGGTGAAGTACGGGTTGGTCGAGGCGCCGAGCCCGACGGAGTCGAGGGAGAGCTGGAACTTGCCGTTGGTCTGGGCGGCGTTCCACTCGTTCCACGAGACCTGGCTGGGCTTCAGCTCGATCCCGATCTGCGCGAGCTGCTGCTTCAGGGTGTCGTTGATCGAGATGTAGTCGCTCCAGCCGGTCACCGTCTGGACCGTCAGCGACAGGCGTTGGTTGCCCTTGGCCCGGATTCCGTCCGCGCCCTTGGCCCAGCCGGCCTCGTCGAGGAGCTTGTTCGCCGTCGCCGCATCGGCAGCCGGCGGGATCTTCTGCAGGTTCGGATCGGTGATCCAGCTGTCGTCGCGGCCGGGCAGCAGCAGCGTCGGCGACGCGTCGGACGCGACGCCGCCACCGGCGAGCTTGATCAGCTGCTCACGGTTCATCCCGTAGTAGATCGCCTTGCGGACCGCGGGATCCGTCTGCGGACCCGAGCACCCGCGGGCGGCGTTCGAGCACGTCACCAGGACGGTCGTCATCACCGGCGTGTTGACGTAGGTGAGCTCCTTCTTCGACTTCATGATCTGGTCGACGCCTGGCAGGTAGGCGCTGATCCAGTCGACCTTGCCCGCGACCAGGGCGGCACTGGCGGCATCCGCGGCCTCCAGCGGGATGTAGCGGACCTCCTTGATGGCAGGCTTGCCGGCCTCCCAGTACGAGTCGTTCTTCACCAGGGTGTAGCTCTGGGTGCTGAACGTGCCGAGCTTGAACGGGCCGGTCCCGACCGGGTTCTCGTTGGGGTTCGTGACCGGGTCCTTGATGTCCTTCCAGATGTGCTCGGGCACGATCGCCTGGTTGGCGAGGACCGCGGGCTCCTGCATCAGGGACTTCGACTTGAAGGTCAGGACGGCGGTGTCGTCCGCGGTGGCCTTCGCGGTGGCGGCCAGACCGGACGGGTTCAGCGCCGGGGTCTTCGCGATCAGGTTGAACGTGAACGCCACGTCCTTCGCGGTGAACGGCTGCCCGTCGTTCCACTTCACGCCCGGACGGGTCTTGATCGTGAGTTCGGTACCGGCGTCGTTCCAGGAGAAGCCGCTGGCCAGGACCGGCGTCGGATCCTGCTTCTTCGCGAAGTTGTACCAGTACAGCGGCTCGTAGAGCGCCCCGAGCGTGGGCTGGAGGGCCGTCGTACTGAACGGGTTGAAGTTCTTGCTGATCGTGCCTCCCCCCACGGTGATCGAAGACTTGGCATCCGCCTTGGCGCCGCCGCCGCCGGCGCTGTTCCCCGAGCAGGCGGCGAGCAGCAGTACGGCGGCCGTGGCACCTGCCGTGATCCTCGTGAAACCCATGTCGTCGGTCCCTTCGCAGCGGCGCACATGAAACGCTTAAGTAAAGTGCGCATGAACGTAAGCTGCGGAATCGGGCAGGTCAATACCTCAGAGCGAGCTTTCTGCTTAATCACTTAAGTTGAGTAATGCAGGGACTCCGGCCGCCGCCGGGATACCGTGGGCCGGACCGAAGGAGGAACTGGTGAAGCGACCGACCATCGCCGACATCGCGACCCGGGCCGGTGTCTCCACCGGGGCGGTGTCGTACGCGCTGAACGGACGGCCCGGCGTCTCGCCCGCCACTCGCGACAAGATCCTCGCGATCGCGGCCGAGATCGGCTGGCGACCGAGTATCGCCGCCCGCTCGCTGACCGGCGCTCGCGTGCACGCGGTCGGCCTGATCCTGGCCCGCCCGGCGCGCGTCCTCGGGATGGAACCGTTCTTCATGCAGTTCATCTCCGGTGTCGAGTCCGTGCTGTCGGCGAACCGGACCGCGCTGCTGCTCCAGGTCGTCCCCGATCACGACGCGGCCGACGAAGCCGTCAGGTTCTGGTGGGCCGAGCGTCGCATCGACGGCGTACTGGTGACGGACCTGTGGGCGCACGACCAACGCCCGGAACTGCTTGCCCAGCTGGGCATTCCCGGCGTGATCGTCGGCTCTCCCCGCGAAGGTCTGGATCTGCCGGCCGTGTGGAGCGACGACGCGGCCGCGGTCGATGCCGTCGTCGACTATCTCGTCACCATCGGCCACCGCCGTATCGCGCGGGTGGCCGGTCTGCCGAGCCTCGAGCACACCCAGATCCGTACGGCGGCCTTCCAGGCGGCCGCCGACCGTCACGGCCTCGAGTCGGCGCCGGTGATCAGCACGGACTACACGTGGGAAGAGGGTGCTCAGGCCACGCGCCGGTTGCTGACCTCCGCCGACCGGCCGACCGCGATCACCTACGACAACGACGTGATGGCCGTCGCCGCACTCAGCGTCGCGCACGAACTGGCGATCTCGGTCCCCGACCAGCTCTCGATCGTGGCCGGCGACGACTCCCAGCTCTGCTTGGTCCAGCATCCTTCCGTCACTGCCCTCGCACGCGACATCGTCGACTACGGCGCGCGCGTGGCGCAGGCGATGCTCGACCTGGTGTCAGACGGCCGGACCGAAGCCCAGCAGGTCCCCACCGCGACCCTGGTCCCCCGCGCCAGCACCGCCGCCGCCCCCTGATTCCGGGGGCTAACCGAGATTGACTGTCATTCGCCGGTCGGTGCCCGTCCCGTACTCCGGGTCCCGGCCGGGGATGTGCACGGAGTGCTCGGTGATCGGTGCACGGTAGAGACGCCAGACCTCGGGAGCTCGCAGCTCGTCAGGCGCGAACTGCCTGAGCCCGGGGAAGCGCGTCCAGGCGACGCGGTCGAGGCAGCTCTCCAACTCGTCGTCCGGCACGACCTCCGCCTTGGCGATGAAGTAGACAGCCTGCCCACTGCCGATCTCCGCCGCGGAGTTGAACACCACCATGCTGACTTCCGGCCGGTCAGCGATGTTCTGCGAATGGTGCGACTCGATCGACGACACCCAGTAGACGGTCGAGTAGCCGTCCGGCGCGAAATACACCGGCGAGACCCGGGGCCGTCCGTCCGGATCCACGGTTCCGAGCACCATGTACCGGTTGCTGTCGATCAGTTCCTTGGCCAGCGCGTCTGGTTCCATCCCGGCAAGCTAGCCGACGGCCAGTTCTTCGACCAGAACTTCGGGTGTGCGGGTCGGACGTGCCTCTGATGCCAGCCAGACCCGGCTGTCCGGTGACAGCGGGAGGACGTGCAGTACGACGTCGGTCGCGGCAGCGAGGCCTGCATCTTGGAGGTCGACCGTCCAAACGGTTCCGTCCCAGAAGCGGTCGGCGACCGTCGTACCGTCGACCTCCAGTTCAGCGACGTCGCCGGCCCAGGTGATGCGCAGGCGACCCTCCCCCACATCGGCAACCCAATCCGGCAAGGTGATGCGATAACGGGCTGCGAGTCGGTCGATGTCGGACCGCTTCGGGCTGGAGGCTCTGCCATCGCGTTCGCCGTAGGTCGCCGGGACGTCGGCGGCTGGGCGGATCAGGTCTACCTTCGCTGTCGCGGCTCGGGCTTGGGCTGCGTTGACAGGTACCTCCACGAAGCGTCGGTCGGCTGGGTCGTAGCGTCGCAGCTGCGGGGCCGTTCCGGCGGCGACGACCTGCACCGGATCTTCGCCGTACCAGGAGATCTCGCAGCCGGAGATCAGGAGCGTCCGCTCAGGGTGCTCCCGCACCCAGAGGTCTGGCCCGAGGGCCGCCGGGAGGACGAGCAGATCAAGCGCACCCGTTGCCGAGAGCAACCGAACGGGGTGCTCGGAAGGAGTCAGCTTCGTGGGTCTCTCGTTCGGCAACTGGAGCTCGACGGGCACGGAATGATCTGCGAGCAGGACGAGCACCGGCGCATCAGGACCGTCGAGCAGGGTGATCGGCGTGGCGGTGATCCACTCGATCTGGATGCCGCCGTACTCCTGGAAGAACGGCCAGCACGCCAGGGTTCCGGGTTGAACGGTGATCGGTTCGGAGGGAACCGTCGTACCGGCGATCTCGAACTGGACATCGGGCAGCGGATCGAGTTGATCGTAGGGCTGGTGCCAGGCCAGGAACAGGTAGCCCTTCGTGCCGTCGGACCGCACCGCCCACCGCGGTGTCGTCCGATCGTGGGCGTCGGCCGGACGGACCTCCGGCAGCCAGGACGGCAGCTCCGCGAGACCGGCGCCGAAGGCGGTCAGGAAGGCGTGCTGGCGACGGAGCTCGGCGTGGGAGCCGTTGATCTCGCCTGCCTCGCCGATCGGTGCATGGAAGTCGTAGCTCAGCCTCGGCAGGTCGTTCGGATATCCGCTCGCATGGGACTCTTGCAAACCGCCCGGCGGATTCGTCCCACCGGCGTACATGTAGTAGCCCTGCCAGGCCGAGCCGTTGCCGATCTTGCAGAACGCCACTGTCGCGATGTCGAGCGGCGCGAGCACCGGGCGGCGATGGTACGCCGTCGCCATGCCGCCGCCGAGTTCACACGTGGCGGGCGGGAAGCCGGCGGCGGTCGGGTCGGCCGGCGCGGTGAGCTCACTGTGCCGCAGATCGGCGCCGATGCCGGGATCGTCCCAGGTGTGGCTGAAGAAGAAGTGTTCCCGGAACGTCGGGTCCCAACCCGCCTCCGAGTCCACCCAGAAGCCGTCCGCGTAGCCGCCGTACAGCGGGAAGACCTCGTCGGCGGGGAGTTGCGCACCACCCCAAGCGGTGGCGGTCCAGAGCGGAGCAGCGAGGCCTGCTTGTCGAGCCATGGTCTTGAGTGTGCGCAGATGGCCGGGCTGGTCGTACAACTCGTTCTCGAGCTGGATCGCCAGCAAGACGCCATCCGGGCCGGCCCGGCGGCCCAGGTGCCCGGCCAGCTGACCGAACCACTCCTCGACCAACTCCAGATATTTCGGATCGTCGGTGCGATGCTCGACGTCCGCGGCCGCTACCCAGTCCGGGAAGCCGCCGTTGCGGAGCTCGCCGTGGCACCACGGCCCGATCCGCAGCACCACGTCGAGCCGAT
Source organism: Kribbella sp. NPDC005582 (assembly GCF_040605415.1). Classification (NCBI taxonomy): domain Bacteria; kingdom Bacillati; phylum Actinomycetota; class Actinomycetes; order Propionibacteriales; family Kribbellaceae; genus Kribbella; species Kribbella sp. NPDC005582. Next base: position 24,909 of record NZ_JBEXCU010000009.1, read on the forward strand.
GGTTGCCGCAGGCATCGATGAACGCGCCGACGTCGAGGTTGCCGTCGAACCGCGGTTCGCCGCGCTCCGGGACATGATGCAACCACGGCACGTACGTCGACACGGTCGTCACACCACCGGCCACCGTCGACCGGAGCCGCGCCTCCCAACGATGCCTGGGAATCCGGCTGTAGTGCAGCTCGCCGGAGATCGGAACGAACGGTACGCCGTCCCGCTCGAGACCGCGGCTCGACAGCCCCAGCCCGGGCCGCCGGTCCTCGACGTTGGCCATCGTCGGCCGCAGCGGTTCGGTCGGCCATGGCGACACGGTGATCCGGTGCGGGCCATTGTTTCGGGCTTCTTCGTTGGACACAGCAACCATCCTCGCGGGCCGTCGGTGTACCGTGCCGGGCTCAGCGGTGAGTCGGGGCGCTTGCTTCGTCGGTGCCGGCGGTCAGGATGTCGAAGGCGTTGTGCCGGTGCACGGCGAAGAGCGCCAGCGCTGCGTCGGCATCGCGGGTGCGAAGTGCAGTGACAAGCTCTTGGTGTTCGCGGGGGATGCCGCCGAGGTAACCCTCGACGCTCACGTTGATGCGCGTCAACAGGAACAGGTGCACCTGGCAGCGGATCGCGTCCCATGCCTCGGCGAGACGCTGATGCCCGGCCGCGGCGAAGACGGCATCGTGGAAGGCGATGTCACAGCGCACCATCTCGTGCGGATCATCCGCTCGCTCCATTGCTGCCGCGGTCTTCGCCAGCGAATCCAGGTCGCTGTCCGACGCCCGGTCGACGACATGACGAACGGCCAGGTCTTCCAGTGCGCCGCGCAAGGTGTGCAACTCCGTGACGTCGGCCGCCGACAGGGTGATCACGGTCGCGCCGCGATGCCAGGCACAACGAACGAGCCCTTCGCGCTCCAGAATCCGCAATCCTTCCCGCACCGGTCCTCGGCTGACATCCATCACGCCGGAGAGCTCCACCTCGCGCAGCTGGGCTCCCGGCGGGTAGGCGCCAGTGAAGATCGCCTCGCGGATCCGGTCCGCGACCTCGTCCGCCAACCCGCGGCGCCGAGCCGGGCTCACCATGCTCTGCTCGCTCATCTCCACCCCTCCGCCTGATTGTCTTAATGTTAACATTAGGACACTGTTCCCACGAAAGGCGTTGCCATGAGCGTGCTCGACTCCCCGATCCCCCGCTTCCACCTCGCCGTACCGGTCGACGACCTGGCCGCGGCCCAGCAGTTCTACGGCCAGGTGCTCGGCCTCGCGCAGGGCCGCAGCTCGGACACCTGGATCGACTGGAATCTGCACGGCCACCAGTTCGTCACTCACCTCGCCCCGGAGCGTGCTCAACGCATCCACAACCCGGTCGACGGTCACGACGTACCGGTCCCGCACTTCGGCCTGGTCCTCACCGTCCCGGCCTTCGAACAGCTCGCCGACCGCCTCCGTGCCGCCGGCACCACCTTCGTCATCGAGCCCTATGTCCGCTTCGAGGGCCAGACCGGCGAGCAGTGGACGATGTTCCTGCTCGACCCCGCCGGCAACGCCCTCGAGTTCAAGGCCTTCGCCGACGACTCCCAGGTCTTCGCCGCCTAATTACGCCGCCCGCACCGGTGGCGCCATCCCTCCGGGCGCCACCGGTCGTGGTGGGTCAGCGGTATTCGAAGGCGCCGATGTCGGGGAGGCCGTTGTAGACAGCGCCGCCGGCGTAATCGGTTCCGCCGTTGTCGGCGATGGCGATGCCGGTATTGATGGCTGGGGAGCCGGCGGTGACTCGTAGCGGGAGGGCCGCATCGAGGGCTGGGCCGGATTGGGGCGTGCCGTAGGGCCCGGTGATCGAACCGGCGAAGCGCGGGTTGCCGGTTGTGGGGCGGCGATCGGAGGAGGGGATGGACAGGGTGGCGCCGCCGTACAGGTTGGCGTTGTAGTCGATGGTGGAACTGGTGGTCAGGGAGGCTCCGGCACGGGTGGAGTAGAAGATGTTGTTCCAGAGGTGGTACGTGCCTTGCAGGCTGGTGCCGTAGCCATAGACGAGGTTGTTACTGCGGTCGTTGTAGAACGTGTTGTTGTAGACGTGGGCCGTCGTACCGCGATTCGAGTGCAGGTAGAGCTGGTAGCGGGTGTTGCCGGCGATGACGTTGTAGCGGACACGGACGGAGCCGAAGTTACGGCCGCACTGGCAGAGCAGGATGCCATCGCCGTTGTGGTGCACGAAGTTCTGCTGTACGACGACGTTCGTGGTGGCGTTGTCGGCATCGATGCCGTTGGAGTCGGCGCCGCCGGCCTTCGGCTCGGTGCCGTAGACCTCGTTGCGCTGGATCGTGACCTGGTCGGCGTAGTAGACCTCGATCCCGGAGGTACCGGCGCGTTGAACCACGTTGCGCTCGATCAGACCGCCGCGGGTGTCGGTGACGTAGACGCCGTTCGCGGCGTAGCCCGAGTCGGCTTGGGAGATGTAGTTGTTGCGGATCACGACCTGGGTATGCGGTGCGAACGCGGCGTCGGTCGCGCTGCTCCGCTCACCCCAGCCGGTGTGCACGGAACCGCTGGTGGAACCCGTGTACTGCTTGACGGTGATGCCGCCGAACGACGTGTTCCGGACGGTCGAGCGCTCGACGAGGATGTCGTGCAGGACGGTCGGCCGCCCCGGACTCGCCGGATTGGCGACGAGGCCGCGGAAGACGATGCCGCCGGTGTTCTTCGACCGATCCCAGCCGGTCTTGAAGGTGATGCCGGTCCGGTTGTCCGCGGTGTCGCCGCCGATCCAGTTCACCTCACCGGTGACATCGTGAACGTCGACGCTGTCCAGGTGGAAGTGGTTGAGCTGCGTGCCGGTGCTACCACTGATCCCGATCCCCCGCAGGTCCCGCAGGTTGCTGCCCGGGCTTCCTCCGTTCAGCGGTCGCGCATTGGTCACCTGCAGGTTCTTGAGATCCCAATACTGCTGATTGTGCAGCCGTACGGCGTCCGCGACCTGGCCCGCGCCGTCGATCTGCGGCTTGGCGCCGGCGCCGTACTGGTCGATGACGATCGGCTGCGCCTCGGTCCCCGAGCCCTTGGGCCACAGCTGACCGGTCCACCGCTGCCCGGCGTGCAGCAGAACCCGGTCGCCGGGGCCGAACGTGGTCGCGTTCACCTTGGCCAACGAGCGCCAGGCGGTCGTCGACGTCGTACCGGCGGCATTGTCGTTGCCGTTCGCCGCGTCGAGATAGTAGGTGGTCGCGGCGGCAGCATTCGCCGAGCCTGCCACCAGGACATGCGGGCCGGCTGCCACGGCCAGGACAAGTAGGGCACGTACTAGTCTCATTCCGCATCCTCCGATGGGTGAGCAGCGCTGGGAACGTACACATAACGAATTCGCCAGCGGCTGAGTATGGGGCGGTTTGCTTGCCACTAGGGACTGTGAACGCTCCCAGTACTATCTGTCAACGAGCTCTTGACCCTCGGTTTCCGGAATGCCACTCTCGGTCTACTCCCCCGTCGAAGCGCTTCGATCTCACGCCGACATCCCGCCCCCTGGAGTCGATCACCCATGCCGATGATCTCTTCCGTCCTCGCCACTGCGCTGCTGCTGATCGATCAGTCGTTCACCGCGCAGACCACCCCGCCGAACTTCGGCTTCCCAGCCGGCGCCGACATAGCCGGCGGCGTCCTCAACGTCACCAAGGCCATGAACAACTACACCACCGCGATCAAGACCTTCGACACCGCGATCACCCAGCAGCGGACGCTCGACCTGGCCTTCGACTGGAAGACCCAGATCTCCGCCGCCGGCAACAAGACCGGTCTCGAATTCCGTGACAGCCAAGGCAACCTGGTCTTCGCCCTCGCCGGTACGACGACCGAGCTCCGGTACGGCGTGACCGGCCCCGCGTCCGACTCCACCACAGCCCCGGAGTCGCTCAGTCCCGTCTGGACGAAGGTCGGCTACGACCGCAGTAGGTGGTACACCGTCGATCTGCACCTCGACTTCGCCCTGCAGCGAGTGCAGTACCTGATCGCCACCAAGGAGACCGCCGCCCGCGTTCTCGCCTCCGGTACGGCGCCCGTCAGCGGCAAGAATCTCGCCAAGTTCGTTGCCTGCAACTACTACGGAACCGGTGTGCAATCGATCGACAACTTCCGGCTCAGTGCACTGTCCAAGGCCATCAACGGTCAGCTGAGAGGCAAGACGATGTACGCCTTCGGCGACAGCATCGTCCAAGGCCACACCTATTCGCGCAGCTTCGTGAACCTCCTGGCCGAGCGCGAGCTGATCACCCTGTCGAAGTACGCCGTGAACGGCGCCTCGATCGGCCCCAGCAGCAAACAGATCATCACCCAGGTGCGTAACGCCCCGACTCGATCCCCCGACTACGTCGTCTTCAACGGCGGCACCAACGACGCCGAGAACATCACCAACGGCCAGTACGGCGTGTCGACGTACGCGAGCTCGTTGGAGACCACCTTGGCGGCCATGCGGTCCAAGTGGCCGACCGCCCGGATCGTCTACGTGGCCGTCCACAAACTCGGGTCCCGCGACTGGAACACCCAGCTCGCCATCCGCTCGGCGACCCTGCAGACCAGCGCCAGATGGAACGTCACCGTCGCCGATGTCTTCAACGACGCCGCCCTCGACACCCGCAGCGACAGCCAGCGGGTCGCCTACACCTTCAACAGCCTCGTGAACGGATTCCCCGGTACCGGCGGCACGGGCACCCACCCGAACCTCGCCGGAATCACCAAGTTCTACGTCCCGATCTTGACCGCCGCTCTGGCCCCACCACAGTAGGAGGAAGCATGGCTCGAAGACTAAGTCTCACTACCGTTCTCGCACTCCTCGCAGCACTGTTCTGCGCCCTGCCACCAGCTCAGGCGGCGGCCGTCGAACCATCAGCAGCGACCCGGATCATGCCATTGGGCGACTCGATCACCGGCTCCCCCGGCTGCTGGCGAGCACTGCTGTCCAAGCATCTGCGCGACACCGGTCACACGAACCTTGACTTCGTCGGCACGCTGCCCGCCCCCGGGTGCGGATTCGCCTACGACGGCGAGAACGAGGGCCACGGCGGCTACCTCGCCACGAACATCGCCCGCAACAACCAGCTCCCCGGATGGTTGTCGGCGACCCGTCCCGACATTGTGCTGATGCACCTGGGCACGAACGATGTCTGGAGCAACATCCCGGCAACCACGATCCTGAACGCCTACACCACCTTGCTCGGGCAGATGCGCGGCTCGAATCCCAGGATGAAGCTGATCGTCGCGCGCATCCTCCCGATGAACCCGTCCAACTGCAGCGCCTGCGGTCAGCGGGTGGTTGCCCTCAACAACGCGATCCCCGGCTGGGCGCAGGCCAACACGACCGCGGCCTCACCGATCACGGTCGTCGACCAGTGGAGCGGATTCAACACCGCGACCGATACGAGTGACGGCGTACATCCCAACTCCAGTGGCAACCAGAAGATCGAGCGCCGCTGGTACCCCGCCGTGGGGGCGGCGCTGCCGAGCGCGGCTCCCGAGGCTGTTGGCCTGCGCGTCAGCGGCACCCGCATCGTGGAGGCGAACGGCGCGAACCTGGTGATGCGCGGCGTGAACCACCCGTACGCCTGGTACCGGAGCCAGAACAGCTCGTTCGCCAACATCAAGGCGACCGGCGCCAACACCATACGAGTCGTTCTCAGCGGCGGCCATCAGTCAGCGCCGACGTCGGCAAGCGAGATCACGACCATCATCACGTTGTGCAAACAGTCCCGGCTGATCTGCGTCCTCGAGGTGCACGACACCACCGGGTACGGCGACCAGAGCAACGCCGCGACGCTGGATCAGATGGCGAGCTACTGGATCGGCGTCGCCAGTGTCCTCAAGGGCCAAGAGAACTACGTCGTGATCAACCTCGGTAACGAACCGTTCGGCAACAACCAGCAGGTGAGCGCCGGCTGGGCGAGCGCGACCAGCAACGCGATCCGGCGGTTGCGGTCGGCCGGGCTTCAGCACCTGCTGATGGCCGACGGTCCGATGTGGGGGCAGGACTGGGGCAACATCATGCGCAACAACGGGGCCTCGGTGCTGGCCGCCGACCCGCAGCACAACACCGTCTTCTCGATCCACATGTACGGCGTCTACAACACCGCAGCGAAGATCAACGCGTACTTCGATGCGTTCCGGAACGCCGGTCTGCCGCTGCTGGTCGGCGAGTTCGGGCACATGCACACCGACGGCGATCCGGACGAGAACACGATCATGGCCCAGGCGCAGGCCCGCGGTCTCGGCTACCTCGGCTGGTCGTGGAGCGGCAACGGCGGCGGCGTCGAATACCTCGACATGGTCTACGGCTTCAACCCGGCCAACCTCACCCCGTGGGGTCAGCGCATCATCAACGGCGCCAACGGCATCCGGCAGACCTCCAGACAAGCCACCATCTACAACTGATCACCACAGCACTTCGCCCTCGCGGAAGTCGGCCTCTCCGCGAGGGCGAAGTGTTTTCAGCAGGCCGGTCAGCTAGGAGCGACGGCACGGCCGGTCGTGGGCGAGATCATGCCCGCACACAAACCGTTCCGCGCCAGCACCTGGGCGATCCGCGGGATCGCGGCCACCGTGTTGGGCGGGCCGTCGTGCATCAGGACGTTGCCCGCAGCCCGTTCTCCGTCCGTGCGCGGAGCAGCGCCGGGGTGTTGCTGGTCGGCCCGTCGTAGAAGGTGAGCCCGACGTACCCCTTGCTGCAGGCAGCCTCCGGTGCCGCCGCAGCACTGGCAGTGAGCAGCGGGACCAGGCGGTTCGCGATCTTCTGGTGACCGGCGTCGTTGGGGTGAGTGCCGTCAGCGGTGTCGGTCGACACAGTGATCCAGCCTTCGGTGTTGATGAATCGGACTTTGCTGTCGCCCGCGGCATTGCGGGTGGCGACAGCGGCCTTGGTCTCGTTGACGTAGAGCTTCTGGAACGTCTCCATCGCATGAATGGTGGCGTTCGGATACTTCGCCCGGATCCGCTGCATCAGCGTGATGTAAGCGCTCTGGAACTGCGCGCTGGAGACGCCGTGCCCGCGGTCGTTGGTACCAAGGTTGATCAGTACGTCGCTGGCCTGGTAGCGGGAGAAGTCCCAGTCCGGCGAAGTGGCATCCACCGTGGTCTTGAGATAGCGGTCGCGCAGACCGATGCATCCGGACGCCGGGTACAGGCAGACGCTGGCCCGCGCCACTTGCACATGCGCGGCCCCCAGCTTCTCTCCCGTCAACCACCCGTACGACGTGACCGCCATCTTCGACGCCTTCTCGCCGGCCGTGATCGAATCACCGATGAACTCGATGGTCCGCGACGGGACCGTGGCCGCCACCGTGCGCGCACCGGCATCCAGCGTCACCCCCTGGAACACCAGGTCACCGCGGTACGAGCCGGTGGCCTGCCGGTAGGAGACCCGCAGCGTGTGCGTCCCGGCCGTCAGTCGGGTCGGCGTCAGGTTCACCAGGCCGCTGACGCCTCGGTAGGAGACCCAAGGGCGGCCGTCGATGCTCGCGTACAGGTCGACGCTGTTTCGCTGACGCAGCTTCACCGTGGTGCCGGTGAAGCCGACCACCGCGTAGGCACCGGCCCAGCCCGGCACGTAGGCGGAGGACGAGCGCGTGTCCCAGCGCCCGACGTACTTGATGTTGGAGTCCGTCGGCGACCCGTCACCAGCTGCCAGCAGCGTGGCCAGGGCGGCGGTCTTGGACCACGACTGGCCGGCGCCACCGGTGCAGGTCGCGACCACGACCGCGGTGTTGTCAGCGGTCGCCCCGCCGGCCGTGTCGAGGCACCGGCCCGACGACGTCACCGTGCCATTGGCGTTGACCGCCCACTTCTGATTGGCACTCCCGTTGCAGGCACTGATCACCACCCTGCCGGTAGCTGCGTCCAGGCACTTTGTGTTGTTGTAGATCCGCAGCTCCGCGGCCGCGGTCTGGGTCCACTTCTGGTTGACCTGCCCGCCGCCCGGCGGGACCAGCGGACAACTGCTCTCGTACGACGTGATGCCGGTCCGATCGACCAACGGGCAGAGGAACTGGGTGTAGCGGGTATCGCGGTCGACGAAGATCTTCAGCCACGGAACGACCTTGCGCATCATCACCGAGTTCGCCGAGGTCGGGAACCCGTGGCCGGCGCCGGTCAGCTCGAGGTACGCCTTCTCCGTCGTCGCCGGCACGGCGTTGTACAGGCTCTTGACGCTCGACGGCGAGACCGTGCCGTCGCGCTGCCCAGCGAGCAACATGGCCGGGACCTTCATCCCGGACGTGCCTTGTGACGGACTGTACGGCGCCAGTCCGACCGTTGCCGACAACGACGGCCGGCGCAACGCAGCGGAGATCGCACCGCCGCCGCCCATCGAGTGGCCCATCACGGCCAGCCGGCTCGCGTCCACCCGGCTCCGCACCGAACTGCGCTGGGTGAGGTAGTCGAGAGCCGCCAGCAATTGCGTGCCGCGGGCGGTGTCGAAGTCGTTGCGGCTGAGGGTGTCGATCCCGATCACCACAAAGCCGAAGGACGCCAGCCAGGGTCCCATCCAGGCACCCTCGGCCGCCCAGGTGGCCGTGTACCCCGGCACGATCGCGATCGCGCCGAACGTGCCCTGACTGGTGTCGGTCGGGTAGTAGATCTTCGCAGCGCCGAAACCGTTCCCGGAGCCGACGCTCACCTCGGCCGTCGCGAAGGTGCCGCGCGACGCCGCAATGCTCGCCTGGGTCGGGTCCGGTCCGCGCTGGTAGGGGTTGTCGGCGGCCAACGCCGTCGTCGCCTGGGGCATCAGGACGGCGAGGACGACGGCAAGGACCACCAGCATCCGCCGTAGGTTCGTAGGCATGGGGCGATACCTCACTCATTCTGTGAACGTGCACAACACTCTCAGCCCTTGACCCCCGAGGCCACGACGCTGCGGATGAAGTAGCGCTGAGCGAACAGGAAGATGAGCAGCGTCGGCAGGACATACAGCGCGGCGGCGGCTGCTTGCACAGTCGGGACCGCGTTGCCATGCGGATCGCGGTACCAGGCGGTGATGGCAACCGACAGCGTCGTATGGTCGACGTCCAGCAGCAGCGCCGGCGCGATGTAGTCGCCCCACGTCCAGACGAACGACAGCACGAACGACGTGAGCAGGACCGGTCGCGAGAGCGGCAGGAAGATCCCCCAGAAGATCCGCCCCCAGCCGCAACCGTCGATGATCGCCGCGTCCTCCAGCTCGCGTGGGATCGCGGCGAAGAACTGCCGGAACAAGAAGATCAGGTACGGGGAAGCCGCCAGTCCCCACAGCACCCACGGCCAGTAGGTGTTGACCAGGCCCAACCGCGAGAACAGCACGTACGTCGGCAGCAGCGTGAGGATCTGCGGCAGCATCATCGTCGACAGCAGCACCAGGAACAGCGCGCGTTTGCCACTCCCCCGCAGTCTGGCGAACCCGAAGCCGACCACCGCGCTGGAGGCGGTGATCAGGACGGCGTACAGCGTCGACAGGAACAGCGAGTTCATCGCATACGCCGGGAAGTTGATGTCGGTGAGGGCGTGGGTGAAGTTCTCCCACTGCGCCTGCCGCGGCAGGATGCGAGCCGGTACGGCGGCCCACTCGTCCCGGGTCTTGAGCGCTGCCAGCATCAGCCAGACGAACGGGCCCACGAAGACAACGGCGAGCGCCATCAGGAGCAGGTAGACGGCTCCGGGCGCGGATCGGCGGACGGGCACAGACGTTCTCCTATCGGTCCGAGTCGGTGTCGACCTCGTAGTGCACCCACGACCGGCTCGACCGCTGGATCAGCAGGGTGAAGACCAGGATCACCAGGAAGAACACCCACAGCATCGCCGATCCGTAGCCGAACCGGTTGCTGTTGAAGAACTCCTGGTAGACCTGAACCATGTAGAGGTGGGTGCTCTGCGGCACCTGTCCCACCCCGGCGATGCTGTTGGTCTCGGCGAGCAGCAGCGGCTGGACGACGATCTGCAGGGTCGCGATCACTCCGGTCACGACCTGGAAGAAGATCACCGGCGAGATCATCGGCACGGTGATGTGCCGGAACACCCGCCAGCGGTTGGCGCCGTCGACCACCGCGGCCTCTTCCAGCTCCGCCGGTACCCCCTGGAGGGCGGCGAGCATGATCACCATGCCGCCGCCCAGCCCCCACAAGGTCAGGATGATCAACGCGTAGAAGGCCATCGGATCGATCAGCCAGGCGATCGGCCGGATCCCGACGATCTCGAGGATCGCGTTCAGGATGCCGGCGTTCCGGTTCAGCACGAGCTTCCACATGATCGCCATCGCGACGACCGGAACCACGGACGGCAGGAAGAAGATCGTCCGCCACAACCCGACCGCCCGCAGCCGGCGGTTGAGCAGCACGGCCAGCCCGAGTGCTCCGGCAACACTCAGTGGTACGGCGATCGCGGCGTACGCGACGGTCCTGAGCAGAGCGTGCCAGGCCTCGCTGTCGCCGAACAGCTCGCCGTAGTTGCGGAAACCAACCCACCGCCACCGCGGTGAGCTGCCGTCGAAGTTGGTCAGGCTCACCCCGAACGCGTAGCCGAGCGGCACCGCCGTCAGCAGCAGGAACCCCAGCACCCACGGTGCGACAAAGAGGTAGAACGTGCGGTTGGAGTAGCGCGTCCAGCTGGTCTTGGCCATCAGCCGATCTGCTCTTTGCCCTGCTTGAGCACCTTGTTGATCTCTTCGGTGATGGCCTTGCACGCCTCGTCCACCGTGGCCTGCTTCTTGATCGCCCGCTGCAGATGCTTGTCCAGGGCAAGGTTCCAGGCATCGCCGGTGACGTACGGCGACGCCGGCAGCGGCGTCGTGTACTGCAGCTCGTTCTGCGCCGTCGTGAACGCCTGCTTCTGGTAGGGCAGCTCCTGCGGCAGCTTCGGCAACAGCGACTTCAGAGCCGGCAAGCCCCAGCCACTGCTCGCGCGCTCCACCGCGGGCGGGCCGGCCATGAAGTACTCCATCAGCTTCCAGGCCTCGTCCTTGTGCTTGGACTTCGCCGGAATCCACGCACCCATCCCCGCGTACGTCGGACTCACCCGCTGATCACCCATGATCGGTGCCGGCGCCATCCGGATCGCGGGCTGCAGAGCGGTCTCCTTGACGAAGTTTCCGCCGTACCAGTAGCCGTCCTGACTGATCGCCATCCGCTTGGCCATGAACGTCGACAGGTCGGCGCCGTCCGGGAGCGGGTCGAGCGAGGTCGGGCCGACGCCTGCCTGGGCGAAGTCGACGTACCAGGCCACCGCCCGGCGGGCGGCCGCCGTACTGAAGTCGGTCTGGGTGAGGTCGTCGCTGTAGACCTTCTCGCCCTGCTGGAGGATCATCGTCGCGATCGGCGAGTACAGGCTCCACGCCCATTCCACGCCGAGGCCGTAGACCTTCGTCTTGCCGCCCTGCTTGACGGTCAGCTTCTTGCCGATGGCCAGCAGGTCGTCGTACCCGATCGGTTCGGTCTCGCTCAGGTGCGGGACCTTCGCCTGGTCGAACAGCTGCGCGTTGTACCAGAGCGTCGCGTCCTGGCTCCAGTCCTTGACGATCCCGTAGTACGCGCCCTGACCGATCTTGCTGCCGTCCCAGCGGAAGTTGTCGTTGACCGCGAGCAGATCGTCCTTCTTCAGCAGCTGGCTCTTCTCCAGGTACGGCGTCAGGTCGGTGGCCAGGCCGCGGGCGTTGTTGTTCGCACTGCCGACGGCAGCACCGCGGACGAAGTCCGGCGGGGTCCCGGAGGCGAGCATCGCGTTCAGCCGGGTCGCGTCGTTCTCCAGGAAGTTGATCTTGATCCCGGGGTTCTTCGCCTCGAAATCGGCGATGTGCTCCTTGGTGAGCTCGTTGTTCGCGTACATCACGGTCAGCGTGACGGTGCCGCCACTGCCGCCCCCGGACGACGTCCCCGAGGAGTTGGCGTTACAGCCGCTCAGCAGGCCGCCGGCGGCCGCGCCGCCGACCACCGCGGAGGTTCCGGCGAGCAGTCGCCGCCTGCTGATCCGAGTGGATCCGTTCATCTCGTCCTCCTGGATTCTGGGAGCGCTCACAGTCTCTGGGTGCGAGATATCCCTGTCAATACTCCACAAGCGTCGGTCTGACCGTGTCATGATGATGCGGTTTCTGTTCGCGCTCCCAGATTGGGGTGTCCGCCGATGAGCATCGTCGTACCGGTCCAAGCCGGCCGTGGCGAGCCTGTTCTGCCGCAACTGACCGGCATCGCGTTCGGCGGTGACTACTTCCCCGAGCAATGGCCCGAACTGCGATGGCACGAAGATGTCGCGCTGATGCGCGAGGCGGGGGTCAACTTCGTGAACGTCGGGATCTTCGCCTGGGCGCTGCTCGAACCGTCGCCCGGCAGCTACGATTTCGGCTGGCTGGACCGCGTGCTGGACCTGCTCCACGAGGCGGGCATCGCCGTCGACCTGGCCACTCCGACCGCCGCCCCTCCGCCGTGGTTCTTCCGGCAGAACCCGCAAGCACGCATCACCGACCGGGACGGCCGGATCCTCGGCACGGGCGGACGGCAGGCCTTCTGCCCGAGCTCCCCCGAATTCCGGCAGGCCGCCACCGCGATCACCGAACGACTCGCCGCGCACTACGCGGGCCACCCGGCGGTGACGATGTGGCACGTCCACAACGAGTACGGCGGCGCCAACGCCCACTGCTACTGCGCGACGTGCGCAGCGGCGTTCCGGAGCTGGCTACGGCGGCGCTACGGTCACCTGGACGATCTGAACGATGCCTGGGGCACCACCTTCTGGGGTCAGCTGTACGGCGACTGGGCCGAGATCGAGCCGCCGCTCGCTGCGCCGGTGGCCGTCAACCCGGCGCACCAGCTGGACTACTTCCGGTTCAGCTCCGACGCGCATCTGGCCAACTTCGTGGCGGAGCGCGACATCATCCACCGCTTGGCGCCCGGCGTACCGGTGACCACCAACTTCATGATCAAGAACTGCAAGTGGATCGACTACCGCCGGTGGGCCGCCGAGGTCGATATGGTGGCCAACGACCACTACCTGGTTGCCGAACGTCGCGACAGTCACGTCGAGCTCGCACTGGCAGCCGACCTGACCCGATCGGTGGCCGGGGGTCGCGGCTGGATGCTCATGGAGCACTCGACCAGCGCGGTGAACTGGCAACCCCGCAACCTTGCGAAGCGGCCGGGTGAGCTGCGCCGCAACAGCCTGAGCCACCTCGCCCGGGGCGCCGAGTCCGCACTGTTCTTTCAGTGGCGGGCGTCGCACTTCGGCGGCGAGAAGTTCCATTCGGCGATGCTGCCGCACGGCGGCACCTCGACCCGGGTCTGGCGAGAGGTCTGCGAGCTCGGCGCCGATCTGTCCAGACTCGACGAGCTGCGCGGGACCGAGGTGGTCGCCGACGTCGGCCTGCTCTGGGACTGGCAGTCCTGGTGGGCGCTTGATCTGGAGTGGCGGCCATCGGTGGATCTGTCCTATCTGGAGCGCGTCGAGGCCTTCTACGGCGTGGCCTGGCGCGAGCATCTGACCACCGACTTCGTCGACCCCGAGGGCGACTTGTCGCAGTACCCCGTGCTTCTGGTGCCGAGCCTGTACCTGACCACGGCGAGCGCGGCGGAGAACCTTGCCGCCTACGTGCATCACGGTGGCACGCTGGTGGTCTCGTACTTCTCGGGCATCGTCGACCACAACGACACCGTGCACCCCGGCGGCCATCCAGGCGCGCTCCGCGACGTACTGGGCCTGACGGTCGAGGAATTCCTGCCACTGCGCTCGGACGAACGAGTCGCAATCGACGACGGCGCGATCGGCGATGTCTGGGCTGAACACCTCGTACTAGAGGGCGCGGAGGCAGCCCGGCACTACACCGACGGGCCGGCGGCCGGCGCACCCGCCGTGACGCGACACCGCTACGGCGCCGGCACCGCCTGGTACATCTCGACCCGACTTGGTGGGGACGATCTCGCCGCCGTCCTTCGGGAGGCCGGATTGCCGACCCGGTACGACGAAGTCTCGCCGGAGGTGGAGGTGGTCCGGCGCCGCGGACCCGAGCACGACTACCTGGTCGCAATCAACCACGACGACCGCGATGCCGTGCTGCCGGGTGACGGCGACGAGCTGCTCACCGGCGCAGCGGTCGTGGGGAAGTTCGCCGTACCGGCGGGTGGGGTGCGGGTGCTCCGGTCACCGCGGGCCAGAATGTAGACCATGAGCTCCTCCAGTGCGTCCCGGCGCCCGACCATGGAAGACGTCGCCGACGTGGCCGGCGTCTCCCGGGGCACGGTCTCCCGGGTGCTCAACGGCGGCCACTACGTCTCCCCCGACGCGCTGGCCGCCGTGCAGCGAGCGATCCGCAAAACCGGGTACGTCGTGAACCAGCACGCTCGGAGCCTGGTCACCCAGCGGTCGGACTCGGTCGCGTTCATCCTGTCCGATCCGCAGGACCGACTCTTCGAGGACCCGAACTTCGCGATCCTGCTGAAGGGCTGCACGCAAGCCCTCGCCGAGCGCGGCATCACCCTGGTCCTCACCATCGCCGGGACGCTCGAGGACCGCAAACGGGTCGGCCGCTGGGTGACCGCCGGCCACGTCGACGGCGTGCTGCTGGTGTCGGAGCACGCGGGCAGCCCGCTGATCGACGAACTGCGCTCGCGCGGCCTCCCGATCGTGGCCGCCGGGCGGCCGATCGGCTACGAGCGCGACATCTCGTACGTCGCCGCCGACGACCGGGACGGCGCTCGGCAGATGGTGACCTACCTGCGCTCGCGCGGACACCAGCGGATCGGCATCATCACCGGCCCGATCGACACGCCAGGTGGCGTCGACCGGCTCGCCGGGTACCACGACGTACTGGGTGACGGGGATCCGCGACTGGTTGCCACTGGCGACTACACCGAGGACTCCGGCGCGCGGGCGATGGACGAGCTGTTGCTCCGGGCACCGGATCTGGACGCCGTCTTCGTCTGCTCCGACCTGATGGCCCGCGGCGCGATCACCGCGCTCCGGCGGGCCGGCAAGCGGATCCCCGAGGACGTCGCGGTCGGCGGCTTCGACGACTCCAAGGTCGCCGTCAGCGCGCCGCCGCTGCTGACCACGATCCGGCAGGACTTCGTCCGGGTCAGCACCGAGATGGTCCGGTTGCTCCACGACGGCATCACCTCCGGCGATCGCGCCGCCGTCATCCTGCCCACCGAGCTCGTGGTCCGCGACTCCGCCTGAGCGGGAATTTGTGCACGTTCACAGTTTCCTGTGAACGAGGTCTTGCCACGGTGGGCAAGATCAGTTTTCATCGTGGGGAAATCACTTGGCGTCATGAACTGTGCACGTTCACGGTATAGCGCCGAGCTCCGCCCCCCACACGATCGAGGTATCGCCCCATGCCCCGAAACATCGTTCGACCAGCCACGTCTCGCGGTTCGCTGATCCGCCGTACGGCGGTCACGCTCGCGGCCGTCGTCGCCGCCGTCACGTCGGTGATCTCCGCCGTACCGGCGACCGGTGCGGACAATCCCTACGAACGGGGACCGGCCCCGACCCAAGCCAGTATCGCCGCATCGCGCGGTACGTTCGCCACCGCGGAGGTCACCGTCCCGCGCGGCGGCGGCCTGGGCGGCGGCAAGATCTACTACCCGACCGACACCAGCAAGGGCACGTTCGGCGCGATCGCGATCGTGCCCGGCTACACCGCCACCTGGGCTGCCGAAGGTGCCTGGATGGGCCCGTGGCTGGCGTCCTTCGGCTTTGTGGTGATCGGGATCGACACGATCAACCGCAACGACGGTGACACCGCCCGCGGCACGCAACTGCTGACCGCACTGGACTATCTGACTCAGCGCAGTTCCGTCCGAACCCGGGTAGACGCGAGGCGGCTGGCCGTCATGGGTCACTCGATGGGCGGTGGCGGAGCGATCTCCGCCGCGCTGCGTCGCCCGTCGTTGTCGGCGGCGATCGGCCTCGCGCCGTTCAGCCCGTCGCAGCGGCCGACCACGATGAAGGTGCCGACCATGCTGATGGCGGGCCAGCGTGACGGCACGGTGCCGCCGTCGAGCGTCAGCAGCATGTACAACTCGATTCCTGCCACGACGGAGAAGGCGTACCTCGAGCTCACCGGCGCCGGGCACGGTTTCCCGACCTCGGCGAACTCCGTGATGATGCGCAAGGTCATCCCCTGGATCAAGATCTTCGTCGACCGCGACAGCCGCTACACGCAGTTCCTGTGCCCGTCGCTGAAGGACTGGACCGGTATCACGTCGTACCGCGGCACTTGCCCCTTCATCTAGGACCGGAGAACCCTATGTACAGCAGGTGGATAGTCACGCTCACTTCGGCCGCGGCGGCAGCAGTGTTGCTCCCGGCACCCAGTATGGCGGCGGGGTCGGCGTTGCCGCCGCAATGCTCCGGCACCGCGCCGATCCGCTGTCACTTCGATGTGGCCCCCGGCAACTATGACGTCACCGTCGATCTCGGCAGTTCAGCCAGAGCAGCCAGTACGGCGATGTCAGTCGAAGCGCGCCGGCAGGTCCTGAGCGCGGTCGCGACCACGGCCGGTCAGGTCGTCCGCACGACCGCGACGGTCAACGTTCGCAACCCGGAAGGCCAGCCCACCAGCACCGCTGGAACTCCCGGACTGAGCATCACGTTCGACGGCAGCGCGCCGGCGATCGGCTCGCTCACGGTCAAGCCGGCGGTCGCGCCGCTGGCCGTGTACCTGGCCGGTGATTCAACGGTCTGCGACCAGTCGACCGCGCCCTACACCGGCTGGGGTCAGATGTTCCCAGCGCGCGTCCGCAGCGGTGCCGTGATCGCCAACTACGCCGACTCCGGCGAGAGCTCGGGCAGTTTCCTGAGCAACAGCGCGCTGTTCCCGCGGATGAAGCCGCTGATCAAGAGCAAGGACCTGGTCTTCATCCAGTTCGGTCACAACGACAAGCAGACCACCGCGACGGCCTTCCGCGACAATCTTGCCCGGATGGTCAACGGCGTTCGCGAGCGCGGCGGCGTACCGGTCCTGGTCACCCCACCGGTACGACGGTTGTTCAGCGGCAGCAAGCTCACTGCGACCGCGTTGCACGTCAACGGTCGTGGCGTCGACCTGCCCGCGGTGATTCGCACGCTCGGCCGGAGCTCGAACGTTCCGGTGATCGATCTGACCGCGAAGAGCAAGGCACTGGTCGAGTCGCTCGGCCCGTCGGCCTCCCAGCAACTGTTCCTCACCAGGGAAGCCGGCGACAACACGCACTTCTCCGTGTACGGCGCGACGCAGATGTCGAACCTGGTCGTTCAGGGGGTTCGCGAGCAGAACCTCTCGCTGACCGGCTATCTGCGCTGACAGACTCTCCCGAAGGGATTTCTCATGTCCAGATTCAGCATCCGACATCAGCTGGCCCTCGCAGTCGTGGGTGTCGTGGCCGCCGGATTGTCGCCGACCTTGGCCGCCGGCGCCATCAGCTCTCCGCCCGCCCCGGCAGCAGCAGCGGTCGCCCAGGCCGACCAGTTGGACCGCGGTGTGATCAACGTCCGCACCGGTCAGGGCAACCGGATCAGTTGGCGGCAACTCGCCGGCGACCCGGCCGGCACCACCTTCAACATCTACCGCAACGGCGTGAAGGTGAACAGCAAGCCGATCAGCGGCCCGACCACGTACGTCGACGCCGGCGGCCCCGCCGACGCGAAGTACGTCGTACGGGCTGTGGTGGGTGGCGTCGAGCGCCTGGCCAAAGCTCGTGAAGACGAGTCGTTGACGATGAACGCCGTCCCTGGTGAGAACGGCATCCAGGCCAGCAGCCGTGACATCCCGCTGCAGGT
Organism: Kribbella sp. NPDC005582; assembly: GCF_040605415.1. Classification (NCBI taxonomy): domain Bacteria; kingdom Bacillati; phylum Actinomycetota; class Actinomycetes; order Propionibacteriales; family Kribbellaceae; genus Kribbella; species Kribbella sp. NPDC005582. The sequence goes on from NZ_JBEXCU010000009.1 coordinate 42,635, forward strand.
CCCGGCCGGCGGCCGGACACCGTCCGGCGAGAACTACACCTACGTCGCGAACGACGCGAGTGTGGGCGACCTGGACGGCGACGGTCAGTACGAGATCGTGCTCAAGTGGGATCCGAGCAACGCGAAGGACAACTCCCAGCAGGGTTACACCGGCAACGTCTACCTCGATGCCTACAAGCTCGACGGCACGCGGCTGTGGCGGATCGATCTCGGTCGCAACATCCGGGCCGGCGCGCACTACACGCAGTTCCAGGTCTTCGACTACGACGGCGACGGCAAGGCCGAGGTCGCGGTCAAGACCGCGGATGGTACGCGCTCCGGCACCGGTCAAGTGATCGGCAACGCTTCGGCCGACCACCGCAACTCGACCGGCTACATCCTGACCGGGCCGGAGTTCCTCTCGGTATTCCGCGGTACCGACGGCGCTGTCTTGGCGACCGCCAACTACCAGCCGCCGCGAGGCAACGTGTCGTCCTGGGGCGACAGCTACGGCAATCGCGTCGACCGCTTCCTCGCCGGTACGGCGTATCTCGACGGCTCGCGCCCGAGCATCATCATGGCCCGCGGCTACTACACGCGATCCGTCATCACCGCGTGGGATTACCGCAACGGCGCATTGACCCAGCGCTGGATCTTCGACTCCAACAGCGCCGGAAGCCAATGGTCCGGCAAGGGCAATCACCAGCTCTCGATCGCCGATGTCGACGCCGATGGCCGTGACGAGGTGCTGTACGGGGGCATGGCGATCGACGACAACGGCCGTGGACTCTGGCAGACCCCCTACCACCACGGCGACGCGTACCACGTCAGCGACTTCATCCCCACCCGGCCTGGCCTCGAGGTCTTCAAGGTGTCGGAGTGGACCAACGAACCGAGCCACTGGATGGCTGACGCACGCACCGGCCAGATCATCTGGAGCGCTCCGTCCTGCGGTTGCGACAACGGACGCGGGGTCGCCGCGGACATCTGGGCCGGCAACCGTGGCGCGGAGGCGTGGTCGGCATCGGTGGGTGGACTGCGGTCCGCGACCTCCGGCGGTCAGGTCGCGTCGCGCAAGCCGAGCTCGACCAACTTCGTGATCTGGTGGGACGGCGACGCCCAGCGCGAACTGCTGGACGGCACGCACATCGACAAGTACGGCACCAACGGCGACACCCGGCTACTGACCGGCTCGGGTGTCTCGTCGAACAACAGCACCAAGTCGACGCCCGCGCTCCAGGCCGACATCCTCGGCGACTGGCGGGAAGAAGTGATCTGGCGGACGTCCGACAACCGCGCGCTCCGGATCTACTCCACGACGGACAGCACGTCGATCACCCGACCGTCGCTGATGCAGGACCGCCAGTACAGGTTGGCAGTCGCGTGGCAGAACACGGCGTACAACCAGCCGCCGCACCCGAGCTTTGCCATCGGCAACTGAGTTGCCCCCCTTGCAAGTCCCCTGAGCACGCATCGCCGTACTTCCTCGGTACGCCATCCGCGACCGAGACCTTGATACCGGTCCGCCGCCGCCCGTCCGCGGCGGCGGACCTCACCGCCCTACTCCCTTGGAGTTCTCATGACCATGAACCGTCGTACCCTCCTCGGCCTCGGCGCCGCCGGCATTGCCGGCGCGGGCCTCACCGCCCTCGGCGCCGGCCAGGCCCTCGGCGCCCTCACCGCCGCACCGACCACGCCGTACGCCGTCGGACTCCGCCAGTACACCTGGTGGCGCGGCAGCCGCCGGGTGGAGACCTGGGTGTACTACCCCGCCAAGGGCACGCCCGGCAGTGGCCCGACCACCAACGCACCCGTCGCCGACGGCGTCTTCCCGATCTGCCAGTACACGCATGGTTCCGGCGCCAGCCCGCAGGGCGCGCTCGGGCACATCAAACCGCTGGCGGCGGCCGGATTCATCGTGCCCGCGCCGTACTTCCGCAACGGCATCGGCGATGCTTACAACGGCAACCTCTCCCGAGACGCCTCGCAGGCCATCACCGGCACCATCGCACTGAACACCTCCGCCAACGACCCGTTGCGCGGCCACATCAACACCTCGATCGGCGTCGGCGTCTCCGGCTACTCGATGGGCGGCATGACCACCCACGGCCTGCTGACCATCGCACCGGACTCACGAATCATCGCGGCGGCCCCGTGGGCCTGCGTGGACATGGGCAATCCGTCCTCCTCGATCCACGCCAAGGTGCTGTTCATCCACGGCGACCGCGACACGACCTGCCCCTACTCCTCGGCCCGCCAGGCCTACCGCGAACTGCCCGCACCCAAGGCGTTCCTCACCTTCCGCGGCGGCACCCACAGCAGCTACTTCAGCGACTCCCGGGCCCGGAACACCTTCGTGGACTGGATGCGCTGGGGCCTGTACTCCGACACCGCCGCCCGCGACCGCTTGCGCACCGATGCCACGTCAAGCGGCACCATCTGGGAATCCGTCCTGAGCTGAGGAGTGCACATGCTGCCAATGCTGTTCGCACAGCTGGGACGGACGCTCTTGACGCTGTCCGTCTCGGCCAGTGCTGTCGCACTCACCGCTCTACCCGACACCGCCGGCACCGCCTCGACCTCGTACTTCGTCGCTCCGAACGGGAGCGACAGCGCCGCCGGCACGATCAACTCCCCGTGGGCATCGCTCGCGCACGCGCAGGCCGTCGTACAGGCAGGCGACACCGTCTACCTGCGAGGTGGCACCTACTCCTACACTCGCGCGACCCGAAGCTGTGCAAGCGAAACGGCGTCGGTCGATGCCATCACGCTGAACAAGAGCGGGGCCAGTGGAAGTCCGATCAAGTACGTCGCCTACGCGGGCGAGCGGCCGGTCCTCGACTTCTCGCGGATGACCGACAACTGCCGGATCAAGGGCATCGACGTCACCGGCAACTGGATCCAGCTCAAGGGCCTGGAGGTCACCGGAGTCCGGCAGAACAACAACCGCAACCACGAATCCTGGGGCATCTGGATCTCCGGAAGCAACAACAGATTTGAGCAGCTGAACCTGCACCACAACATGGGACCCGGTCTGTTCATCCAGGACGGCGGCAACAACCTCGTCCTCAACTCAGACTCCCACGACAACTACGACCCCCGTACCTCCAACGGGGCCGGGGAGAGCGCCGACGGCTTCGGCGCGCATATCTCAGCCGGTCACCCCGGCAACGTGTTCCGTGGGTGCCGAGCGTGGTGGAACTCCGACGACGGCTTCGACCTGATCAACGCCTTCTCGCCGGTGACCATCGAGAACAGCTGGGCCTGGCGCAACGGCTACCTGCCAGGAATCACGACAGCGTCCGGCAACGGGAACGGCTTCAAGGTCGGCGGCTACGGCGGCAAGTACGTGTCCAACGGCGTGAAACACACCCTCCGCCTCTCCACGGCCTTCCTCAACAGAGCCTCCGGCGTTTACGCCAACCATCACACCGTAGCCAACGACTACTTCAGCAACACCAGCTACGGCAACCACCCCGACTTCAACATGCTCGGCATCAACTCCCGGGGTGCCGCCGTCGGCCTGGGCAACTTGCGCAACAACCTCGCCTACACCGGCACCCTGACGTCGAACATGACCGGCACCAACAGTGCCTACAACTCCTGGAACCTCGGTGTCACGCTGTCCGATGCCCAGTTCCGGAGCGTCTCGACCACCGGTTGGGACGCTCCGCGGCAGGCCGACGGCAGCCTGCCCTCGCTGCCGTACCTCCACCTCGCCTCCGCCAGCACCCTGATCGACAAAGGCACCGACGTTGGCCTGCCTTTCACCGGCCGCGCCCCCGATCTCGGCGCCTTCGAAACCCCCTCCAACGCCACCGCCTCGCAGCTCAACGCCGCGCAGATCGTCGCCGACCTCGGTGCCGGCTGGAACCTCGGTAACTCCTTGGAAGCCAACTCCGACGGCTACCCCAGCGAGACCGCCTGGGGCAATCCGACGGTCAGCCAAGCGCTGATCGACCGCGTCAAGGCCGCCGGGTTCAAGTCGATCCGGATCCCGGTCTCCTACCTGCGCACCATCGGGGCCGGTCCGAACTACACGATCAGCGCCTCCTGGCTGAACCGGGTTCAGCAGGTGGTCAACTACGCGCACAGTCGCGGGCTCTACGTCATCCTCAACATGCACGGCGACGGCTACAAGAGCATTCCCGGCTCGTGGCTGATCTGCGACTCCAGCAACCAGACCACGATCAAAGCGAAGTACCAAAAGGTCTGGCAGCAGATCGCGACCCGCTTCGCCGGGTACGACTCACGGCTGATCCTCGAGTCGATGAACGAGGAGTTCGACGGCCAGTACGGTCGGCCGACGCAGCCGTGCTACTCGAACATCAATGCCTACAACCAGATCTTCGTCGACACCGTCCGCCGGGCCGGCGGCAACAACAGCTCACGCTGGCTGCTGGTCCCGGGCTGGAACACCAACATCGACTACACCGCCGGCAACTACGGCTTCGTCGTACCGACCGATCAGTACCGGTCGTCGAGCATTCCGGCCGGCGAACAGCGGATCATGATCTCGGTGCACTACTACGCACCCTGGGACTTCGCCGGGGAGGAGAGCAGCAAGATCACCCAGTGGGGCCGTGGCGCGACCAACCCGTCCCGCAGGTCCACCTGGGGACAGGAGGACTATCTCGACGCCCAACTGAAGCTGATGTACGACAAGTTCGTCGTCCGCGGCTATCCGGTGGTTGTCGGTGAGTACGGCGCGATCGACAAGAGCTCGTTCGACTCTTCCAACAACCGGTACCGCGCCGACTTCGCGCGGGCCATCGCCGCCACCTCCAAGAAGTACGGCGCCGCCGCCGTCTACTGGGACAACGGCGTCAACGGGCGGTACGGCTTCGGCCTCTTCAACCGCGGCAACACCGCGGTGACCCAGCAAGGCATCATCAACGCCATCCGGAGCGGCTCCGGCACGTAGTACCGCAGGATGTGTGTGGGCAAGTTGAGTGGGCAACCAGTCCACACAATTGCCCACACCATCCTTGCAAATAAGGCCTTTCGAGCTCGAAACTGTCGGTGGCCATGCCTACGCTTGGGGTATGGAGATCTTGGCAGCGCCCCCGGTGTGGTCGCAGAGCGGCAGCGAACTGCTGGCCCGCCTCGACACGCTCAAGGCCGCCGCCGCCCTGATCAAGACCGAGGAACTGCAGATCACCGGCCGTCTCGACGAGATGGGCACCGCCCAAGAACTCGGCGCCCGAGACACCATCGAGCTGCTCTCAGAGCGCTACCGCCTCGATCGAACCGAGGTCCGCAAAGACCTCGCCTTCGCCGCGGCACTGCCCAAATATCTGGCCGTCACAGCCGCCCTCCCCGACCCCGCAGATCCGTTGCGACCGGCAACAGTCTCCCCCGACCAGGCCAAGGTCATCGTCACCACCCTCGAGAAGGCTCCCTCGACTGTTCCCGTGGAGACCCTGACGGTCGCCGAAGAACAACTGATCGAAGCGGCCCGCATCACCAACCCCCGCGAGCTCACCCGCTTCGCCCACAAGGTACTGGCCACCCTCGACACCGACGGCCCAAAGCCAACCGAGGAAGAAGCCCGCACCAAAGAATCGCTGCGGCTACGGCGAACCGACGGCGGCGTGAAGTTCAACGGCTTCCTGGCCGGCGACAGCGCCGAACTGCTCGAGACCCAGATCCACAAACTCTCCAAGCCCCACAAAACCATCGACGGCGAACCCGACCCGCGCCCCCGCGACAAGCGCCAAGCCGACGCCCTCAGGACGATCCTGGACGCCGCAGCCGGCAACCCCGACCACCCCGGCGTCCCCCACCTCACCGTCACCATCGACTTCCACGACCTCAAGTCCGCACTAGCCGCAACCGCGGCAGTCGGCGGCGGCTCGCCCAATGCGCCCGGTACACCTGGTGCGCCCGACATGCTCGGCGCGTTCGGTATGCCCGCCTCGCTCGGTACACCTGGTGCGATCGGCACGCCTGGCACACCTGGCGCGTTCGGCGCGCATGCTTCGGCAGGCGCGGCCAGCAGGTCTGCTGCGGTCGGCGAACTGGTCTTCGGCGGCAACCTCTCAGCCGCCGCCGTCCGCCTCATGGCCTGCGACGCCGCAGTCTTGCCCATCGTCCTCGGCGGAGACTCCCAACCCCTCGACGTCGGCACCGAACAACGCTTCGTCAACCGCTACCTACGCCGAGCCCTCAACAAACGCGACAAAGGCTGCGTCGTCTGCAACGCACCACCATGGATGTGCCACGCCCACCACCTCATCCACTGGGCCGACGGAGGCCCCACCAGCCTGAACAACCTCGCCCTGCTCTGCGCAGCCCACCACCGCGCCGTCCACAACGGCCAATGGGCCCTCTCGATCACCGGCGGCGTCGTCCAGGTCGCCCGCCCCACCTGGGCCGACCCGCCACCCGTGACCGATCCCGCCGCGCTCGCCGAGGTGATCGCCCGAGTCACCCCCAACCAAAGCACTGCTGACGCCAACAGCAGCAGCGGCGTTGGGACCAGCGGTCGCAGCGCCGCTCACACCAGCAGTGGCCGCGCCAGTGCTGGGACCAGCGGTCGCAGCGCCGCTCACACCAGCAGTGGCCGCGCCAGTGCTGGGACCAGCGGTCGCAGCGCCGCTCACACCGGCAGTGGCCGCGCCGCTGGCACCAGCAGTGGCAGCGCCAGTGCGGACAATGCCAGTGCTAGCGACGTATGCGCCAGCAGCGCCGGTTCGAGCACTGCCGGTTCCAGCACTGCCAGTGCTGACTGGCCAGGTGACCTGCGGGCGGCTGTCGGCAGCGACCCGACTCACGAGCAGCCGGATCGGCTACCGGCCGCCAGCACCGTCTCAAGTCCAGCGCTGGCCGCCGCCCGTGAAGCTCTCCGGGCCCGGCTGATCTCCCTGGCGCCCAGCCATTCCGACCCGTGGTCCGCCAACTCCACCGCGACAGCCGGACCGTAAGCCCCCCCACTCCAGATTGCCAACGCCACCGCGACAGCCGGCTCATCGGGCCGGCTCGCAACCACGCGTCAGCCTCTATTCAGCCAGCACCACATGGATCGCCGGATCCTGGTCAGCCGCTGGTCGCGAGTCGCCGTCGCGAGTCGCCGTCGCAGGTCACAGGTCGCGGGTCGCCGTCGCGGGTCGCAGGTCGCCGTCGCGGGTCGCGGGTCGCGAGTCGCCGTCGCCGGTCACGGGTGGCAGGTCGCGGGTTGCCGTCGCAGGTCACAGGTCGCGGGTTGCCGTCGCGGGTCGCGGGTGGCCGGTCGCGGGTGGCAGGTCGCAGGTCGCCGTCGCGGTCGCGGGTGGCCGGTCGCGGGTGGCAGGTCGCAGGTCGCTGGTCGCCGTCGCGGGTGGCCGGTCGCGGGTGGCAGGTCACAGGTCGCTGGTCGCCGTCGCGGGTCGCCTTCGCAGGTCACAGGTCGCGGGTTGCCGTCGCGGGTCGCGGGTGGCCGGTCGCGGGTGGCAGGTCACAGGTCGCCGTCGCAGGTCACAGGTCGCGGGTCGCCGTCGCGGCTCGCAGGTCGCCGTCGCGGGTCGCGAGTCGCGGTCGCGGGTCGCGGGGTGGTAGCCACAGCGGCGAGCCAGCCGCAAGCCACATGAGTCCGCGGCGCAGCTACGCAACCGGTAACACGACTCCTCGGGCTGCAGCTGTACAACCGGTCAGCCGCAAGCAGGTCATGCCGCGAGCAGCAACCGCAGCCCGTCGGCCCAGACCACGGGAAACCGGATGCGCGCCGCAACCATGCCCCTCAGCCACCGAACCGCCCAGCCACCCTGCCCTTCAGTCGGCCGCAGCGGCCAGCAACCAGCGGACACGTCACCGGCCGAGTCCACACCCAGCTGTCGCTACTCGCCTGCGACAGCGGCGGCGAGCTCGGCGACCGCGTACTTGCGTCTGAGGTTGACCGGCTGCGGTGCCAGCTGGCGATGCATGACTCCTGGGGCACCAGATACGCAACCGGTCAGCCACAAGCGATCCTCGAGGAGCAACCGCAGCCCGTCGGGCCAGACCACGCGAAGCTGGAGGCGCACAGCAACCGCACCTCAGCCACTGAACCGCCCAGCCATCGAGTCCTTGGCCGGCCGGAGCGGCGATTAGCCACCACTGGACATCGCCGGCTGAGCCCACACCCAGAATCCGGTCAGGCTGACTCGCGGATCACCAGTTCCGTGGGGAGGATGACCGTGGCTGGGCCGTCGCCTTCGATTTGCGCCAGCAGCTGGCGGACCATCATTTCGCTGATCCGCTGCCATGGCTGGCGCATCGTGGTCAGCGGCGGATTGGTGGTCGTCGCGACGGAGGAGTCGTCGAAGCCGCCGACGGCGATGTCGTCGGGGACGCTGCGGCCGGCGCGTTCGATCGCGCGGAGGGCGCCTTCGGCCATCAGGTCAGATGCGACGAAGACCGCGTCGAGGTCCGGTGCCCGGGTGAGCAGTTCGCGCATGCAGGCTTCGCCGCTCGCGCGGCTGTAGTCACCGGTCGCGACCAGGCGCTTGTCGAAGCGGATCTTGCGTTCGGCGAGGATCTCGCGGTAGCCCTGCAGTCGCTCGGCGCCGCCGGGGCCGTCGGGAGGACCGGCGATGGTCGCGATGCGCTTGCGGCCGGAGTCGACCAGGTGGCGCATCATCGTCCGGGCGCCTTCGCGGTCGTCGGCCACGACGTACGCGATCGCCCCGCTCTGATCCTGGGGCTTGCCGCAGCAGACGAACGGGAGGCCGGCCTGCTGCAGCAGGTCGATCATCGGCGTACCGCGGTTGGAGTTGAACAGCAGCGCGCCGTCGACCTGGTGCGCCGACAGGTACGGCGCGATCCGGCGGCGCTCGTCCTCGGTCCCGGCGGCGATCAGTACGAGCGGGATGTCGTGCGCCGCGAGAGCCGTCGTACAGCCCCGCAGCAGGGTCGCCAGGTTCGGGTCCTCGAAGAGTCGCTCCTGCGTCTCCGACAGCAGGAAGGCGACAGACCCGGCACGCCGCGTCACCAGGCTCCGGGCTGCCCGGTTCACCACGTAGCCGAGCTTGCGGATGGCGGCCTCGACGGCTCGGTGGCTGGCCGGGCTGACGTTGTGCCCGCCCTGCAGGACGCGTGACACCGTGCCCCGCGAGACCCCGGCCTGAGCGGCGACGTCGTGGATGGTCGGCGGGCGCTTGTTCTGCTGGGGCACGGTGTCGGTCATCAGTCCTCAACTGCGGCGAATAGTGACCAAACTCTACGCCCGGACCACGATTTAGCTGCGCACCAGGCTGAAGTCGTCGACGTTCACCCAGTTGCCGGCGTTCGCGTCCGACTGTACGCCGACCTGAACGGTCCCGTTGCTGACAGTGATCCCCGGAACGGTCACCTTCGTCCAGGAACCGATCGACCGGTTGATGGAGGAGCTCAGTTCGCTCCCGCCGAAGTTCCGGGCGAACACGGTCGCCTTCCGCTGACCACCGCTGCTCTTCACCCAGGCCGACAACGTGTACGTGCCGTTCGGCACCGAGATGTTCTGGTACCTGGTCGCGTTGTACGCCGACGACGAGCTCTGGTTGAACGACCAGCGGCCGGTGTGACCGCCGAGCTTGTTGTTGTTCACCGAACCGACGTTCGTCCAGCCCGCCAGGGCGCTCTGCGCGACCCGATCGGCCTCGGCGCCCGGGTTCATCACGTAGTTGTTCCCGGCTCCGACCGACCACGTACCGGCGGCCGCGTCGACGTTCCACTGGCTCAGCGAGTGGAACACCGGGGTCGTGCCGTTGAACGTGACCGGCACCCAGTCGTTGTAGCCCAGACCGTTCCCGGCGAAGTCGCTCCACCGGTCACCGCCGAACATCACGAACGATCCCGACGTACCGGTGACGGTGAAGGCCAGACCGGTCTGCGTGACGTGCGAGAAGTCGGCACTCGTCCCTTGCAGCACGAACTCCGACGAGTACGGGCCCATGATGTTCCGCGACGAGATGCAGTACGTCTGTGACGAGTTCCAGCCGTGCAGGTCGGAGGAGCAGAAGTAGTAGGTCCCGGCGTTCTTGAACACGATGTTGCCTTCACGCCCGACCGGGCTGTTGAAGATGTTCTTGGCCGCCTCGACGTGCAGGAAGTCCGAGGTGCGCAGCGCCGAGACGTACAGGTGCGAGCGGCCACTCTTGTTGCTGTAGATCACGTACGCCTTGCCGTCGTCGTCGGTGAAGATCGACTGGTCACCGGACATGCCGGTGCTGACGTTCGCGATGCTCGACTGGGTACCCGCCCGCAGGAAGCGGCCGTTCGGCGTACTGCTGGTGAGGAAGACCAGACCGCTGTCGAGCTGGGAGACCAGCACGTACTTCCCGGTGTTCGGGTTGCGGGCCACACCGACCCGGCCGATCCAGCCGCCGCTCAGCTCCGCGGAGGTGATCGCGTTGCCTTCGAACTTCCAGTTCGCCAGGTCACTGGAAGAGTAGATGGTGATCGCGCTGAACGAGCTGTTGCTGTTCTTCCCGCCGGCGGGGTTGTTGTAGTAGCTGACCGCGCCGTTGTACTTCACGCCGTACCAGTAGTAGGTGCTGCCGACCTTCAGCACACCACCACCTTGGGAGTAGATCGGGTTGCCGGACGTGTCCTTCCAGAACACGTCGTTCTGGATCGTGGCCACCGCGTTCACCTGCGGCGACTCGGTGGCGTAGGCAGTGCTGAGGCTTCCGGCCAGTACGACGGCCGCCGCGGCGAGCTTGAACATCTTTGTCAGCATGGTGATTCTCCCGTTACAGGAATCCGTCGAGGGCCGCGGTCGGCCGCCTGGTGCTGGAGTTCCAGGCTGTCATGTCGTAGCCGGTGAACGGCGAATACCCTTCGGGCTCCCAGTAGAAGGTGCCGAGCCCGCCGAAGCTCTTGGTGCCGGAGATGAACTGCCGCAACGCGTCGCGGGTCGCGGTCGCCTTGCTCACCGGTCCCCCGAACTCGACGTGCATGATCGGCTTGCCGTACGTCGTCTGGATCGTCTTCATGTTGCCGATGATCGGCGCCACGTTGCTGCCCCCGGCGTACGACGAGAGGCCGGTGATGTCCCACTTGCCGCCGTTGCCGCGGTAAGCGTTCATGAAGGTGCGGATGCTGTCCATCTTCTGCGGCTGGGCGAGGTGGATGAGCACCGGAGTCGTGGGGAAGATCTGCTTGGAGGCGTCGTACGCCGCGTTCAGCAGACCGGTCATCTGCGCCGGCCGGCTGACACTGCCGATCGGGTGACAGATGCCGCTGTTCTGCTCGTTCCCGATCTTGACCCAGCCCGGCGTCACCCCGGCAGCCTTGATGGTGTTGAGCGAGTTGGTGACATAGCTGCGCAGTGCGGTGAGCATCTGGGCGTAGCTCATGCCGGCCCAGGCCTTCGGCGGGTTCTGTACGCCGACAGAGTTCCAGGTGTCACCGAAGTGGAACCCGAGCAGAACCTGCAGACCGGCGTCGCGACAGCGGGCCGCCATCCGGGCGGTCTCCTGAATACTGCAGTGCCCATTGGCGGGACTGCTGGACGGGTTCACCCAGGTCCGCAGACTGATCGCGGTGATGCCGTAGCTCTTCAGGATCGTGAAGAGATCCTGCCGCTGACCGGACTTGTTGTTCCAGTAGTAGCCGTTCGCCTCCATCTGCGGCATCCAGCTGATGTCGGCACCCTTGACGAAGGTCGCGGCCGGAGCCGCCTCCGCCAGGCTGCCGGCACCCAGCGCGAGCGCTCCGGCGCCGGCAGCCGCACCGAGCAGCACTGTGCGCCGGGAAACCGGTGGTGGTTCGGGGTTGTTCGTGGCCATGGGTCGGTACCTCTTCCTCGAGGGGGCGGTAGGAAGCACAGCACTGTGCACGTGCACAGCATCACGATAAAAGCGCAGATCGGAACGGCTGACAAGACCTCGGCGACACCTTCTGTGAACGTACACAGGGCATAGACTCAGACCTGTGGAACTCAACGGCGGCCGCTGGGTCTCCCCCAATGCCCTCACCGCGGTCCAGGCCGCCATCAAGTCCACCGGGTACGCCGCCAACCGGCACGCCCGAAGTCTGGTGACCGGCAGAGCGAACTCCGTGGCCTTCCTGCTCACCGAGCCACACCAGCTCCTCTTCGAGGACCCGAACTTCTCGGTCCTGCTGCGCGGGGCGGCGGATGCGTTGGCCCAGCGGGACATCCCACTGCTGCTGATGACCGCCGGGACGCCGGCCGAGCGCCGTCGGGTGACGGACTACGTGACCGCCGGTCACGTGGACGGCGTACTGGTGATCTCCTCGCATGCGGACGATCCGATGGTCGCCGCACTGCTGCGCGAGAAGATTCCGGTCGTGGCCTGCGGCCTACCGCTGGGCTACGAAGGACGAGTGGGCTACGTCGCCGCCGACGATGTCGCCGGCGCCCGCGAGATGGTCAGGCACCTCCGCGACACCGGTCGACGGCAGATCGCCACCATCACCGGACCGCTCGACACTCCGGGCGGCGTCCTGCGCTTGAAGGGCTACCGCGACGAGCTCGGCAGCGCGTACGACGACGATTCCTGGCTGGCCGCCACCCTCACACCCGCCTTGACCACGATGCGGCAGCCCTTCGAGCGGATCACCACCGCGATGGTCAGCCTGCTCGAAGAGATTGTCAGCGGCCAGCAACCGGCCGCCATCATCCTGCCGACCGCCCTCGTCCGCCGCGACTCGACCTGATACCGGTCACTACTTCACGGCGCCGCCGGTGATGCCGGCGATGATGCGGCGCTGGGCGAGCGCGAAGACGACGAGCAGCGGCGCACTCATCTGGACGATGTAGGCGAAGATGAGGTTCCAGTTGTTCAGGTAGACGCCGGCACTGGCGACCTGGAACAGGTTGAGCGGCAGCGTGTCCATCCGGCCGCCGATCACGAAGAACGCGAAGAACACGTCGTTCCAGATGTAGAGGCAGATCAGGATGGTCGCGGTGGCCAGCACCGGGCGCAGGAGCGGCAGGACGATCGTGAAGAACGTGCGAACCGGTCCGGCTCCGTCGACGCGAGCCGCTTCTTCCACCTCCTGCGGGATCGTCCGGACGAAGCCGGTGATGAAGAAGATCGCGGTCGACAGGTAGATGCCGACGTACACGAGGACCATGCCGGACAATGTGCCGGCCAGCCGGAGTTGCCGCAGCAGCAGCACCAGCGTGATCACGGCCGGCGGGATCACGATCCCGCTGATCGCGACGGCGTACACGGCCGCCAGCCAACGGCTGGTACGGCGGGCCAGCACCCACGAGGCCATCGACCCGAACAGCAGCACCAGCACCGCGGCCGGTACGACGATCGAGGCGCTACCGAAGAAGGCGCGGACGACCCGGCCCTCGGTGAAGGCTCGCGCGTAGTTCTGGGCGAAGTGCCAACCGTCGGTGGGCAGCGCCAGCGACGGGTTCAGCGCATCGCCCTGGGACTTGGCCGACGTCACGACGACCAGCCAAAGCGGCACTCCGACGACGACCGCAACCAGCGCCAGTGCGGCGACGGGCTGCAGCAAGGTCCAGCGCGAGCGATCCATGGTGCGGCTCACAGCACACGCTCCCGACGGCGTAACAGGATGATCGTCGGGAACGCCATCAGCGAGATGACGAGCACGAGGACCAGACTCATGGTGGTGGCCTGGGCGAACAGTCCCTGGCCGAAGGTGCGGTAGATGAAGATGTTCAGGATCTCGGTGGTCTGGCCGGGACCGCCGCCGGTGGTGGCCTGCGCGATGTCGAAGCTGTTCATCGAGCCGAGCAACGCGGTGGCCACGTTGAAGGTCACCGCGGGTGCGAGGAACGGGACCTTCACGTGGCGGAAGGCCTGCCACCTGCTCACGCCGTCGATCCGCGCCGCCTCGAGCACCTCGGGGCTGATCGTCTTGAGCCCCGCCAGATAGATCAGCATCGCAAGGCCCATCCACTTCCAGGCATGGATGAGCGTCAGCCACACCAGGGTGCGGTCAGGATCGTTCAGCCAGGCGTACCCCACGTCGTTCCCAGTGACCAACGACAACAGCGCGTTCACCGGGCCGGTCGGCTTGAGCAGGGCCTGGAAGATGTAGCCGACGGCAAGGGCCGACATCAGTACCGGGATGAAGATCATCGTGCGGGCGAACCGGTTGATCCTGGTGTCGCGCTCCAACAGCAGCGCCAGCCCGAGGCCGAACAGGTTCTGGAAGAGCGCGACCAGGACGGCGTAGATGACGTTGACCTTGAGGTCACCGAGCAGTACGCCGTTGTGCAGCACGTTGCTGAAGTTCCGGGTACCGACGAAGGTGATGGAGCTCTTGAAGCTCGACCAGTCGGTGAAGGCGTAAACCAGGTTGTAGACACTCGGCACCAGGAAGAAGATGAGCATGATCACCAGCGCCGGCACGAGGAACGTCAGGGGTTGTGCCGGTCGCTGGGTCTTGGCCGCGGACATCTGATTCCCTTCAGAAGCCCGGTGCGCCGATGGCCTGGGCCAGCTGGTCGAACTGGGCCTGGGTCGCGGATGCCACCTTCTCCGGCGTCGCCTGCCCGGCCAGCATGTTGGCGAGGTTGAGATACAGGTCGGGGTTGACGATCGCCAGCACCTGCATCGAGCCGACGGAGTCGCCGAGCGAGGCGGCGTTCGCCTTCAGCGCATCCGGGACGGTCGCGGGCGTCTCCACGCCGGTCTGGATCGAGACGGTGTTCAGGTCCTTCACGAACCCCGGGTACGCCGTACCGAGCCAGTAGGAAAGGAACTGCCGGGCAGCTGCCTCGCGCTTGGTGTCGCCGGTCTTGAAGGCGATCAGCGCGTTGGACTGGTCCGGGATCACGGTGCCGACGTTGCCGCCCGGCGAGATCGGGAAGAAGCCGATCTTCTTGTTCAGCTCGGCCGTCGAGGACTGCGCCTGCAACTGGCTGAAGAACGTGTTCACCTGGATCGCCATCGCCGCCTCGCCGGACAGCAACGCCTTGCCCTGGTCGACGAAGGTGGCCGAGGTGAGGTTCTCGTTGAAGAGTCCCTCGTCCACCAGGCTCTTGTACTTCGTGATCGCGCCGAGGATCGTCGGCCCGGTGAACTTCTCCTCGCCATTGTTCACCTTGTCCCACAGGCCTTGTTTCGCGGCCTCGGCGAGCTGGACCTGCACCCACCACTGGGTGGCCCACTTCTCGCCGCCCATCTCGTAGAAGGGCACGCCGCCCTGGGCCTTGATCTTGCGGGCGTCGGCGAGCATGCCGTCGAAGTTCTTCGGCGTCGCGGCGATGCCGTACTTGGCGAAGACCTCCTTGTTGTACCAGACGCCTTCCACCGCGGGAACGGTCACCAGGGCCGCATACCGGGTGCCGTCGAGGATGCCGGTGGAGTCCTTCAGCGCCGCTGTGTACTTGTCGACGAACGGCGCTCCGTCGAGCGGCTGCAGGTTCTGCTTGGCGTTGATCGCGGTCAGCTGGGACGCCGTCGGCTGCCAGAAGGCCAGGTCCGGTTTGTCGCCGGAGGCAACCTTCGTCTGGACGCTCTGCTCGTAGGGGTCCGGGACGGTCAGGATGTTCACCTTCGCGCCCGTGGCCGCCTGGAAGTCCGCACTGACCTTCTTGGCGACGGCATTGCTGTTCTGCGCCGCCCAGATGGTCAGGTTCACCCCGTCCAGCTTCGTCGTCTCGGCCGGCCACGAGGCCGGCGTACCGGTGTCGTTGGCCGCCGATCCGGCGCCGGGGTCGCTGCAGGAGGTCACCAGGAGCGCGATCGCCGCGGCGGCGATCAGAGGTTTGCGGAGTCTGTTCATCGGTGGTCCTTGTCTGGGTGACGTACTGGTCGACGGTGTGGCGCAACGGGACCCGTGCTCTCTCGGACGACGAGAGTCGGTACGGCGACCGATGCCGGATCCGGATCGCTGCCCAGCAGCTCGAACGCCTGCCGGCCGAGCGCTGCGAAGTCGAACCGGACAGTGGTCAAAGCAGGGGTGAGATAAGCGGCAGCAGGGATGTCGTCGAAACCGACCACGCTGAGGTCGTCGGGAATCCGCAGGCCGCGATCGTGCGCGGCCCGCATCACCCCCAACGCCTGGTCGTCGTTCCCGCAGAGAATCGCTGTCACCGTTGGGTCGAGCAGGAGTTGCAACGCAGCTTCATGAGCACCGGCGGTGCTCCAACTCTGCGGACGGACGACATCTGGAACGGGCGCGCCGGCCGCGACCAACGCACGCTTCCAGCCACGCTGCCGATCGCCGACCGCGGTCGTCGACGGGATGGCCAGGTGATGCACTGTGCGGTGCCCAAGACTCAACAGGTGTTCGGTCGCGGTCTGGGCGGCGGCGATGTCGTCGAACCAGATCCAGCGCGCACTCTCCGCTGCCGCCGTACGCCGGCCCAGGTAGGACTCGGCGGCCGCGGACGACCGCACATTCGCCGGAAGTGCTTGCAGGGCACGCGCTCCGGCTCGATCGAAGGCCAGCACGATGACGGCACCCGCCCGCGGATCGGCGACTGCTTCGACCGCGGCCGCGACATCATTCGGGCCATCGGATTCGAGGACCCGGATCGCGACCTGGACACCGGCCGACCTGGCCGCCTCCTCGATGCCGCCGAGGGTTTCGGCGTACCCGTAGAGCCTGGTGTTCGACGTCAGCACGGTGACGACGTCGGCGACGCCATGCGCCAGCGCCCGGGCGGCCCGGCTGGGCCGGTAGCCGAGCTCGGCGATCGCCGCGTGCACGGCTTTCTTGGCCTTCTGGCTGACGTTCGGGTGGTCGTTGATCACCCGCGAAACGGTTTGGTAGGACACGCCGGCGGCCCGTGCGACATCCCGGATGGACGCGGTCGCGCCGTCCGGGTTGCCTTGTTTCTCGCCATTGTGACCGGTCACAATCATGGCTAGAGTGTTAGCGATAACACCCACGAGCGCAAGACCTCGTGCCGAAGTCGGTCCCGTCCCCGCCGGCCATCCCGCCCTCTGGAGCCCTATGTCGCTCGACGAGATTCACTGGTCCCCTGGTGCTTTCACCCTCACTCTCTCCCTGGCCGACGGCGTCGCCCGGCTGAGCCGGATCCAAGTCGGCGGCCAGGACGTCATCCGCCCCGCCGATCCACTCCCCCTGGTCGAGGTCGGCGTCGCCGGATCCGGCCGTTCCTGGTCGGCCCGCCGGTACGTCGATTCGCTGGCCGGCCGCCGGTTGCTGTTCCAGAAGCACGTCGTACAGGCCGATGGTGCTGAGCTCGTGGTCACCAGCCTGGACGAGAGCACCGGCCTCACCGTCATCACCACCCTCTCCGCGGTGCCCGCCGCCGGTGCGCTGCGGATCAGCTCTCGTCTCGTGAACACCGGCGTACGCGAGATCGACCTGACGTGGGTCACCTCAGCGGTCTGGGGCGGAACGTTGCCCGGCGCTCCCTTCGAATCGCTGCGGGTCTGGTGGGCCGACAACGACTGGCTCGCCGAGAACCGCTGGACCTCGGCAACGACCCGCGAGCTCCTGCCCGACCTCAGCTGGCAGGCGCACAAGATCGACCCGCGCGGCACCTTCGCCCGCACCGCTCTCGGAGCATGGTCGACCGACGGCACTTTGCCCCTTGGTGTGGTCACCGACGAGACGAACGGCCTGGCGGTCGGGTGGCAGCTCGAGCACAACGGCGGCTGGCACTGGCAAGCCGGTGAACGCGCCGACGGGCTCTACGTCAGCCTGCTCGGCCCGACCGAGACCGAGCACGACTGGTACGGCCGATTGGCACCTGGTCAGGAGTTCACGACCGTTCCGGTGACCGTTGCCTTCGCCACCGATGGCTTCGAAGGTGTTGTCGCCGCGTTGACCGCGGCCCGGCGCCAGGGCCGCCGGCCGCACCCGGACCACACCGGGCTCCCGGTCATCTTCAACGACTACATGAACACGTTGATGGGCGATCCCACCACGGCCAAGCTGTTACCGCTGATCGACGCTGCGGCCGAGGTCGGCGCGGAGACGTTCTGTATCGACGCCGGCTGGTACGACGACGATGCGCAGGGCTGGTGGGACAGCGTCGGAGCGTGGGAGCCGGCGCCGAACCGGTTCCCCGGTGGCCTGAGTGAGGTGCTCGACCACATCCGGGACCGCGGCATGGTGCCCGGACTGTGGCTGGAACCGGAGGTCGTCGGCGTTCGCAGTCCGATCGCCGAGAGTCTGCCGGACGAGGCCTTCTTCCTGCGGCACGGCCGCCGCGTGGTCGAGCACGGCCGGTACCACCTCGATCTGCGACACCCACTGGCGCGCAAGCACCTCGACGAGGTCATCGACCGGCTCGTCGGCGGTCTCGGCGTCGGCTACCTCAAGCTCGACCACAACATCAACATCGGCGTCGGTACCGACCACGACGCGATCTCTGCCGGTGCTGGTCTGCTCGGCCACAACCGCGCCTTGCTGCAGTGGATCGACGGCATCCTCGACCGCTACCCAAATCTCACTCTGGAGAACTGCTCGTCGGGCGGCATGCGCGTGGACTACGCCATGTTGTCGCACCTGCAGGTGCAGTCGACCAGCGATCAGCAGGATCCCTTGTACTACCCGCCGGTGGCGGCTGCGGCCGCTGCCGCGGTCGCGCCCGAGCAGGCGGCCAGCTGGACCTATCCCCAGCCCACCTTCTCGGACGAGCTCATCGCTTTCACGATGACGGCTGGGATGCTCGGACGCCTGCATCTGTCGGGGCATCTGGACACAATGACCGACGCTCAGCGAGCGCTTGTCGCCGAAGCAATCACCGCCTATCGGAGCTACCGCCCGTTCGTCGCTACCGCCGTACCGTTCTGGCCGCTCGGTCTGCCGGGGTGGGAGGACCCGTGGGTCGCGCACGGGTTGCGTGACGATCAGCAAGCGTTGCTGGCGGTCTGGCGCCGCGGTGGCTCGGACAGCTGCATCGTTCCGACCGCCCTTGACCTTGAGGTGCTTTATCCGAAAGCGACCGACGCGACGATCGAGCGCATCGAGCACAACGGCGTACCCGCGCTGCGCATCGCCCTTCCCCACACCCACCAGGCCGTCGTACTGAGGAGCGTGCAATGAGGAGTGTTGTCAGGTTCATGGCCACTACAGCTGCCTTCGCGATCACCGCCGCCGGGCTGTCCGTCCCGGCCGCCGCTGCGGAGACCGACGTACTGGGAGTTGACTTCGCGCAGTCCACCGGGGCTTTCCGCGGTGGCGCGACCGGAACGTTGTACGGGTTCGGTGACGAGGGCACGCCGACCCAGGCTCTGATCAACGGTGCCGCCATCACGAACACCTCGCAGAAGGCGCCGTACGGAACTCAGCATCCGAGCGGCGACGCGCTCAAGGTGGAGGGCGGCTTCTTCGCCAAGCACGGCCAGGACATGTACATCTATGTCCAGGACTACTACCCCGACTGGCCGTACCACGGCGGCGTCCGGCCGGACAACTACCTCGAGATCGTCGAGACCGTGGCGGAGGCCGTCGCGACCAAGTCCGCGCGGCCGAAGGACTACGTCTTCATCCCGTTCAACGAGCCGGACGGCGGCAACTGGTACGCCGACTGGTCGACGATGAAGAACACCTTCCTGGCGGACTGGAAGGCGGCGTACACCAAGATCCAGGAGGTGTACGCGCGGCACGGTCTCGGCCACGCGCGGATCGGCGGCCCCGGTGACACCGGCTGGCAGCCGACCAGGTCCGCGGACTTCCTCAGCTATGCGAAGGCCAACGCCGTTCTGCCTGATGTGTTCATCTGGCACGAGCTCGGGATCGACAACCTGCGGACGTTCCGCTCGCATGCGGCCGACTACCGCCGGCTGGAGAGCAGCCTCGGCGTCGGGCCGATCCCGATCAACATCACCGAGTACGGGATGCTGCGCGACATGGGGACGCCGGGCCAGCTCGTCCAGTGGCTCTCCATCATGGAAGACCTCAAGGTCGACGGCCAGACGGCGTACTGGAACTATGCCGGCAACTTCAACGACAACAGCGCCCGGACGAACTCCGCCAACGCGGGCTGGTGGCTCTACAAGTGGTACGGCGATCTCGCCGGCAGCCGGACCGTCAAGGTGACCCCGCCGGCCCTCAACACGGTCGATACCCTGCAGGCGATCGCCGCCGTCGACGCCACGAACAAGCGCGCCACCGTCCTGTACGGCGGCGGCTCGAAGCCGGTGTCGCTCCAGCTGACCGGCCTCGATCCGGCGACCTTCGGTAGCAAGGTCGACATCGAGATTCGCGAGAACACCTTGTCCGGCGCCGAAGGTGTGGCTGGAACGCCGCCGGTGATCAAGGTTCTCGACGGTGTCGCCCTGGTGAACGGCGCCGTCACCGTCGACGTACCGACCTACGACCGGTACGCCGCCTATCAGGTCGTGATCACGCCCGAGCAGGACCGCACCCTCGCGGCCGGGGCGGTCTGGACGGCCCGGACCGAAGCCGAGAACGCCGCGCTGACCGCCGCCACCGTGTACACGCAGGACCCACAGGCGGGCGGCGGCTGGAAGTTCCTCGCCTCCGGCGGCCGCGATGTCGGCTCGTTCAACCAGCCGAGCTCGAAGGCGGACTGGACGGTCATCGTGCCGCGGACCGGCAAGTACCGATTCCAGGTCATCGGCGCGACCCCTGGCAAGCCGGGACAACACGCTCTGTTCGTGGACGGATCCCAGTCGACGCTCGTCCGGTACACCGCCGATCTCGCCCTCACGGACTACCAGAAGTGGCAGTACCGCGGCAGTTCCGAGGTGACGATCCCGTTGACCGCCGGGCAGCACGTCCTGTCGCTGCGAGCAAGCGCGGACGGCGTCGCCGTACTGCCGAACTCCGACATCACTCTCGACAAGTTCTTGCTCACCGACGTCACCGACGGCGAGCCGACCGTCTACCCGGCCTCCACTCTCCGGTACGCCGGTGGTGCGCAGGTCACGTACGGGACGACCGGAGCTCGCGGCTTCGGCTCGGTGCGTGGTGCCGGTCAGCGTGCTGACGTGTACGCCAACGCCTGGGAGACCGGGTACTACGACATCTCGCTCGACTACCGAACCTCGGCCGCGGCCACCACCGACCTCCAGGTCAACGGTCGCTCCGTCGCCAAGCTCACTGCACCTCGAGCCGGTGTCTGGCGATCCACTGCGCGCGTCCGCTTGGCCCAGGGCATCAACGAGCTCGAGCTGAGCTCGGCCGCCGGGATCCTGCTCAAGCAGGTCACCACCACCCGAGCCGCGGCCGCCGACAGCGCTGCCGTCACGATCGAAGCCGAGAACGCCGTCCGGCACGGTACGACGGTGGTGAACACCTACTCGACCGCATCGGGAAGCAACGCCTCCGGGCTGAAGGCACTCGGCTTCATCGGCAAGGGCGCGGCCAATACCTTCGAGGTCCCCCGCGGACCGGGCTTCGACAAACCCGGCGCCTACGACATCGCCGTCAGCTACGCGAATGCCGAACTCGGCGGCCCGCACGCCTACAACCCCCAGGTCGTCGATCGCCGCCTCGACGTCACCGAGACCGGCACCGCGACTCCCGCCGGGCACGCCTACTTCCGCTACACCTACGCCTGGGACAGCTTCCTCGAACGAACGGTCCCGGTGGAGCTCAAGACCGCAGGCGGATCGCTGGTGTTCGGCAATCCCGACGCCTATGCGCCCGATGTCGACAAGCTCACGATCGCTCCGGTCGTGGTCGGCTCCCCGGTGACGATCGCGATCTCAGGCCGCCGTAGGACGGCCTGATGGTTGCTCACCGCAAGAAGTTCCGCAGACTCTGCGCGAGTTCGGCCGGAGCGTACTCGGCTACGTGATGAGGTGAGTCGATGCCGTGGCCGGCGAGGTCCGGCGCCCAAGGGCGCCAGACCTCGAGCAGGTCACCGTAGATCTCCTCCATGTCGTCCTGCAACGACCACAAGACCATCATGGGACAGGTGATCGTGCGGCCGGCCGCTCGGTCGTCCTCGTCGGCTTGGCGGTCGACGCCGAGGCCGGCTCGGTAGTCCTCGAGCATGGCGTGCACGGTGGCGGGGTTGCGGATCGCGGCCAGGAAGTCGGCGTGGTTCTCCGGGCCGAGGTGGTCCGGGCCGTTCGAGGTCCAGGCGTTGTACCAAGTCTCCGGGTCGGCGCAGATCACTCGTTCAGCCGGCGTCTCCTGCTGGGCGAAGAACCACCAGTGCCACCAGGCCGCGGCGAACTTGGCGTCAGCGCGTTCGAGGGCCTCGACGGCTGGGACGCTGTCGATCACCACGAGCTTGCTGACGCGGTCCGGCCAGTCCATCGCGGTCCGGTAGGCGACGTACGAGCCTCGGTCGTGGCCGACGACGGCGAAGCGTTCATGGCCGAGCTCGGACATCAGGTGCGCGATATCGCCTGCCATCGCTCGCTTCGAGTACTGCGAGTGGTCGTCGTCAGCGGGCGGTTTGTCCGACTCGCCGTACCCGCGGAGGTCGGGGCAGATCACGGTGAAGTCCTCCGCGAGGCGCGGCGCCACCTGCCACCAGGTCGTGTGGGTTCGGGGGTGTCCGTGCAGGAGCACGACCGGCGGCCCGGAGCCGCCGTGACGCACTCGCAGACTGACCTCGCCGACCTTGATCCGCTCCAGCTCAAAGCCATCGAACATGCGTCGCTGGTACCCGCGGCGCCGATCCCGAATCAGCCGGTCCGAGTCGATGCCCCGGCCAGTGCCGACTGCCGGAGCAGCCGGGCGATCGGGACGATCGTGGTCGCCATCGCGATCAGCGTCGCACCCCCGAGGATTGCCAGTACGCCGGTCAGCGGCACGTATGGAACTGCGCCGCCGGTCAGGGCGTAGACGACCGCGGTGAGAGTGACGGCCGCGATCGCGCCGCCGATCAGGACCGAGACGCCCAGCAGGCCGGCTTGTTCGGCGCGGACCATGCGCTTCAGCTGGCGAGTGGTGACACCGGCCAACTGGAGAACGGCCAGCTCGCGGCGGCGGGCGAGAGCAGCCATCGTCATGGTGTTCGCTGCCGCCAACGCGGCGAAGCCAACCATCACCGTGATCAGCAACTTGTTCAGCCAAGCACTGATCGCCAGGTCTTTGGAGACCGCAGCCGTCGACTGCTCGGAAGGAACGGCACCCTTCAGCGCCGGTACGGCGTCCGCCGTCGCCCGAATGAGCAGCTTGGTCGGCGGCCGACCGACCGTCGCCGGAGACAGGACGACGTCGCCGAACCCAAGACCGCGTTCGTAGATCGCCGCAATCCGCAGCTTCTTCACCGTTCCGTCGCCGAGCCAGAGGTCAGCCTGGTCGCCGACCTTCCAGTTCCGCGACGATGCCTGTGTCGCCGAGACCGCGATGCTCTCCGGCCCGACATCAGCCAGACTGCCGTCGCTGACCTTGAGGTCGAGCGTCGTCTTGCTGTCGGACACGTCGATCGCCTGGGCCGGGACGACCTCGAGGGTGTCCATCACCTTCACAATCACCGACGTCGGACGCATCGCCGTGACAGCTTCGACCCCAGGGGCCCGGCGAAGCTTCTCGACCTCGGCATTCGAGACGCCTTCCGGCGCGAGCATTGTGTACTGCGCGAGCGTCCCCGCCGCCAACTGCTGAACGGTCTGCCGCTCCACGTTGTCCTGCAGGAACCACACCGACCCACCGAAGCCGATCGAGAGCACCAGAGCGGTCAGCACAGTGGCACCGCCGCGCGCGTTGGCAGCGAGATTCTTCGCGGCGAGATAGCCGCTGGTCCCGAAGCCTGCTTGAAGAATCGGCGCGAGGTAGCGCGCAGTGAGGCTGTTGATCCACGGCGCCAGCAAGGCAACCGCGATGACGAACAGATACAGCATGCCGACCGCCCCGGCCAGCGCTGCTTGTCCACCTGCTCCGACGGACACGGCGCTGGACGAGATCGCTCCGGCAAGGGACGCGATCCCGAAGCCGAGACGCACCTTGCTCAGCCGCGCGGGCTCGACCGCGATCTGCGACAGCGCCTCGGCCGGGCGAATCCCGGAGAGCCGCCGGCTGGCCAGCAACGCTGCGCCGAGCGCAATCACGACGATCAGCAGGACAGCGGCCGGCGCAGCCAGGAGGCCGATCGCAAGCGTGTAGTCGGCCGGCACAAACCCGCGCACCACCAACTGCTCCCCCAGCCATCGACTCGCCAGCAACCCAGCCGGTACGCCGATCACCGAACCCGCGAGACCCAGTACGGCGGCCTCCGCCATCAGCATCCGCCGAACCTGCCCCGGCGTCGCGGCAGTTGCCCGCAGCAACGCCAGATCGCGGCGCCGACCACGAATCGACAGCCCGATGGTTCCCGCGACCACGAACACCACGAGCAGAACGACGTACCCGCCGAAGGCTGCACCGATCTGCACCAGCAGTCCGCGCGCCGTAGCGATATCCGGCCGCTCGACGAGCGCCCGATCGCGGCCGGTGTACGCCGTGGCGCCCACGGATCCGGCGACCTTGTCGACGGCGTCGGTGACGGCAGCACGGTCGGCCTGCCGCTCCACCGACACGGCAAAGGCGTCCGCCCGTCCAGCGCCGGCCGGAGTCGTCTCGACCCGCTCGACGCCAGGCACCTTCCGCAGTTCGGTCGCCAAACCAGCCGGCAGCGAGGCAGGCTCGGGCAGTTGAACGGTCGCCGTGTAGGGATCGCCCAACTGCTTGCCCGTGATGGTCAGCTCGCGTTTGGCGACCACGATCTCGGCGTTCACGTACTGCTGCGGCGCGGGCGGCGGACGCAGTCCGGATTCCACCAACGCGCCCATGCTGGTCAGAATCGTCACGCCCGCGATCAGCGCGATCAGTGTTGCCAGGACGCTGCCTGGCCGGTGCCTGACCAGACGTAGCGCGATCCCGGTCATGCCGCCGTCTCCTGCCTGCGACCGAGCGAGGCCAGCTGTGCGGCGATCCGGTCGACACCGAGTCGCGGCGTGTCGGCAACGACCCGGCCGTCGGCGAGCAGCAGCACGCGATCGGCGTACGACGCCGCCACCGGGTCGTGGGTCACCATGATGATCGTCTGACCGTGGTCATCGACGATCGACCGCAACAGTGCCAGTACGTCGGATGCCGTCTGACCGTCCAGCGCGCCGGTCGGTTCGTCGGCGAAGACGACGTCCGGGCGGACCGCCAGCGCACGGGCGATCGCAACTCGTTGCTGTTGGCCACCAGACAGTTCGGAGGGTCGCCGCTGGAGCAACGACGTCACACCGACCCGGTCGACGACCTCGCTCAGCCAGCGGCGGTCCGGCCGCGCACCGGAGAGCCGCAGCGGCAGGGTGATGTTCTCCTCGACGCTCAGCGCGCCGATCAGGTTGAACAGCTGGAAGACAAACCCGATCTTGGTACGGCGCAACTTGGTCAACGCGGTCTCCGACAACCCCGACAGTTCCGTGTCACCGACGAACACCCGGCCGGAGGTGGGACGGTCGAGACCGGCCGCGGTCTGCAGGAGCGTGCTCTTACCTGAGCCCGACGGTCCCATGACCGCGGTGAAGGTTCCGCGCACGAAGGTCGCGTCGACTCCGGCGAGGGCGTGGACCGGTTGTCCGGCGACGTCGTACGTCCTGGTCAGTTCCTGCACCCGAACGGCGGCGGGCAACGGCATCGTTTTCGTCATGCCTCAACGCTAGGAAGATCGCCGCGCCGCCAACATCCCGCCAGCTGGCCACTCGAGGTACAGCAGGCTCTACCACGATCGGGTTGCTAGCTCCATCGATCGGCGGTCGCCGCGCTTCTAGCGTTGCGGTCATGACAAATCAATCCTCCCGTCGCCGGCTCGGCCGGCTCACCATGACCGCGGTGTCGGTCGCCGCGATCGCCGGTCTGGGCACCACCGCCGCACCGGCCGCGATCGACAGCGCCCGCCACCCGGACAACGCCGTACAAAAGAGTCTTGACGGACTTGTCGCGGGTCCCAGCTTCCCCGGCGCGATCGTCACGGTGCGAGACCGGTCCGGCCGGGCCCGCACCTACACCGCCGGTGTCGGTGACCTCGCCACGAAGGCGCCGGTACCGCGAGCCAGCCGGGTCCGGATCGGAAGCAACACCAAGACCTTCACCTCGGTGGTCGTCCTGCAGTTGGTCGGTGAAGGGAAGATCGGACTCGACACCGCCATCGAGAAGTACCTGCCGGGCATGGTTCGCGGTGACGGGATCGACGGCCGCAAGATCACTGTCCGGCAACTGCTCCAGCACACCAGCGGCATCCCCGACTACGACGAACTCCTCGCCGCGGGCTATCCCGAGCTGCAGCACACCTACTGGGAACCCCGGGAGATGGTCGACGTCGCCCTGGCCAAGAAGGCGTTGTTCCCGCCGGGCAAGGGCTGGGAGTACAGCAACACCAACTACATCCTGGCCGGACTGATCGTGCAGAAGGTGACCGGGCGGCCGATCGCCGAGGAGATCACCCGGCGCGTGATCGAGCCGATCGGGCTGCGCGACACCTACTGGCCGGCCGTCGGCGACCAGCGGATCCTCGGCCCGCATCCGCAGGGCTACTTCAAGACCACTCGGGACGGGAAACCCGTCAACGTCACCGAGATGGAGCCCTCGCTGGGCTGGGCGGCGGGCCAGATGATCGCCTCCCCCGGCGACCTGAACCGCTTCTTCAGCGCTGTGATCGACGGCAAGCTGCTGAAGCCCGCGCAGCTGCAGCAGATGCTCAGCACGGTCCCGGCGCCGGACCTCGACGTCAACGGAGACGGCGACTACGGCCTCGGCATCGCCAAGCTCCCACTGTCGTGTGGCGGCTTCGCCTGGACCCATGGCGGTGACATCTTCGGCTTCGAGACCCGCAACGCCGTCACCACCGACGGCCGTGAGGCAGCCCTGGTGGTCACAGCCATGCCGACCACCATCGACGACGCCAAGCGCGTCGCCAAGACCCTCGACACCGCCCTCTGCAGCTGACGCCTGCTACTACCGGTAGATCCGCACGTAGTCGACGAGCAGAGTTGCGGGGAACTCTGTCTCGTCGGTCGGATTGCCGGGCCACGGGCCGCCGACCGCAAGATTGAAGAGCAGGTAGAAGGGCCGTTCGAAGACCCACTGCTTGCCCTTCGGCAGCTTGTCCGGGGTCATCTCGAAGAACGTCCTGCCGTCGACCTCCCAGGCGATCCGCTCGGGGCTCTTCTGCACGGCGAACACATGGAAGTCGTCGCTCAGCTCAGCAGGCAGCTCGATCTCCCCTTGGATGCCGGCGTCGTCGAAGTAGCCGGGTCCGTGCACCGTGCCGTAGATCGTCCTCGTCTCGTTGCCGACCCACTCCATCACGTCGATCTCGCCGCCGTTCGGCCACTCGTCCGCGCCGGAGCCGAGCATCCAGAACGCGGGCCACAGCCCGACGCCGGCCGGCACCTTCATCCGCACCTCGACCCGCCCGTTCTGCAGCGAGACCTTGCCCTCACTGGTGATTCGACCCGAGGTGTACTCGCAGTTCTTCCCGTTCCAGCAGGGCAGGTCCGCTGCGGGATCCGCCTTCGCGGCGGTGATCGCGAGATTGCCCTTGCCGTCGCGGGCCAGGCTGTCGGCGGTGTAGTACTGCAGCTCCTCGTTGCCCCAGCCGTCGAACTCCTTGTTGCCGGTGACAACGTTCCAGGACTTCGCGTCCACCGGTCCCGAGCCGTCGAACTCGTCGGCCCAGACGAGCTCCGGCCGGCCCCCGTCGTCGCCGGTATCCGCACAAGCGTTCAGCCCCGCGAGCAGGCCCACCGCCAGCAGGAGTCTCTTCATCACCATCGAGGCAGTCTACAGCAACTTATTGACCACTTCTTGTCCAGTGTGAGACGGTCCTCGGCATCCCTACATCGGAGGTGTCATGAGACGAACCCGCCTGGTGGCCGCACTGCTCGCGGCTGCCGTCGTTTCACCCGCCCTGACCACCGCGCCGGCCGGCGCCTACGAGAAGCCCGACCCGCGACAAGCCCTGGCCATCAGCTGGCAGGACGAGTTCAACTCGCCCGCCGGAACCCGACCGAGCGCGAGCCGATGGAACCTGGAGACCGGGGGCGAACCCCAGTGGGGCAACGAGGAATGGCAGTACTACACGAGCCGCAAGGAGAACGTCTCGACCGACGGCGCGGGCAATCTCGTCATCCAGGCGCGCAAGGAGCGGCTGGCCGGGATGGAGAACTGCCAGTACGGCACCTGTGACATCACCTCGGGCCGGATCACCACCAAGGCCAAGTTCGAGCAGGCGTACGGGAAGTTCGAGGCCCGGATCAAGATTCCGGACGGCGCGGGCCTGTGGCCGGCGTTCTGGATGATGGGCGCGAACATCGACGAGGTCGACTGGCCGAACAACGGCGAGATCGACATCATGGAGATCGTCGGCAACGAGCCGTACACGCTCTACGGCACCGTGCACGGTCCGGGCTACCACTCCGAGAACGGCCCCGGCGGCAGCACCACCAGCAGCCGGAAGTGGGCCGATGCCTTCCACCTGTACGCCGTCGAGTGGTCGCCGAACAAGGTCGTCTGGACCGTCGACGGCCAGCCGTTCCACACCGTCACACCGGCGGACATCCCGGCCGGTGCGGACTGGGTCTTCGACCATCCGTTCTACCTGCTGCTGAATCTCGCCGTCGGCGGCGTCTGGCCCGGCCCGCCGAACTCCTCCACCCGGTTCCCCGCGAAGATGCTGGTCGACTACGTTCGCGTCTACAGCTAACAGCGTCAGCTCGAGGGAGCGTAGTGACAGCCAGTCTGCGAAAGCGCGATCGCGCCCGGGAGCACCTGATCGGCCTGATCGAAGCCAGGGCGATCGGTCAGGCGATCCCGTCCGAGCGCCAGCTCTCCGCGGACCTCGGCATCTCCCGCCCCACCCTGCGTTCGGTAGTCGACGAGCTCGTCCGCGACGGCTGGCTGGTCCGCCAGCACGGCCGGGGCATGTTCGTCGGCTCGCCGAAGATCGCGCAGGAGATCGTCGGCGGTCCCGCCCGCTCCGGCGGGGCCGGCTATCCCCCGGCTCCCGGCACCTGGACCAGCCGCATCCTGAGCCACTCCGTCATCCCGGCCGGCATGGCGATCGGCAGCCGACTGCGCATCGAACCCACCACCGCCGTACTGCGGATCGCCCGCCAGCGCCTCGTCGACGGCCAGCCGATGTCGGTCGAGACCATCCATGTCCTCGACGAGCTGGTCCCAGGTCTCGACATCGCCGCCCTGGAGACCGGTTCCTTCTACGCCCTGCTCCGCGACCAGTACGGCGTCATCCCGACCGATGCCGAACAGACCCACGAAGCCGCCGCAGCGGATCCGGCCGAAGCAGAGCTCCTCGGACTGACCGCGGGCGCGCCGATCCTCACCCTGGAGCGGCTGACCCGCGACCAGCACGGACGCCTCTTCGAGTACACCCGCGCCGCCTACCGCGGCGACCGCTATCGCGTCACCTCTCAGCTCACCCTCACCGACGCCGTGCAGCACACCGCCGTGGACGTGGATTACCGTAAGTCTTCATGAGCGGGGGTCGGGAGGTGCGCTGGTGGCGGTGACGATGCGTGATGTCGCGCGCCAGGCGGGGGTGTCGCCGAAGACCGTGTCGAACGTGATGAACGGGTATCCGTACATCCGGGAGGAGACCCGGGTCCGGGTGCTCGCGGCGATCGACGACCTCGGCTACCGGGTGAACATCTCGGCGCGGACGCTGAAGTCCGGCCGGACCGGTGTGATCGCGCTGGTGCTGCCCGAGCTGAGCAATCCGTACTTCGCCGAGCTCGCCGACGCGGCCATCGCGGCGGCCGGCGGGCACGGACTGACGGTGATGATCGAGACCACCAACGCCGACCGTGAGCGCGAGCTCACCGCGCTCGCCCGTCCCCGCGGACACCTGGTCGACGGTCTGCTCTACAGCCCGCTCGGGCTGGGCCAGGAGGACGTCGGCGTCCTGCGCTCGGGCAGCCCGATGGTGCTGCTCGGCGAGCGCATCTTCCACGGCCCGGTCGACCACGTGATGATCGACAACGTCGAGGGCACCAAGGCCGTGGTCCGGCACCTGCTCGAACAGGGCCGGCGCCGGATCGCGGTGGTCGGGTGCAAGCCGACCGAGCAGATCGGTACGGCGGCCATCCGGTACCGCGCGTACCTCGACGCGCACGCGGAGTACGGCGTACCGGTACCGAAGGATCTGGCCGTTTCGGGTGGTCAGTGGCATCGCTCGAGTGGTGCCGAGGCCTTGAACGCCCTGCTCACGCGGACCCGTGATTTCGACGCCGTACTGGCCCTGAACGACACGCTCGCGCTCGGGGCGATCCGTGCGCTCACCGCGCACGGCATCCGGATTCCCGACGACATCGCGGTGGCGGGGTTCGACAACATCGACGAGGCCGAGTACAGCACTCCGACGCTGACGACGGTCGACCCGAACCGGGTGCACATCGCGCGCACGGCCGTCGATCTGCTGGTCCGGCGGATGGGCGGTGACGAGTCCGAGCACGAGGAACTCGTGGCGCCGTACCAGCTGCACATCCGGGAATCCACCGCCGGCTGACGTCTTGACCGACCGGTCGCCGGCAGGCATCCTCTCTTCTACACCGATGTAGTACACCGATGTAGAAGGTCGGAGGAACCCTGCATGTCCGACGGCTCCGCCCCCGCACGCCCAGGCCGTCGAGCAGTACTTGGTGGACTGCTCGGCGCCGGAACACTCGCCCTGACCGGTTGTAGCACCGCGCGCCCGGACGCCCGGGTCCGCGAATGGAACCTCTTCGGCGGCGGTGACGGCGCCCGCCTGCAACAGATCCACCAGGAGTACGTCAGGCAGCATCCTGACGTCCGGTTCGAGGCCCACACCCTCGCCTGGGGACCGCCGTTCTACACCAAGCTCGCGATGTCGGCGGCCGGTGGGCGCGCGCCGGAGGTGGCGACCCTGCACCTGTCCCGGCTGAAGGGCTTCAGCCCGACGACGATGCTCGATCCGATCCCTGTCGACCTGCTCAACGAGGCCGGTATCAGCGAGTCCGATTTCCTCCCGGAGATCTGGCAGAAGTGCCACGTCGACGGCGTCCTGTACGCCGTTCCGCTCGACCAGCACCCGTTCGTCCTGTACTACAACACCGACATCTGCGAGAAGGCCGGGCTGCTCGCCCCCGATGGGCGGATCAAACCGGTGACCGGCGTCCCCGCGTTCCTCGACATGCTCAAGGCGGTCAAGGAGACGACGGGCAAGTTCGCCGCCTCGATCGAGACCACGAACCCGTGGCGGATGTGGTGGACGCTCTACGGACAGCTCGAAGGCAAGTTCTTCGACGAGTCCGGTCAGCGCCTGGTGCTCGATGACGACAAGGCACTCGAAGCGCTGACCCTGATGGCGAAGCTCGCGGCCGACGGTCTCACCCCGCGCTCGTCCAACTACGCCGCACTGGTCGCCCAGTTCAGCAACGGCGAGGCCGGTCTGAGCTTCAACGGCGAGTGGGAGGTGACGACGTACCAGACCGCGAAGATGCCGTTCAGCATGGCCCCCTTCCCGGTCCTGTACGACGTCCCCAAGTACGCCGGTGATGCGCACACATTCGTCCTGCCGCATCAGGCGAACCGGAACCGCGCCGATACGAAAGCGACCGTGGAGTACATCGCCTGGATGCTCAAGAACAGCACGGAATGGGCGGTCGGCGGCCACATCCCGGCGTACCAGCCAGTGGTGAAGAGCAAGGAGTATCTGAGCCTCAAACCGCAGGCGGAGTACCGCAGCGTGGCTCCCGATGTCCTGTTCGATCCCGACGCCTGGTTCAGCGGCTCGGGAGCGCAGCTGCAGAACGAGGCCGGCGCCGCCTTCAGCGGTGTCTTCTCCGGTCAGGCGACGCCGAAAGCCGCGCTCGCGCAGTTCAAAGCGGCGACCCAGAAGCTCCTCGACACTCCGTCCCCGGTCTAGGAGGCCAGTCGTGTCATTACCAACTTCGAGAAAGCCCTGGCAGGAGCGCTGGGCCGGCCTGCTCTTCGTCGGCCCGTTCTTGCTGCTGTTCGCGGTGTTCCTGATCTGGCCGACCATCTCCGGGTTGTGGAACAGCTTCTTCAACACGAGCCTGGCCGGTGTCGGCCAGGAGTTCCTCGGCCTGCAGAACTGGCGCGAGATGTTCGGCGATTCCGCAGTCTGGTCCTCGCTGAAGAACACGCTGGTCTTCACCGCGATGAGCACGCCACCGCTGGTGCTGATCGCGCTCGTGATGGCGCTCCTCGCCAACCGCACCGGCCTCCTCGGCTGGCTGTTGCGGTTCGCGTACTTCGCTCCGTTCGTCCTGCCGGCCACGGTCGTCACCCTGATCTGGGTCTGGATCTACGAGCCCGGATTCGGCCTGATCAACGGGCTGCTGACGGCCGGCGGATTCGCGGAGATCGACTGGCTGAACACGGAGAACCGGGCGATGCTCGCCGTCGTGATTACGACCGTCTGGTGGACGGTCGGGTTCAACTTCCTGCTCTATCTTGCCGCCCTGCAAGGGATTCCGGAGCAGGTCTACGAGGCGGCATCGATCGACGGCGCCAGCGAACGGCAGAAACTCTTCCGGATCACGCTGCCGCTGCTGAGCCGGACGACCGCACTGATCGCCGTCCTGCAACTCGTGGCGTCGTTGAAGATCTTCGACCAGATCTATCTGATGACCAACGGCGGACCGAACTACGCGACCCGGCCGATCATCCAGTACATCTACCAGAACGGTTTCACGAACTACCGGATCGGCTACGCCTCCGCGATCTCGTACATGTTCTTCGCGATCATCGTGGTCGTCGCGGTGCTCCAGTTCAAGCTGTTCTCCGGCTCGAAGGAGGACGCGGCATGAAGGCCACCTGGACCTTTCCGAAGGTCGCCACTGCGGTCGGTGCATCGATCCTGGGCGTGATCTGGCTGGTCCCGCTACTCTGGGCGCTGTCCACCTCGCTCAAACCGGAGCCGGAGACCACCCGATCGCCGATCACCTGGTTGCCCGAGGCACCGACCGTGGATGCGTACCGCAGCATCCTCGACCAGGGTGACCTGATCCGCTGGTTCGTCAACAGCAGCGTCGTCTCGGTGCTGGTCACCGTCCTGACCCTGCTCGTCTCCGTCCTCGCCGCGTTCGGCTTCTCCCGCACCGAGTTTCCGGGTCGCCGGATCATCTTCGGCCTGGTCGTCGCCGGCATCCTGGTGCCGCCGCAGGTCCTGATCGTGCCGCTGTTCCAGGAGATGACCGGGCTCGGCCTGGTCGACACCTACTGGGGCATCGTGCTCCCCCAGGTCGTCGCGCCGGTGATGGTCTTCGTGCTGAAGAAGTTCTTCGACGGCATCTCCCGCGACTACGAGGACGCCGCCCGCGTCGACGGCGCCTCCCGCTGGCGGATCGTCTGGAGCGTGATGGTGCCGATGTCCCGGCCGATCCTGGTTGCCGTCGGCATCTTCACGTTCATCGGCGCCTGGAACAACTTCCTCTGGCCCTTCATCGTGACCACCGACCCGTCGATGATGACGATCCCGGTCGGGCTCGCGAACGTCCAAGGTTCCTACGGCCTGCGCTACGCCCAGATCATGGCCTCGGCCTTGCTGGGCGGCCTGCCGCTGCTGATCGTCTACGCGCTGTTCCAGCGCCAGGTGGTCCGTGGCGTCGGCGACGCCGGCATCAAGGGATGACTCGTCCTCCACAAAGAACACTGCCACCATGACAGGAGCATTCTGGTGCCCACTGCCCACCTGACCATCGATCCCGCCTTCCCGATCGCGCCGGTGAACCGCCGCACCTTCGGGACCTTCGTCGAACACATGGGTCGCTGCGTCTACACCGGGATCTACGAACCCGGCCACGCCACCGCCGACGAGGACCGCTTCCGCAAGGACGTCCTCGAACTCACGCGGGAGCTCGGCGTCTCGGTGGTTCGCTATCCCGGCGGCAACTTCGTCTCCGGCTACCGCTGGGAGGACGGCGTCGGCCCGCGCGAGGACCGGCCGCGCCGCCTCGACCTCGCCTGGCACAGCGTGGAGACCAACGAGTTCGGTCTCGACGAGTTCATGCGCTGGAGCGCGAAGGCCGGTGTGGAGCCGATGATGGCACTCAACCTCGGCACCCGCGGGGTGCAGGAAGCACTCGACCTCCTCGAGTACAGCAACCACGCGGGAGGTACGGCGCTCTCCGACCTGCGAGCGCAGCACGGAGCGGCGCCGTACGGGGTGAAGTTGTGGTGCCTGGGCAACGAACTCGACGGGCCGTGGCAGGTCGGGCACAAGACGCCGACCGAGTACGGACGGCTCGCGGCCGAGACTGCGCGTGCGATGCGGATGGTCGAGCCGGACCTGCAGCTCGTCGCGTGCGGTTCGTCGTCGTCGAAGATGCCGTTGTTCGGCACCTGGGAGCGGGAGGTGTTGCGGGAGACCTACGAGTTCGTCGACTACATCTCCTGCCATGCCTACTACGGCAACGACGACGGCGACACCGCGTCGTTCCTGGCCTCCGCCGTCGACATGGATCACTTCGTCGACTCCGTCACCGCCACCGCTGACCACGTCGGCGCCGAGCTCAAGAGCCGCAAGCGGATCGACATCTCCTTCGACGAATGGAATGTCTGGTACGGCGACCGCTCCCGGCGTACCGACGGGCCGGCCGACCAGTGGGAGGTCGCGCCGCGACGGATCGAGGACGAGTACAACGTCACCGATGCCGTTGTCCTCGGCAACCTGTTGATCTCGCTGCTGCGGCACAGCGACCGGGTCGCGGTCGCCTGTCTCGCGCAGCTGGCCAACGTGATCGCCCCGATCATGACCGAGCCCGGTGGCGCCGCCTGGCGGCAGCCGACCTTCCACCCGTTCGCCATCACCTCGCGGCTCGCGGCCGGGCAGGTGCTGCGCGTCGAGACCGACTCCCCCATCGTCACCACGGCCAAGCACGGTGACGTCACCGCCATCGACGCGGTCGCGACGTACGACGAGGGCCGGCTGGCACTCTTCGTCGTCAACCGCTCGACCGAAGCGCCGATCGAGATCACCGTCGACCTCAGCCGGGCCGGTGTGACCTCGATCGACGAAGCCGTGATCATCCACGACACCGACCCACTCGCCACCAACTCCGCCACCACACCGGACCGCGTCACCGCTCAGCCGTTCGACTCGGCCCGACTGATCGACGGCAAGCTCACGCTCACGTTGCCTGCCATCAGCTGGAGCGCCGTGAGTCTGTCTGTCTGACCGTCAGCTCCACCCGTTGCCCGCCCGCAACTTCAACGGAAAGAGATCACCATGCGTCGCTTGACGAAACAGCTGGCCTTCCTGCTCGCGGGAGCCCTTGCGGTCACCACCGCGCTGGCTCCCAACGCCTGGTCCTATCCAGGACCAGGCCGGGTCACCGGGGACACCGTCGTCCACGACCCCAGCGTCGTCAAGCGACCCGGGGGCGGCTACCTGGTAGCCCACACCGGTGACAACATCGCGCTGAAAACCTCCGACGATCGGACCGCCTTCCGCAACGCCGGCTCGGCGTTCCCGGGCGGTGCGCCCTGGACGACGGCGTACACAGGTGGCAGCAAGAACCTGTGGGCGCCGGACATCTCGTACCGGAACGGCCAGTACTACATGTACTACTCGGCTTCCAGCTTCGGCTCGAACAAGTCGGCGATCTTCCTCGCGACCAGTCCGAGCGGCAACTCCGGGACCTGGACGCATCGAGGTCTCGTCATCGAGTCCCGGAGCACCGACGACTTCAACGCCATCGACCCTGACCTCGTCGTCGACGACCAGGGGCGATGGTGGTTGTCCTTCGGGTCGTTCTGGTCGGGGATCAAGCAGATCGCCCTCTCCCCCTCAAGTGGCCTGCGCTCCGACTCGAGCCTGCGCGCCCTGGCCGGCCGCGGCGGCGGTCCGATCGAAGCACCGAACATGGTCAAGCGCGGCAACTACTACTACCTGTTCGTGTCCTTCGACTACTGCTGCCGCGGCGCCCAGAGCACGTACCGGGTCATGGTCGGCCGCTCCACCTCGGTCAACGGCCCGTTCCGCGATCGCAACGGCGCCGCGATGACCTCCGGCGGGGGCACCGAGATCCTCGCCTCCCAGGGCTCCATCCACGGTCCCGGTCATCAAGACGTCTTCGGTGACACCGACCACGACATCCTCGTCTACCACTACTACGCCGACGACGGCACACCTTTCCTCGGCATCAACTGGCTGATCTGGGACTCGGCCGGCTGGCCGGTCGTCAGCTGACTACTCCTTCTTGAGCTTGTCCTGCACCTTCCCGGCCGTCTTCTCCACCAGGTTCGGCAGGTCGGTCGTGCCGTAGAACCGTGCGTCCGGCCGGGTCGGCGCGGGCATCGGAGCCGTGGTCGTGGGTCCGTCGTGGTACGTGAACTCGCCGTTCCCGTCCGGCGTCGGGCCCTTCGCCCAGGTCCCTTCGCCGGCGGCCGGGCCGTCGCTGAAGTTCAGATACTGGTACGAGACGTCGGTGTGTTCCTTGTTCTGCGGGAAGTTGCTCGGGACCGGCAACAGCTCGGCGCCTTCTTCCTGCAGTTCGGCGACCGCGGCGAGCCACATGTTCTGGTGCATCGTGTCGCGCGCGAGCAGGAACGACAGCAGGTCACGGACGCCGTAGTCGTCGGTCATGTGGTAGAGCCTCGCGACCTGCACCCGGCCTTGCATCTCGGCGTTGGCATTGGCCTGGAAGTCGGCCAGCAGGTTGCCGCTGGCCGTGATGTAACTGCCCTGCCAGGGATTGCCCATGCTGTCGACCGCGCGAGCCCCGGCCCCGGCCACGATGGCGTGCTGAATGTCGGTGCCACCGATCACGGCCGCGACCGTCGGGTCTTCCTGGACGGCGTCCTCGGTGATGCCCAGCGGCGCCTTCTCCAGCAACTGCGCGATCATCGTGGCGAGCATCTCGACGTGACCGACCTCCTCGGCGCCGACCCCGAAGACCAGATCCCGGTACTTCCCGGGCGTGTGCATGTTCCAGCCCTGGAACATGTACTGCATCGCGACCGTGATCTCCCCGTACTGACCGCCGAGCACCTCCTGCAGCTTGCGGGCGTAGACCGCGTCCGCGCGTTCCGGCGTGGCCTTGAACTGCAGTTCCTGTCGGTGGAAGAACATTCGCTTCTCCTCAAGTGGATGCGTTCGAGCCTGCGAGGTGCCCGCCCCAGCGGCCTATTAACGTCGGGACAGCCGCCGTATTGCGCGGAATCCCAGTACGGCGGCCGCGATCCACGGCCAGCTGACGATCACGAGGTCCAGCGGCTGGTGGATCAGATCGGCGCGCTTCTGACCACGACGGGACCGGAGACCGTGGTACGTGAGCTCCGCCTTGATCCCGGTCTCGGCGATCGGATTGTCGGGATGCCTGCTGATGAAGGACCGCATCGTGCTGCCGAAGGCGTCGACCCGGTCGGCGCCGAGCAGGAGCAGCCAGTGCGCCGCACGGCCTTCGCTGTAACGGCGATAGGCGAGTTTGCGGATCGCGCCGGAGACGCCGCGCGGCGGGCACGACGTACCGAAGACGGGAGTGACGAAGGCGTGCTCGTTCGACCGCTCGCGGGGCCAGTGCTCGGGTTGCCGCTCCGGGAAGTCCCAGACCGCGCCGTACGGGTGGGGGTTGTAGACCTCCTTCGGTACGGCGGGGCGGACGCTCGGGTCGAGGTCGGCGCCCCAGCCGGGGATCCGGGCGCGGAGCTTGTCGGTGGACTCGGCGATGGGCGGACGTTCGGAGGTGTAGGCCATCTCGGACTCCCGGGGTCAGGCGGCGGTGGGGACGATGAGCGGTTTGACGCAGTTGTCGAGCTTGGCCGAGAAGAGGTGGTAGCCCTCGGCGATGTGCTCGAGCGGGATGCGGTGGGTGATCAGCTCCGCGGGCCTCAGGTAGCCGTTACGGACGTGCTCGAAGAGCCGTGGCCACTGCCGCTTCACCGGGCACTGGTTCATCCGCAGCGTGAGGCCCTTGTTCATCGCGTCGCCGAACTTGACCGCGCTGAACATCGGCCCGTAGGCACCCATCACCGAAACGGTGCCGCCCTTGCGGACCGAGTCGATCGCCCAGTTCAGGGCGATCGGCGAACCGCCCTGCAGCTTGAGCTTCGCGGAGGTGATGTGCTGGAGCAGGTTGCCGTCCGCCTCCGCTCCGACCGCGTCGATCACCACGTCGGCGCCGAGATGATCGGTGAGTTTCTTCAGCAGCACAACGATGTCCGCGTGTTCGGCGAAGTTGTAGGTCTCCGCGTGCGCGAAGGTACGAGCCTTCTCCAGCCGGTACTCCAGGTGGTCGATCACGATCACCCGGCCAGCGCCCATCAGCCACGCCGACGCCGCAGCGGTCAGGCCGACCGGCCCGGCGCCGAAGACCACGACGACATCGCCTTCGACGATGTCGCCGAGCTGCGCGCCGAAGTACCCGGTCGCGACCGCATCGGTGAGCAGGACTGCCGTGTCGTCGTCCATCCAGTCGGGGATGACGCTCGGTCCCACGTCGGCGAACGGCACCCGGACGTATTCGGCCTGGCCGCCGTCGTACCCGCCGCAGGTGTTGGAGTAGCCGTAGATGCCGCCGACCGCAGTCGCGTTCGGGTTGACGTTGTGACAGTTGGCGAACAGGCCGCGGGCGCAGAAATAGCAGGTGCCGCAGAAGATGTTGAACGGCACCATCACCCGGTCGCCCGGCTGCAGCGTCCGGACCGCCGGCCCGACCTCGTCCACCACGCCGACGAACTCGTGCCCGAACGTCATTCCGACCCGGGTGTCCGGCATCATCCCGTGGTACAGATGCAGGTCCGAGCCGCAGATCGCGGCCCGGGTCACCCGGACGATCGCATCACCGGGATGCTCGATCCTGGGCCGCTCCTTCTCCTCGACCCGGACCCGGTACGGACCTCGATAGACCATTGCCCGCATGGAGCTCTCCCTTCGAACGATCGGTGTCGTGCTTGCTGGGTAGCCAGTTGCGGGTCTCAGCGATGGCTTCGGTCAGCACGTAGCGCAGGAGCGCATCGCCGTCCGCGGCCCGGAAGTCGGTGATCGCGCGGATGGCGCCCGCGACCACCAGCGGCGCTTCCCACTCGTAGCCGACCGGCGGCCGGCCGGCGTACGTCTCCGCCTTGCGCACAGCGGCGGCGAGCTTGGCGCCGAACCGCGCCGACACCACCGGTACGACGGGCCGGACGCACCGCACGACCACCGCCGGGATCAGCCGCGCATCGTCGGTGGTCAACCCGATCACGTCGGGAATCAGCGGCACCAGCGTCACCCGGCCCGCATCGGAGATCTCGTCGTTGACCTCCCGGGCGATCAGCGCCAGCAGCGGATGCGTGCACTCCGGCCGGTCCGACCAGGCGACCCCGGCCAGGTACGACGCGTACTCCATGAAACAACCGCCGCGCCGCGGATTGCGATGCCGCCCGCGGGACAGGATCGGCACCACCTCGATGTTGTCGGCCATGAGAACCTCCCGGCGAGTGACCAGCTAGCCGGAGGTACCCCGCCGAGGGGGTCGTATGCGAGGCGGACCCACCGGGTTACGCCGCTCCTGCCGGGGTACCGGCGGCGCATCCCGTACCGGGTAGGCACCTGCCGGCTTCAGGTCTTCGAGGAGGAGAGCATGGACACCACGCAACGGGCCAAGCGGCCGAAGACGGCGCTGGCGGGGCCGTACGGGCATCCGTTCCATCCGGTGCTGGTGACGGTGCCGATCGGCGCCTGGGTGGCCAGTGTGGTCTTCGACATTGTCGCGCTGTCGGCGGACGACAAGGAGAGCGCGTTTGCCGAGGGCGCTTATTGGCTGATCGGGATCGGCATCGTGGGCGCCGTACTGGCTGCTGTTTTCGGTCTGATGGATCTGCTGACGATCCCGCGCGGCACTCGGGCGTTCACGACCGGAATCACGCACATGATGCTCAATCTGGTCGCGGTCGTGCTGTTCGTCGTCAACTTCTTCGTGCGCGCCGCCGCTGACGCTGACGAGGCGACGGTGCTGGGGTTCGTGCTCAGCCTGATCGCGCTGGCCATCCTGGGTGCGTCCGGCTGGCTGGGCGGCAAGCTCGCCTATACGTACGGCGTTCGCGTTGCGGACGAAACCACCCAGAGCAAGGGTTTCTGAGGCTGACCAGGATGATCGAGGCGAGGAACAAGATCGATCGCGAGGAGTGGGAATCCGCCCTGGATCAACACACCTGGCGGCACGAGGGTGACTACGTGACCATCGAGGTGCTGGACCCGAGCCTCGGCGACCAGTTGGAGGTCGAGCGGCTGCCGTTCCGCTACGTCTCCTACGACCGGCGCGACGACACCGTCGTGATCGCGGTCGGCGGGACGACCGCGGACGTCGTACTGCGGCATCTGATCGCCAAGCCGGCCACCGTCTCGATCGACGAGGACCTCGAACCGCCCTCGCTGCTGATCATCGACGCGGACTCCACGTCGACGCTGGTCACGTTCTACCGCGGCGACTAGCAGGGTCGACACACCGGAGCGGCAGGAGCAGACTGTTTGGCGTGGGCGGCGTTCAGACGTCCCGGTGAAGGGTCTCGGCATGGAGCTGCCGCGGTTGCTCGAGGCGATGGACCAGGTCTCGAACGCACTGCGCTGCCCGATCGACGAAGCGGACACGCTGCGTCAGATCACCGCCGCCGCGGTGGACACGATTCCGTCCGTCGAGCACGCCAGCATCTCGGTGACCGACAAGAACGGCCGGATCCAGACGCTCGCCCCGACCGACGCGATCGCGGTCCGGGCCGACGAGCTGCAGTACGAGCTCGGCGAAGGCCCCTGCCTGGCAGCCTTCACCGAGCCGGTGGCGCAGGGCGAGGACCTGGCCGACGACCTGCGCTGGGCGCTCTACGGTCCCAGGGCGGCAGCCCTCGGCCTCGGCTCGCAGATCGGCTTCCAATTCGCCGCCGAGCCGTACGCCCGCGGCGCACTCAACCTCTACGCCAGTGAGCCGCACTGCCTCGATCTCGAAACCCGCCGGCTCGGCATCCTGTTCGCCGACCTGGTCGCCGTCGCCCTCGGCTGGAGCCGCCAGAACGCCAGCCTCCACCAGGCCCTCGACACCCGCAGCATGATCGGCCAAGCCATCGGCATCGTCATGGAGCGTTACCGCTTCGACGCGGACCGTGCCTTCGCCTTCCTGGTCCGCACCTCCCAGACCGGCAACCTCAAACTCCGCGACGTCGCCGCTGGCCTGATCGAAGACACCACCCGCCGAGCCAGCTAGCCATCGCCGCCGGATTCGGGACCTTCGACTCTGTAACACCCGGTCGACCAGATCGGATACTTCGGTGAGCGCGGAGTGCCCAGCGGTGAATCGGGGGTCGGACCGCTACGCGGAGTGATAGTTGCCGTGTGGGCTGGCGCTTGGCACGCTGCTGGTGCACAACTGTGAGTGAGCCCGGCTGCGGGCACCGATAGGAGAGTCGATGACCTCGGATCCGTCCGATGATCTTGCCGCCGTGATGACGGCGGCCGCCGCCACGCTGCGGGCGCCGATCGATCTGGACAAGACGCTCGAGCAACTGCTGGCCAGCGTCATCGACACAGTCCCGGGCATCGACCAGGCGAGCCTGTCGATCACGAGCCGGGACGGCACGATCGAGACCCTGGCGCCGACCGATCAACGCGTCGTCCAGGCCGATCAGCTGCAGTACGAGCTGCGGGAAGGACCGTGCCTGGAGGCCGCGCTCGCGGAGCCGGTGGTCGAGGCCGGCGATCTCGCCACCGATCCGCGCTGGCCGCAGTACGGACCGAAGGCCGCGGCCCTGGGCTTCGGAGCGCAGATCGCGTTCCAGTTCCGCGCCGAACCCCATGCCCGCGGAGCCCTGAACCTGTACTCCGACCAGCCGCACACCATCGACAACGACACCCGAGCGCTCGGCGCGCTGTTCGCCGGCCTGATCGCGGTCGCGATGGGCTGGGCCCGCCAGGACGCCAGCATGAACGCGGCCCTGATCACCCGCAACGTGATCGGCCAGGCGGTCGGCATCGTGATGGAGCGCTACACGATCGATCCGGACCGCGCGTTCGCGTTCCTGGTCCGGATCTCCCAGGACACCAACACCAAGCTGCGGACCGTTGCCGAACGCATCATCCAGGACGTCGTCAAGAAGGCCGCCGCCACCGGATAGCTCTCAGGCGGGCGGATTGGGCTGGAAGAAGTCGTCGCGGGGGACGTCGGCGGTGTCGGCCGCGGTGACTTCGGGCTGCCCCCGACCGGTCTCGGCGAGATTGCGCAGGCTGTCGGCGACGAAGAAGTTCCAGGCGTTGGAACAGACGTCGTAGCACTCGTAGTCGGGGACCAGACCGTGCTGAGTGAAGGTGACCGCCGTCCCCTCCGGCGCGGGACTCAGCTCGAAGACGATCCGGTTGCCGATCCACTCCGTCTGGTCGCTGACGAAGCCGAAGGCGTTGTCGACGACGAGCCACTCGACGCGACGGCCCGGTACGACGTCGGTCACGCGGATCCGGGTCCGGTGCAGGTTCTGGACCTCGAAGGCGAACTCGTCACCCGGCTCGGTAGTGGCGCCTTCGATCGAGGCGTTCCACCAGGCCCGGGTGTCGAGGATCGCCGCGAACACGTCGGCCGGGTCACGGCGGATGGTGACGGTGGTGGTGTAGTCGTTCATGGCTGACTGCCTCCTAGGCAAGGATCGAGATGATGACGACGACGGCGAGGGCCGCGTCGAGGCCCGCGCAGAACGCGGAGTACGAGCGGGACACCACCACGTCGCGGTGGTGATGGATCGAGTCCCACAGGGCGTGACCGACCAGTCCGGCGATCACGAGAGCCGACGCGATCACGGTGAAGCCACCGCCCGCGGTCGCTGCGCCGATGACGACGGCGAGGGTGCCGAAGCCGACGGCGGCCCCCAGTTGCCGGCGATTGTGACGCTGGGTCCAGCTCCCCCGGCGAAGGCCGACCACGAACAGGACAGCCTGGGCCAGTCCGAGCACGACCAGGGTCACCCACTCGTTGTCGAGCACGGCGCCGAGCCCGATCAGCGGGAGCCCGGCGGCGAAACTCCACCAAGCGGCGTTCGGACGACCGATGACGGCCGCCGCGAGATAGATCGCGGCGCACATCATCACGGCCGAGGCGGTGCCGCCTTCAGCGCCGATCGCGACGGCGGCCAAGCCGCCGATTGTCACCGGGAGGATCGTGTGGACGAGCAGACCCCGCCGACGATGCGTGGGCGGTTGCACGGTGGTAGCTACCAGCTCACCACCGGGCGGACCTGGGACGAGCAGACCCCGTCGACGCTCCGCGGGCAGGCGCACGGCGGTCATCAGCTCACCGCCGGGCGGCGGACCCCGACCGGAGACGTCTCCGGTCCGCACAGGTAGGCGGCGAGGCCGAGCAGCAGTCCGGCCGGCAACCAGCTGGCCAGAGCGGTGACGACACCTGCCAGCGCGGCCACCATCAGGATCGGGCGAGCGGCCGCCGAGCCGAGCGCGGCAAGCACGACTCCCACACAGGCGAGTCCAAGGACCGCGATCGTCAGTACGGCGGCCGCGATCACCAGCCCGACGACACCGCGCGGGCTGTCGCCGCCGTCGATGCCGAAGACGTCGAGCACGCCGGCGAAGTCGAGCCCGGCGAGCGGAATGGGAATGGCACTCACGATGCCGAAGGTCGCCAGCGTTGCGGCGAGGAGTCGCTGCGAGGTGGTGTTCATGGCCTGCTCCGTCCTGGTTGCTGTCTTTCCTCAACTCTGGTCGTCGGCCGGCCGCCGCGGCAGACGG
Organism: Kribbella sp. NPDC005582; assembly: GCF_040605415.1. NCBI lineage: Bacteria > Bacillati > Actinomycetota > Actinomycetes > Propionibacteriales > Kribbellaceae > Kribbella > Kribbella sp. NPDC005582. Next base: position 86,088 of record NZ_JBEXCU010000009.1, read on the forward strand.
CGACCCGGAGTTCGGCGTACCGGCCAGCCGGTACGTCGCAGTGGTGGCCAGCGGGTGTGGCGCCGACCCCCGATTGCAGGCATGCTCAGGACCGTGCTGCGTACTGCGCTGTGGGGATCACTGGCCTTCGTGGCCGGTCTGGGGGTGATCGCCCTCGTCGGTCAGAGCCGTCAGGAGGCCGGTGCCGAGGCTGCGATGTCCGCTGTCCTCGGAGTGACCGTCGGCTGGGCCTATATCGGCAGCGGCCTGGTGTCGTGGCACCGCACGAGCCGCCGGATCGGCGCCGTGCTGGTGTTCATCGGCTTCGCATGGTTCGCGACGTACCTTGCCTATAGCAACAACAGTGGCTGGTTCACTCTCGGTACGGCGCTCGAGGACGGCTACCTGATCGGCGTGATCTATCTGATCCTCGTCTTCCCGCGCGGTGCGCTGAGCGGATGGCTCGACCGGGCGCTCGTCCTCGCCGCGCTGGTGCTGGGCGCGGTGGTCGAAGTCGGGTGGCTGGTCTTCGCCGACTCCGGCAGTTCCGTCTGCGGCGGATGTCCCCGGAACGCGCTGCAGATCGTCCGCGACGATGCGCTGGCCGAAGGCATTCTGCAGTTCCAACGCAGCGCGGCTCTCGTCATCAGTGTCTTCACGGCGGTGCTGTTCGTCCGGCGGATTCGTCGCGCGACCCTGCCGGTCAGACGGGCCGTGGCGCCCGTGCTGTGGACGGGTGGCGCATTCTGCGCGGCCCTGGCGTTGACGATCGTCAACGACGTGGCCGGCGAGCCGCTGGGGCCGGCTCCGAACTTCATGCGTGGGCTGGTGTTCGCCGCCGTACCGATCGCGATTCTGGCCTCGCTGGTGCAGCGACAGCTCGCGCGCGGAGCCGTCGCGCAACTCGTGGTCGAGCTCGACGGGCCGTCGGCCGACCTGCGCGAGTCGCTCAGTCGCGCGCTCGGCGATCCGGATCTCCAGGTCGCCTACTGGCTTCCAGACACCTCGACGTACGTCGACGCGGCCGGCCAACCGTTTGCCCCCGACAACGATCGGGCGACCACGATGGTCCAGCGCGACGGGCAGCCGGTCGCCCTGCTCGTCCACGACGCCGCGCTGCAGGACGAGCCCGAGCTGGTGAATTCCGTCTGCGCCGCGGCGGCCATGGCGCTGGAGAACGAGCGGCTGCGTGCCGACCTCGAAGCACGCCTCGCCGAGCTCCGCGCGTCGCGGGAGCGCCTCGTCCGTGCAACCGAAGCCGAGCGGCACCGGATCGAACGCGACCTGCACGACGGCGCTCAGCAGCGACTGGTCTCCATCGCGCTGTCGATCGCGCTGGCCGAGGCAACGCTCGAGAACTCCTCGACGACTGCTGCTTCGGCACTGGCGGCTGCGCGCGATGACCTGACGGTCGCGATGGGTGAGCTACGCACGCTCAGCCAGGGCATCCGGCCCGCCGTACTGATGGAGCGCGGGCTCGGTGCGGCGCTCGACGACCTGGTACGGCGTTCCGTCGTACCAGCGACTGCCGACACGCGACTGACCGACGAGGTACCGGCCGAGATCGAAGCCGCGGCGTACTTCGTGGTCGGCGAGGCGCTGACGAACGCGGCCAAACACGCTCGGGCCGGCAAAGCGACCGTCACTGCCGAGACGCGCGACGGCCGGCTGCTCCTGCGCATCACCGATGATGGCGTGGGTGGTGCCTCGGCACGGGACGGCGGCGGCCTGCGCGGGCTGGCCGACCGGGTCGAAGGATTCGGAGGAACGTTGACGATTCACAGTCCGGCCGGTGCCGGGACGACACTCACCGTGGAGCTGCCATGCGCGTAGTGATCGCCGACGACGCGGTCATCCTGCGGGAGGGCGTCGCGCGCCTCCTGACGGAGGCCGGCTTCGAGATCGCCGGCCTGGCCGCCGACGCCGACGAACTGCTCGAACTGGTCGCGACCGCGCAGCCCGAGGTCGCGATCATCGACATCCGGATGCCGCCGACCTTCACCGACGAGGGTCTGCGCGCGGCGCGCACGATCCGCGAGCGGTGGCCGCGAGTCGGCATCCTGATCCTGTCCCAGCACGTCCAGGCGTCGTACGCCGTCGAGCTGCTCGCGGCTGGGACCGAAGGGATCGGCTACCTGCTCAAGGACCGGGTCGGCAAACTCGACGAACTCGCCGCGAGCATCCGGACCGTCGCCACCGGCGGCTCCGTCCTGGATCCGTCCGTCGTCACCCAACTGGTCGCCGACCGCCGGCGCGCCGACGACCCGGTGGACCGCCTCACCGCGCGGGAGCTCGACGTCTTGTCGCTGATGGCCCAAGGCCTGACCAACAAGGCGATCGCGGACCGTCTGTTCATCAGCGAACACACCGTCGAGAAACACGTCGGCAGCATCCTGTCGACGCTGCAGATCTCGGCCACTGCCGACGACCACCGCCGAGTGCTTGCCGTGATCACCTATCTGGACGGAGGACGCACATGAGCCTGCGGATCGGCGCCGTCGTCGTCGACTGCCACTACCCCGAACCGGTAGCCCGCTTCTGGGCCGCCGCTCTCGACTGGGTGATCAGCCACGCCGAGGACCCCGAATGGGTGGTCGAGCCCGCGGCCGGGACTCGCGAGGACTGCGTCGTACCGGACCTGCTGTTCATTAAGGTGCCGGACGGCCGAGCAGGCAAGAACCGGCTGCACTTCGACCTGCGCCCCGAGGACCAAGCGCTGGAGATCAAGCGCCTGGAAGCCCTGGGAGCGACGAGGGTGGACATCGGCCAAGGCGATCAGCCGTGGGTAGTGATGGCGGACCCCGAGGGAAACGTCTTCTGCGTCCAGGACGCGCACTCCCCCGAGGTCCGCGCGGCCTGGCTGGAACGCTACGAGTCCTACCAGCTACACGACGCCTAGCGACTGGGTGCCGAGGGTGATGGCGAGGTCGAGGCGGCTGGCGTCTTCGGTGCCGGGTTCGGCGGTGTAGACGGCGATGCGGAGGTCGTCGAGCGTGACGAGCAGCGTGTCGCAGTCCAGGGTGATCAGGCCGACCGTCGGGTGGTCGATGGTCTTGTGTCGGGAGGGCTCGGTCAGGGGCAGCGGCGCCTCGGCCTCCCAGAGCTCTGCGAACCGCTCGCTGCCAGAGGTCAGATCGGTGATCAGGCGCCGCAAGGCGCGGTCGGCCGGATAGCGCGAAGCGGTCAGGCGCAGGTCGGCGACGAGGCGGGCCTCGTGCTCGGCCTGCTCCTTCGGGGTGTGCACCACCCGAGACGGCAGGCCGGTGACATTGCGCCAGACGGCGTTGCGCTCCAGGCCGCGCCAGGTCGTCGTCGGTCCCATGAGCGCGTCGTACGGCGCGTTGGCCATCACGAGTGTCCAGCTGGCGTCGTACACGACGACTGGGGTGTGCGAGAGCCTGTCGAGCAGCCGTTGCACGCTCGGGGTAACGCGGGACGGCACGATCTCCGGGCCGGGAGCGGCGTGCCCGGCCAAGCGGTAGAGCAGGTCGCGCTCGGCATCGGCGAGGCGCAGTGCCCGGGCGAGCGACTCCACGACCTGCGCCGACGGCGCGGTCGCGCGTCCCTGCTCAAGACGGGTCAGGTAGTCGGCCGAGATACCTGCCAGCCCTGCCAGCTCCTCCCGGCGCAGCCCGCTCGCCCGACGTCGGCGGCCCACCGGTACGCCGACCACGTCGGGCGCCACCCGGTCGCGAAACCGCCGTACCGTCCGGCCGAACTCCCACGTTTCCACGACTCCAGTGTGCGCGAGGCGCCGCGGAGTTGTCCTGGCCCTGGCAGTCCTACGACAACCGGACGGCTGGTTGCGGCCTGCCGGCGCTCGCATGCTGCAGGTATGACCGAACCTGGAACTGTTCTGATCACCGGCCCGACCCGCAACCTGGGCCGCCACGCGACGCTCGCTCTGGCGGGTCGCCCGGACGGGCAGCGCCCCGACCTGCTGCTGGTCGGCCGCAAGCTGACCGCCGTCGGTGACGAGGCTCGTGCCCTCGGGGCGACCGTCCACGAGATCGAGTGCGATCTGGCGAGCCTGGCCGACGTGCGCGCCGCCGCGACCGCCGTACGAGAATTGCTTGCCGCAGGCACCATTCGACCGCTCCGTGCACTGGTCGCCAACGCCGGCCTCATCTCGTCCGACCCCCGGCTGTCCTCGGCGGACGGCTACGAACTGACGTTCGCCGTGAATTATCTGGCCCACGCGCAGCTCATCGGCGACCTGCTCGGCGCGTTCGCCGCCCCGGCGCGGATCGTGCCGATCGGCTCGAACACCTATCACGCCAACATCTGGCGCAAGCTGCTCGGCGTGGCCGGCGCCCAGTGGGCCGATGCCCTCGAGCTCGCTCACCCGTCCACCGCCTCCCCGAGCATGACGGCGTACTCCAACGCCAAACTGGCGATCCTGTACTACGCCCACGACCTGCAGCGCCGAGCCGGCCCCGGCATCAATGTGTCGGTCTTCGAGCCCGGCTGGATGCCCGGTACGGCGCTCGGCCGCGGTGCCCCGGCAGCGTTCCAGGCGATCGGCCGGGCCCTGGGCCGCGTTCCAGGCGTGTCGACGCCGGAGCGCTCCGGGCCGCTGCTGGCGGCGATGGCCGTCGACGACAAGTGGGCGAACCTTCGCGACGGCGCATTCGTGGTGAAGACCAAGCTGACCGAGGTGCAGCCGATCGCTCAGGACGTCGACCGCGAGCGCCGCCTGTGGGACGCGACCGCCGAACTGCTGGATCGCGCCGCCGCTTCCCGTTAGTCAGCCCGGGGCGTCCGAAGCCGCGCGAGCGTCTTCGATGTCGTTGATGTACTGCTCGGCCCAGGCCCGGACGGCTGCGACCGGCGCCTGCAGCGTCCGCCCCAGCTCGGTCAGTTGGTAGGTGACGGTTCGGTCCGCGGCATCCGCTTCGCGCGCGACCAGGCCGTCCCGTTCGAGACTGCGCAGGGTCTGCACGAGCATCTTCTCGCTGATCCCGTCGACCTGGTCCCGGAGTTGCCCGAATCGTCGCGGCCCGGCCTCCAACGCGCCGATCAGCAGGACGCTCCACTTGTCCGCCAGCCGGTCCAGCGCCTGCCGCGACGGACACGCCGCGCTGTAGACGTTGGCCAGGTGACCGTCGGCCAGCCGGGCCCGGGCCGGCCGCCGGGTCCCAGCACGGGGCCGGGGTCTGATCGGGGAACGCGCCATGCGATCACGCTAACCAATGGAGAGCCTCATGGGCAACGAGCGCACTTGCAAGTGCGTACTTGCGACTCGCGAGCGGCTAACCAACGGTTAGTGGTGTCAGCTCTCAAAGGAAGGCTCCCCATGCTCACCGTGGCAGCACGAACCCAACTCACCCTCGGATCGACCACGATCACCTACCTCCCGGACGGCGAGGTTCATCTGGACCCCACCGCGTTCTTCCCCGCGTCGGCGCCGGACGGGTGGGCGGCGTACACGCCCTATCTCGACGACGACGGCCGGCTGCCGATCAGCGTGGGCTCCTTCTTGATTCGCACGCCCGAGCACCGGGTCCTGGTCGATCTGGGACTGGGACCCGTGGACTTCGAGATTCCCGGCATGGGCACCTTCACCGGCGGCCGGCTGCTGGAGAGCCTCGCCGAAGAACACCTCCGGCCGACCGATATCGACACGGTGGTCTTCACCCACCTTCACCACGATCACGTCGGGTGGACTACCGACGGATCCTCGACAGGCTTGACGTTCGAGCACGCACGTCATCTCGTCGACCGAGCCGAATGGGACTACTGGAACGGTACTGCCGAGCTCACCGGGCCGGACCCGGAGTCGGTCCAGAAGCCGCTGAGTTCGGTCATCCAGTTCTTCGCGGCCGCCCAGTACGTCGTACCGGGAGTTCGGGCGATCGCCACCGCCGGACACACACCGGGGCACACGAGTCTGCTCGTCACGGATCCGGGCACTGAGCAACGACTGCTGATTCTCGGCGACGTCATGCACACGCAGGCGCAGATCAGCGAGACCCACTGGAACTTCCGCTTCGACGTCGACGCCGAAGCCGGAACCAAGGCCCGGATCGCAGTGCTGGAGAACTACCACGACGAACGTACGACGATTGCCGGCGGCCACTTCGCGGGAACCGTCTTCGGCCGTTTCCTCCCAGCCAGGCTTCAGCACCGCTGGGCCGCCGGATCAATCTGACGGAAGGGGGTGGGTCAGAACGAGTACGGGCCGAACCGGCAGACGGCGACGCTCATGGGACTCCTTCGTGGGCGACGCTGAGTGGGTCGGCTGGGGCTACTTGTCGGTGAGGAACGGCATGCGGCCAACCTGGTCGGTCGCAGTGGCCTGGGCGAGGTAGTAGGCCGCGGCGTTCGCGCGAGACAGCTTCAGGCCGCCCTTCTGACCGATGCTGCGGGCATTGAACGACGCAGTGGCCGGGCCGTCGTGGAGCAGCGGCAACCGGATGACGGTCCACTTCAGGCCTGAGGCGCGGATGACGCCGCCGATCTCGACGAGGGCGTCGTACGCCGGACGTGCGGTCAGGCGGATGGCGGCGACCAGGGCCGAGACCCGCAGGTCGCGGCCGTCGGCGGGGTCCTTCATGCTGGGGGTGCCCATCGCGACCAGCCGCTCCACCCCGTGGGCGTGCATCGCGGCGATGATCTGGCGGTAGCCCTCGACCAGCGTCTCGGAGTCGGACTTGTCACGGGTCGGACCGAGGACGCTGAGCACCGCGTCGGCTCCCTTGACCGCGGCCGCGATCGCGTCCTCGTCCTTGAGCGTTCCTTCGACCGCGGTCAGGTTCGGGTGCGTCGGCAGTTTGCTCGGAGTCCGGGCGTAGGCGACCACGTCGTGGCCGGCCTCGACCGCGTGGTTGATGAGCAGCCGGCCGGTCGGGCCGGTGCCGCCGAAGATCGTCAAGCGCATCGTCAGTGTCGTCTCTCGTGTGGGTCTCGTCAGGCGCCGGTCGGCGGCCAAGCGGCCAGGGACTCCCAAGTGGATACCCCTGTCCGGTTCTTCTCCATTGTAGCAGCGAACTGAATAGGGCTGTCCAGTTGCGTACACTGGCGCCATGGATGCCGTGACGGAGAACGCAACGCAGACGGCAGCGGACAAGGATCGGTCGGACCCGCTGCGCGTCGACGCTGCACGCAACCGGGCACGAGTCGCGGCCGCGGCGCGTGAAGCGTTCGCAGAACTCGGCGCGGACGCCCCCATGGTCGAGATCGCCCGGCGAGCCGGGGTCGGCGCGGCCACGCTGTACCGCCGTTTCCCCACCCGCGAGGACCTGCTCGAACTGGTCTTCGAGGACCGGATCGAAGAGTGCGCGGCCACGATCGACAGATTCCTGGCGCAGGCCGCCACTGATCCATGGGGTGCGTTCTCCGGCTACCTTCGCCAGCTGTTCGACCTCCAGCGCGCCGATCGCGCATTCACCGCGGCGTTGCTGCACTCGTACCCCGAGACCGGGCGAATGGAGCAGGAACGTCAGCGGGCGATGGCCGGGTTCAGCCAGCTCGTGGCACGGGCCAAGTCCGCAGGGGTTGTGCGCGACGACTTCGCAGCTGAAGACGTCGAGCTGCTACTCAAGGCCCACGAGGGCGTCCTCACCCAGCCCGGACCGGACACGGAGGCCTCTTCGCGTATCACCGACCTACTGCTCGACGCATGCCAGCCTCGGCCGGCCCGCTGACCCCAAGCGGGCCTCAGATTGTGGGTAGGTCGACGACGTATTTCCCGGTCCCGCGGCGGCGATTTCGCCGTCCTGAGCTACAACCTGAAGACCTTCGTTCTCCCTGGTGTTGCCCTAGGCAAGCGCTTGCGAAGGCTCAGGAGTTGCGGGCGAGGGGTGTCTGGTCCAGCGCCTCCGCGAGGTCGCCGGGAGTGTCGTAGATGGCGATCGCGCCTGCCTTCTGAAGCTCGTCGTCGCCGAAACCGCCGGAGCGGACCGCGATCGCCGGCATCCCGGCCTTCGACGCCGCCTCGATGTCCCAGACCGAGTCGCCGATCATCACGCTCGGCGCATCCGTGGGTGCGCCCAGCTTCTTCAATGCCAGCTGCAACAAGTCAGGCGCCGGCTTGGAGGCTTCGACATCGGCGCTGGTGGTCCAGTCGTCGACGATGTCGCGGGCGTTCAGCTTGTCGAGGAAGACGTCGACGTGGCGCTCCTGAGCCGAGCTGGCCAGGACCAGCCGGTGACCGCGTTCCTTGATGGCGACGAGCAGCTCCCGGGCGCCGGGCAACGGCGCCATTTCGTCCAGCAGGGCATCGACCTCCCGGCCCTGCTGCTCGCGCGCCTGATCACCCACCCGGCGTTCCAGGTCCTCGCCTCCGAGGGTGGTGACCAGTTGGTCCCCGCCCATCCCGATCAGCCGATGCAGCCGCCACACCGGGTAGATCTCGTCGACCGAGCGCAGGGCCCGGTACCACGCGATGGCGTGATGGTAGTTGGAGTCGATGAGTGTCCCATCGATGTCCAGAACCGCAATCGTCGAGTTGGCCACGTTGAACCGGGTACCCGCCGTACCGACCCGTGAATCGTCAGGTAGTGGGGGTCAGGGCGATCAGGACGGTGTAGACGCCGCTGCTCGCGGTGCCCTGCAGGTAGGTGCCGCCGTACTGGGTGACTGCAACCGGCGACTTGAGCTCATTGTTGTACAGCGACATGTCGGAGCCGTAAGCCCCTCACGTTGGCGAGCTCGCCTTGGGGAGCAGCCGGTCGGCGAGCTTGCTGCTTCCGGTGGCGACAACCGGGGACAGCAGCCAGACGACTGGGACCTTACTGAACCACCAGGTCAGGACAGCGGTGAGCGCCCAGAACAGGCCGAAAGCCGCGAGCATGATCGCCTTGATTCGCAACGGCCGGTCGTCCGAGCCTGGCTTCAGTACGCCGCTGTGCACCACGACGGACAGCAGCGCGGCCTGACACAGCAGGAGCAGCGCCTCGGTGCCGGCGAAAAGGCAGATGGACAAGGGGTTGTCGACGAGCTCACCGGCCAGTGACTCTCCGACCAGCGCTGTCGGGTACGGCAGCAGTACGACGAGGATCAGCAGCGGGATATGGAGAAACATGATCGCGGGAGTGACCCGGTCGAGCTGATCGAAGACGGCGTGATGCTGGCGCCAGGCGGCCCACAGCATCAGGAAGGCGACGACGAAGGCCAGGAACGACCCGGCGTTGTCGCCCAGGAACCGCCACAGCTCCGAGGCCATCGCCATCCGGTCGGCGCCATCGGTGTTCCGAGCCGGCTTGGGGAGCTCGATCACCAGCAGCGTCATCGCGATGGCGAAGACGGCGTCGGTGAACATTCCCACGCGATGGGAGGTCAGTCCGGGGGCGACCGCGGATGTGGCGATGGTGGTCACGGGATCTCCTGGTGGGCGGCGATGGCGGAGTGCTGCGGGGCTGTCACGGATGGGTCGGCAGGGTCTCGTCGAGCCAGTCGAAGGTGTGCTGGTGCAGCGTGGAGCGGGCGCCGTACGCGCAGTGTTCGCCCGCACCGTCGGCTTCGTGAAGAGTGATGAGCGTGGCCGGGCAGCGCAGGGCCTGGTGAACTCGCGCGGGTTCGCCTTGGAACATGTCCTGGTCGGGATCGAAGACCAGAGTCGGGGTGGTGATCCGGTCGGCGATGCCTTCCAGCGTGAAGGGCTTGGTATGGCGGATGTAGTCGCAGACCGAGGCCGCGCCGAAGGTCCACATGCCGTTGCGCAGAGCCCAGCGGATGCTGGTGTTGTGGGCCATCATCATTCTGGCGACGGGTTCGGCCAGCTCGTCGCGGCCGTCCAGGATCCACTGTGACAGGAATTCCGGGACGGCCCGGAGGTGGAAGCCGTGGTAGTCGTACAAGCCGCCATCCAGGATCAGACCGGCGATCCGGTGCTCGTAGGCCGCGGCCCGGGCTACCAGGAAACCGCCCAGACTGTAGCCGTACAAGGCGATCCGGTCCGCATCGATCTCGGGGCGGGTCAGGGCGTAGTCGATGACCGGGGTGACCACGTTCTCCCAGTCGTGCCGGAAGAACAGCCGCTGCAGACGTAGGGCAGCGCCCTGACCGGGACCGTCGTACGCCAGGCAGTTGTAACCCCTTCGAAGCGCCGCGGCGGCGATGGCCACGTAGGCCTCGTCCAGGGTCGAGTCGAAGCCGCTGGTGAAGACAACGGTCGGGCGCGGGCGTCCCGAATCGTCGACCAGGAACAGATAGCCGGGAAGTGTCGTGTCCTCGTAGGGGATGGCGACCGCCTCGACCGGGGTGTCCAGCAGGCCGGCGGCGGTGGCGAAAGTTGAGCGGGACAGCTCGGACAGTTCTTTGGCCTCCGGGTCGTTGAACGGGTCGTCGCGCAGATAGAACTCGGCGTTGCGGTAGTAGTTGGAGGCCCGCAGCAACGCTTCCCGAGCGCTGACCCGATGACCCGCCTCGAGTGCCGCGTCGCCCAGGGCGTGCACCCGGGCGGCGGTGGCCGCCCATTCGCGGCGCCAGGCGAGCTCGTCGCCGTCGCCGATGGCCCGCGCGGTGACCAGCACCTCGCCCAGATCAGCGCCACCGTAAGCGGCGAAGCACGCGGTCCGCAGCGTCTCCATGGACATCGACTCGTCCTCGAACAGAAACTTCATCTCGACCTCTTCCCTTAACCGAGACGGAACGCTTCCGTATCGACTAGGCGACAGTAACCCGGTCGCTGTCGAGACGCAACCGTTCCGTCTCGTGTTAGGGTCGCGGTATGAGTAGCTCACCCGTACGACGGGCCCCCGGTGGGCCGGTGCTCCAGGACGCAGTCACCGCGGCGATCGCCACCGCCATGTTCGAAGAGCTCGCCGCTGTCGGCTACGGGAAGCTGAGCATCGAGGCCGTCGCCAAGCGAGCCGGTGCGGGCAAGGCCGCCGTGTACCGGCGGTGGCCTTCCAAGCAGGCCATGGTCCTCGACCTGGTCACCCAGGTCGCCGTCAGCTCGGCCGATACTCCGGATACCGGCACGCTCCGCGGCGATGTGCTCGCCTACCTCTCCGGTACCGCCGCGGCTCTCAACCATCCCCTGGCGTCCAGGATCGTCCCGGACCTCCTGGCCGAGGGATCTCGCAATCCCGAGATGGCCGCGACTCTGCTGACACAGGTGGGCGGCACCCGCAGGCAGAAGGTCGCCGCGATCCTGCGCCGGGCGATCGAACGCGGCGAGTTGCCCGCCGACACCGACATCGAGCTCGGCCTCGACTTCCTGGCCGGCCCCCTCTATTGGCGCATCGGCGTCCTGCACGACCCGATGGATCCGGTGCGCATCGAACGCCTCACCGACAAGATCATCTGCGCCATCGCCGCCGCGCCAGGCTCCGGCGACTGACACCGAAGGAGAACCTTCGAAGCTTTTCGTCTTTACAGGCCGGCGATTGACGCTCGGGCCTCGTCCAGTACGGCGAGCCGTTCCGGGGCGGCGGGGAGGCCGAGGATGTGGTCGACGGCCTCGCGGTAGGCGACGTCGTACGCGTCGGCCGCCGGGACCTCGAGGTCGGGGATGACGCCGACGCCCTCCCAGTTGGTGCCGGAGATCGGATTGATCGCGCGCATGACCGGGATGGTCGCCTCGAGGTGCGGGTGCAGCTTGATGCCGTCGCGGGGGTGGGCGCCGCCGCCCGTGCGTTCGCCGACGATCTTGGCGCGGCCGAGTTGCTGGAGGTCGTAGGCGAGTTCCTCGCCACCGGAGAACGTCGTGCCGCTGGTGAGCACCCAGACCGGCTTGGCGCCGCCGTACCGGGGGCCGGTGAGGTGCGGGAAGGTCCAGAACTGACGGACCTCACCGGTGGCCGGCCTGACGAGGTCGTTCAGGTGCACTGGCTCGCCGTCGAAGAGGTGGCTGCAGACGAGCGCGACCTGGTCGGGTGAGCCGCCGAGGCAGCCACGCAGGTCCAGAAGGAGGGCGTCGGTTCCGGCGAGCAGCGTCATGGCGGCGGTGACTGCGGCGCCGGCGTGGTGGGGGTCGAAGAGCAGCGGGCGAATCTCGAGCAGGCCGATGTTGCCGGGCAGGCGTTCGACGCGAGCGACACCGCCGGCGTCGAGCCGGGCGCGGTCGACCCAGTACTTCTCCTCGGCGGCCGGATCGGTCTCGTCGGGAACCTCGGTGCGATGGAACTTGAGCCGCAAATGCTTGTCCTGGTTGCCCTCCTGCAGATCCACGGTCACTTGAGCGGCCAGGCGCTCGGGGTCCGTCAGGTCGTCGTACCGGCCTTCGGCGGCGGCGGTCCGCAGCCGGTCGGCGACCTCGCGGCCGACCTCGGGGAAGACGTACTGCTCGGCCACCAGGGCGGCCAGGCGCTCCAGCACAGATGTGATCTCGTCGCTGTTCATGGCGGTGAGTCAAGCACGAGGTTTGACAAAGCGTCAAGAAATCTCGACTCTTGATTTGTGGCGATGAACGAGGAGTTCGAGGTATCGACGGCGGCCCAGTTCAAGGCGTTGGGGCACCCGTTGCGCCACCGGCTGCTGTTCGCGCTCGGGCAGGAGGCGGCGACGATCAGCCAGCTAGCCACCTCACTGGGCACGGCGAAGGGCAATGTCGCCCATCACCTGGGTGTGCTGCGGGAGGCGGGCATGGTGGAGGTCACCGAGACCCGTCAGGTTCGCGGCGGCACCGAGCAGTACTACCGGCGTACTGCTCGCCGGTTCAGCTTCACCGGCGAAGGCGCCCACCAGGCCTATGCGACCGCGCTGCAGGCGGCGGCCGCCGATCTGGGAACGGCGACCGACCCACGGGTCAACATCCGCAACCTCCGCCTCACCGCGGCTCAGGCAGCCGAGCTGGCGACCCGGCTGGACGAGATCGTCACCGGCCTCGACGACGCCGGCCCCGGCGAGGCCCGGTACGGCGTGGTCGTGGCCGTCTATCGCCCGGAGAGCTGACGCCGGTCAGAGGCCGACGACTTTGGCGAACTGGCGAATCGCGTCCGGGTCGAGCGAGTTGTGGAAACCGACGGCGAGTTCGGTGACACCGGCTCTGGCGTAGGCGTCGATTCTGGCCCGGACGGTGTCGGCCGTGCCGTAGAGCAGGTACGAGCCGAAATCGCCTGGATAGAAGGCGCCCATGCTCGGCTGCAGTGCGGCCAGTGCGGCTTCATCACTGTCGGCGAGAAGGGCGGCGGTCGTGACGCTGACTCGGATCGAGTCGAAGTCTCGGCCGACGGCAGCGGCGTGATCGCGCAGGATCTGCAGCTTGCGCTCGACTTCCGCGGGTGACGTCATGAGGTTGCAGGCATCGGCGTACTCGGCGACGATCCGCAACGTGACCTTCTCGCCGCCGCCGGCGACCAGCAGCGGGATATGCGGTTCCTGAACGCCTTTCGGCTGCGAGTAGGCGCCCTTCAGCCGGTAGAACTCGCCGTCGAAGTCGGTCACCTCCTCGGTCCACAGCGACCGAATGATCTGCACTGCTTCGCGGAGCTCACGAAGCCGCTGACCAGCGCCGGGGAACTCGTAGCCGAAGGCGTCGTAGTCGGCCTGGTACCAGCCGGCGCCGATGCCGAACGTCAGGCGTCCGCCGGACAGTACGTCGAGCGTCGACGCCATCTTGGCCTGGAGTGCCGGGTTGCGATAACCGTTGCCGGTGACCAGCTGGCCGACCCGGATCGTGCTGGTCGCCCGGGCGACCGCGGTCAGCAGCGTCCAGGCCTCGAAGAGAAGTCCGTTCGACGGCGGAATGGTCTGCAGGTGGTCGGGGAGCCAGACCTCGCTGAATCCGGCGTCCTCCGCCGTACGGGCCAGCTCGATGATGCGCTCGGCGGCTTCGGTCGGATCGTTGATCGAGGCGAAGTCGGCGCCGAAGCCGGTGGGAAGAAACAAGGTGAACTTCATGTCGTGTACTGACACGGGTTCGCACCCAAAGGAATCGCGAGGTGGGCAGGAATTTTTGGACCCTACGATGTGACCATGCCCGACGACGACCTGCTGCTGCAGGAACTGGAGCGACTGCGGCGCGAGCTGCTGGCGCACTGCTACCGGATGATGGGCTCGCTGGACGAGGCCGAGGACATGGTCCAGGAGACCTCCTTGCGCGCTTGGAAGGGCTACCAGGATTTCGATGGCCGGGCGTCGCTGCGCGTGTGGCTCTACCGGATCGCCACCAACACCTGCCTGACCGCACTGCAGCACCGGAGCCGGCGGTTCCTCCCGTCCGGACTCGGTGCGCCGTCGGACGATCCGAACGCGCCGATCAAGGAGTTCGATGCCTCGGTCGCCATGCTGCAGCCGATTCCGGACGCGCTGCTCGATCCGGCGACGATCGTTGCCTCGCGGCAGACCTTGCGGCTCGGCGTCATCGCGAGCCTTCAGCATCTGCCTGTCTCGCAACGGGCGGTGCTGATCCTGCGCGACGTACTGTCGTTCTCCGCCGCCGACACCGCCGAGGTCCTGAACACGACCACGACCGCGGTGAAGAGCACGTTGCAGCGAGCGCGCGGCAAGATGGCCGAGGTCGCTCCGCAACTCGAAGAGGTCGTCGAACCGACCGACCCGGTGTTCACCGACCTGCTCGACCGCTACATCGCCGCCATCGAAGCGAGCGACGCCGCGGCGCTGGCCGATGTACTCCACCACGATGCCGTCCTCCAGGCTGCCGGAACCAGCACGTGGTTCGCCGGCCTGAAGACCTGCCTGCGCTACCTCATCGACCACGTCATCCTCGGCCCGGGCAGCTGGCGGATGCTCCCGACCGCCGCCAACGGACAACCCGCCGCAGCCGGCTACCGGCGGCAACCCGACGGCACCTACGCGGCGTACGGGCTGGTCGTCCTCGACATCACGTACGACGGGGTCGTCGGCGTCACGTCCTTCGGCGACCCGGCCCTGGTGGAGCGCGCGGGCCTCCCACTGCTACTCGACCGCTGAAAACTGGAGGCAACACCTGCGCTGACGTGTGACGATGCCGTCATGGGAATTGAGCTGCGCAAGGCGACCAGTGACGACCACGACGAGCTGTCGAGCCTGTTCGCCACGGCGATGATGTTCGGCAGTACGTCGTCCGACCTCGACCGCGAACTGTTCGAACCCGACCGCGCCTTGGCCGCGACGGACGGCGACCTGACCGTCGGTACGGCGAGGGCTCTGACCCGCGACCTGTCGGTCCCGGGTGCCGTCGTACCGGCGGCGCACGTGACCGGGGTCGGCGTACGCGCGACGTACCGGCGGCGAGGCATCCTGTCCAGCTTGATGACCCGGCAACTGCGCGAGGCGCCGGAGGCGCTGGCTGTGCTGTGGGCCAGCGAAGCCGCGATCTACGGCCGCTTCGGCTACAGCGCGGCCGCACGGAACGTCTCGTACGAAATCAATCTCCGCCGGCTCAAGCCACACCCCGCACCGCACGACGCCGGCCGCATCGAAGAGGTGACCGCCGAGGACGCGGCCGGCGTGCTGCCGTCGTTGCTCCGGGCTCTGCAGGAGAGCCGCCCTGGTGTCTCGGGCCGCTCGGACCTGCTCTGGCGCAAGCGTCTCGAAGACAAGCCTGAGAACCGCGGCGGCGCCACGCCACGACAAATTCTGATCCACCGCGACGCCACCGGCGCCTTCGACGGCTACGCGCTCTGGCGCGGCAAGATGAACTGGGACGCCGCGGGCGCCGCCAACGACGTCACCCTGGAAGAGCTGGTCGCTGTGAGCCCAACCGCCTACCACGCACTCTGGCACCACGTGCTGACCCTCGACCTCACCGGCAAGGTCGACTACAACCACGCCGGCCTCGACGAGCCCGTCCAGCAACTAGTCGCCAACCCGGCCGCCCTGGTCCGGAGTCTCGGCGAGTCCCTCTGGGTCCGCCTCACCGACGTGCCGCGAGCCCTGGCGCAACGCCGCTACGCCGTCGCGGTGGACGTCGTACTGGAGGTGACCGACGACCTCATCGAACACAACAACGGCCGCTTCCACCTCATCGGCAACCGTGACACCGCGACCTGCGAGCGCACTGAGGCCTCTCCCGACCTCACCCTGTCGATCAGCGAACTCTCCGCCACCTACCTCGGCGGCCGCTCCCTCGCAGAGTTCGCTGCCACCGGCCGAGTCACCGAACACTCCCCCGGCGCGCTCCTCACCACCGCCACAGCCCTGACCTGGCCGATCGCCCCCACCAGCATCGAGATCTTCTAGCTTCCACGAATCAGGACGAGCTTCCGTCGAGGGTGATGACGACCTTCACGTCCTCGTCCTGGGCGGCGAAGGCGTCGGCGAAGCGTTCCAGCGGCACGCGGCGGCTGATCAGGCGCGTGAGCCAGTTGAGGTCGGCCTTGGCGAGCGCGTCCGCGGCGGCGGCGTAGTGGGTCAGGTTGGCGTTGACCGAACCGATGACGACGTCGTTCTCCAGCACGATGGCGCGATTCAGGGAGCCCGCGTCGACGGTGAGGGGCTGGCCGGTAGACGACACGCCGGTCAAGCAGACGATTCCGTACGGCGCGGTGTTCGCCAGGCAGCCGTAGATGACCGGCCCAACGCCGGTGGCTTCGATGACGACATCGGGCCGGAGCTTGCTGGCCACGTCGTTGATGTCACCGTGGTGGTAGGTCCCTCCGAGATCGCGGACCAGCCCCGGTTTCGGGCCGTCGGTGACCCGGTCGAGCACGTGGACCTCGAGGCCGCGCTGTACGCCGAGCAGCGCCGCGAGGAGCCCGATCGGGCCCGCGCCGGTGACCAGCGCGCGCTGGGGTTCGTACCAGGCCCGGGCCCCGACCTTGTCGACCTCGTCCCAGGCTTTGGCGACGACGCTGGTCGGCTCCATCAGCATGCCGGCGTCAGCGAGCGCTGGATCGAGCTTGACGGCGTACTCGGCCTCGACGGCCCAGGTCTGGGAGGCGTAGCCGTCGAGTTCCTTGATCCCGCGTTCGGTGTAGCGGCCGTTGCGGCACATGTCGAACTGCCCGTGGGCACAGGCCCCGCAGGGCTCCGGGTCGGGGCGACGCACGACACCGACCACCAGATCGCCGGGACTGAAGTCGCTGTCCGGTGGAGCGGTGCGCACCCGGCCGAGGGATTCGTGGCCGATCACCAGCCGGTCATGGCCCGGCGGCGCCCACCCGTAGTCGCCGGCGGCGATCTCCTTGTCGGTGCCGCAGACGCCGACAGCCAGTCCGTCGACCAGCAGCTCACCGGCGCCAGCCTGCGGCTCAGCGACGTCGGACACCGCCAGAGAGCCTTGCTGCAAAGGGATCACGGTCAGGGCACGCATCAGTGCTCACCTTTCGTGGAACGCATGGACGACAAATGCCGGGCGGCGTTGACCAGGCCGACATGGCTGAACGCCTGCGGCGTGTTGCCGAGCTGCCGCCCGGTCGCCGGGTCGTACTCCTCGCTCAGCAGGCCGAGATCGTTGCGCAGGGCCACCAGCCGTTCGAACAGCTCATGGGCTTCCTGCTCGCGGCCGATGCCGTACAGGGCTTCGGCGAGCCAGAACGTGCAGGTGATGAACGCGCCTTCGGCCCCTGGAAGGCCGTCGACGTTTCCATCGGCCTGCGGCTGGTAGCGCAGCAGGAACCCGTTGTGGCACAGCTCGCGCTGCACCGCGTCGACAGTTCCGGCCACCCTCGGGTCGCGCCACGGCAGGAACCCCACCTGGGGAATCAGCAGCAGCGCGGAGTCGAGGCCCTTGGAACCGTAGAACTGCGTGAAGCTGTTGCGCTCGGCATCGAACCCACGGTCGCAGACCTCAGCATGTACGGCGTCACGGGTCGCCCGCCAGCGATCGACCGGACCATCGAGCCCGAACCGCTCCACCGCCTGGACCGCCCGGTCCAGCCCGGCCCACGCCATCACCTTCGAGTGCACGAAGTGCCGACGGTCGCCGCGGACCTCCCACAACCCGTTGTCCGGATCGGCCCAATGGCCTTCCAGGTAATCCAAAAGTGCACGCTGCAGATCCCACGCGTCCTCTTCGCTCTCCAGACCGGCAGACCTCGCCTCGTGCAGTCCGTCGAGGACCTCTCCCCAAACGTCCAGCTGGAACTGGCCGGAGGCAGCGTTTCCGACCCGAACCGGGCTCGCGCCTTCGTAGCCGGACAGCCAGTCCAGCGTGTACTCCGGAAGCCGGCGCGTGCCGTCGATGCCGTACATGATCTGCAGGTCGGCCGGATCGCCGGCGGCCGCCCGGAGCAGCCACTCGCGCCAGGCCTTGGCCTCGGCGACGAACCCGGTCCCCAACAGTGCCTGCAAAGTGAATGTTGCGTCGCGCAACCAACAGAAGCGGTAGTCCCAGTTCCGCGGACCTCCCCACTGCTCTGGCAGCGACGTCGTCGCCGCCGCGACGATCCCGCCGGTCGGTGCGTAGGTCAAGGCCTTGAGCAACACCAGAGAACGGCGTACCGGCTCCTGCCAGCTGCCCTCGTAGCGGAAGCCGCGCATCCATGACGTCCAGAACGCCTCGGTATCGGCGATGGCCCGCTCCGCGTCTGTCGGCCGCGGCGTCGGCTCGTGCGACGGGCGATAGGTCAGAACGAAAGGCACCCGCTGTCCCACTGACACCGTGAACTCGGCGTACGACGTGAAGTCCTCGCCATGCAACGACACCGGGGTATGCAGCCACACTGCGTCCGGTCCGGCGATCGCGTCGAGTTGGCCGTTCCTGTGCCGCACCCACGGAACGACCCGCCCGTAGTCGAAACGCAGCCGCAGTGCCATCCGCATCGACACCCTGCCGCTCAGGCCTTCGACGACGCGGACGACATCAGCAGCTTCTCCGCGCGGAGGCATCGTGTCGATCACCCGCACCGATCCGTCCGGCGTTTCCCACTCCGTCTCCAGTACGAGCGAATCGCCGCGGTACTGGCGTCGCGTGCACAGTCCGCCTGCAGCCGGCGCGAGCCGCCAGAACCCAGCCTCCTCGTCGCCTAGGAGCGCGGCAAAGCACGCTGGTGCGTCGAAGCGCGGCAGACAGAGCCAGTCGATGGACCCGTCCCGGCCCACCAGCGCCGCGGTGTGCAGGTCGCCGATCAGGCCGTAGTCCTCGATCCGTAGCGCCACTACTTCCCCTGGCGGTCGGGAGCGGTGCTGGTCGGGCCGTCGAGCAGAACTTGCTGACGACGGGTGCCGTTGACGGTGGTGGCGAACCAGCTGGCCAGGACCGAAGCTCGGTTGCCCCAACCGACCAAGAACGCGAGATGGACGCCGGCCCAGGCGAGTTTGCCGATCAGGCCGCTGAGCTGCAGCCCACGGATGTCGGCGACCGCGTCGCCGGGCGAGATGGTCGCCATCGTCCCGAGATCGAGATAGGTGAACGGCTCGACCGTGCCTGCACCGGCGAGGGCGCGACGGATGACCTTGGCGACGTACTTGCCTTCTTGCATCGCGGGCTCGGCGATTCCCGGAAGGTTGTTCAGGTTGGCCGCGTCGCCGATCACGAAGATCTCGGGATGCCCGGGCAGCCGGCAGTCCGGACCCACGACGATCCGGCCGCCGCGGTCGGTCTCGACGCCGAGCGACTTGGCCAGATCGCGGGTCAGCGACGACGCCTGCACGCCCGCGGTCCACAGGACGGTCCGGCCGCGGATCTTCCGCTCGGACCCGTCCGCGGTGAAGGTGACCTGCTCGGGATCGACAGCGGTCGCGAACGCGCCCAGCACGATCTCGACGCCGAGCTTCTGCAGCCGCTGCTGGGTGTGCCGCCGCAGTTTCTCCGGGAACGCGCCGAGCACGCTGTCGGCGCCATCGGCGAGTACGATCCGCACCTCGCTCAGATCGAGATCGCGGAACTGGTCGCGCAAGGTCCGCTTCGCCATCGCGGCCAACTGCCCCGCCAGCTCGACGCCGGTCGGCCCCGCACCGATCACCACGAAGGTCAGCCACTCGCGCCGCTCCTCGCGATCACCCGCGACCGCCGCCGCCTCGAACGCGTGAATGAGCCGGTTCCGCAGCTCGACCGCCTGATCGATCGTCTTCATCGGCAACGCGTCGCGCGCCCACTCCGGATGACCGAAGTAGCTCGGCTCAGACCCGGTCGCGAGCACCAGGTCGTCGTACGGGACATCTCGGCCGGTGCCGTCGGCCAATCGCACGTGGACCGTCTTGCCGATCGGATTCACCGCGGTCGCTTCACCCAGCAGAACCCGTGCGTTGCGCTGGCCGGCGAAGATCCCGCGCAGTGGCGGTGCGATGTCACCCGGCGCGAGCAACGAGGTCGACACCTGGTAGAGCAAGGGCTGGAACAGGTGATGGTTCGTCCGGTCGATGAGCAGTACGTCGACATCGGCACGACGCAGGCCCTTGACCACCTGCAATCCACCGAAGCCGCCACCCACCACGACCACCTGAGGCCGCCCATCGCCGGTCGCCATGCGTACCTCCCGCTCGGGTGATCACGTGCTCAGCCGAGTACCCCGATGCGGCCGGAAAATGCGCGGCCACCCCGCGCTGGTCGTCTCGCGTTCTCGCAGCGTTCAACCGCGGGCCGCTGGACGGAACTGTATTGGGAAATTATGTTTCCTCAGAGACCAGGAAAGAGGGAGCTCATGCACGCACCGGCGCCTGTCCGGGCGAGGGCGATCACCAAGACGTTCGGCGAGGTCGTTGCCCTGGACGGTATCGAGCTGACGGTCGCGGCCGGGCAGATCCACGGCCTGGTCGGACCGAACGGAGCAGGCAAGACCACGCTGCTCGGTCTGCTGCTCGGTCTGGCCGTCGCTGACGCAGGCCGGTTGGAGATCCTCGGTACGCCGGTCGGCCGGGCGCTCGCCGCTCCGGAGGGTGTCGCCGGCTTCGTCGACGGTCCCGGTCTCTACCCGTCGCTCACGGCCCGGCAGAACCTGGCCGCACTGGCTTCCCTGCGACCGAAGGCCGCGACCGCGGGAATCCCCGATGTTCTCGACCAGGTCGGGTTGACCGATGTGGCCGACGACCGGGTGCGTGGGTTCTCGCTCGGCATGCGCCAGCGGCTCGGTCTCGCCGCGGCTCTGCTGACCATGCCTCGGCTGCTCGTCCTCGACGAGCCCTCCAACGGCCTCGATCCGGCCGGCAAGAAGCACGTGTACGGCGTACTGTCGCGGCTCGCCACGGAAGGAACCGCCGTGGTGCTGTCCAGCCATCGGATGGACGACGTCGAGGCGCTGTGTTCCGACGTCACGATCCTGTCCGCCGGGCAGGTCGCCTTCTCCGGCCCGCTGACGAAGCTCGCCGCCGAAACCCCCGAGCTCGACTACCGGCTCGGCACGTCCGACGTCGAGGCGGCGCGGCGGCTGGCCGGTGAAACAGCCGGGATCCGGATCATCGCCGTACGAGAACCGCTGGTGGTCTCCGCGTCGGTGCCGGCCATGGACGAGCTGGTGAAGAAACTCGTCCACGCGGGCATCGCCGTACGGGAGCTGGCGCCGGTGGTGTCGCCGCTGGAGGCAGCCTTCCTGGCTCTGACCGAACAGCCGGAGACGAACTGATGACGTCGATCGCCGTCCCTGTCACCTTGACGCGCTCCTACCGCTTCGAGCTGATCAAGTTGCTGTCGCAGTGGCGGGTGCGGTTGCTGATCGCGACCTGCTGGCTCGCGCCGGCGCTCTTCGTCGCGGTGATCAGCCGGCAGTCGTCGCTTCCGGCCGACACGCTGTTCGGCCGTTGGCTGCACGCCACGGGGTGGGCAGGGCCGTTGGTGGTCCTCGGCTTCGCGGGCTCGTGGGCACTGCCGTTGCTGACCTCGCTCGTGGCCGGTGACGTGTTCGCGTCCGAGGACCGGCTGGGCACCTGGCGTCATCTGCTGGTGGCGGTTCGGTCCCCGCGACGGATCTTCGTCTCGAAAGCGCTGGCGAGTCTGACGGTCATCCTCGTGCTGGTGATCGGACTGCCTGTTTCGAGCACGATCAGCGGGGTCGCCGTGGTGGGTAGCCGATCTCTGATCGGGCTCGACGGCACGCTGCTCTCGCCGGGCGACGCTGCGGGCAAGATCGTGCTCGCCTGGCTCTGCGCGCTCGCACCGACTCTTGCGCTCGCCGCGATCGGGCTGCTCGGCTCCGTCGCGTTCGGGCGTTCTCCCATGGGCCTGCTCCTGCCCGCGTTGGTCGCACTCGCGATGCAACTCGTTCAGATGCTGCCGGTGCCGGTCGCGGTCCGCCTGGCGCTGCCTGGCTATGCCTTCATCACCTGGAACGGTCTGTTCACCAGTCCGGCACAGCTGGAACCACTGTTGATCAGTATCGCGGTCAGCCTGATCTGGGCGATCGCTGCGACCGGTTCGGCGTTGTTCCTTTTCTTGCGGCGCGACTTCACCAATCCCGCTCACGACGGCTCTGGCCGGCTGGCAATCACCGCCGGCCTGCTGCCACTCGTCGTACTGTTCGGCGCGACCACTGTGGTCGTCGGCGCCCCCGGGTCCGGCATCAGCCAGGAGAAGGTGCAGCGCTCAGTCGCCACCTCCTTTGCGCACCTGTATCGCCTCCAAACCCAGCAGCTCAACCGGCCCGCTGTCACCGAGGAGCAGCTGGCCACGTCGGCCGTCTGTACCAAGGGCGCCGATCAGGTGGCCGCCGACGGCCCCGGCAACGACTGGCGCTGCGTCGTGAGCTGGCACCTCCCCGGTGTCGAAGCGGCCGGCTCGGCCATCTACCAGCTCGACATCAACCCGCTCGGTCGGTACGTCGCCGACGGGGACGGACCGAAAGAAGTGAACGGCTTCTTCCTGGTCCGGACCCCGGCAGGTGACGAACCGAACCCGTTGTGGCAGTTCGACGGCACCATCGAACTGCTTCCGTCCACCCCGAAGGGATAAGCCCCATGCAGGTAACACGCCGCCGAAGGCGTGACGAGAAGGGCCTCACCCGCCTTCTTCGCCGCCGGGCAACTCTGGTCACGACCGGCACCACCGCGGTCGCCGTGGCCCTCGCCGGAACTGCGGTCGCCTCGACCCGGCAGTTCGGCACCCAGCAGGTCGGTCAGGTCACCGACCAAGGCCAGGTCGTCTCCGCCGACCAGTACGTCGCCCCGCTGGGCGACCGTCTCCTTCTGCAGAAGGGGAAGATCATGTCGTCGACCGTCAGCCCGGACGGCAGCCATCTGGCTGCTTCCCTGGCCGACGGCGGAATGGCGCTCGCGATCGTCGACCTCAAGACCTACAAGGTCCAGCAGTACGTCGGCAACAACGCGGCTGCGGACCTGAAGATCCCGGCGAACGACGTCGGCCAGGAAGGCCCGACGTACTCGCCCGACGGAACGCAGCTGTGGCTCGGTCAGTCCGACGGCTACCGCCGGTTCACCGTGAACCCCGACGGCAGCCTCGCGAACCCGACGTTCGTCACGATCGCCGCGGACGGCGCGAAGCGCGCACTCGTAGGCGAGGCGGTCTTCTCGGCCGACAGTTCCACCGTGTACTCCGCGGTGAACGGCCAGAACAAGGTCGTCGCGATCGACACCGCCACCGGCACTGTCAAGCAGACCTGGGCCGTCGGCAACGCGCCGCGTGACCTGGTCATGGTCGGCGACAAGCTCTACGTCAGCAACGAGGGCGGCCGGCCGGCCAAGCCTGGCGAGCCGACCATCGAGTCCTACGGCACCCAAGTACCGGCGTCGCAGATCACGGCCGCCACCACCACTGGCACGGTCAGCGTAATCGACCTGGCGAAGCCGGGCGACGCCCCCGCGAGCATCGGCGTCGGCCTGCATCCGACGGCGATGTACGCGAAGAACGGCGTCGTGTTCGTCACCAACACCGCGACCAACAACGTCTCGGTCATCGACACCCGACGCGGCAAGGTCGTCCAGACCATCGCCACCCAGCCGTGGCCCGAGGCGTCTGTCGGCTATGAGCCCGACGGCGTGACACTCACCGACGACGGCCATCTGCTGGTATCGCTCGGCAGGGCCAACGCGGTCGCCGTCTACAAGTTCCGCAACCCGTTGGAGCCGGTGAGCTACGTCGGCCTGCTCCCGACGGACTACTTCCCGGCGGAGATCGCGACCATCGGCAAAGACATCGTGGTCTCGAACACCCGCGGCGTCGACGCCCGCCGTACGACGACCGCCGCCGGCCACAGCACCCACGACACCACCTCGAGCCTGACCCGGTTCCGGCTGCCGTCCGACCACGACATTCGCAAGGACACCGGCAAGGTCTTCCAGCAGAACGGCTGGACCAAGGGCTCGGCGCAGGGTGGCACCAGCCACAAGAAGCCGGTGCCGGTACCGAACCGGCTCGGTGAGCCCTCGACGATCAAGCACGTCTTCCTGATCGTCAAGGAGAACCGCACCTACGACCAGCTGTACGGCGACATCCCGGAAGGCAATGGCGACCCCGCGCTGGCGCAGTACGGCGAGAACGTGACGCCGAACCAGCACGCGATGGCCAAGCAGTTCGGGCTGTACGACAACACCTACGACATCGGCACGAACTCCGCCGAGGGGCACAACTGGCTGATGCAGGCCGACAACCCGGAGTACACCGAGTCCTCGGCCGGTGAGTACACCCGCAGCTACGACACCGAGAACGACGCGCTCGGCCACCAGAAGAGCGGCTTCATCTGGACCGGCGCGCAGGCGGCCGGCAAGACCGTCAAGGACTACGGCGAGTTCCAGTCGTTCGAGGCCAAGCCGGCCGGTGCGACCTGGCAGAACCTGTACTGCGACACCAAGAACATGGCCGGCACCGGTCAGGACACCGCCTACCCGATCAAGACCGGTTCGGCGATCCCGTCGCTCAACGCCGTCTCGGTGCCCGGCTTCCCGCTCTTCGACACCAGCGTCCCGGACGTCTACAAGGCCGAGATCTGGAAGCGTGACTTCGAGAAGTCCGGCCCGGCCAACCTGAACATGTTCTGGCTGTCCAACGACCACACGGGTGGGCCGCCGAGCGGCGCCGCTCAGGTCGCGGACAACGACCTGGCCACCGGCCGGATCGTCGACGAGATCTCGCACAGCAAGTACTGGAAGGACTCGGCGATCTTCATCGTCGAGGACGACTCGCAGGCGGGCCTCGACCACATCGACGGTCACCGGGCGCCGATCCAGATCATCAGCCCGTGGGCCCAGCACGGCGCCGTGGACAGCCGCTTCTACACGCAGATCACGATGATCCGCACGATCGAGCAGATCCTCGGGATCAAGCCGATGAACCAGAAGGACACCGCGGCCACCCCGATGGCGACCGCGTTCACCACGCGGCCCGACTACACCCCGTTCACGGCGGTGCCCAACCGGACGTCGCTCACCGCGGGCCTGAGCACCTTGCCGCCTTGTGGGGCTGACGTTCCGGCCGCGCAGAACCCGGCGGCGGCGCCGGCACCGAAGGCCGTCGTACCGGCGGAGCAGCAGGCGACCGCTGCCCAATGGGAGACCTGGAAGAAGTCGCAGCGGCTCACCGGACCAGGAGCCCGGGCCGACTTCGCCAATCCCGCGCAGATGAACCACTTCGACTGGTACCAGGCACACGACTGGTCGACGCCGTACCCGGGTGAGAGCAAGATCCTCGCCCCGGCCGACGTCCCCGGTTCCTACCTCCCGGCTCCGGACTCCGAGTGACCGAAGGCCCTCCGACCGATCGAGGTCGGAGGGCCTTCGACCTACGCTGCGGGTGGAGTGTCGAACGGGGCGCTCCAGGACTGGTTGGGTTGGTGGGAGCCGCAGGCGTAGGTGGCGATGGTCGAGTTCGCGTCGGCGAAGTTGCTGCCGGTGATGTCGATACAGGCTCCGGTGGATTGGCGGAGCTGGCCGGAGCGGTTGTAGGTCCACTTCTGCTTGGTGTCGGTGCTGTTGCAGGTGGCGAGGCGGAGGCCGGTCGAGTCGCCGGAGATGCACAGGGCGGTGTTCTGCAACGACGCGATCAGGCCGGTGCTCTGCCGCTGCCATTGCTGGTTGCTGTTTCCGGTGCACGAGTAGAGCGCGACCTTTGCGCCGGCCGTCGCGCCGCCGTACGCGTCCAAGCACAGGGCGGTCGCTTGGAACGCGCTTTGCGGCGCTTGGATCTGGCCGACCGGTAGCGCACTGCCGCAGGTACCGGGATCGATCGTGTACATCGCGGTGTCGTGGCTCGCGATCGTTGTGGTGATCGACGACTGGACCGTGAAGTTGCTGTGCGTCCAGAGGTCCCGTGCCGTGCGGGCACAACTGGTGTTGCCGAAGCCGACCCGGGCCAGATCCAGGGTGTAGCTGGTCGCGGTCGCGTTCTTGTTCAGTACGGCGACCGCGCGCCGACCGCCGGCCAGTGGCTTGACGACGACGTCGATCCCCGCCGTGGCCGAGGCATTGTTGCGCGAGGCAAGGTAACCGCCGGCGCCCAGCGCGTCCTGGTCGACGGCGATGATGTCGCTGTTCTTCAGGATGTCCAGCTGCGGCGCGTACGTCGTGGGGTCGGCCGCGAGCTTGCGGATGTCGGAGCTGATCATCAGCGGCGAGCCCATCGCCGACCAGAGCGCGAACTGGCTGCGCTGCTCGGCCAGGGTCAGCTGCTGGTTGTCACCGATCAGCAGCATGTCCGCGTCGTTGTGGTTGCCCGGACCGTTGTACCGGGCAAGCGCCACGGTGTCGGTCAGGTTCTGGTAGACGCCGCCCTCGTAGTAGTCGCCGCCGTGCGGCCAGTTCCAGGCCGAGGCGTTGTCACCGTGCCACACGGCGATGTCCGGACTCACCCGCCACATCTGCCCAAGCGTGCGGACCCAGTCCAGCGAGTTGTACTTCTCAGTGCTGGTGGGACCGTACCCAGCCGGCGCGGACTCGTTGAACAGGATCTTGCGGCTGGTGTTGGCGGTTGCCGTCTTCAAGGCGTTGGCCATCGTGGTGAGGACCTGTTGCCGGTTGGCGATGGTGGTCCCGCAGTTGTCCACCTTCAGCGAGTCCACACCCCAGAACGCGAGCGAGTTGGCGTCGGCCTGTTCGTGACCCAGTACGCCGCCGGGCACACCCTGGCAGGTGTTCACTCCCGAGGTGCTGTACAGCCCGGTCTCCATGCCCTGGCTGTGGACGTAGTTGGAGTAGTCGGTCAACTCCCAGTCGAAGCCGGGCTGACTGCTGCTCCCCCACGTCGCCGCTCCGTGCAGATAGCCCGCGCTCGTCCGTTGCATCCAGCAATCATCGACAGTGAGGTTGGTGTAGCCGGCGGCAACGAGTCCGGTGTCCTTCATCGCCTTGGCCTGATCCTGCATGAACTGCTGGAACGAGTACCCGGTGCGAGTGCCGTCGAGCCGAGCCTGGGCGGCACACGTGAAGCGGGCCCAGTTATTGAAGCCCATCATCGGCTTCACACCGATCGCCGTACTGGTGTTGGCGGCGACGCTGTCCGCGACAGCCGGCGAGACCGACAGCGCCGATCCGGCGACGGTCATCACAGCGGCACTTGCGAGCGCGATCAGTCTTCGGTGCGGCCTCATGAAACTCCGTTCGGAAAAGTTGCTCATTAATGATTCAAACTGTCCGTTATGAGCAACTATCAACAGTGAGATGCATCATCAGGCTGCCCTCAAGCACTGTCAAGGGCTGGCGCAGCCTGGGCCTGCGCTGCCGGAGGAATCGAAGAAGGTTCTCGGGTTCTGGGACGGCGACCAGCTCGTCGCGATTGCCGACCTATTGCGCGGATATCCCCACGAGCACACGGCTTCCATCGGCCTGCTCCAAGTCCACGGTCTGCGGCAAGGCCACGGCACGGGCGCAGCGGCGTACCGGGAGCTGCAGCGGTACGTCGAACGGGAATGGCTGGAGGTGCGGACGCTGAGGCTGGCCGTCGTCGATACGAATGCCCAGCAGGCGCAAGGGTTTTGGGTTCGGCAGGGGTTCGAGGCAACGGGCGAGGTCAAGCCCTACAAACACGACACGGTGGAAAGCGTTGCGCGGCTCTATGAAAAGCAGTTGGGACGGACGCAACCGCAGGCGTAGATCGCGCGGATGGATTCAGGCGAGGGCGCGGGTGGATGCCTCGAGGATGTCACCAAGAGCGGCGCGGGCCCGGGAGAGGTCGTCGATGCGCGCGTCGAGTTCGGCGTACTGGGTCTTGAGGTGGTCGAGAACGCAGGCCTGTAGTTCGGTGCCGTCGCCGATGAAGCAGACCATCAGATCGCGGATCACCCTGGTGGGCAGGCCCGCGGCGAGCAGCGTGCGGATCCGGGCCACCGCGGCGGGCACTGCGGCACCGTACAGGCGGTGACCGCCTTCGCTGCGGTCCGATGTCAGCAGCCCTTGGGCCTCGTAGTAGCGGAGCAGGCGGACGCTGACACCGGTGACCCGGGACAGCTCTCCGATCTTCATGTGACCCACCTCATGCTCCGGCGGTCTTGAAGCTGACATCACTGTCACATTCTAGCGTTGCAGGTATGACGACATCGACCACACCGACCCCCGTTGCGCTCTACGGATTTCTCACCCCCAAGCCCGGACACGCCGACCACGTCAGAAAGCTCCTGACCGACTTCGTCGAGCCCTCGCGGAGCCACGAGGGCAGCCTCCAGTACCACCTGCACGAGCAGGAAGACGGCCGGTTCTTTCTCTACGAGGTCTGGCGCACCCAAGAAGACCTCGACCGGCACAACCAGAGCCCGGAACTGCGTGCCCTGATGACCGAGCTTCCCAACCACATCAGCGAACCCCCGCAGGCCTATTCCGGCACAATGCGCAGCCCGTACCCGGCGTGACGTAGGCCCGTCGGCCCCGATCTCAGGAGTCGCGCTGTTTGCCTGGCGTCGACCGTTGATCGGGTAGCTGGGTCTGGCGCCATTGCTCGGCGGCCTCGAGCATGGCGTGGCCGACATGTTCGAAGAACTGGCCGATGTCCCGCAGCCGGGCACCGGCGGGAGAATCGGCCCCGAGCGTTTCCGCCCCATGACGGGCGAACTCGGCGAGCACCGTGTTCTGGCGAGCGCTGGCCATCCAGCCGCGGAACCACGCGTCGGCGTCGATGACGTACCGGTCGCGCCGCCGGCGCGGATCGCGCTCCCGACGGATCAGTTCCTGCTGCTCGAGTTCGCCGATGGCCTTGGAGATCGAGGCGGGGCTGACCTGCAGAGTTCGAGTGAGGTCGGCGGCGGTGAGGCTGCCGCTGTCGGTGAGGTAGAGGCAAGCGAGGACGCGCGCGGTCATGCGCGACAGGCCCGTGCTGATCATCAGCACGGTGAACTGTTCCTCCAGGTCATGGGCAGCCCCGTGGCTGAGCTCGGACGCATCGGTCCGCACGGATGCGCGGCGGCGCCGGCGAGCACGCTCTTGCGTTGCCTGCTGTGCATGGCCGGCTCGGTAGTCGCCGGGTCCACCATTGCGGGCCACTTCCCGGGTGACGGTCGAGGGCGGGCGTCCCAGCCGTTCGGCAATCTCGGAGTAGGTGAGTCCACGGACCAGTCCCTCGGCGATCTCCTGGCGCTCCCGCTCGGTCAGTCTTCCTCCAGGCACGGACCTGGCCTCCTCTCGTCCGGCGATCGGCACAGTCTTGCGTTCGTCCTCAGTTCATTGCAAATCAGCGCTCAGTCCATCTTTGCATTCAAGGTCATAATCATTGCAAATGCGACTGACATCGCTTGTACAGAAGGGTTTTCTTGAAGAGCCGAGGTTTGACAGTTTCGTGAACGCAAATTAGCCTTTGGCGAAGTTTGAACGCTACTGGAGACCCTCCCGGAAGGAACCGCATGACCCTCAAGTTGTCTGTGCAGCACGTCCTCGCCGCCGCCGCTCAAGCCGGCGCTCCCGGCATCGTGGCCGAGATCCACGACGACGGCGGGCAGTGGTTCGGCTCGGCGGGCGCAGCGGACACCACGACCGGACGGCAGCGCCGGCCGGAAGACCGATTCCGGATCGGCAGCGCTACCAAGGCCTTCACAGCCACGGTCGTATTGCAACTGGCGGCCGAGGGCAAGGTGAGCCTCGACGACACGGTCGAACACTGGTTGCCCGGCCTGGTGCACGGGAACGGCAATGACGGCAGCAAGATCACCGTCCGGCAGCTGCTCAACCAGACCAGTGGCGTCTTCGGCTACGGAAACGACCCGGAGTTCTTCGCGACGGGCGTCGGCACCGCGTGGTTCGAGCACCGCTACGACAGCTACACCCCTGAGCAGTTGGTGAAGGTGGCCTTGGCTCACCCGCCCCACGCCGCACCCGGCGAGACCTTCTCCTACTCCAACACCAACTACATCCTCGCGGCGATGATCATCGAGAAGGTCACCGGCCACACCTACAGCCAGGAGCTCACCCAGCGCGTGATCAGCCCTCTCGGTCTGACCGACACCTCGCTACCGGACGACGACCCCACGATCCAGGGGACTCACGCCGTCCACTACTCCACGCTGTTCTCCCAGGACCCCGAGCCCACGATCCACGACGCCACCGAGATGGATCAGTCTTTCGCCTGGTCCGCAGGCGGCATCATCTCCACCACCACTGACCTGCACCGATTCTTCAGCGCCCTCCTGGGCGGGCGCCTCCTTCCCGCCGCGCAGCAGGAAGAACTGTTCACTACCGTCTCCACCGACGGATCGAACTGGATCCCCAACACCCGCTACGGCCTGGGCATCTTCACCCAGCAACTGCCCTGCGGCGTCGACCTCTGGGGCAACGGCGGCGCCCACTACGGCTCCTGGACATACGCGATGGGCTCCCAGAACGGCGCGCACCTGCTCGTCAGCAACCTCAACGGCGACTGGAGCGGCCTCGGCCCGTTCAACGAGCTGCTCGCCGCGGAGTTCTGCCCGACCGGCTCCGCACCCGGCACAGCCGGCTGACCCTCAGCGACCGACCGCGGCGGCCCGCGCGACCCGGCTGACGCCACGACGTACGAAGCAAAGCCGAGCAGCGCCTGGTGATCGGTGCCGACGACAACAAACCCGAGAAAAGACAAGTTCGTTGGATTAGCTGCTGGGCGTGCGCTCGATCTCCCCCAACGAAGCCACACCAGCACTCCACGAAAGCTGGCCGCTCGCGCGGGAAGGGCTATTGAGGTTGAGCGGCCGTTGGCAACGGTCGCATCCGGCACAATCTCGACGTCCGAAACGATGCTCGACAGATCGAGGCCACTGTAGTCCTCGAGAAACGCGGCCTCGACGACGTCGGCCAGCCAGTTCAAGGAGCGGATCAACGGGTCCGGCGGGCATCCCCAGCGACCGGATGCGCGAACAGCGCCAGCACGATCTGGAGCCAGATCTGCTCAGCCGAGGCATGTCGACTACCAGCAATGCTCGGCGAAGCGGTGCGGCTGCGAGATCTCGTCGATATTTGGTGGTGACACTTCAGTAGCCCCTCGTCCCACGGTGACACCTTCGGTGGTCTTCGGTGGTCTTCGGTGGTCAGCCCCGCCTCCGCCGCGGTCGCGCTGGCCAACCTGGAGATCTTTGAGCGCGAACGCATCAACGATGTACGCCCGGAACCACGAGGGGACTTCCTGCAACCCTGGCCAAGTTGCTCGACCTGCGCCTGGTCGGCGACGTCCGCAGCGCGAACTTCTTCTATGGCATCGAGACAAGTCCACCAAGGAGACCTTCAACGCCGACGAGTCGGCCTCTGTCACCGACCGCACTGGCCGAAGTTGAATCCAACTGAAGGTCACTCTACCCGCACACCTGTGCCCATCGGGGTTGACCTAGGTGGGCACAGGTGCCGAGCGACAGGACGCTCTCAGCGTGCTTGCCCTCGCCCCCTCACGACGTAGACGATCAAAATGACTTGGAAGATCGACGCTGCTGCGAACACCCCGAGCAAAATCCACCTCCCGGAAGTCGCTGCGAACACAGCACCGACCAGCATGGCGACCAGGAAAACGAGCGCAATCGCGATGCTGAAGGCGTGCCAGCTCTTACTTCGCTCCGTCAACATGTCAGTGCTATTACCCCTGCGCCGACAAGAAATGCGCCTCCAACGATGAGACCTGCCGGACCAAGCGCAACTTCACCGACCAAAGCCGCCGAAGCGACCTCCGCACCTTCAACTGTTCCTGTGACAAACGAGCCAATAGCGCCGTACGTCAGCAGGTCGTCTCCACATCCCTTTCCAGATGGATCGAGTCGGTTGCCGGGATTCGAGTCCGCGTACGCATAGCGACTCGGCGCATTGGGTGCCAAGAGTTGACTGAGCTGATCTTGAGCTGTCCAGTTGGCGGTGGTGGTGTCGTGGTAGCGCACGCCGTGTTTGAGCCAGCCGGTTTGTTCGTCGAGGAGGCCTTGGGTGTAGCGCAGGGGGTTGGTGGCTGCGGAGGTTCCGGTGGCGGCGGTTTGCTGGCCGGAGGGGTCGTAGGTGTAGGTGGCGGTGACGGTGCCGGCGGAGTTGGTGAGGCCGACGGGGCTGCCTTGGTTATCGAGGGTGTAATAGTCGATACCGCTGCCAGTCGTCAGCGCGATTGGCGATCCAGTGGGGTCGGTGTCGACGTAGCTGGTCTGGCCGTTCTTGGTGAACGACTCGATCATGGGGACGCCGTTGCGGTCGCTGCGCCCGTAGACGTACGACGTGCTCGCGGTGCCGGTCGTCGTCGAGACGAGTTCGTTCTGATCTCCGCCGCCCCAGGTGTAGGTGGTGGTGACGCCTCCCTTGGTGCGAGCGGTGGTTTGGCCGGCGGCGTTGTAGATAAGGGTGCCCTGGTTCGGGTCGGTGGTGCGGTTGCCGGCGGCGTCGAAGGCGTAGCCGGTCGAGCTGATTTGGTTGGCGGAGTTGTAGGTGAGGGTTTGGGTAGTGGTGCCGTCGACCTTGGCGGTGAGGCGGTTGCCGGCTTTGTCGTAGGTGTACGCGTAGGAGTGGCCGTTGTAGTTCGAGACCGCCGTGAGCCGGTTGGAAGTGTCGTAGGTGTAGTCGGACCGGGCGGCGGTGAGGTTGTTGGTCGAGTACTTGATCAGGCCGGTGTCCGTGGAGGCCGACGCCGACGGGCAGGCTTGGCCGGCGACGTACGGGGAGTAGCAGAACCCGGTGTCGTAGACCTTGGTCGCGTCGTTGGCGGCTCGTGAGGTCCAGGTGCGCGAGATCCGGCCGGACTTGTCGTACGTCGTTTTGGTGTGTGCGGCGAAGGTGGTGTGTGCGGTGTTGGTGTTGAACCAGGTGTCGGTGCGCTTGCCGTTGTCGTCGTAGCCGAACGCGGTCTTCTGCCCGTTCGGGGTGGCCATCTCGACCACCTGGTTGGCTTTGTCGTAGGTGTAGCTGGTGGTGCCGCGGGCGTCGGTCTTCGATGTGAGGTTTCCGGCCTTGTCGTAGCCGTAGCTCAGCGTTCCGCCGCCGGAGGACGACGTACGGGAGGTGACGCGGTTCTGCGCGTCGTAGGTCCAGGCGGTGGTGCCGGAGGCGTCGGTGCGGGTGGTGACGTTACCGGCGCGGTCGTAGGTGAACGCGACGTCGGGGGTGGTGTCGGAGTACTGGATGGTCTTGATCCGGTCGGCGCGGTCGTAGGCGTAGATCGTGCGCAGCCCACGCCCGTCACGCACCGAGTGCAGACGTCCGAATCCGTCGTAGTCGACCACGATCGCTGCCAGCGACGAACCGGTCGGTGGCGTGATGCCGGTGATCTGGTGATCGGCGTTGCGCCCGTAGCTGGTGACGTTGTTGCGGGGATCGGTGGAGGTGTCCAGGGTTCCGTCAGGGTTGTAGGTCACCGTTGAGGTGGAGCTGGCCGATGAGTTGGCGGACGTGAGCTGGTTACCGGCGCCGTCGTAGGTGAACAACGAGTCGTTGCCCTGCGTGTCCTTACCACCCGACGGCAGGTACTTCGACGCACCGGTGTTCGCGTAGGCCGCGGTCGCCTTCGCGCCAGTGGCCGCGGTGACATCGGTGAGGGACTCACCACCGTTGACGGATGGGTTGTGCCCGAATGTGGTGACACCACCGGTGCCGTTGGTCGAGGTCGCGGTGTCGTTGAACGGTGTGTAGGTCTTCGACCGGACCCGGTTCATCGGGTCGACGACCTTTGTCACCAACTCTTGGGCATTGAGGGTGTAGTAGGTCTGTGGACCGTCGGCAGGGTTGGAGGCGGTGTTGTTCGGGTCCGCGACGTAGGTTTCGCCGCTGGAGTAGTAGGTGAACCGGGTCGCCGCGCCGCCGGCCGGGTTGTCTTGGGTGACCTTCTTGACGCGGTGCGAGGAGTCGTACTGGATCGCGGTCTGCTTGCCCTCGCCGTTGGTGATCGTGACCAGATCACCGGTCGTGGCGTCGTACCCGAACGAGGTGGGCTTGTCGGTCGGATCCGAGATCTTGGTCAGCTTGCCGTTGGTGTAGGTGTAGGCGACATCGCGCGGCGTGCCGTCGTCACCGGCCTGCGCGATCGTGACCACATTGCCCGACCACGTGAAGTTCGCGGTCTTCGCACCGGCACCACCCCGCGTCGAGACAACCTGCGACAGCTTCCCCGAGGTGTAGCTGAACGTCGCGGTCTGACCGTTGCGGTCCTTGACCGACAGCAAAGTCCCCGACGAGTTGAACGTTGAGACCGTGTTGCTCGAGTGGTCGGTGATCGTCCAGCCCGAGCTGGTCTTGACCATCGCGACCTTGAAACCCGCGGGTGGCGTATAGGTCGTCGACGTCGCCGGCTGGAACAGTCCCTCACGGCCCTCGGGAGCCAGGTAGAGCACCGAGTTGTCGCTGTTCGCGATCAGCTTCGTGTCCTGACCGACCCTCATCGCCCACCCGGCACCGGCCGAACCGGATGGCAACGCCGCACCCGAGGCCAGCCGCAGGCTGTTGAACACCAGTCCTAGCTGCAGATCGTTCTGGATCCCCGGCAAACTCAGATCCGACGTCGTCACCAGCAGGTTCCCGGTCGCGACATCGACCGACGCGGACACCTTGTCCGAGATCGAGAACGGCACCCGCGTCGCCGACGGCCGAGCCCCCGTGAACTGCGCGGTCTGTACTGCAGACACCGCCGCTTGCGCCGGTGCCATCACCAACCCTGTGCACAACAACATCAATGCCGTACCCGCCGCCGCACCGGCAGCGCGCAGGCGTGAACGCCCCACAGACATGCCAAACCCCCAGCAAAAAAGAAGACCCACTCAAAGCCTCGCTGCTGAAGCCGAGCAGAGACCACAACACTCACACGTCGACCACCACTGGTCTACCGGCCAAGGCCGAAAAGCAATTGCAACAACCTGCAACCTGGACGTGCCATCGTCATTCGAACGATCCGGGTACGACGCCTCCGAACTGTCTATGTCGACCCGGCTCGCAGCTGAGTACGTCGAAAGCCCAACTGAGGCTCCAGTCCCAGGTGCTCTGGCAGCACCACCATCAGCTCGCTGATCCTCTGGTCGATCTGGGCCGGCGACAACTTGCGCAGCCACACTTTCGCTATCTCAGCCCAGCCGATCCACGCGAACTCCATCAGCTGATCCGAAGCTGACCTCGCGAGAGCGGACGAAGGAAGCGGGAGCAACGGCCAATCCGGCGCATAAGCGGGATTATGCGTCGCCGATCCGCGTCCGGTGCCCGCGACCGGGAACCCGTCGCGACCCGCGCGCCACCACCACATCTCGAAGGGCGCCACGACGTGATCTGCGGTCTGTTCGGCGGCTGTGGGATCATCGACCAAACCATGATCAGCGTGAAGGTGTTCGCGGCCCGCACTCGGATCGCCCTGTGGTGATGGCATGGCGGTTCGGCGCGGTGAGCACTCAAGCCGTCACCGCGGTGATCAGCGATCCAGCGTTGTTCACCGAGTGGATGATTGCGGTTCCGGCCAAGGTCCGCGTTCCGCCGAACTGGCCCGCCGCGGGCAGCGTCGTCGAGCGCGACGACGGTCGCGACGCGCGCGGCCGGCATACGTACATTCCCCAGTTGGTCGTCGCGATCTCGGACAGTTGGCGGGGCGACGAGGAACTCGGACTCCGGCAGCGCAGCAGCCTCGGCGGCTGGGTCCGACTGACGATCAAGCTGCAGCCCCGGCCCGGCGGGTGCCTGGTCGAGGTCTGGGCCAGGGCCGCCAGCGCATCGGCGCTCCTCCGGTACGTCGGTCCGGGCCGAGCACAGGTCGAGTCCCGGTGTGCGACGGTCGCCCAGCGGTTGATCGATCTGGCCGCCGCGGTCGAGTCAGCCGACGATCCCGGCATGCCACGAGATTGACCGACCGATCGTGACGCCTCGTCGCCGCGGTTCTACGACGGGTAGAAGTGGGCGACACCGTGGATCTGGAGACCTTCTCCTCCGCTGGGCTCGTCCGGACCGCACCAACGAGCGCGTGTCCAAGGACGCCATGGCGTTCAGCCAGAACATGGCGACCGTCGACCTTCCCGTCACTCCGTCCAGGCTGCCGAACTGGTTCGAGCCGATCCGAGCGGTCCTCGGCCTGGCCGGCGTACTGGCCGGCGCGCAACTCATGGTCACCAACGCCTCGGCAATCGCCTCCGACCTCGGCGTCCCTCAGGTCATCGTCGGCTTCGCATCAGGCTCATCCGCGCCTGGCAGAGCAGCTGTTGCCCTCAGCATCACGATGACCCTCACCGCGGGCCTCGCCTGGGCACTGCTCCGCCGAGGACTCACCCTCACCCGAGTCGAAGCGCTAGCCCTGCTTGCCACCTACGCCCTCACGATGCCGCTGCTCCTCTCGACGTGACTCAAGGCCGGCGGGAGCTCATCGCGCCCCTCAGACCATGCGGGCGCATTCGGACGTCATCAGGTGCCGGACTTCGCCGTACCGAGTACCTTCTTCGCCTTGGCGGCCGCTGCGCCGAGAGCTTCCTCGATGCCGTCCGCGCTGTCGAAGCTCATCGCAAGCGCCACATCGTCCAGCCCAGTGAAGAGGAAGACAGCCTCCAGACCGTCCAACGCTCCACCGTCGGCAGTGAACCGGGCACCGACCGGACTCGTGCCGACCTTCGGCGCGGCGATCTCACTGACCGCCATCGTCGAGCTTCCGACACCGGGGATGGTCAGCTTCGCCTGCTTGCAGGACTTGATCGCCGTACGGGTCCGGCTCAGTAGCGCGGTCACGGCCGCAGGCGAGCCCATGGCATCCAGCGTCTCGTCGAAGAACGGCCCGCTCTGGCCACCGGTGAAACTGCGCTCGGCGAAGGCCTTCGCGCCTGGCGACGGATGCGCGTTGAACAGCGTCACGAGATCTTTGCAGCCCGCGTCCTTCGAGGAGAGCTTGGAGCCGTCCTCTTCGGAGCTGTCGTCGACCGAGAGACCAGCCGGGAGGTCCGAGAGAGCCAGCAGCGCTTTCGTCAGCTCTGCCTTGGTCCGCGGCTTCGCGGCCGGCGGCGTGACCACTGACGGCGTGGCCGACGCAGCGGACGACGGAGTGTCGCTCGGTGTCGGCGTCTGCGATGTCGTGGTGGTGCTCGGCGGGGTGGTGGCCTTGCCAGCGTCGCCGTTACAGGCGGCCGCCGTGGTCACCAGAGCGGCGACAAGGGTGACGGAGACAAGAGATCGCTTGAGCACCATGGGGCTATTCCTCCGGGTTCGGGACACGACAAAACGATTGCCGACCAGACTTCCCGGCGCACCTGAGCCACACCATATCCCGAAAACTGACGGATGTTCGTTGCAGCTTGGTGCAAATCCCTGCGGCTATTTCAGCTCGGCGGACGTCTTCCCGAGGAGCCTGCGGGCCACGATGAGCTGCTGGATTTGCTGGGTGCCTTCGAAGATGTCGAGGATCTTGGAGTCTCGGGACCACTTTTCGAGGAGGTGGGACTCGGAGTAGCCGAGGGTGCCGGCTAGTTCTACGCAGCGGAGGGTTACTTCGTTGGCGGTGCGGCCGGCTTTGGCTTTGGCCATGGAGGCTTGGAGGGAGTTGGGGCGGGCGTTGTCGGCCATCCAGGCGGCTTGGAGGGTGAGGAGGTGGGCGGCTTCCCAGTCGGCTTCGAGCTGGAGGTAGGTGGCCGCGGCGGCTGGTTGGCGGTGGGTGGGGCGGTCGTAGTCGATCTCGACGCCGGCTTCGGCGAGGAGGTCGCGGGTCAGTTCTAGGGAGGCTCGGGCTACGCCTACGGCCATGGCGGCGACGAGGGGGCGGGTGTTGTCGAAGGTTTGCATGACGCCGGCGAAGCCTTTGCCGGGGTCGATGTCGGGTGAGCCGAGGAGGTTGGCGGCGGGGACCCGGCAGTTGTCGAAGCGGATGGTGGCGGTGTCGGAGGCGCGGATGCCGAGCTTGTGCTCGAGGCGCTCAACGGTGACGCCGGGGGTGTCCTTGGGGACCACGAAGGACTTGATCGCGGCGCGGCCGGCGGACTTGTCGAGGGTGGCCCAGACGACGACGGCGTCGCAGCGGCCGCCGGCGGTGACGAAGATCTTTTCGCCGTCGATGATGTAGTCGTCGCCGTCGCGGCGGGCGGTGGTGCGGATGCTGGCGGAGTCGGAGCCGCATTCGGGTTCGGTGATGGCCATCGCGGCCCAGACGCCGTCGAAGCGGCGGAGTTGTTCGTCGGAGGCGACCGATGCGATTGCCGAGTTGCCGAGGCCCTGGCGCGGCATCGACAGCAGCAGGCCGACGTCGCCCCAGCACATCTCCATGATGGAGAGCACTGAGGACAGGTTCGAGCCGTTCTTCACGCCGGAGTCTTCACTGCCTTCGGTACGGCGGACGCCGGACGCGCCGGCGCCGGATCCGTTGCCCGAGGCCCCTAAGCCGTCGACCATAGCGGCGAGCATGTCGAGCTCGACCGGGTACTCGTGCTCGGCGAGGTCGTAGCGGCGGGAGTTCGGCCGGAGCATCTCGGCGGCGACCTGGTGCGCCTGGTTGACGAAGGCCCGGAACTTGCGGGGCGTTTCGAGGTTGATCATCAGACCAGCACCGCGCCTTCCATGATGCCGATGGCCCGCAGGTCGCGGTACCAGCGTTCGACCGGATGTTCCTTCACGAATCCGTGCCCACCTAGCAGCTGTACGCCGTCCGTACCGATCTGCATGCCCTTGTCGGAGCAGAGGCGACGGGCCAGCGCGACCTCGCGGGCGAACGGGAGTCCTTGCTCAGCACGTGATCCGGCGCGGTACGTGACCAGACGCATGCCTTCGAGCTCGATCGCGATGTTTGCCACCATGAAGGCGACCGACTGACGGTGGCTGATCGGCTCACCGAACGCCGTGCGCTCATTCACGTACGGCGTCACATAATCAAGCACCGCTTGAGCCGTACCGAGGGAGAGCGCGCACCAGCCGAGTCGCGAGAGCCGGACGCACTCGGTGTAGTCCTCGAAGGTGCCGAGCTGCACAGCCGGTACGTCGTTCAGGATCAGGCGACTGAGTGAGGCCGCGCGGAGGCCCATCGAGGGCTCGGCCTCGATCGTAACGCCGGGGTGCCCGGACTCGACCAGGAACAGCGCGGGACCGCGGTCCTCGACCTGCGCCGCGATGACGAACAGTTCGGCGTCGGCGCCACGCGGGACCAGCGACTTCACACCGGTCAGCTTGCCGCCGGTCACCCGGGTCTGCAGGTCGAACGGGTCGAAGAGCGGACGCGGCTCCAGGATCGCGAGCGCGGCGGCCGGCGCCGAGTCGCCGGTGAAGGCCGGGAGGTACGTCGCCTGCTGGGTCTCGTCGCCCCACAAGGAGATCGCCGTACTGACCGCGGCCGGGGCGAGGCACGCGACCGCCTGGCCCATGTCTCCGTGGGAGAGCGCTTCCGCGACGAGTACGCCGGTCATCGCCGATCGCTCGGTGACGATGCCGCCGAGCTCCTCCGGCACCTCGATCAGGCTCAGCCCGAGCTCGGATGAGGCGGTCAACACCTTGGGCTGGGTCGCGCAGTCGGTATCCGCGACGGCAGCGGCCGGGCGCAGCACCTCGGCCGCGAACTCGCGCACCACCTCGACGACCGTCTGCTGGTCCTCGGTCGGCGTCAGGTCGAACTTCCCGGTCCCGCGTGCCGACGGCAGCCGAGACGGTTTCGCCAGCTTCGAGGCGGCCGAGAAACTCCGGGAGAGCGCTCCCGCCGTCCGGAAACCGCTCTTCGTCGCCTCGAACACCACCCGCTCGGTCTGCTTGCGCCACCCGAACCGGTCGATCGTCCGCGACTTCGCCAGTCGGTTCAGGAAGGCAACGCCGACCCCGATGACGTCCCGGCGCCGTTCTCGCTCCAGAAGGCTCATACCTGCAACTGTAAACCGAAGTTACAACCGGAGTCACGTGACCCGGGCCACACCGAAGCGCCCGCTCACCCGGCATGCAGCGGAATCTGTAGTACCCGGGGGCTCAGGAGGTGAGGGCGTCGGCCTTGGCGGTGAGGTAGCGCTGCTCTGGCAAGCTCGTCGTACGGCGGGCTGCCGCGACGTACAGGTCGTGCGCCTCAGCGAGGTTCCCGGCGCGTTCGTGCAGATGCGCGCGGACGGCGTCCAGGCGGTGCGACTCGGTCAGGCTCTTGTTGTCGTCCAGCGTGGCCAGCAGATCCAGACCAGCCTGCGGACCCTCGACCTGGGAGAGCGCGATGGCTCGGTTGAGCGTGATCATCGGGTTGGGCGTGAGCTTTTCGAGGATCAGGTAGAGCGCGTGGATCTGCGGCCAGTCGGTCGCGTCGGCGCTGGGCGCCTCGGCGTGAATGGCGGCGATCGCGGCCTGCACCTGGTACGGCCCGACTCCCCCGCGCGCCATCGTCTCGAGAATGAGGGTGGCGCCTTCCTCGATCTGGGCGCGGTCCCAGAGAGCGCGATCCTGCTCGTCGATCGGGATCAGCGAACCGTCGGCCGTGCTGCGCGCGGCCCGGCGGGAGTCGGTCAGCAGCATCAGCGCGAGCAGACCGGCGACCTCGCCGTCGTCGGGCAGCGCGGCACGCAGCATCCGGGTCAGCCGAATCGCTTCGGCGGTCAGCTCGACCCGCTGCAGGGACTCACCGGAGCTCGCCGTGTAGCCCTCGTTGAAGATCAGGTAGAGCACCTGGCGTACGACGCGCACCCGCTCCGCGAGCTCGTCGGCCGGCGGCAGTTCGAAGGTGCTCCCGGCCGCCTTGATACTCTTCTTGGCCCGGCTGATCCGCGGCGCCATCGTTGCCTCAGGCACCATGAAGGCCCGGGCGATCTCGGCCGTCGTCAGACCGCCGACCGCACGCAACGTGAGCGCGACCTGCGAGGCCGGCGTGACCGCCGGATGACAGCAGAGCAGGAGCAGCGTGAGCGTGTCATCCTCTTCAGGAGAATCAAGCCTGTCAGCACCGGGAGCAACCAACTCCTCCGTCCCAGCCATCGCTGCCACGGAGTCCTCACGCCGACGCCGCGCGCTCTCACTGCGGAACTGGTCGGTCAGCCGCCGCGTCGCGACCGTGATCAGCCAGCCCCGCGGATTCTCCGGTACGCCGTCCGTCGGCCACTGCGTCGCCGCCGCGAGCAACGCCTCCTGAACCGCGTCCTCGCACAGATCGAACTGCCCGTAACGCCGCGTCAGGAACCCAAGCACCTGCGGCGTCAGCTCTCGCAGCAACTCCTCCGTGCCCGTCATCCCACCCTCCAGCGCTCACTCGACGGTCCTCAGTCTGCCACCCCACGGTAGGCACCGATCAGCCGACGGTACGCCGACGGGTTGCTCAGCAGGTCGGTGTTATCGGCGAACTGATCCACCGTCCCGACCAACGGCAATCCCCGCAGCCTGGCATCGGCGACCGTCGCCAGACAGGCCGCCGCGAACCGCTCGGCACCGAGCACCAACGCCGGCCGGTCGTGGAACGCCCGCGCCGAGGGATCGACAGCCGGCGTGATCGCCAGCGCGTTGTGCCGCTCCCCCAGCAACCGGTACGCCGTCGTCAACGCACGCTCGCGATCCGGATAGTTGTCAGCAGCAAGTACGTCGGCCAGCGCGCGATCGAGACCGTCCGCGTGACCGAGCCGGGCGAACGCCGTACCGAGCCATTTCGAGTACGGCGCGTAGACGCGGGACTGCAGCAACGCCAGCCGCATGAGGTCCCGGACCAGCCGAGCCGCGAGCACCCGCGACCCCAGTTCGTCCCCAACCTCGTTGGTGCGCTGGACGAACGGCTCCTCCTGACCGATTCGCGACCACTGGCAGGCCATCGACCACCGCCAGATCTCGTCCGGATACCACTCCACCGTGGAGCGGATCCGCGCCAGGCGCCCGTCGTCGGCGTACACGGGACCGGCGACGACGCCGAGCAGCAACTGCTGTGGCGTGATCAACCAGTCAGCGTCGTTGATTCCGGCCGAGGCATCGAATCCGAGCAGACCGACGAGCCAGTCGCTGACCGTCGTCACGGTGATGTGGTGGATCGGCT
Source organism: Kribbella sp. NPDC005582 (assembly GCF_040605415.1). NCBI lineage: Bacteria > Bacillati > Actinomycetota > Actinomycetes > Propionibacteriales > Kribbellaceae > Kribbella > Kribbella sp. NPDC005582. The sequence continues at coordinate 128,029 of NZ_JBEXCU010000009.1, forward strand.
CCTGCGTGTCCCACCCGAACCGGACCGGATGGCCGTCGTACGAGTCGGGTAGCGCTCTCTCAATCACGCCCCGCACGATGGCGGGCTCGTCCACGAACACCTGCAGCCGCGGTCCCCAGCCGTGGTCCATCGACCGCTCGGTGTCATATCCGAGGACATCTGATCCCCAGCCAAGCAGCCCGGCCGCATGCGGTACGTCGACCATCGGCCGAATCACGTCCGCGTAGAACGCCGCGCTGAGCTCCCGAGCCGATCTGAATCCGGTCATCGGGCCATCATTCAGGCGAACGCCCAGCCGCTCCAACGATTTACCCGCACGACGATCACCGGTCCCTGCGGCGGATCGGCGACGTACTGCGGATACTTCGCCACCAACACCTCGGGCGCCGGGACCTCCAGCACCTCGGCGGTCCCGTCGGCGCGGACCCACCAGAGCTGCGTCCAGTCGGCGTCGTCGTACTCGTCGACCAGCAGCGTCACCGCAGGATTGGCGGCGATGTTCTGCAGGCGCCGGAGGTTCACCGAGGCTTTGGGTTTGTGGTCGACGGCGATGAAGACCTCGTCGCCGGCGACTGCAAAGGTGACCGGAACCAGGTGCGGTACGCCGTCCGCGCCGACTGTCGCGAGTCGGGCGACCCGCGCGACGGCGAAACGGGTTCGGCAGGTCGGCTCGGGCAGCTTCACTTCTGCAGTCGGCGCAGGGCGGCGGCCGGGATCGACCGGGTGACCGGACCGAGCAGGGACGCATCGCGCAACGCTGTCCGGGCGGCGAGGTGACCGCAGGCACCGTGGACGCCGCCGCCAGGGTGGATCGCCGACGAACCCAGGTACAGGCCGGTGACGAAGGTGCGCGGGCTGCCGAGCCCGATCGTCGGCCGGAAGATCAACTGCTGCTGGAGTTGCATGGTTCCGCCGCCGAGCGCACCGAAGCCCAGGGCGGCGTTGCCCGCCTCGAGCGCACTCGGCCGCTGCACCTCGCGATCGATGATCAGCGAACCTAAGCCAGGCGCGAACCGTTCGATCGCGCGCTCCATCCGCCCGGCCAGCTTCCCGGCCACCTCGTCGTCGGCGATCCCGCGCGGCAGATGCGCATACGCCCACACCGCCTCAGTACCTTCCGGCGATCGCGACGGATCCGACTTCGTCGTCTGCCCGATCAGCAGGAACGGCTGCGACGGCAACCGCCCGGTGTCCAGATCGGCCGACAGATGCACCAGCTCATCGGCCGTACCACCCAGGTGGACGACGCCGGCCGTTCGCGCCTCGGCGGCCGTCCACGGGATCGGCCCGCTGAGCCGGAGGTTCAGTTTGACGGTCGGATAGTCCCACTCGAACCGCTCGTCCAGGTCCCGCCGGAGCCCGGCCGGGATCGCTGCCCCAGCCAGCAGTACGTCGTACAGCGCGGGTGCCGAGGTGTCCGCAATCACGGCCCGCTGCGCCGCGACCCGCTCCCCCGACGCAGTCCGTACGCCGGTCGCCCGGCCACCGGAAACGTCGATCGACGTGACCGGCGTACCGGCGGCGAACAGCACGCCCGCCCGTTCGGCCCGCGCCACCAGAGCGCCGGAGAACGCACTCGATCCACCGACCGCGACCGGATAACCGACGTCCTGCGCCAGCATCGCCAGCAACCAGCCCATTGTCCCGCTGACGCTGCCCGACAACGGGGTGTCGGCATGCAGCGCGTTCCCCGCGAGCAGCGCTGCACCGCGCGGCCCGGCGAACAACTCCTGCCCCATCCGATGCATCGGCATCGCCATGAACCGCGCGAACCGCAGCAGCTCTCCCGCCGACCCCAGCTTGCGGGCCAGCTTGAGGCCTGGCACCACCGGCGGCCACGTCGTGAGCAGCGACTTCAGCAGCGGTTCCCGCAGCGCGACGTACTGCTGGTACAACCGCAGCCACGCCTCGCCGTCGCCCGGGTGGTCGGCGCCGACCGACTTCGCGGTGTCCTCGGGGTCGGGGTGGATCGCGACCGCCGTACCCTCGTCTGCGTCGAGCAGGTGCGCCAGCGGTAGCGGCGCGTGCCCCCACTTCAGCCCGAACCGCTCGAGCTCGAGCGCCCGGATCACCGGCGACGCGACGCCCAGCGGGTAGTTCGAACTGAACCGGTCGCTGATCCAGCCGTCGGCGGAGGTTGAGCGGACGGCACCACCGAAGGTGTCCGCGGCCTCCAGCACCAGAACGTCCCAACCGGCGTCGGCCAGCGCGATCGCGCTCACCAGCCCGTTCGGGCCCGAACCGATCACCACGGCGTCAACACTGCGCGGCAGCATGCTTACGACCTTAGCTGGCCCGCGTGAATCACCACGATCACGACAGACTGGGCGTAGATGTCATAGAGGACACGAAACCGGCCGACGTCGAGGCGCCGGATTCCGGGCGAGCCGAACTCGACGGACCAATCGGGCCGCGGTTCGTCCGCGAGCGTGTCGATCGCGGACATGAGTTCCTCGAGCCCGTCGGGGTCCTCGTCGAGGTATCCCGCGGCCTGGTCCAGAGCGCGTTCGCTCCAGACGACCTGATAGGTCACGCCTGGCTCATGCCAAGCCGGCGCCTAACGTCCTCGTGCGGGACGGTCTGCACCTGCCCGGTCGCCTTCGCGGCCTGATACAGCGCGACGGCCAACTGGTCTTCGATATCGGACAGCTCCTGAGCGGAGATGATCACCGCGGCGGCCTCGCCGTGATCGGTGATCGTCGTCCGTTCGCGGCGGGTCGAGGCACGGCGCACCAGCGACCCGAGCTGGCCGCGGGCCTCGGTGATCGGCAAGGTGGCACTCATGCACAGAACTGTACACTTCCTGACACAGCCTGCTAAGGCCTGAGCTCGATCTCCCGTGCGAGCGCAACCACCTCTCGAGCGCGCCCGATCATCGCCGGATCCACCATCCGCCCGTCCGGCAGCACGACCACGCCACCCGCCGCATCCAGAGCGGCGAGCAACTCAGCGGCCGCAGCGACCTGTACGGCGCTCGGCGTGAAGCACTCGACGATCGTCGCCAACTGTCTCGGGTGGATCGCCATCCGGCCGACGAACCCGAGCGCCCGCCCTTCGGCACACGTCTGCCGGAGCCCATCCACGTCATCGACCCGCGCATGGACCGACATCATCGGAGCGCCGAGACCGGCCGCTCGCGACGCCGACACCAACCGCCCGCGCGCCCAGGCCAAGCCCTCCGACCCGTCCACGCCGAGCGAGCTCCGCAGGTCCGCCTCGCCCAGCGCAACCGCAACCAGCCGTGGATCCGCCGTAGCGATCTCGAAGGCGCGCTCCAGCCCGAGCGGTGACTCGATCAGCGCGGTGATCTGCGCCGACGGCACCTGCTCGAGCACGCGGTGGACATCCGCAGCGCTCTCCACCTTCGGCACGCGCAACCGAATCTCCGGTATGGCGGCCACCGCAGCAAGGTCGTCCGCAAGCCATGGAGTCCCTGGCGCATTGACGCGCAGTTCCAAGCGCGGGTGGGCGCGCTCGAGCAGCTCGACATCCTGGTGCGCCGCGATCCACTCCACCGCCGACTCCCGGGCCGCGGCCTTCGCCTCAACCGGTACGGCGTCCTCCAGATCAAGCACGACCAGATCGGGGCCCGCGGCAACCGCTTTGCCGAACCGCTCCGGCCGATTCGCCGGCACGTACAACCCCGTCAGCACTAGACCACGCCAGCCGCACGAAGCGCGGCGACCTGTTCGGCAGTGACCCCGATCTCCGCCAGCACCTCATCGGTGTTCGCCCCATGCGGCCGCCCGGCCCAGCGAATCGAGCCCGGGGTCTCCGACAGCCGGAACAGCACGTTCTGCATCTCCACCGGGCCACCCAGCTCATCGTCGTCAACGGCAACGATCGTCTTCAGGGCGGCGTACTGCGGATCGGCAACGATCCCCCGGATGTCGTGCACCGGCCCGACCGCGGCCTCGGCCTTCTCGAACGCGTCCATCACTTCATCGAGCGGTCGCGCAGCGATCCAGGATCCGACTGCCTCATCCAGTTCGTCTGCGTGCTCGGCGCGCTCGCGGCCGGTCGCGAACCACGGCTCGGCCACCAGGTCCGGCCGGCCGACGAGTGCCACCACCCGCTCCGCGATGCTCTGCGAGCTGGTCGAGACCGCCACCCACCGCCCGTCCAGGGTTTGATAGACGTTGCGCGGCGCGTTGTTCGACGACCGATTCCCCAACCGCGGCTGCACGTACCCCGTCTGCTGGTACGCCGTGATCCCGCCACCCAGCATCATCAGAATCGGCTCGATGATCGCCATATCGATCACCTGCCCGGCCCCCGACCGATCCCGCTCCCGCAGCGCGACCAGTACGGCGTACGCCGTGGCCAGCGCGGTGATCCCGTCCGCCAGCCCGAACGGCGGCAGCGTCGGCGGTCCATCCGGCTCACCAGTCACGGCCGCGAACCCACTCATTGCCTCGGCCAACGATCCGAACCCGGGCCGGCGAGACCACGGTCCGACCTGGCCGAACGCCGTCACCCGCGCAATGACCAGCCGCGGATTCGCCTCCAGCAGCACGTCAGGCCCGAGACCCCAGCGCTCCAACGTCCCTGGCCGAAAGTTCTCGACCAGTACGTCCTGATGCCGGACCAGCTCAAGGAACACGTCCCGCCCCTGCGACAGGTCGAGCGTCGCGAGCCGCTTGTTCCGGCCGAGCGTCTTGAACCACAACCCGATGCCGTCCTTCGAGGCACCGTGGGTCCGGGCCGCGTCCGGTCGCGCCGGATGCTCGATCTTGGTGACATCGGCCCCGAAATCACCGAGGAACGTCGCCGCCAGCGGTCCCGCGAACAGCGTCGCCGCCTCGAGCACCTTCACCCCGTCGAGTGGAGCAGACCTCATCCCGCACACCTGAAGCCGATGGTCTCCGACCGGTCGAGACCACCACCGGTCAGCACCAGCTTGAAGCTCACTTCCGGTTCGCGCGGACCGCCGTCGGCGTACCAGTCGGAGCCCTCGGCAACATAGTGCGAGCCGCCCTTCAGGATGCAGAACCGGCTGCGGCCGTCGCGGTGTTCGCTCTCGGTCAGGTTCCAGACCACCGGTTCGGCGCGAGTGAACCCGTCGAGCCCAGCGGCAACCTGCCATTCGTCCTCGGTCGGCAGCCGACCGCCACGCCAGGCCGCATAGGCCCGCGCATCCGGCAGATCGACGTACGTCACCGGCTGATCGTGCGTGCCCGGCGCCGGCGCACCATCAACCCAATGCGCCAAGAACCGATTCGAAACCAGCGGCCGATACCCCGTCGCCCTCACGAACTCGAAGTACTCCGCGTTCGTGACCTCGGAGACCGCCACCGAGATCCCCGGCAGCGAGACGTCGCGCGCCACCGTGCGCAGGTCGTGCAAGCGAGGCGGCAGCGGCTTCCACTCGTCCACGTACGGCGCCTGGTCGTACAGACCGGTCTCCCGCCGCCGATGCCGCACGGTCAACGTGCAAGGCCCAGCCGGTACGTCGACCACCGGCCCGATCGACGCCGTACCGGAGACCGTTGGCACCGGCAACCGTTCCGCCGGCCGCATCGGAAAGGCGGAATCGGCAACATGTGGGCGTGGCATCGTTCCCAGCTTGCGTGCCGTCGCGCGGCAACTCGCTCCCGCGGTCGCGCCGACGCGGACGATGCCAGTCACGCCACGACCCGGCACCACGAGATGAACCCCGTCGTCGGTCGCCGTGATCGGTACGCCGGAGGTCACGTCGTACCAGTCGCCGACCTGATCCTCCGACCGCAGCACGATGCCTTCGAAGTCGTCCTCGTGCCGGTTGATCAGCGTCCAGAACGTGATGTCCTGCAGGTCGAACCGCGACCCGTAGACACCATGCGTGCGAGCCTTGTCCGGGATCTCCGGCGTCAGCTGGATCCAGTCGCCGTCGATCAGCACCGGCGCGAACGCGCGCTGCGCGGTCACCATCCGGCGCAAGGTCGAACGGTCGCGCGCGTTCCAGCCGACCCAGCTGGAGAAGACCGACTCCCAGACCAGGATGCCGACGCCGTTGATCCACGCGGACTGCAATTCGGCGCTGTGATCACGGTGCCAGCGACGCGTGTGGTGCATCATGTGCCGGCGCTCGAACAGGTGCGCTCGCAGCACGCCAGGCGCCTGGGTGTCGGCGAACCATTGCGCCCAGGACAGCGCGTGATCGCTGATCCTTGCCATCGGCAACCGAGACTCGCCTTCCAGGGCGATCGCCGGGTTGGCGGCCCGCAGCGCGCGAGTGAAGGTCGGGTCGCCTTCCTTCAACGTGTCCAGGAAGACGCCGTCGACGTCGTAGTCCGTGATCAGTGCCGCGAACTCCTCGGCGTCCGATCGAGCAGCCCGTCGGGTCCCGACATCCCAGGGGTTGTAGTCGAAGAACACCTTCACACCAAGGCGATGCAGGTCGTCGATCAGCTCGCGCAGTCCCGGCACGTCGCGGTAGAAGTCGAACTGGTTGCGCGAGTCGATCCCGATCACCGGGTAGGCGTGCCACAGCACGATCGCGTCGTGACCGCCGAACTCCTCGACCCCGTGCCGGACGAACTTCTCCGGCGTGAACCGGCCGGTCGAGACGTCGTACAGCAGGTCGTCCCAGAGCCAGACCAGCGCCACCGAGTACGCCGTCTGGGTCCACTCGCGACCGGGCACCGCGTACTGCGCGTCGTTGTACGGCGTCCGCTCGTAGGAGCCGATCAGCCACTCGGCCAGCTTGGCGCGCCAGCGCGGCAGGTCTGCCGGGTCCTCCGGCGCACCGAGGATCTTCGCATCGTCGAGAAAGGACAGATCGGTCCGGAACCCAAGATCCACCCGGGCGGGCAGGTCGATGGGCCTCGGTTCGAGCGGACTCACAGATACACCTCCGCATAACGCGCGTCGATCGCATCCCCGTGAGGCACCGAGGCAATGGCTCCCGCGGTCTGAACACTCAATGAAGCAGCTACGGTAGCGCGTCGGACCGCGTTCGTCAGGTCGCGGGGTGTAATCGGGTCGATAGCTGAGACGGAAGACAAGGTTGCCGCGAGCACCCCGCAGAAGGTGTCCCCCGCGGCCGTGGTGTCGACCACCTCCACCGGTACGCCGGGGACCGCGATCTCGTCGTTGCCGCGAGTCAGGATCACCGCGCCGGCGCTGCCCAAGGTGACCACCGCGGCCGGGACCAGCTTCAGCAACGCGGACCGGTCCGCACCGGCGATCACCTCGGCCTCGCTCTCGTTCACCACGAGAAGATCGATATCGGCGAGCAGCCCGGTCGGCAATTCGGCGGCCGGGGCCGCGTTCAGGATGAAGTACGAGCTGGTCGCGGCGGCCTCCTGGACGGTCTCCATCGGAATCTCGAGCTGGGCGAGCACGATCTTCGCGCCGCCGATGACGTGGGCCGCCTCGGGCGTCAGCGCCAGCTCGCCGTTGGCGCCGGGCGCGACGACGATCGAGTTCTCGCCGTTCTCGTCGACCGTGATGATCGCCGTACCGGTCGGGGCGTCGGAGGTGGTCACCAGCGACAGGTCGACCCCGGCGTCGGCCAGCGTCTCGCGGAGCAGCGCGCCGCCGTCGTCGGCGCCGAGCGACACGACCATGGCCGTCCGTGCGCCGGACCGGGCACTCGCGGCGGCCTGATTGGCGCCCTTGCCGCCGGGGCCGCGGGTCATCACGCCCGCGAGCACCGTCTCGCCGGGGCGCGGGATGCGCCGCACCGGGAGCACGAGATCCACGTTCGCACTCCCCACGACGACAACGTCAGGCTCCACCCCGGGCCACCTCCACAGTCCTGTCCGCCAGCTCGTCGATCGCTACTCGGTGCATCCCCGGCAGGCTCGTGTCCACCCGGTTCTTCAGTGGTGCAGACCACTTTGCCGGAACTCCCCCGACGGCGCCAAAAACAGCACCGACCGTCGCACCCACGGAGTCCGTGTCCCAGCCTGCCATGACCGAGCGGCCAACCGCGGTCGTGAAGTCGGGCGCCGTGAGGGCGAATCCGGTCAGTGCCGAATTGTTCACGGCATGTACCCAGTGCAGACCGCCGTACTCCTTGTGGAGCGCATCGAGTGCATCGTCGAGCGAGTGGTCCGCCAGGGCGAGCCCGAAGCGGACCGCACGGGAGATGGCACCGTCCACCGGTATCACCTCCAGCCCGGCCAGCGCAGCCTCGACCGGCGAGTCGACCACCATCGCGGCCGCCGACATCGCAGCCACCCAGAGTGCGCCGTCCACGCCGGCCCCGGTGTGGCTCAGCCGCGCGTCCACGAGCGCCAGCCGGGCGGCCGCCGTACGGTCGCCTGGGTGGGTCCAGCCGTAGACGTCGGTCCGGATCTGGGCGCCGATCCACTCCCGGAACGGGTTGCCGACGACGGCCGCCCGGGCGGGCTCGACGCCGTTGAGGAGATTGCGGTAGGCAACCCGTTCGGCGGTGAACACGCGCGCCGCGGGGAGGTCCCGCAGCCAGGTCTGGGCGACATCCTCGGTGGTCAGGTTGTCGCCGTACTGCTCGAGCATCCGCAGGGCGAGGATCGCAAAGTTGAGGTCGTCGTCCTCCGGCATCCCGTCGATCACCTCGCGCAGGCTGGTCGGCGCCGACGTGCGGTTCCACGGCCAGCGCTTGAGTACCTCGTCCGGTACGCCGACAGCCGTCACGTACTGCGTGAGCGGCCACTGGCCCGACGACTGCAGGATCTCCCGGATGCCCTCGCGCGGAATCTTCTCCACGGGTTTGCCGAGCAGGTTCCCGGCGGCCCGCCCGAGCCAAGCATCGCCGATCCGCTCCGTGGAACGGCCGAGCTTCGGCAACTCGGGGATCACGGGCTCGAGCCACTCCGGGGTCCGCGCATCGAGCTCGGCCAGGAGGACTCGCGCCAAGGCGCGCAATTCCGAACCCACCGGCTTGTCGGATGCGCCCGAGACCGGGGCCTTCACCGCCCCACCCGCCGCGACCCAGCGGGCCTGGACGTCAGCGACCTCCACACCCTCGCATCTGGACTGAACCAGCTGGTGCGGCAGCAGATCCTCCGGCTGCACCCACGTCAATCTCATCGAGTCAGATTCTCCAGTACGTCGCTCCGCCGCGCCCAGCGCCGCGCATCGGCCTCGTGCAGTTCGCGAGCCACCGACGCCATCAGGACGCCCGGCCGAACCAGGTCGGTCCGGCTCGCCTCGGCGACCTGGTTCGCCCAATCCTCCGGTACGCCGCTCAGTCCGCCGAGCGCACCGGTGATCGCACCGGCCATCGACGCGATCGAGTCCGCATCCCGGCCGTAGTTCGTGCCGCCGAGCACAGCCCGCCGTACGTCGCCTTCCGAGACCAGCACGAAGCCGAGCGCGACGGGCAACTCCTCGATCGCCTTGGTGCGGCTCGGCCGGCGAGCGTCCAGTGACTGATCGCGATAGTCGGGACCGACGCTGTCGAAGGGCTCGATCGCCGTGCGTAGCAAGGGAATCGCCTCTTCCCAGTCGGTCACCTCGCTTGCTGCTTCAGCCACGGCTTGGATCGCCTTCCGGGTACCGTCCTTCGCAACGGAGATCGCTGTCTCCACCACGTCGAATGTCGTTGCCCCCGGCACCATTGCGGCCGCGACGGCGGCGGCGAACACCCCGGCTGCCTCCCGGCCATAACTCGACTGGTGCGCGCCCGCGACGTCGATCGCCTCCGCGTACGCGCCCTCCGGATCGCCGGCGTTCGCGATCCCGACCGGTGCCATGTACATCGCCGCGCCGCAGTTGACGATGTTGCCGACGCCGGCCTCGCGCGGGTCGACATGTCCATAGTGCAAGCGTGCGACCAGCCACTTCTCGGCCAGGAAGACGCGTTGCAGCAATAGCGCTTCCGCCTCCAGCTCCGGCACCCAGCGGCGGCCCGTGATCATCTTCGGCACCAGCGATTCGGCGATCGCATAGGCGTCCAGGTGCGTACGGCGCTCGGCGTACACCTCGACGAGTGCGTGCGTCATCAAGGTGTCGTCGGTGATGTGCCCATCGCCCTTGTGGTACGGCGCGATCGGCCGGGCGGTGCGCCAGTCGTCGTACCAGGGACCGACGATCCCGGTCACCCAGCCGCCGTGCCGCTCCCGGATCGCCTCCGGCGTCCAGCCCTCGACGGCACCGCCGATCGCGTCACCGACGGCGGAACCGACAAGGGCACCTGTCGATTTATCTTCCAGCATCAGCTGTTGACCTGACCCCATCCGTCGCTCAGTTTCTTGCCCAAGGCACTCAGATCGGTCTTGTTCGCCAGGTACTCCTGCAACGCCGGCGTCGCGATCTGGTCCTTCCACTTCGGGTAGTTCTCCACGCTCTGGAACGGCGCCTTGGTCAGCTCGGCACCGCTGGCCAGTGTCTGCTGCCAGCCGTCCTTGCCACCGGTCGTCTTCAGGATCGCGTCCCGCGCCGCCTGCGTGGTCGGGATCAACCAGTCGCCTTGGCCGACCGCGGCCAGGTTCTCGGCCTTCATGAAGAAGTCGATGAACTGCGCGGCCTGCTTGACGTGCTTGCTCTCCGCCGGCACCGACAGCGTCTGCGGGTTGGCCGCCTGCTTGGCACTGGTGCCCTTCAGCGGCGGCAGTACCTCCCACTGGAAGCCCTTGGGTGCTTCGGCAACGATCTGCTGCGCGGCATAGTTGCCGCCGACCACCATCGCGTACTTGCCGGCGTAGAACCCCGGCAGGACGTCCGATCCGCTCTGCGTCAGCGAGGTCGGGTCGATCGATTTGTCGGTATAGGCCATCGCGTGGATCCGCTTCGGCACCTCGAGCTCGGCGTCACCGATCGCAGCCTTGGCGTCCCGCCCGGTGCCCTCGAAGAACTTACCGTCGAAGTTCATCCCGAGGTTGAGAACGGTCGCGGTCGGACTCTTCAGGCCCCAGCCAAGACCGTACTTCCCACCCGCGGTGAGCTTCTTCGCGTTGGCTGCCAGGTCGTCCCAGCTGAGCGAGTCCCCGGTCGCGGTAACACCGGCCTGCCTCAGCGCCGCGGTGTTGGCGAAGACGACGTACGACTGCAGGAGCGTCGGCGCCGCATACACCTTGCCGTCATTGGAGACCGTGTCCCAAACCCCTTGCGGTACGGCGTCCTTGGTCTCCTGACTCAGGTACGGCGACAGGTCCGCGAGATAGCCCTGGTTGATGAAACCGGTGATATCGGCGGACTCGTCGTGGATGATGTCCGGCGCGGTCCCACCCTGGAACTGGGTGACGAGCTGGTCGTGCACCGAGTCCCAGCTGCCCTGGACGTACTCGACCTGGATGTTCGGATTGGCGGCGTTCCAGTCCGCGACGATCTTCTTGGTCGCGGCGACCGTGGTCTTCTGGAAGGCGAGGCTCTGGAACTTCAGCGTCACCTTCTCGTCCGATCCCCCACCGCCGCCGCCACTGTCGCTGTTGCCACCACAGGCCGCAAGCGTCACCAGAGCGCTTGCCGCGAGCAACGCAGTGACTACTACCTTTTTCATGACCTCTCCTAACCTTTGACTGCGCCACTCAGCAGGCCGGAGGTCAGCCGGCGCTGCAGAAACGCGAAGAAGACGAGGCTCGGCACGGTCGCGAGCACCGACGCGGCGGCGAGCGGGCCGAACTGGACCTGCCCCTCCGCGCCGACGAACCGGGCGAGCACGAGCGGGAGCGTTTTGAGCTCGGGATCCTGCAGCAGGACCAGAGCGAAGAAGAACTCGTTCCACGCCGAGATGAACGTGAACATCGCGGTCGCGATCAGCCCCGGCCGGAGCAGCGGCATCACGATCGCGATGATGGTGCGGATCCGGCTCGCGCCGTCCACCGCGGCGGCCTCCTCGAGTTCGCGCGGGACGGCGGCGACGTACCCCTGGAGCATCCACAACGCGAACGGCAGCGACCAGACGAGATAGACCAGGACGACGCCGGGGATCGTGTTCGTGAGGTGCAGCGGGCGCAGGATCATGAACAGCGGGATCACGATCAGGATCACCGGGAAGACCTGGCTGACCAGGATCCAGCCGTTGGTGATCGGCCGGAGCCGGCTGCGGAACCGGGCCAGCGCGTAGGAGACCGGCAGCGCGACGATCAGGACCAGGATCGTGGTCAGGATCGAGATCTGCAGGCTGTTGCCGAGGGACCGGACCAGACCCTGCTCCTCCAGCGCGCTGGTGTAGTTCGAGAAGTCGATGTCCTTCGGGAGCAGCGTCGGGGTGATCGCGGCGAACTCGCGCGGGGACTTCAGTGAGCTGGAGATCAGCCACAGCAGCGGGAACGCGAGGAACACCAGGTAGCCGAGGACGGCGACGTACTGGAACAGGCGGGCGACCGGACGAGTTCTCATGCTTGGCTCCGGAGCCGGTTGCGCAGGTAGAAGGCGAGGAACACGATGATCACCACGACCATCACGTCACCCATCGCGGCGGCCATGCCGAAGTTCCCGTAGCGGAACGCCTCGTTGTAGGCGAACAGCATCGGCAGCATGGTCTTGCCGCCCGGCCCGCCCGCGGTGAGCACGTAGACCAGGCCGAACGAGTTGAAGTTCCAGATCAGGTCCAGGCTGGTGATCGCGACGATCACGGTCTTCAGCTGCGGCAGCGTGATGTTCCAGAACTGACGCCACGCACTCGCTCCGTCGACCGCCGCGGCCTCGTAGAGCGAGCGGTCTATCCCTTGTAACCCGGCGAGCAGGGTCACGGTGGTCATCGGCATTCCGACCCAGATCCCGACCACGATCACCGCCGGGAGCGCCGTACTGAAATCGCCGAGGAAGTTGATCGGGTGATCGGTCAGGTGCAGGTCCTGGAGGAGCTTGTTGACCGGGCCGTTGGTCGGGTGCAGCAGCAGCCGCCACATGATCGCGACCACCACCGGCGGCATCGCCCACGGGATCAGCGCGAGCGTGCGAGCGACACCGCGGAACCTGAGGTTGGTGTTGAGCAGCAACGCGAGACCGAGTGCCGCGACGAACTGCAGGATCGTGACCGACAGCGTCCAGATCACGCCGATCCGGAACGAGTCCCAGAACAGGTCGTTGTGCAGCAGCTTGCCGAAGTTGCCGAGCCCGATGAAGTCGGTGTCGACGCGCAGCCCGGCGCGCGCGTTGGTGAACCCGAGCACGATGCCGCGGATCAGTGGGTACACGCTGAGCAGCAGCACCGGGAGCAGCGCGGGCAGGAAGAGGAAGATCGCCTCGCGGTTCTGCTTCGGCCTGGTCGTCTTCATGTAGACCGCCGGACACTCAGCGACGGCTGGACGATGATCCGGCGCGGCGAGCGCTCTCCGTCCTCGATCCGGGCCAGCAAGAGTTCAGCTGCCCGGCGCCCGCGTTCGGCCGAGCCCAGGTTCACACTCGTCAACGGCGGGAAGCACTGCTCGGCCAGCTCACTGTCGTCCATCCCGACCAGCGCCACATCGTCCGGTACGGCGAGTCCCGCCGCAGCGAGCTCGTGCATCAGCCCGACCGCAAGCAGGTCGTTCGCCGCGATCACCGCATCAAACCCAGGGTGACCTTCGAGGAGTTGCCGGCCGGCGACCCGTCCGGCGGCGAAGGTGAAGTCCGTGGCCTCCACCGCGGCGACCGGCTGCAGCTTGTGGGCGCGCAGCGCATCGGCGAAACCTTTCGCGCGCGCCTCGCCCGGCACCGTGTCGGCAGGCCCGTTCAGGAACGCGATCCGCCGCCGCCCCCGCGACACCAGGTGCTCCACCGCCAGCGCCATGCCCTTCGGCGAGTTCGCACGCACGGTGTCCACCCCGGCTCGCGCCGGGACGTTACCGGCGACGACCACCGGTACGTCGCACTCCTGGATCGACTTGATCAGGTCGTCGTCGACGCGCAGCGGGCTGATCACCAGCCCATCGGCGTACCCGCGCGCCATCCCGCGGACCAGCGCGACCTCGTCGACCACGTCCGGCCCGGTCATCGTCACGACGAGCCGGTAGCCGGCCGCGGAGACAACCTCCTCGACCGCGCGCATCATCGTCACGTAGACGGGGTTACCGACGTCAGCCACGGCCAGCGTGAGCTGAAACGTCCGCCCGACCTTGAGCGATCGGGCCCGCGAATCCGGCACATAGCCGAGCTCGGCCACCGCCTGCCGGACCCGCTCGACCATCTCCTCGGTCGCGGGCAGATCGTTCAGCACCCGCGAGACCGAGGCCACCGACACACCGGCCGCCCGAGCCACCGCGGCAATCGTCGGACGACTCACCAGGTGCTCCCGTAATCGTTCTTGTAATCGTTTACAGAGCGACCATAAAGTCGCCGCCCCGCTGTCGTCAACAGCCCACATGCTGGGATCGGCACTCCCCGATCACAAACCCAACTAATCTCATCGACTTAATACTCTTGCCCTCCGGATGGAGTAGTTCGATGACCCTGACCTTTCACTGGTTCCTGCCGACCTCGGGCGACTCGCGCAATATCGTCGGCGGCGGGCACGGCGCGGACGTCGTGCACAGAGATCGCCGAGTGACCACGCGGTACCTGCGCCAGATCGTCACCGCGGCCGAGGAGCTCGGGTTCGTCGGCGCGCTGACTCCGACAGGTCTGTGGTGCGACGACGCATGGTTGTCAACGGCATCATTGTTGGATTCGACGGATCGGCTGAAGTTCCTGGTCGCGTTCCGGCCCGGGCTGCTCTCCCCCACGCTCGCTGCCCAGATGGCGACGACGTTCCAGAACCAGTCCGGCGGCCGGCTGCTGCTCAACGTGGTGACCGGTGGCGAACCGACCGAGCAGAAGGCGTTCGGCGACTTCCTCAGCAAGGACGATCGGTACGCGCGGACGGACGAGTTCCTGACGATCGTGCGCAAGCTGTGGGAGCACGGCGAGCCGTTCGACTATGCAGGTAAGCATTTGCGGGTCGAGCAGGCCCGACTGGTGTCAGTGCCTGACCCGACGCCGCCGATCTACTTCGGTGGCTCCTCCGCGGCCGCGGGTCCGGTCGCCGCGGCTCACAGCGACGTCTACCTGACGTGGGGCGAACCGCCGGCCGCCGTCGCCGAGAAGCTCGCCTGGATTCGCAAACTCGCTGCTGACGCCGGTCGCACCGTTCGCTTCGGCATCCGGCTGCACGTCATCACTCGCGACACCTCCGAAGACGCTTGGCGCGAGGCCCGTCGACTGCTCGACGCGCTACCGCCGGAGACCATCGCCCGCGTCCAGGAAGGCTTGCGTCGCAGCGAATCCGAAGGGCAGAAGCGCATGCTCGCCCTGCACGAAGGCCGCCCCGAAGACCTCGAGATCTACCCGAACCTCTGGGCCGGCGTCGGCCTCGCCCGCGGCGGCGCCGGTACCGCCCTCGTCGGCAGTCATCGCGAAGTCGCCGACCGCATCAAGGAGTACGCCGACCTGGGCATCGAAGAGTTCATCCTCTCCGGCTACCCGCACCTCGAAGAGGCCTACTGGTTCGGCGAATCCGTCCTACCACTCCTCGCCCGCGACAGCCTCTGGCAGCACCCCACCACAACCCTCACCACGCCGCCCCCCGCCGTACCCTTCGCCCCCTGACCCGCCACCCCACCTCCCGCACACAAGAACGGATATCCCCGCGCACTGCCCCTTCTCCACTCGTCTACAGGGGGAAGAACGGGCAACACGGACGGATATCCGCTCGTGTTGTCGCCGGCGTACGGGTGGGTCAGTCGTCGTTGTCGTCGGCGCCGGGGCGCTCGGCCCAGGGGGTTTCCTTGGCGGGGCGGACGACGATGAGCTTGTCGCCGGCCGCGAGGACCGAGACGTTGGAGTCGTAGTAGCGGTGCACCTTGCCGTCGCGGACGACCGAGACGACCCGGTCCGGTACGGCGGACGGTGGCTTGCCGACCTCGCGGCCGAGGACGGGGCGTTCGGCGACCTCGAGGCCTTCGCCGTAGGTGAGCAGGTCCTCCATCACCTCACCGAGGTTCGGGCTGACCGCGGACAGGCCGAGCAGGCGACCGACGGCTTCGGACGAGGTGACGACCGCGTCGGCGCCGCTCTGACGCAGCAGCGGGACGTTGTCCTCTTCACGGACCGCGACCACGATGTGCGCGCTCGGGTTCAGCTGCCGCACCGCGAGCGTCACCAGTACGGCGGAGTCGTCGCGGTCCGTGGTCACGATCACCTCGCGGGCCGACATCACCTCGGCCCGGCGCAGCACGGTGCGGTTGGTCGCATCGCCGTGGAACGCGGCCATCTGATCATTGCCCGCGTCCCCGATCGCCTGCGCACGCGGGTCGATCACGACGATGTTGTTGCGCTTCACCCCGTTGCTGAGCAGCGTTTGCACCGCCGACCGGCCCTTGGTGCCGTAACCGACGACAACGACGTGGTCCTTCATCCGCTTCCTCCATCGGGTGTCGCGCATGATCCGGCGACCTTCGTTGGCCAGGACTTCCAGTGTCGTGCCGACCAGTACCACCAGGAAGGAGATCCGCAGTGGCGTGACGATGAAGGCGTTCACCAGCCGGGCCGACGGCGTCACCGGAGTGATGTCGCCGTACCCGGTGGTGGTGAGGGTGACGGTGGCGTAGTAGATGCTGTCGATCAAGCCGACAGTGCCGTCGTACGAATCCTTGTAGCCGTCACGGTCGATCACCACGATCAGCACCATCACGGTCAACAGTCCCAGCGCTACCAGCAACCGGCTGAAGAGCTGAAAGAGCGGCGAGCGTGTGCTCGCGGGCAGGTTGACCAGTAGGCCGTGCGGATTGCGACCGGGCAGGGATGGCACGGGACCGACCATATTGCACCGACGCCCGATCCACCGCATGCGACAGGCTTTCGGTGGACAGTGCGACAGTGACCATCAAGTTGTCGCCGTCGTGGACGACCCTGGTCCGCATCCGCAGACCCTCGATCGTGCGCAGCATCGCCGCGTTCTCCGGCTGGACCACGCAGACCGCCCGGTCGGCGCCCAGATCACGAGCGGCGCCGATCACCTGACGCAACAGCTGAGCACCGAGACCACGCCCCTGCCAGCCGTCCTCGACCAGTACGGCGACCTCCATCGTCGTACTGCCGAGCTCCTCCCACGGAGCGGCCGTGGCCATCCCGACCACCGCGCCGTCGACAGCGGCCACGACCGAGACGCCACCAGCCGGCGCCGACAGGTGCCGCGCGGTCCGGGTGGTCAGCTTCGGCATCGGCACGTGATAGCGCCGAGTACGACTCTCGTGCGAGCAACGCTCATGCATCGCGACCACAGCGTCGGCGTCCTCGACCGTCGCCCGCCGCAACTCCGGTACGCCGCTCCCTGGCCGCGGACCGTCGATCACCGGCTCCTGCAGCCTCTCGGCGAGCCGGCCCGCGATCTCGACCAGCACATCAGCCCGCGCCCACTCGGCCGGCGTGTACTCGCCGAACCCCTGTAGCGCTTCCAGTACGTCGTCCACCGACAGCGGGTCCTCGACCAGCCGCAGTACGGCGCGCAGGTACCGCGTCGGACCATCACTCAGTACGTCGGCCTGACACGGCCGCACCGTGGTCCGGACACAGCCGGCCTCGGCGACCAGGGCGGCCAGGTCCTCGGCGGACCAACCCACGCCCGTGGACACGACGAGCTCGTCGACAGCACCGGTTTCGGCGGTGAAGACTTCCAGACTCAGGATATTGATGTCGTCCGCACCACACCGTGCAGCGAGTTCGGCCAGAGCACCGGGCCGGTCGGCGAGTTCGGTCCTGATTTTCCAGAGCATGCGGACGCCCTCCCTCGTGGAGCTTCGTCCTTCTACTCTGCGGGCGACCTGTTGCTTGGCCGGGTCGCGGATGTTACGCCTACGTCAACGCTCCGCCCGACTACTTGGGCCCGGCTACTTGCGCCGGATCACCTTGGGCAGCCGGGCGCCGATCCGCGGCCTGCGAGCGGCCTTCACCGCCGCGAGCTGCTCGGCCGACTCGCGCTTGTCCAGATCCGCGTGCCGCAACAGCTCCGGATAGGTCGCCTGCGGCACCGACGGGTACGTCGTCACGATCGCGTCCCCGGAGAAGACGAAGAAGATCGACTGACCGTCCTTGATCACCTTGAGCAGCGAACCGTCGCGAACGGTCAGCGCATGCTCGAGCGCCTTCTTCCGGGCGGTCCGCCGGGCCACCGCCGCCTGCACCGCCTGCTGGGCAGGCTCACGCCCGTGCTTCACCGCCTCGGCGACGAGCGGTCCGTAGCGCACGCCGTACTTGATCAAGTTCTTGGCCAATTGGCCCCGTCCAGCCGCCATGGGTCGAGCCTACTGGTCAGCTGGTTGACTCCACATGGGTGAGAAGGCGCTGGAGGAGGTTGTTGAGGGTCTCGCGGTCTTCGGGCGGAAGGGCGCCGGCGAACATCTCGTGGTGGATCTCGACCATCTTGTCGGCGAAGCGGTGGTGCAGAACCTCCCCCTTGCCGGTGAGCTCGACCTGGATCTGAGCCCGGTTCTCCGGCTGGACAGTTCGGGTCAGGTAGCCGCCGGACTCCAACCGGCCGAGCCGCGCCGTCATGCTGCCCGCGGTGATGTGGAAGATCCGGGCCAGCCGGCTCGGTGTGCGCTCGGCAGGCTCGAGATGCGCCAGCCGGAGAATCACCTCGCAGTCGGCCAGCGTCAGGCCCGACTCCGCGGCGACCGCTCGCTGCCACTCCCGATGCAGGCGGGCCAGCTCCACGATCCGGTACAGCGCGGCCTCGATCACGCGATCGGCCTGGTCGTGCCCGGCCAGATGGTGGTCGAGCTCGCCCTCGACGGAATCCGTCATCAGCGCCTCCTTGACAGCCATAGACTTTGAGAGTCAAACTCTTAGACAAGCAAAGTCTATGCCAAACGTGAGGAGTAGTCGAATGCCTGGACCGATGAGCGCCGCCGGCCGTGAGGCCTTCCTGGCCGCATCCCATATCGCGATCCTGTCGATCAGCCAGCCGGACGGGCGGCCGCCGCTGGCGTCGCCGGTCTTCTACCACTACGAGCCCGGCGGCGAGCTGACCTTCTTCACCAACACACTCGGCCGCAAGAGCCGCAAAGCCGACCTGCTCGCCGGCACCGACGCACTGACCTTCACCGTGCAGACCGAAGAGATGCCCTACAAATACGTCACCATCGAAGGCGCCGTGGTCTCCACCGGTCCGGCCACGCCGGGGCAGATGGAGAAGATCGCCCAGCGCTACATGCCGGCCGAGTACGCGCAGGGCTTCGTGCAGAACGAGTTCGCCCACCCCGAGTCCGCGCCGATCCTCTACACCGTGCAGCCGAAGCGATGGTTCAGCAGCGATCTGTCGGACGAGCCCGCTTGAGGTGCGCGGCTTTCTGGCGTCAGGCACCATGGAGGCCGTGAGCTCTCCCAATCCGCGCCGCCCGATCATGCCCGGCAACAAGCTGTTCGAGTCGTTGCCCGGTGCCGTCGACCCGGCGGCGGTGACCGAAGTCGCGCACCGGACCGCCGAGCTGCTGGTGCGTGGGGTGCGGTCGTCGGAGGACACCGAGGTGCACGCGCGGGTGGTGAAGCTGGCCGACGACTACGGTCTCGACGAGCTCGCCGAGCTGTGGTCCGACGCGCCGTCGGATTCGCTGCCTGGTGCGCTCTGGCGGCTCTACCTGCTGCGTTCCTGGGTGCATTCGCATGCGGACCAGGTGTCCCGCGAATTCAGCACCGGCCGGAAGTATGCCGAGGTGCACGCGGTCGTGGCCGGTGTCGCCGAGCCACCTGGACCGGCCGAGGTGCGCGACATGGTGGACGCCGTACTGCGTGGCGTGGCGACCGGGGACTTCGCGACCACGCTGGATCGGGCGGCGGCGTTCGCGCGGATCATCGCGACCGGCCGGGCACATCTGGCCGACGAGGGCCACAACGAGGTGCTGTCGGCCTCGAAGCTGGTTGAGATGGCGGACCAGTTGCAGACCGCCGCGCGGTCCGAGCGCGCCGGCCAACTCTGGTAGTCGGTGGTTGCATCACGAGACCTGAAGTGTTATGGGTCTCGCGCGCGTGACATCTCAACAGGACAAGGGATTTGGGCACCGGTTACACTGTTCGAGGTGTCGGGCCGGTGCAAGCCCCGGGTCCCAAATAAAGCCGCTACGAGCGGCCACGCGCCGTGAGGCGCTTCCCGGTCCGGCACCCCTAACTTCCTCCAGCTCGCGTGAGCCCGCGCGGTGCTAGCTTCCGGCGCGTGAGGCTCATCGCATCCGTGGTCGCCGCCGGGCTGATTCTGGCCGGCTGCTCGACCGCCGATTCCAAGGACATCCGCACCAGCGGCATCAAGGCCGACCTGCTGGTCACGGTCAAGGACCACGACCGGCGCGCCGAACTGCTCGCCACTCTGCGCGCGGGCACCTTGACCTACGTCAAGCTCGGCGACGACGAGGCTATCAACGTCTCGAGCAGCGACTCCTCAACCGAGCTGCGCCGCAACAAGTCCCTGGGCGTGACGAACTACTCCGGACGCCTCGAAGGCGAGCTGCGGGCCGGTACCGAGGTCACCTTCGACCTGCGGCGGGACAGCAACAACGAGTCCGCGCCGCACTCGACCGTTTCACTGCCCGAGCGCCTGCAGCTGATCGCCCCCGCCGTCGGTACGACGGCCTCGCGCCAGTCACCGATCACCGTGCGGTTCGAGTCGGGACCGACCGACCTGCCGACCACCGTCAGCTGGAGCGGCTCGTGCATCCAGAACGGCGAGTTCCAGCTGCCGTCCGGTGGGGTCGTCACCCACATCCCGGCCGGCCGGATCAAGCCCACTGCGGTCTCGCCATCGGCCGGGCAAAGCGCCGACACCTCGTGCACGGTCCGGATCAAGGTCTTCCGCCGCGCGACCGGCGCGCTCGATCCGGCGTACAAGGAGGGGTCGATCGTCGCGGAGGCGCAGTCCTTCCGCGACATCACGTCGATTCCGTGAATGCTTGACGGTTACCTGCCAGCCTTTTGTCGGTTACCTTCCTCGGAGACTCTCGGGGCATCCGCCCACCATCCCCCGGAAGGAAACCTCATGCACCGCCTTCCCCGTGCGCTGCTGCCAGTCGCCCTGATCGGCGGCCTGCTGCTGCCGGCGGCGCCGGCCAGTGCCTCCCGTGGCACCTTCGACATCCAGGGTCACCGCGGTGGCCTCGGTCTGACCGTCGAGAGCACGATCGCGTCGTTCGCCCGCGGGCTCGAGGTCGGCGTCAGCACGCTCGAGCTCGACGTCCAGATCACCCAGGACGGGTACGCCGTGGTCACCCACGACCGCAAGATCGGCGCGAACAAGTGCCGCGACACCGCGCCGTACACGCCGAACGACCCCGAGTTCCCGTACGTCGGCAAGTACGTCAACACGCTCGACCTCCGTCAGATCAAGCAGCTCGACTGCGGATCGCTGACCCAGCCGGAACACCCGGCCCAGCAGCCCGATCCAGGCGCCCGGATGCCCGAGCTGCGGGAGGTCTTCGCGCTCGTTCACCGTTTCCACGCCAACGACGTGAAGCTGAACATCGAGACCAAGGTCGAGGCCGGTGCGCCGAGCGAGACCGCGCCGCGGGAACAGTTCGTCCAGGTCGTCGCACAGGAGATCCGGAAGGCGCACATCGGCCGCCAGGTGACGATCCAGAGCTTCGACTGGGGCGCACTGATGCGGATGCGTCAGGTCGCACCCGAGCTGCCGCTGGTCGCGCTGACGAACTACGACTTCCTGCAGACCGGTCAGCCGGGCAAGTCGCCGTGGCTCGGCGGTCTCGACATCGACGACTTCGGCGGTGACCTGGTCAAGGCGACCAAGTCGTTCGGCGCCTCGGCGATCTCGCCGGTGCACGGATTCCCGCAGAACGGCAAGGTCACCGACCCCGGTTACACGCCGTACGTGACCGCCGAGATGGTGAAGTCGGCGCACCAGGCCGGGATGAAGGTGGTCCCGTGGACGATCGACGACCCGGCCACGATGCAGTCGCTGATCGACAAGGGCGTCGACGGGATCATCACCGACTACCCCGACCGGCTGCGTTCCGTCGTACGGGACAACGGCTTCCGGCTGCCGCGCGCGTACGACGCTCCTGCGGTCCGGGCGCTGCCGTCGGCCCACGCGCACAACGACTACGAGCACCGGCGGCCGCTGCAGGATGCCTTGGACCGTGGGTTCAACAGCGTCGAAGCGGATGTCTGGCTGATCGACGGCGAGCTACGGGTCGCTCATGACGAGCAGGACGCCAAGCCGGGCCGCACGCTGGAGAGTCTGTACCTGAAGCCGCTGGCCGACCGGGTCCGCGCGAACCACGGCCAGGTCTATCGGCACGGCCGCGACTTCCAGCTCCTGATCGACATCAAGAGTGACGGACCGACGACGTACGCGGCCGTCGACGCAGCGCTGCGCAAGTACCGCGGGATCAGCACGATCTTCGCGAACGGCCACGTCTTCAAGGGCGCGGTCACGTCCGTGATCAGCGGCAACCGCCCGCTCGACGTACTGAAGGCGCAGAAGATCCGGTACGCCGGGTACGACGGCCGCCTGAGCGACCTGAACTCGGGGATGCCGGCGTCACTGATGCCGTTGGTCAGCGACAACTGGACCAACAACTTCACCTGGATCGGTGTCGGCCCGATGCCGGCCGCGGAGCGCACCAAGCTGCGCGAGATCGTCCAGACCGCCCATCACGCCGGCTACCGCGTCCGGTTCTGGGCCACTCCGGACACCCGCGGCGCTGCTCGCGACGCGCTCTGGTCCGAGCTTGCTGCCGCCGGCGTTGACCACCTCAACACCGACGACCTGCACGGTCTCGAAGACTTCCTGCGCGACCGTTAAGTGACTTCCGTGAGGGCGATGACATCACCGCCCTCACGGAACGTCCTCTGTTGACGAAGCGCACCGTTGCCGTCCGAGAGCGCTCGCGCGATTCCGTCGGCCACCAGGTCCTCGTCACCGAGCTCCTGCAGCGCGGGACCGACGTACTGGACCAACTTCGCCAGCACCTCCGCCACTGGCAGCAACTCCCCGGTCGCGACATCGACCGCACCGCCGGTCAATCCGTCCCGAGCCGCCAGCCAGTACGCCGCCCGCAGGATCTCCGGCTCGAGTTTCGGCCCAGGACCGTCCTCGACCCCGGTCATCACCAGCGCGCGGGCCAGCGTCGCCAGCAGGACGGTCTCGTCCACGGTCAGTGGTACGTCGCTCACCCGCAGCTCGATCGTCGGCAGATGACTCGACGGCCGGACGTCCCAATAGACCATCTGCTCGTCCATGATCGTGCCGGCGGCCAGGTGCATCGCCACCAACGCGTCGTAGTGTTCCGGCGACTCCAGGTACGGCGGCGGTCCGGCGCTCGGCCAGCGCGACCACATCACCCACCGCCAGCTCGCGAAGCCAGTGTCCTGATCGAGGTAGACCGGCGAGTTCGCCGTCAGTGCCAGCAGCGTCGGCAGCCACGGCCGCAGGTGATTCGAGACCCGAATCGCCGCCTCCTGATCCGGTACGTCGACGTGCACGTGGCAGCCGCACACCGCCTGCTCCCGGGCCAGCAGACCGTACCGGTCGGCCATCTCCCGATAGCGAGCCTTCTTGGTGATCAGCTGCGCCGCCGCACCGCGAGGCGGTACGGCGATCGCCAGCAACCGGGCGTCTTCGCTCGCAGCCGCTCCGGCCAGGTCGCTCCGCAGACTGCGCAGCGCCTGGTCCAGCTCGGCAGCGGAATCACAGACCGGGCTGTTGAGCTCCACTTGCGCACGAGTCAACTCGAGGGTGACGTCGAGGTCCGGCAGGCTGTCGATCACCGCCTGGTTACGCGGGAGCGGATTGCCGGTGGCGGAAACCAGCAACAGCTCTTCTTCGACTCCGATGGACGGGATGTTCACCCTGGTCGAGTACCCCCCGGAAAACCCGGTTAGGCTCGGCGCCGTGAGTCTGCCGATTGTCACTGCCACCCGGTACGTGCTGCCGTTGCGTGAGGGCGGGTCGCTGCCTGGTGTTGTCGAGGGCAACGATCTCGGGACGTACGTGATCAAGTTCACCGGCGCCGGCCAAGGG
The DNA here is from genome assembly GCF_040605415.1 of Kribbella sp. NPDC005582. Taxonomy (NCBI): domain Bacteria; kingdom Bacillati; phylum Actinomycetota; class Actinomycetes; order Propionibacteriales; family Kribbellaceae; genus Kribbella; species Kribbella sp. NPDC005582. Next base: position 151,865 of record NZ_JBEXCU010000009.1, read on the forward strand.
CCGAAGGCACTGGTCGCCGAGGTCGTGGTCGGCGAGTTGTTCCGCCGGCTCGGACTGCGGGTGCCGGAGCTGAAGCTGATCCACCTCGATCCGGCGATCGGCAAATCGGAGCCGGACTTCGAGATCCAGGAGCTGCTGATCCGCAGCGCCGGCCTGAACCTCGCGGTCGACTTCCTCCCCGGCTCGTTCGGGTACGACGGATCGGCCGGCAACCCCGGTGATGCGGAGATGGCGAAGATCCTCTGGCTGGACGCGTTCGTCGCGAATGTCGACCGATCGTGGCGCAACACCAACCTGCTGGTCTGGCACAAGGACCTCTGGCTGATCGACCACGGCGCCGCCCTCTACTTCCACCACTCGTGGATGTCCGCGGAGAAGTTCGCCACGCTCCGGTACGACGCCGACGATCACGTGTTCTCGGTCGCAGCTCCCGGCGTACCGGCGATTGCGGATGGCCTGGCCGCGGCGATCACCCCGGAGTTGCTCACCGAGGTGATCGATCTGGTCCCGGACGAGTGGCTCGGTGAAGGTGATCGCGAGCGGTATCTCGGACATCTGCTGGCTCGGCTGGAACAGCGGGCGGCCTGGCAGCCGGGTGGTGCGGCATGAGCGATCTGGTGCCGTTCGACTACGTGATCCTGCGCGCCGCGCCGCGCATCCACCGTGGTGAGTTCGTCAACGTGGGAGCGGTGCTGTACTGCCGTTCCCTCGACTTCCTCGGTGCCGCCTGGGATGTCGATCCGTCCCGCCTCCGCGCGTTGGACCCCGCCGTGGACGTGGACGTGGTCTGCGCATCGCTGGAGCACATCCGATCGATCTGCGCCGGCGATCCGGCGGGCGGCCCCGCCGCGGCGACCCGGATCGGTGAACGTTTCCGCTGGCTGGCCGCACCGCGCAGTACGGTCGTGCACCCGAGCCCGATCCACAGCGGGCTCACCAACGCGCCCGCCGCGGATCTGGACCGATTGCTCGAAGCCTTCGTGCGTTAGCTTTCGAGCGCCTTCGAGACGACGTCGCGCGCCTCGACGAAGACCTCTTCGAGGTGCTCGGCGCCCTTGAACGACTCGCCGTAGATCTTGTACAGGTCCTCGGTCCCGGACGGCCGCGCCGCGAACCACGCAGACTCGGTCGTCACCTTCAGCCCGCCGATCGCCGCGCCGTTGCCCGGTGCGCTGGTCAGCCGGTCGACGATCGGCTCACCGGCCAGCTCGGTCGCGGTGACCGCATCGGCCGACAGCGCCGAGAGCCTGGCCTTCTGGTCGCGGGTCGCCGGTGCGTCCACCCTGCTGTACGCCGAGGCGCCGAACCGCTCGACGAGTTTCGCGTGCGCCTGGGAGGGAGTTTCGCCGGTGACGGCGGTGATCTCGCTGGCCAGCAGCGCGAGCAGGATGCCGTCCTTGTCCGTCGTCCACACTGTGCCGTCGAACCGCAGGAAGCTCGCACCGGCCGACTCTTCGCCGCCGAAGCCGACCGAGCCGTCGATCAGGCCGGGCACGAACCACTTGAAGCCGACCGGCACCTCCCACAGCCGGCGGCCGAGGTCGGCGACCACGCGATCGATCAGCGACGACGACACCAGCGTCTTGCCGACCGCGACCTCAGGACCCCACTGCCGGTTCGCGAACAGGTACGAGATCGCCACGGCGAGGTAGTGGTTCGGGTTCATCAGCCCGGCGTCCGGCGTGACGATGCCGTGCCGGTCCGAGTCCGCGTCGTTTCCGGTGGCGACGTCGTACCGGTCTTTCTGGGCGACCAGGGAAGCCATCGCGTACGGCGAAGAGCAGTCCATCCGGATCTTGCCGTCGTGGTCCAGCGTCATGAACGACCACGCCGGGTCGAGCCGCGGGTTCACGACGGTCAGGTCGAGGCGGTGCCGCTCCGCGATCGCGGCCCAGTAGTCGACGCTGGCGCCGCCGAGCGGGTCGGCGCCGATCCGGACCCCGGCCTCGCGGATCGCGTCCAGGTTGAGCACCGACGGCAGGTCGTCGACGTAGTGACCGAGGAAGTCGTAGGAACCGGCGTGCTGCCGCGCCTGCTCGAAGGGCTTGCGGCGGACCTCGCGATTGCCACCGGCGATCAGCTCGTTCGCCCGGTTCGCGATCCAGCCGGTCGCGTCGGAGTCGGCCGGGCCGCCGTGGGGCGGGTTGTACTTGATGCCGCCGTCACGCGGCGGGTTGTGCGACGGCGTGATCACGATGCCGTCCGCACCGGCGCCCTCGACCCGGTTCAGCCGCAGGATCGCGTGCGAAACGCCCGGCGTCGGCGTCAGCCGGTCCTCGCTGTCGACGAGCGTCTGTACGTCGTTGCCGGCGAGCACCTCGAGGACGGTCCGCCAGGCGGGCTCGGACAGGCCGTGGCTGTCCCGGCCGACCAGCAACGGACCGTTGGTCCCTTCGCCGGCCCGGTACTCGCAGACTGCCTGGGTGATGGCCAGGATGTGCGCCTCGTTGAAAGCGCCGTCGAGACTCGAGCCGCGATGGCCCGACGTACCGAAGACGACCTTCTGAGCGGGGTTCTCGACATCCGGCGTGATGCTGTCGTACGCCGTGAGCAGTGCGTCGACGTCGACGAGATCGCCGGGCTGGGCGGGCTGGCCTGCGCGTGGGTGCATGACCACATGCAAGCACACCTGCCCACGCAGGGCACTAGGTGTCCAGGCGAGCGACCAATGTCTTCGGCGCGACCTGGCGAAAGGCGTTCTCGACCAGGTCGGCCAGGTGATCCCAATCCACGTCGTCGACGTCCAGGTAGACGCCGAGCCAGCCGCGATGACCGACGTACGGCGGGCGATAGAAATGCTCGGGATCGTCGGCGACGAGTGACTCCTGGACGCCCGGTGGCGCGGCGCACCACAGACCGATCCGGTCGTCGTGATGCTGATTGGCGAACATCACGAACACCTTCTTGTCGCGCACGAACCATGTCGGTTCGCCATGACTCAACCGCTCGGTCGCCTCCGGCATCGCCAGACACAACGCTCGGAGCTGCTCGAGGACGTCCATCCGCCTAGTGTCGCGGACCCGGGACCACCACGCCCGATTCGTAGGCGTAGACGACGGCCTGGGCGCGATCCCGCAGCTCGAGCTTGGCCAGGATGTTGCTCACGTGTGTCTTGACCGTCTGCTCCGCAAGCACCAGCTGGGCGGCGATCTGCCGGTTGGACAGTCCGCGCGCGACCAGCCGCAGTACGTCGGTCTCCCGCGGCGTGAGCTTTTCCGGAGGAGTCGTGGCGACGGGCTGGGCGCGAGCGAAGTCCTCGACCAGCCGCCGAGTCACTGACGGCGCCAGCAACGCATCGCCGGCCGCAACGACCCGAACCGCGCCGGCCAGCTCGTCCGGCGTCGAGTGCTTCAGCAGGAAGCCACTCGCTCCGGCGCGCAGAGCGGCGTACACGTAGTCGTCGAGGTCGAACGTGGTCAGCATGATCACGCGCGGCGGCTCTGGACCCTCGAGAATCTCGCGCGCTGCCGACAGTCCGTCCAGGACCGGCATCCGCACATCCATCAGGATGACGTCCGGGCGAAGTTCGGCGGCTTTGACGATCGCTTCGGCGCCGTCACCGGCCTGGCCGACCACCTCGATGTCGGGCTGCGCGTTCAACAGTGCGCCGAACCCGGCTCGCACCATCTCCTGATCGTCAACGATCAGCACGCGGATCGTCACTCGGCCACCTCTTCCAGAACGGGGATGGCGACGTACACGAGGTAGCCGCCGTCAGGGGTCGGTCCGGCCGATAGCGCGCCGTCGACCAGCTCGACCCGCTCGTGCATGCCCATCAGGCCGTGACCGCCACCTGTTGTGGGGACCGGCGTCGCGCTGGGGCCATTGCGCACCTTGACCTGCAAGTGCGCGTCAGCACGCCGTACCTCGACCAGGATGGCCGACCGCGGTGCGTGGCGAACGGCGTTGCTCAGCGCCTCTTGGACCACCCGGTACGCCGTGAGCTGGACCGCAGGGTCGATCTCGTCGAGCGGCTCGGCCACGAACTCGACCACAGCGCCGGCCTGCCTCGCGGTCTCGACGAGATCGCGCAACTGATCGAGCCCTGGCTGCGGTTCGAGGTCCTGGCGCTCCTCCGACCTCAGCAGCCGCAGTACTCGCCGCATCTCGGTCAACGACGCCCGGGCCGCCTCCCCGATCTCCGCGAACTCCTTCTGCACCTCTTCCGGTACGTCGGCCAGCCGGTGCGGCGCACTGTCCGCCCGGACGACGACCACCGACAAGTGGTGCGCGACGACATCGTGCAGCTCACGGGCGATCCGGGCTCGCTCCTGAAGGCGGGCGCGCTCAGCGCGTTCGGTCTCGCTGATGACCTCCTGCTCGGCCAGCCGCTGCCGCGCCTCGGCGCGCGACCTCAGCAGGTCACCCACCACCGCAGCGGCCGCCGACACCACGGCCATGACGACCCCGGAAGCCCAGTTGGTGTACGAGAAGTCGAACCCCGGCACGTAGGCGATCAAGCTGAGGAGCTGGGCGGCGATCCACCATCTGACGAGGTGCTCTCGCGACAACCCGCGGGCACCGGCGATGGTGAGGACGGCGCTGTAGCCGAAGACGGCGGTGACCGCCCACGGCCAGGGCTCACTGGAGCTGACAGCTCCGCCGGCCGCGGCCGAGAGCGCCGTGACCGCCAGGCTGGTGGTCAGCGCCATCCGCGGCCGGAACCAGGCCAGAGCGAGACTGAAGGCGCGGGCCAGGCTTAGCCCGATGATCAGCGGCTGCAATTCCACGTAGTAGTGCTGCTCGAGATCAGCCACCGTGAGGGCGAACAGTACGACGACGCTGAGGGCGGCCACCCACGCCCAGCGGCCGGTCGGCCAGGCGCGCTGTTCAGTGGTCACGTTCGGACTCTTTCACAGCTGCTGGATCCACGACCAGAAGAACAGCATCCCACCGGCGCAGAGCACGATCGTTGCCGGAAGCACCCATTTCGACGAGCTGACGCCGTACACCGTGCGAACGAAGGCCGCGTGCAGTGCGGCGATGCCGAGCAGGACGAACGGGATGCCGATGATGATCGGAAGCGACACCGCGGCATGCGCCGCCCAAGCGCCCGCCCGGGTCGGGCCGCGGACGATCGACGTCACGAACAGGAGCAGCAGGAACCAGTTCATCAACCCCAGCACCGAGCTGACCAGACCCGTCCAGAACACCGCGATGCCGTTGATCCGGCGATTCCCCAGCTCGGGCTGCCGCCATCGCGGGGTCGCGTCGGCCGGTTGGCCGATGATCGCGTCCGCCATCGCCTGGATACCGACCGGGACGAGGCACAAGGGCCGGCCGAGCCTCCGGCCCGCCCGGCGCCGCGGCAGCGCCCGGACCTGGTGGTTGACAAGCGTTTGTGTCATGTCGTCGAGCCTAGAAATCCAGAGCGAGCCGCGCCTCCAGCCAGGGAGCCAACTGCCGACCGGTACCCCGGTAGGGGGTGGAATGTGACTCAGGTCACAGTGACCACGGTCCGTGCCGTGGCGTTACACGGTCAGTGCCGAATGACGTTCTGCGTCGGCGGCGCGCGGCCTGAGTGGAGGTTCGGCATGCGCAATCGAAGTCTGGCAGTTTCCGCGGTTCTCGTCCCGGTGATGGTTCTCGCGGGATGCGGTCAGGAGGCGACGTCCAACGTCGCCGCCTCCTCCCCCGGCGCCCACAAGGCGCCGAAACAGAGTCTCACCGAGCAGGTCAGCGGCCCGGCCGTCGGCTCCGCCGACCCGGTCGTCAACGCGTACTACGACTACCGCGTCGCGCTCGACGACATGATGCGCAGCGGCGGGATCATGACCGAGCAGCTCAAGCCGCTGATGACGCCCAAGCTGTTCCAGTCGATCAGCGCCCAGGCGAAGTACTACCGGACCAAGAAGCTGCGCAACACCGGGGTCACCACGGTCCTGTGGGCAAAGCGCACGCTGGCGTCGAACGGCGTCATCGTCACCGCTTGCTACGACACCAAGGCCGCCACCACCGTGAACGCCGCCGGCCGCGCGGTGCTCCCGACCACCACCCCGACCCGCTGGCTCGACCACATGCGGGTCCAGCAGCAGAGCTCGCGCTGGATCGTCGACGGCGGCACCACCACCCCGACGTCCTGCTGACCCTTCAGACCTTCGGTTCGCCGCCAACCGGCACACCTCGCGTCCCGGAGCCGGCAGCGCGGAGACGCCCCTCTCCGCGCTGCTTCACTTCTCTGCCTATTGATGGCGGACCATCTGCCGGAGAAGAGCTTCGACGGCTCCGTGCAGGTCGTCGTCGTGGCGCGGGCCCGACCAGACGACCACACATCCCTTGTCGCCGAGCATCTCCGCGACAAGCTCACGCGCCGGCGTCGGGTCACCTTGATTCAGTACGACGACCAGCCGCCGCCCGTCGCGCTGCAGCCGGTCGAGCAGCGGCGGCAGCGTGGACCCGCGGAACACTCCCGGGTCGCTCTTCACCTTGGTCTCGACCATCACGCCACGCCCGCGGACGACGAGCAGGAAGTCGGCGCGGTCCCTGGTGAACTCGCGGTCGTGGTAGATCCGCGCCTTCGGCCAGAGCCGCTGCAGCGCGGCATCCACGTCGGCGTCGTACCGGTCGGCGAGCCGGCTCACCTTCGAGCTCGTTCCGCGCGGGCGGAACCGCTCCGGGCGCTCTCGCCCTCTTCCGAACAGCCAACGGGTGACTTTTGTGTCGATCATCGGCGGACCCCTCGCACTGGCCAACACTCGTGGTCAGTCTCCCCAGCTGCGAGAGTGGACGAACCCCGGGCACTCCGATCGTGATCGCACCGCCACACAACGGCACTAATCTTGGTCCAGGCCACAATCACTTCCGCCCGTCGGCCCCAGCGAAAGGTGTTCGGGTTGCCCACCTGGAAACTCCACTTCAAGTCCGGCCCCAGCGACGTCTACCGCGCCCTCAGTACGCCGGGCGGCCGGTCGAGGTACTGGGCCGATGCCCCCGAATCCGACGGCACGATCAACTTCACCTTCCCCGACGGCACGACGACCGAGGCCCGGATCGAGGAGGCGGTGCAGAACCGCCGGTACCGGTTCTCCTGGTTCGAGGGCCGCGAACTGACCTTCAACCTCTCCCCGGACGAGGCCGGCGGGACCGACCTCACTGTGGTCGGCCAGAGCGGGCCACACCTCAGCGACGACATCTCGGTCCTGCTCCGGCTCAAGGCCTGGGTCGACTTCGGCGTCGACCTCCGCAACCACGACCGCACCCGCAGTACCGGCTATCTCGACGGCTGATGCCTTGGGCAACTATCTCGGTATTTCGGTTGCGGCCCGGCGTCCCGGCCAGGTCTCATAGGGCCGGGAACGACGGAAGGACCGAGGTGGAACCGCTCAGCATCGACGAGATCAGAGGCTCGTTCGTCAACTCGACCAAGAGTCTGGTCAAGGCGATGACCCCGCCGCCGCAGTTCAGCGAACTGCCGTGGGAGTCGCTGGACTTCCTCGGCTGGCGCGACCCGAAAGCGCCGAACCGCGGCTACCTCGTCGTACGGCGTGCTGGCGGCGTGACCGGGATCGCGCTGAACACCCAGGCGAGCAGCAAGCCCCGGCGCGGCACCGGCCTCTGCGACCTCTGCCACTGCGCGCACCAGATCACCGACGTCGCCCTGTTCGCCGCCCGCCGCGCCGGCACCGCCGGCCGCGAGGGCAACACGGTCGGCACCTACATCTGCGCCGACCTGGCCTGCTCGCTCTACCTGCGCGGCCTCCGCGACCTCGACGTACCCCAGGGCGAAACCATCTCCCCCGAGCTCCGCGTCGAGCGCCTGGCCACCCGCCTGGAAAACTTCGTCACGCGCGTCCTTGCCTGACCACCAGGGGTCGGCTCTAGGCTGACCCGCATGACGGAGTTCAGGATCACGCACGAGGTACACCAGTCACACCCGGACATCCGCGAGCGCCTCACCGCCACCACGATCGAGGCGATCAACGAGTCCAGCGCCCGCTCCGCCGAGGACGCCGCCCGCGTCCTCCTGCACAAACTCGCCGAGATCGGCGTCCACATGAGCGAAGCCGCCTGCCTCGCCGCCATCGAACGCCTCCGCTCCGGCAAACAACTCCGCTTCGAAATCGAAGAAGCCAGGGACTAGCCTTCCCGAGTGGGGCTGACCGAAGACGACCGTCGCCGGGCTTTCCAGCGGTGGGTGGCGCCGGGCCGCCGCTACCTGTACCTGACCGGCTACGCGGCCGTGATGCCGCGCTGGCGTCAGCGCTGGTTCCAGTGGCGCCTACGCACGGACGGCCGCCGGGCACCGGCCGAAGACCTGGCACTGCTGCTCGACGGCGACTGGCGCGAGCGGCTCACCGCCGTCTGGCTGATCGCCGCCGGTCAGCGAGCCGATCTGCGTCCGGTGATCGAGCGAGGCCTACTCGGCGATGAGCCGTCCGGTCTGCGCTGGAGCTACCTTCCGGCGCTGGCCAGCCTCGGCACCAAGGACGACGCGCAGATCCTGGTCACCTACCTCGAACGGGCTCTCACGCTGCCGCCCGACGCGCCTTCACAGTGCCAGCCCCGGGCTCTCGACACCTTGATCTACCTCGACGAGCAACTCGGCACGAACCACGCCGAGCAGTTCCTCGGCCCCGACGGTCCCTGGGAGCGCTGGTCGGAGTCTGCGGTGGAACCGCCCGATTGGGACGGTGACCTGGACAGCATCCGCGCTGACGTCGCCTTCGCCGCCGGCCGCGACCCCTCAGCCGAATAGCTCCTTGGCGCGCTTGATCTCCAATGCCTTGAGCTCGGCACGCGTTTCCGGCCATCGCTCTGTCCTGAAGAGCCCCTCGATGGTGTCAAGGTTCTGCCCGATGAAAGCTGCGTAGCCCTCATCGAGCAGCCCAGAGGTCTCAGGCTGGCCGCTCATGAGCCGACGGAGGAGATCCACCGAGAACCATTCCGATGCGGCACCGCCTGAGACCGGCTGAAAGTCCAGGAAAAGCTGGCCGCGGTCCCTCACGAACTGGAGGCGGAGTACATCTGATTCGACCACGAGCAACGCGTCGCCACCGTTGACCGTGCTGACTTCGGATCCAGCGATGCGGAAGCGCGCTTCGTCCCAGAGGAATCCCATGTGCGTTGCGATGAACGCGAGGATGAGCGTCACGTCAGCCTCCTGGCCTGAGCGACCTCTGGTTCACTCACCGATGCCCCTTAGTCGTCAAGGTCGGCTCAGGTGAGGTTGCCTGAGGTGAGGTCGGCGGGGGTAAGCAGTGGGTGGAGGGTCAGCCCGGCTTCGGTGAGCGGGTCGGGGGTGGTGGGGTTTCGGTTGATGACGCAGACGGCGTGGTTGATCTCGGCGCCTGCTGCCCGCAGATCTTGGGTGGACAGGACGATCTGACCGCCGGTCGTCACCACGTCCTCCACGATCGCCACCCGCCGGCCCGCCACGTCCGCGCCCTCGGCCAGCCGACGGGTCCCGTACTCCTTGGCCTTCTTCCGCACGAAGGCGCACGGCAGTCCGGTGTGGCGGCTGAGGGCGGTCACGACCGGGATCCCGCCCATCTCCAAGCCCGCCAGCACCTCGGTGTCGGTCGGCACCAGGGCGACCATCGCGGCCGCCAGCTCATCGAGCAGCACGGGATCAGCTTCAAATCTGTACTTGTCGAAGTACTCCCCCGTCACCTGCCCCGATCGCAGCAGGAACTCTCCGGTCAAATGCGCGGTCTGACAAACCCGTCGCCCCAGCTCAGCAATCTCCACGTCGGCACCCTAACTCGCGTGCTGCTGCCGCTCCGGCGCCGGCAGCAGCCGCCGGAAGGCGTCGACCGAAATGATCGGTACGCCGAACTCGCGGGCTGCACGCGCCTTCACGGACAGACTGTCCGGGTCCGCCGCGACCACGAACGTCGTATCGGGCCGCACGGCCTCCTGAGGCGCGAACCCGGCCGCGACCGCACGATCCCACCACACCTCGCGCGGCTCGATCATGTCGCCGGTGAAGACCAGCGTGCTCCCCAGTGGAAACCCGTCCGCGCCAGGACGCGACGGAACGACGTACTGACCGCCACTAGCGCGCAGTAGTGCATCGTCCACATCGGTCTCCAGATAGCCCAGCATCACGGCGATCCGGTCGAGATGACTGCGCCGCTCCGGCGTGATTCCACCGGCCGCCCAGGACGCATCGGCCAGCTCGGAAACGTAGCCACAGTGGAGATCCTGGACCTGCAGCCGGGTCAGTCCGAGCTCGGTCGCGACCTGCACCAATTGGTCGGCGTCGGTGGCGGTGATCTCGCGGTTCGCCAGAATGCCGTCGAGCAGCGACAAATAAGAGTCGGCCTGCGGCGGTTCTGGAACCCGCGGCAACTGGTCGACGAGTCGACTCATCCACCCATGCCGGCCACCGGCGTGCACCGGCCGAATCGTCGGCGTGAAATCACTCCCCGGCAGCTCCGGCCAGCGCAGGTCGCGGATCTCTTCATATGCCCACTGCCACGGCGGTGGTGAAGGGAAAGCCTTCAGGTACTGACCGAACAGCTCAGCTGTCGCTCGGGTATCGGCCAGTGCAGAGTGCCAGCCCTCGAGTGAGATCCCGGCTGCCGCACAGCACGCACCGAGCGTCCGTTTGGCTCCCGGATACAGATAGCCGGCGAGCGCCATCGTGCACATCGACCGCTCGGTGATCAACGGCACCGCGACGCCGAGCCGATCGAACTCCGCCCGCAGGAACCCGAGGTCGAACTCGACGTTGTGCCCGACCACCATCCGCCCGGCCAGCAGTTCGCCCAGCCGCCGCGCGACGGCATCGAACTCCGGTGCGTCCAGCACGTCAGCGGTGAGAATCCCGTGGATGTGCTGGGGTCCCAGGTCGCGCTGCGGATTCAGCAGCGTGACCCACTCGTCCTCGATCTGCCCGCGCGCGTCCAGCAGCACGACCGCGATCTCGATCACCCGATGCCGATGGCTCGGCAACAGACCGGTCGTCTCAGTGTCGATCACGGCATACATCGCGGGCCTCCTCGTGCTCGGTTTCCGACCCACCACAAGCCAATCAGAGGCCACCGACAGTTTCCGTACACCTACTCTTTGGTGCGCCTACTCCGCGGGGACGTCGACGGCGATCTCAGCGCCGAGTTTCGCGCCGTGCATGAGGGCGAGCTCGTCACCGCTCCAGAACCGGCCGGGGTCGTACCAGTTCGGCCGGCGCCCCGGCATCAGCAGGCCCATCTCCTCGTACGTGACTGCGACGACCTCGGCGCAGTACGCGAACTCCAGCTCGAGCTCCCGCCGCCCGCGCTTGAACGCCGGGATCCGGCCGCGCACCCAGCGCGACGCGAGCCGGGCGGTCGACGGGAACGGCGTACCGTCCAGCCGCGCCACAGTCCGCAGTACGGCGTCCTCCATGTCGTGCGTGACCGGGTGATCCAGCTGCCGCAGCCAGCCGCGCTGACCGTACTTGCGCGCCCACACCGTGACCGAGTCCCGCAGGTCGTGCAGCTGCACACCGCGCTGATGCGCACCGGTCCACATGTCCGGCAGCGACTTCCCGAGCTCCGCGTGCCACATCAGCGGCGGCAGATCGTCGATCACGATCGCCATCCCGACATGGTTGACAGGACTGTTCGTCATCGTCTGGATGGCCCGGTCGGCGGCACTCTCACCGCGGAACAGCCAAATGTCACCTGTTCGTGTCAGTTCCGTAGCGTCATCCAGTGAAATCCGGCTCTCCACGTCGCTAGGTTAGTCGCCATGAAGGTATGGAAGGTCGTAGGACTTGCGGGGCTCGTCGGCGTGGCCGCAACGGGCGTAGTGATTGCACGGGGCGAGCGGAAGCGTCGCGCCTACACGCCGGACGAGGTCCGGGATCGCCTCAAGGAGCGCGCGAAACAAGCCGCGCACGCCTGATCCAGCAGCTCAGCACCCGGTACGACGCTCGGCCGGGCGCGAGGACGCCGTAACTCGGTGGTACGGCGACACCCCTCCGCGCCCGGCCGAAGCCATCTCCTGATTCTACGCCCGGCCCGCACTAAAGGTTGTGTAAGGCAACATCTTTGAGGCGGCCGGCCGCGATCGTGGCGGTCTGGAACGTGCAGTACGGCTGCCGGCGCCGATCGGTCGGCGAGCCCGGATTCAGCAGGCGCAACCCGCCGGGCGTCGTCGTGTCCCACGGGATGTGACTGTGCCCGAAGACCAGCAGGTCAACGCCCGGGTAGGCCTTCTCGCAGCGCTCCTCGCGGCCCTTCGACGCACCGGTCTCGTGCACCACCGCCACCTCGAGCCCGTCGAGTGTCACCCGCGCGACCTCCGGCAGCCGTGCTCGTAGCTCCGGGCCGTCGTTGTTACCCCAGCAGCCGATCAACCGGTCGGACCGCGCTTCGAGCTCGTCGAGCCACTCCACGCTGACCCAGTCACCGGCGTGAATCACCACATCGGCACTCTCGACCGCTGCCCACACCGCATCGGGCAGCCGCTTCGCCCGAACCGGCAGATGTGTGTCCGACATCAGCACCAACCGCATGCCTTCACCCTCTACTGCTTCAGGGCCGCGATCAACTCCCGCTCCCGCTCGGCGCTGAGCCCCGACTTCCGCTCACGATCGAGCCCGAGCTCACGCTCCCAGGCGAGCGTGTCGACCACGAACTCGCGCCGCGGCCGATGCACCAGCCCCGCCGCGGCCGCCGCGGCCCCGCTCCGGGACGACCAACCGGCGTACTCCGGATCGTTCATCCAGAGGGTGAGCGACTCCGGCCCCATGTACTGCCCGACCTCCTGCTCCTGCAGCCAGTTCGGCTTCGCGAGGACGATCGGTCCGGTGTGGCCGCCGACCTCTCGCGCCAGCTCGATCCACTCACCGAACGGCACGACCGGTCCGACGGCATCGAAGATCCCGGTCCGGCCCTCGGTCGCGAGGTCCAGCAGCCATCCGGCGAGGTCCCGTACGTCGATCACCGCCGTGGGGAGATCCGCTGCATCCGGAACGAGCATCGGCTCCAGCGGGTCTCGTGCGGCCCGCGCCACCCAGGCGCCCGCTCGATCACTCCCGTCGCCCGGCCCGCCGATCAGGCCGGCCCGCGCGATCACCAGGCGATCCCCGACCGCATCGACCGCTGCGAGCTCGCACGCGACCTTCGCTTCGCCGTACTGCTCGCGGTCGGCGAAGTCCTCTTCGGAAGGCGCTCGGAGCGGCGCGCTCTCGTCTGCTCCGGGGGTGTCGAACTTCTCGTACACGTTCCCTGTGGACACGTACGTCCAATGTTTGGCTTTCGGTCCGAACGCCGCGAGTGCGCCGCGCACGAACCCCGGTTGCCACGACACCTCAAACACGGCATCCCAGTCGCGATCCGGCACCGCGTCGTACGCATCAGGAAGGCTTCGGTCGACGGCAACCAGCTTCGCGCCATCGGCCACGGCGCCGCTCTCACCGCGTGCAACACACGTCACGCTGTGCCCGCGCGCCAGCGCCTGCTGTGCGATCTCGCGCCCCAACCAGGCAGTCCCGCCAAGGATCAGAATCTCCATGCAGGCAAGCCAATCAGGCCCTACCGACAATTCCCAGGATCCTTAGCCGAGGGCAGAAAGGATCCGGTAAGCGACGAGCCCTTGCCGACCATCCGATCCAGGCGCAGTGTCGGCAGTGAGGGGCATCCGAGAACGGATGCCCAGGGCAAGGGGGAGACATGGCTGGTTTCGTTCAGATCATCGAGTACCGGACGTCCAAACCCGACGAGGTCGCAGCCCTCGCCGAGGCGTACCGGAGCAAGCGAGAAGCCAACGAAGACGGTCCGCGGCCGGTCCGCTCCGTCATGTGTTCGGACCGCAACGACACCGACCGCTACTTCACGGTGGTCGAGTTCGCGTCGTACGAGGAGGCGATGGAGAACTCCGACCGCCCCGACACCGGTGAGTTCGCGGCCTCGCTGATGGAGCTGTGCGACGGTCCGCCGACCTTCTACGACCTCGACATCGTGAAGGGGTCCGAATTCAGCTGAGGGCTCGGGCCCAGCCGGACTCGCATTCGGCTGGGCCCGAGGCAGGGGAAGCGGTGGCGGCCGCATCGGCCCGGGTCCGCGGCGCCGGATCCGGACCAGTTCAGCAAGGTCTCAGCGGAACACCCGATCCGGCGACCACGCGCCCGGCGGAGCCCCGCCGTACGAGCCCGAACCGCGCTCGTGGTGCAACGGATCGGGATCCTGCGGTTCCGGCGCGGAGTGCAGATCCGGCCACGGCCGCGCCGCCAGCGTGTCCCGCGGCGGCAGCACCAGCCCCGGATCAGGCCCCGTCTCGGCGTCCAGCCACTCGATCTCCGTGGCTCCGCCATGACCGTGGATCGCGATGACGGACTCGATCCCGTCCCACACGGTCGTCGTCGGATAGTCGCCGTACCAGCGCAGCGCGACGGCCCCGTCGGTGAACTGCACCCCCTCGGCCACAGGCCCGGTACCACTCACCCCCGAAACATCATGATGTCGAATCAGCCGGAAGCGACGAGAGCTCATTTCGGAGCAACCTCCCACAACCGCTCCCCCGGCAACGACCGGTACCGGCCCGGATCCGTCACGGCAATCGGCTCGCTGGTCACCTTCAACCCCGCGAACCGCCGCGACATCGCCGCCGCATACCGCTCGGCCGCCTCGACTTCAGCACTGTAATCCGCGACGACGTGGTCCCCGAACCACACTCGTACGCGGCACCGTTGCGGACCAGGATCGCCGGCCATCTCAATGCACCCGGCGCGTCAAGGTCGTACCCACCAGCCGCTTCAAAGACCTACGGTTCACGTCGATCACTTCCACTTCCCTGTGGGGTTGGTTCACAGAAGTGACGCCCCCCACACAGCTTCATGACGCGATCCCGCGAAACTTTTCTGCCGCACCCCGTTCGAATGTTCGTTCGAGCACTCAGCTGCCGCCGGCCGGCAGCCGCACCCAAGGCCGCCACGTCTCGATGTCCGGGTCATCAGGGGTGATGGACTTGTCGAAGTAGTGAGTGCCGGCCTCGGGTAGATGGGCGGCGATCAGCGTGTCCAGGTTGTTCACCAACAGCATCGGCACATCCGGCCGCGCCGCGACCAGTCGCTCGAAGACCGCGCGACACTCCCGCTGCTGAGTCTCGTCGTCCCTGGGCCCGACCAAGCGAACCTGCAGATCAGCCGGGTAGCCATCAATGGCGGAGAAGTCCTCCGGCTCGGGTTCCGGCTCGGCATCGCCGTACTCGTTCGGAGACAACAGAAGCGACAGCTCCCGATCGGGCGACTCGGCGGCCACAACGAACAGGCGCTGTTGCTCGGTCAGCCAGTCGGCCGTCAGCGGCCGCGCGCCGAGAACGCCAGGCAACCAGCCCGCGAGCTCCTCCACTGCCGCATCCACAAATACGTTGTCACTCGTCGACATTCACCACCCAGCTCGTCCAGACGCCGGCATCATCGACGTCCAGCGTCGTACCAGACGGAAAGACGTGCACACCCTTCCCCGGCAGATAGGCCGCGACCAGGAACTCCACGTTGTCCGACAACAGCGCCGGAACCTCCGGCAAGCCTGCGACCAGCGTCTCGAACGCGAGCCGAGCCTCCTCCCCCTGAGCGTCCTTCCGCTGCCGCGCCTGTACGTCGACAACCACGGCGTACCCGTCCATCGCCTGAGGCTCCCCCGGCTCGGGGAGGTACTGATTCGACCCGACGTACACGCCGATCACCCCATCGAACGACCGAGCGTTCATCTTGAACTGCCACTCCCCGGTATCAGCGCGCAACCCACCGTTCTGCTCAAGCCCGAGCACCTCGGCAACCCGCCGAGCCGACGCCTCCAGGTCCCCGTCAAGTGCCAAGAAAATTTGATCGCTATCGGCCATCACGACTCCCTGACGTAGGTCACCATTCGCCCATTACCCAAAATCACGTGCACCATCTTCGCGATCTGCGAACCTGGTTGGCCGCAGGCCCGCCGGTATGCCTGGTGAGCGTCATCCTCCGACAGGTCGATGGGGCGGCCATCGATGACGACTTCACCATCGGCGCTGGACTGTTTGCTGCCGTCGTTCATGTTGCGTTTGACTGCGCTCATCTTCGGGCTCTTCGGCGTCTTGAACTCGACCACTGTGCCCCGAGCTGACGCGCTCTTCCGCACGAGCACATCTGGGTTCTTGTGGTTCTGCCGAGTGTGGTCCGCGACTCGTACATCGATCCGCCACCCTTCCTCGACCAGACGATCGGCGATCACCCGCTCGTGCGGATCAAAACTGCTCGATGGGTCAAACACCCCCGGCGCGAAGTCGACTTCCAAAGGCCGCAAATCAAACGCAGGATCAAACTCCGGTACGGCGCTCTTCAGCGGCGGGAGGTCGATGTCGACGACGATGGGTTGGGGCTTGTCGTCGTCTTCCGGGTAGTCGAAGGTGGCTTCTACCGTGCCTGCCGTGATGGTGAAGGTGGCGTGGTCCCATTTCTGGTCGGCGGTTTCGGCCATGGCTTCGAGGAGGCGTTTGATCGGCTCCTGGAGGTCGATCAGGAACTCGTGGTCGGCGAGGAGGCGTTCGGTGCGCTTCTCGTCGTCCTTTTCTTCCTTTTCGGTGCGTTCCTCGATCTCGAACTCGCCGGTCTCGGTGACGACGATCTCGACCTCGAGGGGTTCTTCGGGGTTGGGGTCCTGTTCGTCGTCCTTCTCGTGGTCCTTGCGGAACTTCTCGAAGGCGTTGCGGGCGACCGTGATCAGCGGGGGTTCGTTGTCTTCGGCAACTTCTATGTCCTCGAAGGCCGCGGTGAGGCGTTTGGTGCGGCCGCGAGAATCCCGTACGGCGATGTCGCCGCCGCCGCTGGTGGTCGGGTTGCGGTCGGCGGAGTCCGACGACGGGCGGTTCGTACTGGGACCGCCGCCGACGAGGCGGTCGGCCCAGACGCGCGCCTTGGGCGGTGCCATCGACAGGTAGTGCGCTGCGGCTTCGCAGGCGCGCGCGGCCGCGTCCAGCTGGTGGGCGGCGACGGTGGCGCCGCCCTGCGCTGCTATGGCTGCGTTTTCACGGCAGCGGACAGCCATCCGTTGCAGGTGCAGGAGCACCTGCGGTACTTCGTCCAGACAGTCGACCAGCCCTCGGGCCACTCGCTGCAAGTCCGAGGGCATCGGAGATCAGATCTGGTCGGCGTAGCTCTTGCATCCGGCGGAGGCGATCTCCAGCGCCTCCGCGGCCTGCTCGACAGCCTTGCCGGCCGCGTCCAGGATCTCGGAGATGTCCCGGTCCACGCCGGTCGCCGTTCCCGCGATCAGGCTCTCGACCTGCTGGCTGTGCTGGGTGAACCGCAGTTTGAACCCGGCCAGCCCGCCCGCTGCCTGCTTGGCCTCCATCGAGACCTGAAACAGCTGTTCCTTGAGCCGCTGTACGTCGGACACCTAGACCACTCCACTAAGTCAGTTGCGCTTTTTCGGCAGCACGATCGCCGTACCCGCCACGACGACCGGGACCACGATGGCCAGCCACCACGGCAGACCGGCCGCCATGGCGATCACGGCTACGACGGCACCGCCCCAGCCCCACCAGCGAGCACCGGGCAGCCGGGGCAGCCCCAGCACTCGTGATGCGGCCAGCATGGTGACCGCACCGATCGCTGCCGCCTCGACTCCGGCCAGGAACGAGCCGGTGAGGATCCACACCAGTACGAACCCGACCAGCGTCAGGACGGCGCTGATCGTACGTCGTTTGCGTCGCTCCTGGAGCGCACGCCCCGCTGCGCGGAGCTCTTCGAGCTGGTCGACCGCCTCGCCCAGCTGCTTGGTCAGCCGGGCAGCTGCCGACTCCAGGTCGCTCAGACCGCGGATCTCCGGGGACGGGATGTTCACGCGCCGGCCGTCAGCAGGCAGCCCAGCGCGCTGCAGACTGACCGCTGCCTTCTCGGCGAGCGCGTTCAGCCGCTCTTCGACCTGGCGGCCGCGCTCTGCCATCGCAGCGGCCTCAGCCTGCGCTGCTGCCTCCGCACGGGACTTTGTGGCGGTCAACCGGTCCTGTGCCTGCTGGGCGTCCGTACGGGCGCCTGCGACGATCCTCAGGGCGCGTGCGTACTGCGACCACTGCTGCTCTTCCGTCTTCATCGCCGCACCAACTCCACTGCACGCTCTACCTCGTCCGAGCGCAGTGCCGCGAACGGTACGACGACTTGCGCTTCCGGATGCAGTCCGTCCCACAGCAACCCGCGGTGCGGTTCCGACGCCCACCGCACCAGTGGTCCGCAGACCGCGCGTACGCCGTCCTGTGGGTGCCGCAGGAACAGGTGCGTGGCGACGTTCGCGCGACCATAGCCGAGGTGTTCGGTGCAGACGTGCAGCCTGTTCCACCAGCCGAAGGTGATGAGCCCCTGCGCCGGACCGTCGCGCACGATGTCCTGCAGCGCGTTGGCTGGGCTCTCGTAGAAGCCCTCCGCGTGCAATTGCATCCGCGGCACGCCATGGAAGCCAAAACCGAGCAGGTACGTCGGACCGCTCAGCTGGCCGTCCCGCAACGCGTTCCGCAGCGCAAACAGGCGCGGAGCGATCTCGTCGTGCTTGTCGACAGTCTCGACCTCACAACCGAGCGACCGCAGCGCATGCACCAGTGCACCCTTGCCGTCCGCAACTGCAGGCGATGAGTCGGTCCCGTCCATGAAGATGAACCGCGGCGACTCCACCGCAGCCCCAGCCGTCGACAACGCCAACCCACTCAGTACGCCGAGCGCATCCGCCGGACCGTCGCCCAGAATCAGTACGCCGGCTCCCGGCTCGGGCCGCACCTCGACCTGCACCGGCTCCTCGGTCACTGCGATCGGCAGACCGGTCCACGGCCGCCCCAGCTCGGGCCGCACCGCGGCGGCCGTGTCGACCAACCGCGCCGGCTCCGCCAAGTGGAACACTCGCGGCGGATGCGCCGCCGTACCGGCTCGGTGCCAGAGCTCACGCCGCAGGTCGTCCAGCACTGCCTTGTCCGCAAAACTGACCAGCACGTGCTGGTTGTCATCAGGTGAGCCGAAGTTCGCGTTCAGCACCGCTTCACCGCGGAACTGCAGCTCCGCGGCCGCAGTGTTCCCACTGCGCAGAATCGCCTGTGAATCAGCCGGTGTGGTCTTCAGAGCGATCCGGTACGGCACCTGGCCGAAGATCGCATCCCGACGAGTCGACAGCCGCTTGACGCCCTCAATCGTCTGGGTCGCCAGTACGACGTGAACGCCGTACGCGCGTCCCAGCCGCACCAGGCGCTCCAGTAGCTTGGCCGCCTCGTCCGCGAGCTCGTCGTCGTCCTCAAGCAGCACCTGGAACTCGTCCAGCACCACCAGGATCCGCGGCGGCCGATCGGGTCCCGGCGACAGCTCAGCGATGTCGGCAACGTTGCCGTGCGCCTTGAAGATCTCGCTCCGCCGCGCCAGCTCGTCCGACAGATGACGCAGTACGGCGAGACCGAACGCGCGGTCGCTGTGAATACCGAGCACTCGCACGTGGGGTAGCCAGTGCTCACGTTCTCCGGCCGGACCGAGCGCAGAGAACTCCACACCGTGCTTGAAGTCGAGCAGGTACATCTCCAGATCGGCAGGGTCGTACCGCGCGGCCAGTCCGTGGATCAGCACCAGCAGGAGGTTCGATTTGCCCTGTCCGACCGCGCCACCGACCAGTACGTGCGGCAGCGCCGGGTTGCCGCTGCGCAACCGCACCAGCGCCGGCGTGCGGTCGTCGTACCCGATCACTGCGCCGATCTCGTCCTTGACCGGCTGCCACCACGTCAAGCGGTCCGGTAGCGTCCGCTCGAAGTCGATGGTCGGCAGGACGGCGATGTCCGCCAGCTCGGCCACGACGTCACAGATGCCTGCGGCAACGTTCGCGTCGAAGGCCGGGTCCAGCTTCGCGGTCACGCCTGGCAGCGTCGCTGCCTCGACCTTGTCGCCGGTCACCACGACTGCGTCGAGCAGCTCAAGCAGTTGCTTCGTGTCGACGTCGCTCTCGGCCGGAGACGAGGGGTCGTGGTGGACCAGGAAGCAGATGCCCCGCTCCCCCGCGGTCGCCGCGAGCCGCAGCAGATCGCGCTGCGCCAGCTGGTCGATGCCGGACGGGTAGTCGAAGAGCACGACGAGCCGGTACGGATCAGTGACCCGACCGGTCTCCCGGATCAGGTCTTCGAACCGCTTGTGGCCGAGCTGTGCCTGCCGGCTGGCACGCAGCGACGACACATCGACCAGTCCGGAGAGCACCGAGTGCAGCTGCTCCGCAGTGTGCGTTGCTCTAGGCACCAACTGCGGGTACTTCGTAGTCAGGTGTCCGAGCAGCCCCATGGTGCCGGTGAGCTTCGGGTCGAACGCGTCGATCCGTAGCCGGAACGGCTCTGCCGCCGCAACCAGGCGCAGCGCGACGCTCTGCAGCAACACACGGGCAGAAGCGTTGCGGTCTGCGGTCACCTTCCATCCGTTGGTGCGCAGCAGCGGCACAGCGACCGGTACGCCGCCCTCCAGCTCACCCACCCGGATGTACGGCGGTACACCCGCGCCAACGAGTTGCCGCGACCGCCAGCGGGCATCGTTCGGCGGGATGGAGGCCAGTCCGGGCGCAAGGCGGTGTGCCAGCAGCCGTGCGGCCGGCTCGGCCTCAGCCAGCGCTTCAGCCGTCTTTGCCTCGACCTGTGCCCGGGACTCGCGGCGTGCGATCGCAGTCTGCTCCTGGAGCTGCCGATGCAGCTGCACAGCGCGCTGGTGCTCGCCCTGGGTCAACCTGCGCGCATGCTCGAGCAACTGGCCCAACGCGTGCTGGAGACCGCGGATCCGCGCTTCCAGAAGCTCCGGTGCCGCATCGGTCTGACGCGCTGAACGCGCTGCTTCCGTCTCTCGCGCCGAGGCCGGTCCGGGCGCACTTGCCCCGTCAGGCTTCTCCGTCACGAGCACCGTCCTTCCACTTCTGCCCCGCGACACCTACTGCCTGGACAACTGTGTCACACCAGTAGTCACAGTGGTCACTCCAGGCATCAGTAGTCTCACGCATCAGTCAGGTGACCTCAGTCGGGGGCGACGAGCTCCAGCTCGTACCCGTCCTCGTTGTGCAGGAACGCGGCGTAATGCTGCGGCCCACCGGCGTACGGATGCCGGTCGGCGAACATCAGCGTCCAGCCGTGGGCGGCGGCCTCGGCGACGATCGCGTCCAGCTCGGCGCGGGACGCGGCGTTCAGGGCGAGATGGTTCATCCCCGGCCGGAGGCGGTCGTGGACGTCGGCCGTCATCGCGGGGCTCTGCTCGGCGACCAGGTAGCTGCCGTCGGCGGCGATCCACGTCGTACCGCCGGGCCAGCTGTCGCCCTCCTTCCAGCCCAATCGGTTCAGTACCCAGCCCCAGCTCTGCCGGGCGCGGGACAGTTGGGGGACCCAGATCTCGACGTGATGCACCGCAGCAGCCATCGGAGCATTATCTGTGCTCGTCGAGATGGTTCGACACGGCCATCGAGATCGACCCCGAGATGATCAGCCAGACCAAGGCCGCGACCAGCCACGGCCACCACTCGCGGCCTTGCGAGAACTCGGCGACGGCCTGGCCCGACAGCCCGCCGGACGGCGCGAAGACAGCCACCATCAGCACCCGCGCGATCGCCGTCTGCCTGGTCATCTCTTCATTGTCCGAGCCTGCCGCGAACCCCGCAGAAAACCTTGGCGTTTCGCGTCCGCGGCCGCTGCTTTCGGAACTTGTCCGTGGCAGGGTCTACCGTCTGCGGTGACAGTCGAGAGACGGGGGAATCGTGAGCAGCACCCGGATCGAAAGCACCGCGTACGGCGCGGCCGCGCTGAACCGTCTGCATGCCGTCGTGACGCGGCTCAAGGCCGACGATCCGATGGCGCCTGTCACCCTGCTGCTGCCGAACAACCTGGCCGGTGTCGTCGCCCGTCGACAGCTCGCCACGACGGGCATCGCCGGCTTGTTCCTCGCCACCCTTGAGCGGTTGGCCGAGCAGCTCGCGGCAGGTGTGCTGTCGCCGCGTCGGCCGGCCACGCGGCCGATCGTCGCGGCGACCTGGCGGACCGCATTGTCCAAGGAACCAGGCATTTTCGCGGAGGTCGCCGAGCATCCGTCCACCATCCAAGCGCTTGCCTCAGCCCATCGTGAGCTGCGCGATCTGTCCGAGCCGGCGTTGGCGAAGGTCGCCGCGGCGTCGGCGCTCGGCCCCGATCTCGTCCGGCTGCATCGCCAGGTCGGCTCTGATCTCGGCACGGATTGGTACGACGAGACCGATCTGCTCCGAGCCGCCACCGCACGCGTCGACGCCCAGCCGGCGATCGTCCGCGAGCTCGGCGCGCTCGTGCTCTACCTCCCCCAAGAGCTCACCCAGGCCGAGGCCGCCTTCGTCGAGGCGCTCGGGGCCGCCGCGGCCGACCTCACGGTCATCGTGGGATTCACCGACGTACGGCGGGCTGACCGCGCCGTCAGGCGTTCGCTGGAGCGGATCGGGTTCGACCTGCCAACCTCGATCTCGCGGAACTATCCGGTCGCGACGGAGATCCTCAATGCCTCCGACGCCGACGACGAGATCCGCTGCGTGGTGCGGGATGTGGTCGAGTCGCTGAAGAAGACTCCGGCACACCGGGTCGCCGTGCTGTATTCCGCGATCACGCCGTACGCGCGGTTGCTGCACGAGCATCTCGCGGCTGCCGGAATCGCCGTCAACGGTCCGGGGACGAGGCCGGTGCACGAGCGAGCGATCGCGCGGACGCTGCTCGAGGTGCTCGCTCTGGTCGATCAGGATCTGCCGCGTGCCGACGTGTTCCGCGCACTGGCGAACGCACCGACCCGGGACTTCGCCGGGGAGCGCATCCCGGTGCCGCAGTGGGAGCGGATGTCGCGCGCGGCTGGTGTGGTGCGTGGCGACGATTGGGAGACGCGTCTCGCGCGGTATGCGGAGTCCGAGCGGCGGACCGCGAATCAGGAGGAGGCAGCCGAGGATCCACGACCGGCTGCGATCCGCCGTGCGCGAGCCAATGCTGAGCGGGCCGAGGGCCTGCATGTCTTCGCCTGCGAGCTTCGACGACGGCTCCACACGATCGCTGGGTTGGAGAGCTGGTCGGCGCTGGCCGCAGGAGTTCTGCAGCTGTTCCAGGACTTGCTCGGCGACTACTCCTCCCTCCCTATCGAGGAGCAGTACGCTGCTGCGGCCGTGGAGGGATCGTTGCGCGGCCTCTCCACGTTGGACGAGCTCGGGACGCCGGCGAGCTTGGCGGTGCTGCGCGACGTGCTCGATCTCGAGTTGCAGCAGTCGCTGCCTCGCGTCGGGACGTTCGGCACCGGCGTGCTGGTGGCTCCGCTGTCAGCGAGTGTCGGGCTGGCGGCCGACATCGTTTATGTCGTTGGGCTCTCGGAGGATCTTTATCCGGGGCGTGTCCATGAAGATGCCTTGCTGCCCCATCGCGTTCGCGAGGCGGCCGCACCGGAGTTGGCGTCCTTCCGAGATCGGCTGGATGAGAAACAACGGCATTTGCTGGTCGCATTCTCCGCGGGTGCGCAGCGCGTGGTTGCGTCGTTCCCGCGCGGCGATCTGCGGCGTTCGTCCCGGCGATTGCCGACCCGCTGGCTCCTCGGCTCGATGCGGGCGCTGACCGGTGACCACGCGCTCGCCGCGACGGCTTGGGACCAGGGTGCGTACGGCGATCGTCTCCGGACGTCGGCATCGTTTGCGGGATCGTTGACCACGGCAACAATGCCCGCGAGTGAGCAGGAGTGGCAGGTCCGGTCAGCCGCGGCCGGACTCTGGCTGAGCGATCGCGTGCTGGTGCGGGCTCGGGAGATGCTGCGTGGGCGGGGCTCCCCTGCGTTCACCCGGTTCGACGGCGACCTGTCCGGCGTTCCGGGGCTGCCGGAGTTTGCGGTGGAGGATCGGATCGCGTCACCGACGTCGCTGGAGGCGTATGCGACGTGTCCACATGCGTACTTCGTCGAGCGGCTGCTTCAGGTCGAGCCGCTGGAGGCGCCCGAGGATCTGCTCGTCATCTCACCGATCCAGGTCGGGAACCTGATTCACAACAGTCTCGATGCCTTCGTGTCCCGCTTGGCCGGGTCGCTGCCGTCCTGGGGCGAGCCTTGGTCGGCCGAGCAACGCCAGTTGTTGCTGGCGATCGGCGCGGATCTTGCCGATCAGTTCGAAGCTGAAGGGCTGACCGGTCATCCGCGGTTGTGGCAGCGTGAGCGGCTGCGGATCTTGGGCGACCTGATGGTGCTGCTGACCGATGATGAGCGCTGGCGGGAGTCGCGTGATGCTTCGGTGGTCGCCAGTGAGCTGAGATTCGGCTTCGACGGCGAGCCTCCGGTTGAGATTCCGGTTCCGTCGGGGCGCGTCCTACTGCGCGGGTCGGCGGACAAGGTGGACCTCGGCCGGGACGGGACGATCTACGTCACCGACGTGAAGACCGGTGGCTTCTCACGCTACGAAGGGATCGAGAGCGACCCGGTGGCAGGCGGGACCAAACTCCAGCTCCCGGTCTATGCGTACGCGGCGCGCGCCCGGCTGGGCGAGGCCGGTACGCCGGTCGAGGCGTCGTACTGGTTCGTTCGGCGCGGTGGCAAACGGATCCCGGTGCCGTTGACGCCCGAGGTCGAGGCGCGGTACGTCGAGACGCTGGACGTGATCGTGTCGTCGATCGCAGCCGGGCTGTTCCCGCCGAAGGCGCCGGAGATACCGGACTTCTTGTGGGTGCAATGTCCGTACTGCAATCCCGACGGGCTCGGACACAGCGAGGTCCGGGCGCGGTGGGAGCGGAAGCGGCACGATCCGACGCTGGAGCGGCTGGTCCGGCTGATCGACCCGATGGTCTACCAGGAGGTGGGCGATGAGTGAGCAACTGCTCGACGGGCCTGCCCGGGAGCGGATCAGGACCGACACCGAGACGACGCTGTTCGTCGAGGCGGGAGCCGGTTCCGGGAAGACGCATGCGCTGGTCGACCGGGTGACGACGCTGGTGCTGCGCGACGGCGTACCGCTGCGGACGATCGCGGCGGTGACCTTCACCGAGAAGGCGGGCGCGGAGCTGCGGGACCGGCTACGCGTCGAGTTCGAGAAGGCGCGGAAGGGGCCGGCCGGGCCGCTCGCGGACGAGGCGCTCGACGACCTGGATTCGGCGTCGATCGGGACGCTTCATGCGTTCGCGCAACAGCTGCTGCTGGCTCATCCGATCGAGGCCGGGTTGCCGCCGCTGATCGACGTACTGGACGAGGTTGGGTCGTCGGTCGCGTTCGAGGAGCGTTGGGCCGAGTTGCAGCAGCAACTGCTGGACGACGATTCGATCGCCGAGCCGTTGTTGCTCGCGATGGCGGTCGGGGTCGAGCTGAAACATCTGCGCTCATTGGCGCGGTTGTTCGGCAACGACTGGGACCTGA
Organism: Kribbella sp. NPDC005582; assembly: GCF_040605415.1. Taxonomy (NCBI): domain Bacteria; kingdom Bacillati; phylum Actinomycetota; class Actinomycetes; order Propionibacteriales; family Kribbellaceae; genus Kribbella; species Kribbella sp. NPDC005582. Next base: position 177,132 of record NZ_JBEXCU010000009.1, read on the forward strand.
TCGGCGAGCGCGTCCTCGTGGATCCGCCGGAGCTTGTCTCGATGCCGGATCTGACCGGGCTGATCGCCGCGGCGGCCCAGCTGGGCTCGGCCGTCGATTCCTGCCTGGATCCCGAGGACCGCCTGCTGCCGAAGATCCACGGCATCCGCGAGCTCGGCACGATGCTCGAGGCCGCGACCGACCAGGAATCGCAACTCGCGTATCTGCAGGCGCTGCGCGGGCTGAAGATCGGCCGGATCGGGCGCAAGGAGAACTGGCCCGACATCACCAAGCTGCGGTCGGACTGCACCGAGGTCGTCGAGGTGGCCGGCTCGCTGGTCGAGCTGCTCCTTGATGCTTGCCTTCGGCATCTTTCGCACTGGATCGCGGAGCGGGTGCTGGAGTCCGCCGAGGCGCGGCGCGCCGAGGGACGGCTGGAGTTCCACGACCTGCTGGTCCTCGCGCGCAACCTGCTTCGGCGTGACGCGTCGGTCCGCACCGCACTGCACGAGCGGTACGAGCGGCTGCTGCTGGACGAGTTCCAGGACACCGATCCGATCCAGATCGAGCTCGCGGTCCGGATCGCGGCGGGCGCGGACGGCGACGCGGAGGACTGGCGGGACGTCGAGGTTCCGGAGGGCCGGCTGTTCGTGGTCGGCGATCCCAAACAGTCGATCTACCGCTTTCGCCGGGCCAACATCGCGACGTACCTGACCGCGCAGGACCTGCTCGGTGAGACCGTCACGCTGACCACCAACTTCCGCACGGTGCCGCCGATCCTCGACTGGATCAATCATGTCTTCACCACGCTGATCGAGCCTCAGGAAGCCGCACAGCCGACGTACCACGCATTGACGCCGCATCGGAGCCCAACACCGAGCGCAGCGACGCCACCGCCGCCCGCGCCGCTTCCCGCCGATGTCACCGCTGAGCCCGACGGCGAGCTCACCCTCTTCGACTTCCTCGACGACAACCCGACCGAGCCCGAGCCAGAGCTGGCGACGGTTCTGCCGTTCCGGCGGGCAGCTGAACCGGCCGAGGTTGAGGCCGCACCTGACGACTCGGCATCCGGTCCCGCCGTCACGATCCTCGGCGCGGTGCCGCACGACGACCTGCCGCGTGCGCAGGCCTCGGTTCTGCGCGAGCGCGAGGCCACTGATGTCGCGGCGACCATTGAGGAGGCGCTCCGCGACGGCTGGCTCGTGTACGACGAGCGCACGTCGGCGTGGCGACCTGCGGCGGCCGGGGACATCGCCGTACTGGTTCCGGCGCGTACGTCGCTGCCGTTCCTCGAAGATGCGTTGGACCGCGCTGACATCCCGTATCGCGCCGAGGCCAGCTCGCTCGTCTACCAGACCGCGGAGGTCCGTGACCTGCTGGCTTGTGCTCGCGCGCTCGGCGATCCGAGCGATCAGCTCGCGCTGGTCACCGCCTTGCGTTCGCCGCTCTTCGGCTGTGGCGACGACGACCTCTTCACCTGGAAGCGGTCGGGCGGCTCGTTCACGCTCACCGCCCCCGTGCCCGACGACCTGCTGACGCATCCCATCGGTGAAGCGATGGAGTGGTTGCGCCGCACGTATTACGCCTCGCGGTGGCTCACGCCGAGCGAGGTGCTCGCCAAGATCGTCGCCGATCGCCGGATGCTCGAGGTCGCCGCGATCGGGCCGCGCGCCCGTGACGCGTGGCGCCGGATCAGGTTCGTCGTCGATCAGGCGCGCGCTTGGTCGGAGGTCGAGCACGGTGGTCTCCGCTCGTACCTCGCCTGGGCCGCTCACCAAGGTGAGGAGGCCTCGCGCGTCGCCGAGGCGGTCCTGCCCGAGACCGACGCGGACGCGGTGCGGGTGATGACGATCCACGCGGCGAAGGGGCTCGAGTTCCCGATCGTCATTCTGTCCGGCATGACCGCGGCACCGAACCGTCAGCGCGGAGTCCAGGTGCTGTGGCCGCCGGACGGTGGTTATGCGGTGAAGCTCAAGGCGTCGGTGCAGACCGAGGACTTCGATCTCGTCCAGCCGGTCGACGAGCAGATGGACGATTACGAGCGCCGGCGCCTGCTGTATGTCGCGACCACCCGGGCCCGCGACCACCTGGTCATCTCACTACACCGGTCAGGGAGCCGCCGGCACTCGAGCAACGCCGAGCTGTTCGCTTCCGCCGGTGCGGCGGAGATCCCCGGCGTCAGACTGTTCGACGGTCCGCCGCCGGCCGATCGCGATCCGCGCTCGACATCGGACGTCACACCGCCGATGAGCCGCCGCGACTGGGACGAGCAGATCACCGCGGCCCGCCAGGCGAGTCGTCGTCCGTCGGCTCGCAGTGCCTCGGGACTCGAAGGCACGGGGCCCGAGGTTGCGTTGGCCGAGGCGCCTGTCGACCCCGGTACGGCGAAGGCCCCGCGTGATCTCGAACTGCCGCCGTGGTCGAAGGGGCGGTACGGAACCGCGATCGGCCGCGCGGTCCACGGCGTACTGCAGGTGGTCGATCTGGCCACCGGCGCCGGGCTCGAATCCGCGGTCGCGGCCCAGTGTCTGGCCGAAGGCGTCCTCGAATTCACCGAGGTCGTGACTGCCTTGGTCCGCTCGGCGTTGGGTGCGGAGGTCGTGCAGCGAGCGGCGGCCCGCGATCACTGGCGCGAGTCGTACGTCGGCACCGTCCAGCCTGACGGAACCGTCCTCGAAGGTTTCGTCGACCTCATCTACCGCGAGGACGACGGCCGGCTCACCGTCGTCGACTACAAGACCGACGCAGTCCCGACCGCCGCGCTGGACAGCCGAGTCGCCTACTACGCCCCACAACTGCAGGCGTACACGGAGATTCTGCCCAACAGCGGTCCGCCGGTCCTGCTGTTCCTCAACCCCGCCGGAGCGGTGGCCCGCCAGTTGCCCTAGGCAATCTTGGGTTTTGCCGCACCGGAGGGTTGGGTACTGGCTCGGAAAGACTCGGGGAGCCAGGTCATGAAGATCGCGGACAGGTACGAGCTGGAGGAGGTTGTCGGGCGCGGCGGTATGGGCGAGGTGTGGCGCGCGACAGACACGGTGCTGATGCGGCCGGTGGCGATCAAGCTGCTGGCGGACCATCAGCAGGATGCCGGAGCGCGGTTGCAGCGCGAGGCGCAAGCCGGTGCCTTGATCAACAATCCGCATGTCGTCGATGTCCACGACTTCGGCTCGTACGGCGACTCGCACTATCTGGTGATGGAGTTCGTCAGCGGTACGACGGTCGCGGGCGAACTGCGTCGCAGCAGCCCGCTCCCGGTGCCGACCGCGGCGCAGATCGTCGCCCAGACCGCCGCCGGCCTGCTCGCCGCCCACCACGCGGGGGTCGTCCATCGCGACATCAAACCGGCCAATCTCCTGCTCGCCGACGACGGCACCGTCAAGATCGCCGACTTCGGCATCGCTCGCTTCCTCGACGACACGTCCGAGGACAGTGAAACCCACGACCTCGTCGGCACCAGCTTCTACGTCGCCCCCGAACGCGCCCGCGCCGATCCCGCCGGCCCGGCCGCCGACATCTACTCCCTTGGCTGCGTCCTCTACCAGCTGCTCACCGGCGCACCGCCGTTCTTAGCGGACACTCCGACGGGCGTGCTGCGCTGCCACGTGCACGGCATACCGGAGGTTCCGTCGGACGTCGAGCCCGGGGTCGGCCGTCAGTTGATGCGCATGCTCGCCAAAGACCCTGACGCCCGACCCGACGCCGAGGAGATCATCGCGTGGTGCGGCCAGACCGACTGGCCGGCTAGATCTCCCCGCTGCGAGCTGAGGACCACGGAGCTCGCCGAGCTGACGCAAGCCATCGCCTAGGCAACCAGCCGAACCGCCAGCACCACGATCACCACGCTTGAGATCAGAGCCGTCACTAGTCGCCCGACGTTCCCGGTCAGGACGCGTCCCAGCAGCACCCCGCCACCGGCGAGCAGCAGTTGCCAACTGGCCGACGCCACGAACGCCGCAGCCACAAACACGGCCAACTGCGGCACCGATCCCCTACCGGACCCGCCCAACACGAGCGCCGCGAAGTAGATCACGGTCATCGGACTGAGCAACGTCATCCCGAGCATCCCGAAGTACGCCGTACGCCCGCGTACCGGCGTCTCCCGCGCAACCCCGGTCAGCCGCCGCGCCCGATACCGCCGTACGCCGGTGATCGCGCCCATCGCCGCCAGCCCGACCAGGACCACCACGGAAACCCACCGCAACGGCACCACAACCGGAACCAGCACCGGCGCCAACGTCGCCCCCGCAACCGCAGCCACCAGCGCATAGATCCCGTCCGCCGACGCGATCCCCAACGCCGCACAAGCCGCAACCCGCCCCGAGCTCCGCGCGCTCAACCCCACCAAGTAGGTCCCCACCGGCCCGACCGGTACCGCAATCCCGTACCCAGCCAGCACCCCGGCGACCACCACCTCCATCACAACCGGAAGCGGCTAGACCCCCACCCACGACCACCCTGCTGCTGGCCCCGAGCCGCCACGTCGGCAACCAGGTACGACAGCAACACCCCAAAGGTCGTAGTCATCCCCACATCATCCAGACCACCCCCACCCACCTCAACCCATTTACACAAGCGCAGCCCCGGCCCTCCTCACCACAGTCGACGACATCAGTCGTCCGGTTCGAATTCGATGAGATCCTCGACAGCCCGCCGCAGCCAGTCGTAGAACGACGGAAACGTCTCCCTCAACTCGTACCCTGCGCTGGCGAAATCGTGAATGAGCAAAACCTCCGAAGTCCCAACTGTCCAGCAAGCGAGGTCGTCGTTGTCCTGACGGGCTGCAAACGGAACCAGTGCCCGCTCCGGATACCTCTCGCCCAATCCGCGGTACCGCAGGTAGAGCATTTCTCCGCTCATAACCTGCCAAGGCTCCAGGTCAACCAGCCCCAGCTCCACCACCCGCAGAAAAGACGCTGGGTACGCGAACCCGTCCGGCAGATCCAGCATCCCGATCAAAGTGACCATCGTCTTCAGCTCCCCTTCCAGCCGGTACTTCGCGTTCCGAGGTGGGCGAAAATACCTGAAATGTCAGCCGAAATCCCGGCAGGATCGTGGGATGACGACTCTCGACCGATTCGCGCGGCATTCGGCCTTCTCCGACCCGGGCCGGCACGGCCAACTGCTTCGTGAGCTGGTCGGGATCGAGCAGATCTGCACGGCGGTCGGCAATCTCGTGCTCCACTACCGCGCCGAGGCCCATCTCCTTCGCGACGATCGTCGGGGCGAGATCAACTCGCGGTGGATCTCGGCCATCCTGGACCTCGACCAGGAACGGCATCCCGGCCGGCTGCTCGATCCACGACCACCCGGCGACCGAATCGCCGGATGCTGTCGCGACCATGCCCTGCTCGCCGTCGCCGCGCTTCGCGAGCACGGTGTCCCGGCCCGGAGCCGCGTCGGCTTCACCAACTACTTCGATCCGGGCTTCCGCGGTGATCACGTGGTCGCCGAATGGTGGAACGGCTCCCGGTGGCAGCGGTTCGATCCCGAGCTCGCGCCGGGGAGCCGACCGTTCGACGTCCGCGATCTGCCGACCGGCGAAGGTTCTCCGTTCGAGACCGCCGCCGAAGCCTGGGCCGGTTACCGCGCCGGTCGCCTCGATCCCGCACGCTATGGCGTCGCGCCCGGCACCGAGTTGTCCGGTCCAGGATTCATCCGGACGTACGTGACCATGGAGGTCCTGCACCGCTTCGGCCACGAGGCTCTCCTCTGGGACGAAGTCGGCACCAACATCACGGACTCCGATGCCGACGAGCTCGCTGCGCTTCTGCTGGCCGCCGACGCCGGAGACTCCGCGGCCGAAGACCACCTCGACCATCGGTTCCGAACCGACCCGAAACTCCGGCCCGGTCCGACAATCACCCAGCTCTCCCCGTACGGCGACCCACCGACCACGATCGACCTCACGCGCCCGGCACCCTCGCCTCCGGTGCGTGGCGAATCCGTTACGGACAGTTTATGGCGGGCCGGGGTGGGTCGAGGTGGATGGTTACGGGTTGTGGATAACGGGAAGTGACCCTGGCGTGGCGGTGAGCGGGGGGTCGCCTACGATCTGCGGAAGTGTGAGGAATGATGGTCCGCCTGCTGGCGGGTCTGCCACCAAGAGTGTGAGGGTGTGGCCATGAACATCGGTACTCGGAAGATCGTCGTTGACGAGGCGATCGCCCAGCTGCGGATCTATGCCGAGAGCAACGGCGCCGTGCTGCGGTACTACGACGGCCTGCCGGGGATGACGAATGTCGGTGGTAGCGACCCGAACCGGGTGACGCTGGAGGATCTGGCGCGCACCATGGTGATCGGCTCTGATCTGCGGGCGCTGGACATTCCTTGGCTGCTGGAGGTGGAGGCCGACAAGGAGTTCGCTGCTGTGCCGGTCGACGCGCGGCTGGAGGATGCGGCGCCGGGCAGTGAGCTGTTCGAGGCGGCGATGGCGCTCGACGAGAAGTTCTCGGGGCACCGGGGCTTCGGGCAGGCGAAGAAGTCGAAGCTGCTGCACCTGAAGCGGCCGTTTCTCTTCCCTGTCAGCGACAGCTTCATCCGGATGACCTACACGAACGCCGCAGCTGGTGCGGAGTTGCTGGGCGCGGTGCACGCCGATCTGGTGAACCCGGCGAACGTGCGCGACTTCAAGCTGCTGCAGGTCCGACTGATCGCCGAGCCGCCCACGTCGGCGGCCCGGCTGCTGGGCGAGGCGCCGACGCTCCGCCTGCTCGACATCCTCGCGTCACTGCTCGGTGAGGCGAAGTAGTCCGCTACATCACGCCCAGCCGGGCCAGGGGCTCGACCAGTTCGCGTTCTTCGTAGGACAGGTGCGAGAGCAGCGTGTCGTCCAGCAGGTCGACCGCTGCGCGCAGTCCGTCGATGGCGCCCGATCCGTCGACCAGAGCGACCAGCGCCTTGTCCACACCCTCCAGTACGTCGTGGATGATGTGGTGCTCTGCTTGCAGCCGGTCGACGACCGGAGCCAGCGCGGGGTCGGCTCGGCGCAGCTGCGGGAAGAGCGACGCGTCCTCGATGGAGTGATGCGTGGTGACGAGGCGACAGTAGGACTCGCAATAGGTGCCAAGCGTCCAGTTGTTCTGCCGCATGGTCATCGTGTTGATGTGCGAGCGCGCCTGACCGATGCCGAGCGAACCAGCGGCCACCTGCTCGACCAGATCGTGAATCTGCTCGAGCTCTGCCCGCAGATGGTCGTGTACGTCGATCAGGTGCTGCCCCGACGACAGCTGGTACGGCGTGTACGTGCGCTCCGGGTCGAGCGCCGGCCCCGTGGGTCGGTCCGACTCGTCAAGCACCTGTACGGCGCTCCGCCGTACCGCAGGCGGTGGAGTCGGTACGACGGCGAACCCGGACGACGACTGCGGCGCCACCTCAACCGGGGTAACCGGGGCGGCCGCACCGGACCGCGCAGCGTCAACAGACTCGCGGACGCCGACCGCCACCTCGGCGAAGCGCCGGATGTCCGTCGGGTCGTCGGAAGCGAGGATGTAGGTGCTCATCCCCTCGCCCAGGGTCAGCTCGGTCAGCTGCTCGATCCATAGCTGCTCAGGCCCTTCCAGGAACCCGCCACTGCCCGAGAACCGTCCCGACACGTTGTACAGCCGCCGTACCGATGCCGGGTCGCGTCCCGCGTCGACAGCGGCCTCGTCGATCAGCTTGTTCATCGCGGCGAGCTGGTCGGGGCCGGCGTACGCGCTGCTGGGCAGCCAGCCGTCGGCCAGGCGTCCCGTGACTGCCAACATGCGCGGCTTGTAGGCACCCAGCCAGATCTGTACGTCGTGCGCCGGCTGCGGGCCGCGCTTGGCGCCAGAAACGGCGTAGTGCTCACCGGGGAGCTTGATACCGCCTGCTGTCGGCGCCCAGACCTCTCGGATGATCGCGATGGCCTCTTCGAGCGCAGTGATGCTCTGACCGGCACTGAGGCGTGGGCCTCCATTGGCTGCGACCGCCTCCAGGAAACCGCCCGCACCGAGCCCCAGCTCGACACGTCCGCCGCTGATCCGGTCCAGCGTTGCAACACTGCGCGCCAGCACGATCGGATGCCGCAGCGGCAGGTTGGCGACGTTGGTCGCGACCTTGACGCGCTGCGTCTGCGCTGCGACGACGGACAGCAGCGTCCAGGCGTCCATCAGGCGTGGCTGATACGGATGGTCCTGGAAGGTCACCAGGTCCAGTCCGACCTGCTCGGTCAGTTGCGCGAGCGCGATCACACGCTCTGGGTCGTCGATCGCGGGGGTCAGGAAGGTCCCGAAGACCAGATCGTGGCCGTAGTCCATGCCCCAAAAGTACTGAGGACAGCAAATAATCTCAACTACAGAACATTTCCGGCGAGCTCGAACGCCTGCCGGAGTGTCAGCCCGCTCCCGTGCGCGTGCGCCAGTTCGTACGCCTCCGCGCCGAGCGCCCCGCGGACAGTCGCGACAGCGCGGTCCAGGTCGTCCGCCTCGGTCGCAGCGATCAGGTGCTGCTCACGTGCCCGCGCGGCCGCCGCCGAGCCAAGGAGCTGTGCCGCAGCGCTCCGGTCCGGCAGGCAGGCAGCCATGCCCTCCAGAGCGCAACACAAGCTGCGGGTGGAGTCGTGTCCTGCTGCCACCTCGAAGGACTCGGCGTGGAGCTTCAGCGCCCCGGCCAGATCGCCCTTGAGCTCGAGTACAAAGCCGAGCTCCCCCAGCACCATGGCCAGATAGAGAACCGCCTCACTCTGTGACCGCGCAGCGTCCAACAACACGCGCAAGCGACGCTCGGCCTCATCCAGACAGCCAGTACGCCGAGCTGCGAACGCCAGCACGATCTCCGCCAGTGCTTCGAGCGCCCGCTGGCCCTGCTCCGTCGCTAGCCGCAGCGCATGCTCACCGTGGGCACGAGCGGTCGCGTAGTCGCCCTGCCGAACAGCAGTCCAGCCCAGCATCCCCAGCGCGCCGGCCACGTCGGGCCAGAGCTCCAGCTCCTCGGCGATCTGCGCAGACTCACCATGGAGCCGCGCGGCCTCAGCGAAGTCGCCTCCCAGCTCAGCGGCGGCGCCGAGCCAACTCGTCGCCTGCAGCATGCCCCAGCGATCGCCCAGCGACTTGAACAGCCGGAGGCTCTCCCCCGCATCCGCGCGCAACGCAGCCAGATCGGAGCGCACGTGCGCATGTTTCGCACGTGCCCCCAGCACCGCTGCGATGCCCCAAGTGTCGCCATCGGCCTCAAAGGTCTTCAGAGCGCGCTCCAAGAGCACCTGGCCAGCCTGAAGCTCTCCCATGTCGCTGCTCGTAAACGCGATCCACCACTGCCCGCGAGCGTCCGCCGTCGGCAACCAGCGCTCCCGCTCAGCAGCCGCCGAGCTATCCGCTTGCAGGTAGAGGAAGCCAGTTCGCCACGCGCCAGCGCGCGCAGAATCAGGCACTGCGTTCAAGAACCGCACCGCCTCGGTCAACCGTCCACGCAGGAACCAGTACCAGGCCAGTGCATCGACCAGCCGCTCAGCCAGATCGGACTGCCCAGTCGCGACCGCCCGATCGAAAGCTGTCCGCAGGTTCGACGCATCCTCGTCCAGAACCCGCAGCCACCGGCTCTGGCCGTCGCCGAACAACTGGGCGGACTCGGCCAGGCCGACGTAGTACTCCAGGTGCCGCTGCCGCACGGACTCCACTTCGGCAGCAGCAACCAGCTTCTCCGTGCAGTACGCCGCCACCGACTCGAGCAGCCGGTACCGCGGACCCTCCACACCTTGCACCGGGACGACCAGTGATCTGTCGACAAGTCGAATCAGCACCTCGAGTACGTCGTCCCCACACACTGCCGACGCGGCCTCCGCCGTACAGCCATCAGCATGTACGGCGAGGCGCCGCAGTACCGACTGCTCCTCAGAACTGAGCAGCTCCCAGCTCCAGTCGATCATCGCGAGCAAGGTCTGCTGCCGTGGCGCAGCACCGCGATGTCCGGTCGCCAGCAACCGGAAGCGGTCGCCCAGCCGAGACACCAGCCCGCGGATGCCCAGAGCCCGCACCCGCGTCGCAGCGAGCTCCAGTGCAAGCGGGATGCCGTCCAGCCGCCGACACAGCACGGACACGTCAGCAGCGTTCTCGGCGGTCAGTGCGAAGTCACGTGACGCCGCGGACGCACGAGCCACAAACAGCTGTACGGCGCTGCAGTCCGACATCGCATCTGGATCCGCCGCGACGGGAGGCACGTCCAGCGGCGGTACCGCCCACACGACCTCACCGGCCAGATTGAGTGGCTCGCGACTCGTGGCCAGCACCCGCAAACCGGGCGCAGCAGCCAGCAGCTCATCGGCCAAGTCTGCGACCTCTGCGATCACCTGCTCACAGTTGTCGAGCACCAGCAGTCGTGAGCCCAGGACAGCAGCCAGCCGCTCAACAGTTGGCGCGGTGGAGCCTGCGCTGTCGCGAAGGTCCAGAGCGGCGTGCACTGCGTCGGTCAACGCATCCTGCACAGACAGAGCCTTCGGCGTCACTGCCGCCAACTCCACGAGCACCACACCGTCGGCGAACCGCTCCGCAACTGAGGCAGCGGTCGCCAGAGCCAACCGTGTCTTACCGACGCCGCCCGGTCCGGTCAGCGTGACGAGCCGAGCAGTGCTGAGACTGCTGCTGACTGAGTCCACTGCGTCCGAGCGACCGATGAGGTCTGACAACTGAGCCGGCAGATTGCTGCGAGCCTGCGGCAGCGACTGCGCCAAGATCGACTGCTGCAGCGCCACCAACGGCGGACTGGGGTCAAGACCAAGCTCATCGAGCAGGAGCCGACGCAGCTCATCAAAACTGTCCAGTGCCTCACTCTGCCGACCGGCGCGATACAGAGCACGCATCTGCGCTGCCCGCAGCCCTTCGCGGAGCGGATGCTCAGCAACGAGGGCAGTGAGCTCACTAACCGGCACATCCGCCCGCTCGAGCACAGCCAGCCGCTGCTCGGTCAGTCGGGCAATGGCTGTCTCCACGAACGCCTCGTCCGCAAAGTCGGCGTACGCCGGTCCGCGCCACAGCGCGAGCGCCTCGGCGAGTGCCCCGGCCTCAACCCGGTCCGCGAACGCCAGAGCGTCGTACGACGACTTGTCGACTGCGATCGAGTAACCCGCCGGCCCCGACCGGACCAGTGCGCGACTGCCGGGCTCGGCGTCCTCGAAGGCTCGACGGAGTTGCGAGACCTTCGCGGACAGCGTCCCAGCGGGGTTGCCGGGCAGCTGTGAATTCCACAGGTCCTCGATCAGGCGATCCGCAGGGACCGGCCGGCCCTCATGTGCGAGCAGGTCTGCCAGCAGCGCACGGACCTTCAAGCCCTGGATGACCACGGGCTCCCCCGCGTCGGTCCAGGCCGTTACCGGTCCCAGCACCCCGAAACGCATGGCCGCACCCTATCTTTCCGGCGGTCACCGGACCGACCGGAAAGAAACCGTAAACGCCTTCCGGCAGAGTTCTGCTCACCAGGAAGGAGGCAGGAGATGCGACTGGCAGTCATCATCGGCAGCACTCGCCACGGGCGCTTCGGACCGACCGTCGCTCACTGGCTGGCGGCGCAGGCGGCGAAGCAGTTCGCGATCGACCTCATCGATCTCGCAGCCGCCGACCTGCCGACCACACTCCTGGATACTGACGACCCGGTACCCGCGGAGGTCGCCGTACTGGCTCCGCGGCTCGCAGCGGCGGAAGCGTTCGCTGTGGTCACTCCGGAGCTCAACAGTGGTTATCCGGCTCCGTTGAAGGCCGCACTGGACTGGTACTACGAGGAGTGGCACGCCAAGCCGGTTGCGATCGTCAGCTACGGCCGGGAGAGCGGAGGTCTGCTGGCCGCCGCCCAGCTGCGACAGGTGTTCACCGAGCTGCAAGCCGTCACCATCCGCAACACAGTCACGCTCCCCTGCTACTGGGAGCAGTTCACCGCCGACGGCGACTGGCCGCGTCCGTCCGCGGGCTACGAGGCTCAGGCCAAGCTCATGCTCGACCAGCTCAGCTGGTGGGCCGAAGCGCTCCGCGATGCGCGCACCAAACACCCCTACCGACCCTGAAGAAGAGGAACCATCATGCGAAAGCTCATCGAGTCCACCTTCGTCACCCTGAACGGCGTCATCAGCGACCCGCAGGACTACTCCGGCCCCTACTGGGACGAGGAACACTTCGGCTACTCCGGTGCGCTGATGGCCGAGACCGAGGCCCTGCTGCTCGGCCGGCGGACCTACGAGGGCTTCGCCGAGGCCTGGTCAAGCCGGGACGGCGAAATGGCGGACACCTTCAACAACATGCCGAAGTACGTCGCGAGCCGCACACTCACCGAGACCACCTGGAACGCCAAGCTGCTGGAAGGCGACACCGTCGAAGCGATCCGCGAGCTCAAGCAGCAGGACGGCGGGAACCTGCTGAAATTCGGCACCGGGTCACTGTCCAAGACACTGCTGGAGAACAAGCTGGTCGACGAGTACCACTTCTGGGTCTTCCCGGTCCTGGCCGACGGAGAAACCATGTTCGCCGGCCAGGGCCTGGACATCACCCATCTGGAGCTACTTGGCACGACGACATTCAAGTCCGGCATCGTCGTGCACAAGCTGGCTCCCAAGGCCTAGGGTGCGATGTTCTGGTTGAGGTGGAACAGGTTGCCGGGGTCGTACTTGCGCTTCACCTCGACCAGACGGTCGTAGTTGCCCTTGTAGTTGTCGCGGATCCGCCCCTGGTCGTCGTCGGCCATGAAGTTGACGTAGCCGCCGGCTTCGGAGTGCTGGGCGACGTCGTCGTAGTACGACCGCACCCACTCCGTACCGGCCGCGTTCTGCGCCGGGTCCGGCCACATGCCGGCGATCACCGTGGCGAACTTGGCATCGCGGTAGGCGAACGCGGTGGCATCCGGAGTGACCCGATGGCAAGCGCCGTTGATCGGATAGATGTGCACGGTCGAGTTGACCGCGGGCAGGCCGGTCGCGTGCCGCAGGTGCGCCTGGATCGCTTCGTCGGTGAGTTCGGTGACGAAGTTCGCCTTCCAGTAGTGCTGCAGTCCGGCCGGAACCAGTCCGTCGAACGCACTGTTCAGCGCCGGGTACGGCATCGGACCGACGTGCTCGGCGACCACCGGAGCGAACTCCCGGAATGCCGCGACAGCGCTCTCTCCGCGTTCTGGATCGCCGGCCCAGCAGGCGACGATCAGCGTGAACGGCTCCCCGTGCCGGTTCTCCGGAATGAACGGCAGCGGCGGCGCCAGCTGGAACGCCGGGAAGCCGCCGAGCTCCTCCGGCGCATCGTCGATCAGGTCCCGGAACCCAGCCAGTACGGCGGCCGCGTCCGACATCTCGAAGAGCATCGGACCGCCGTACACGGTCGAGACCGGAGCCAGCCGGAACTCGAGTGCGGTGACCACACCGAAGTTGCCGCCGCCTCCGCGCAGGGCCCAGAACAGATCCTCGTTCTCCTTCTCACTGGCGATCAGGAACTGACCGTCGGCGGTCACCACGTCGGCCGAGATCAGGTTGTCGCAGGACAGGCCCAGACCGCGGGCCAGGTAGCCGATCCCGCCGCCGAGGGTCAGTCCGCCGACTCCAGTCGTCGAGATGATGCCGCCGGTGGTCGCCAGCCCGAAGGCGTGTGTGGCCGCGTTGAAGTCGCCCCAGGTCGCTCCGCCGCCGGCTCGCGCGGTCCGGCTGACCGGGTCCACTCGGACGTTCCGCAGGCCGCTGAGGTCGATCACGACCCCCTCGTCGACCGTGCCGAAGCCCGGCACGCTGTGCGATCCACCGCGGACCGCCAGCTCCAGTTCGTTCGTACGGGCGTAATCGACGACCGCCATCACATCTCCGGCGTTCTCGCAGCGCACGACCACCTTCGGCCGCTTGTCGTGCATCGCGTTGTAGACGCGGCGTGCGTCGTCGTACCCCTCGTCGCCGGCAGTGAAGATCTGCCCGCGAACGCGCTCTCTCAGGTTCTCCATCGTGCTCATGACTGCTCCCCGGCCGGTCGCTGTTCACGAGACGGCGTGCGCCCACCGGCGCGCCACCGCCCAGACCGGTCGTTGCCGGGTGCAACGCCTCACGCAGAGCTTCCCCACCCCCGGCAGGCGGCCGGCCGTCCCCCAGACCTTGCCCGCTCTCCCCGACCCTCCTCCCGCTGGCACCGGTTCGTCAATGCCACGCGACGCAGATGTCAAAACCCGCCAGGCGGCTCCGACCAGGCGGCACAAGCACCGATCAACCGGAGGAAACGATGCGCAGGATCCTGTACTACGTGCACCAGTCACTGGACGGCTTCATCGAGGGGCCGAACGGCGAGTTCGACTGGGCGCAACTCGGACCGGAGCTGTCCGACTACTCGCTGAGTCTGGCTGAGCGCTCGGACACCTTCCTGTACGGGCGAACGGTCTGGACCATGATGGCGTCGTACTGGCCGGAGGCGGAGTCGATGGATCCCGACGAGCACGCGCTGGCGTTCGCGCCGATCTGGCGGACGACGCCGAAGGTCGTGTTGTCGACCACGCTGGAGAGCGCTCCCTGGGAGACCCGGATCGTGCGCACGGCGGCCGAGATCGGCGCCATCAAGGAGGAGCCGGGCCGCGACATCCTGCTCACCGGCAGCGCGTCCGTGGCCGGCGCGCTGGCCGAGCTCGGTCTGCTCGACGAGTACCACGTCGTCGTCCACCCGGTGCTCCTCGGCGGCGGCAAGCCGGTGCACGCCGCGCTCGGACGCCGGACACTGCGCCTGGTCGAGACGCGCCCGTTCGACGGACGCACGGTGCTGCTGCGACACGACGTCGACTGAGCTCGCCTTTCTCAAGCAACAGGGGCTTTGACCGCACTCACGGCGTACATCGTCAGCGACATGTGGAAGGCGCCGCGGTCGGCTGCCTCGGTGATGCCCTTCACGAACGCGTCCGCCTCGGCCGCGGTGATCACGCCGCTCTGCCGCGAACGAACGTGCATCATCGACAGGAACCCTTGTCGCGCACACGACTGCGGTTCGAGCCAGGTGGCAGCGCTCTCTCCGGTGATCTCGAGGCCGGCGTCGACGAGTTGTCCCCGCAGTTGCCGCCCCGAATACGGATTCGCCGCCTCGGACAGGAAGCCGTCGACCATCCGCTGCAGAACGTCCGGATCGGCAGGGTGCACGATCGCGGTCTGCCAGTCGGTGTCGATGAGCACGATTCGGCCGCCGGGGCGAAGGACCCGAGCCATCTCCCGAACTGCCCCCGCTGGATCCTCGACATGCTGGAGAACGCGCTCGCACCGCACCACATCGACCGACTCGTCGTCGAGCGGCAGCTTGTCCGCCAGGCCGTCGACGAACTCCGCCTTGCCGCTCGGCGCGCGCCGTACTGCTTCCTCGCGCAGCCCCGCGCTCGGCTCGACGCCGATCGCACGCAATCCCAGGTCGGCGAACGCGACCACGTCCTCACCGGTTCCCGAACCGACGTCGACCGCGGTCTCGCCCGCCTTCGGTGCCAGCTGCTCCAACGCCCAAGCCTTCAAAGTCTGTACGGCGGGCCGCTGCGCCAGCTGGTCGAGCACAAACGCCATGTCCGCGGAATCGGTGCGTGCCGCGTCGGCGACCTTGAAGCTACCGACCTGAAGCTTCGCCGCCGGCTCACCCGGCGCCTCCATCTCGCTCATCTGCTATCCCCCTTCAGCAGTTCGAGACTAGCGCCGGACGAGCCGGACGGTGGATACGTCGGCCCTTTAGGGCAGCGGTTGCCATTGGTCGTCACGCAGTCGCAGGATCGCCCACCCCACCGCGGCGAACCCAGCTGCCTGCAGACCCCAACCGAACAGATCCAGCGTGTGACTGACCACAACAATCGCCGCGACAACGTGGATCGGCTGCGAGACCGCCACCGCCACAGCTGACCAGCGAGGCACCATCCGAGAACGCCAGAGAGCGCTGCCCAGCAAGATCGTGCCCAGCACATGCCCCACCACGAACACCACGCCGGCCAGGCTGACCGATCCGTGCGGCAGCTCGGCAGCCTTGGCGATCGAAGCGCTGTCCAGGCCGGCCTGCCCGGCCGACCAGGTGAAGGCGTCGCCAGAAGCCATCCACGGCAGCACCAGGTACCCCGGTACGACGAGCACCAGCGACAGTGCTGTCAGCAGCGGAACCCGCGTGTGGATGAGCCGGCCGACGAAGTACGCGCCAGGAACCAGCGTGAGCATCGCGATGAAGCCCAGCCACAGCATCAGCGAGGTACCGCCGGGATCGGCCATCAGCTTGCTGGTGATCGTCGCCGGGTCGTCGACCGTGTCGTACGGGAGGAAGTACCGCAGCAGCGCGACCGCGGCCGGGCCGATCGGCAGGATGAGCGCCGCGAACCAGCGGGACGTCGTACGGAGGTCGATGCGTGGCGCTGTTGCCACCGTCTGACTCATCATGCACGCACCGGGACCCGCGAGGGCAGCAGCACCGCGATGACGCCGAAGATCGTCGCAGCGACCCCGATGCCGGCCGCCGCCACGGCGGCAGCCGGTACGTCGGCCACGAAGAACGCCGGGACCGCCAGCAGCGCCGAGGCGAGTCGCAAGGCGATCAGCGGACCCAGCACCCAGCGCTTCCCTTGCCAGCCCAGCACGATCAGAACGAGGCTGATCAGGCCGACCACGGCGGTACCGATCGCGACCGCCATCGGTGGGTGCTCACCGTCGCTCAGCAACGGCGTGGACAGGTCGGCCACCGACACCAGGCCGAGCACCACCAGACCGGCTTTGTACATTCCAGACATTTCAGAACTCCTTCCAGTTCGCCTGGAACCACCGTCGCGACTCGCGCTGTTCTCCGCCTGAGAGCGCGGTCCCCCGTTCTCGGGCGGTTCCCCGCCGAATCCGGGATCGTGATCCCGAGACGCCGGGACGGTCTCGGGCGCACACTTCCGGTATGACCGATCGCGCGGGAGCACCCAGAGCGCGTTCCCGGCGCGGTCTGGCCGGGAGCCTGGCTGCCTTGGTGGTTGCCGAGGTCGTGCTCGGGCTGGTGCTGTCGGCGATGGCCGGCTGGGGCTGGCAGCAGATGCTCGACGGCTTCGTGGTGACGAACGGCTTGATGGGCGTCACCTTCGGGCTGTGCGGCGCGGTGATCGCGTGGCACCGACCGAGCAACCCGATCGGCTGGCTCTTCATTGCCGACGGCATCGGTCACGCGACGACCACCTTCACCGGCCCGCTGGCACCAGTTCTGGCCGATGCAGGTGCTCCGCTCCCGGCTCAGCGGCTGGTCGTCACGGTCGCCATGCTGGCGTGGCCGTGGTCGATCGGGCTGTTCCTGCCACTCGCGCTGCTGCTGTTTCCCACCGGGAGACCGCTCTCTCCGCGCTGGCGCTGGGTCTCGCTCGGCATCATCGTCACCGCGCCACTCTTCGTGATCGAGATGGTCGGAAGCGGTGAGCCGATCTCCAACGGTCTCCCCCGCGGATACCTGACCATCCCCTCGTACGCCGCGCTGCAGCCGCTGTGGACCGCCACCGAAATCCGCAACCTGATCGCGGTCGGGCTGGCGATCACCTGTCTGGTGATCCGCTTCCGGCACGCCGACGAGGCCGGCCGCCGCCAACTCTTATGGTTGCTGCTGGCATCGGTCATCGCGCTGCTCTTCATCACCCCGTGGGGCCTGATCGCCGGTACCCCGATCTTTGTCCTGCTGGCGATCCCGCTGATTCCGATCGCCGTCGCGGTCGCGATCGTCCGGCACCAACTCCTCGACATCCGGCTGGTCGTATCCCGGGCGTTGACTTGGGGTCTGCTGACATTGGTTGCTATCGCGTCCTATGCAGGGCTCGCGGCCGTCCTCGGTGCGCTGATCCCGTCCCGCGTCGGCCGCCCGGCCGCGGTCACCGTCTTGGTGGCGCTGATCATCGCCCCGATCCTGCCCCGCCTTCAGAAACTCGTAGATCGCGCTCTCTATGGTGATCGCCACGATCCCGCCCGAATCGCCTCCCGGGTCGGCGCCCAGCTCTCCGCCGGTCTCCCCGGCGTCGTCGCCGCGATCCGCTCCGGCCTCCGCTTCCCCTACACCGCGCTCGCGGTCGACGGCACGGTGATCGCAGCCGACGGCACCGCGCCGGAGAGCGTCGTACCGCTGAACCTCGAGTACGCCGGTACGCCGGTCGGCCAGCTGCTGATCGGGGTACGGTCCGGAGAGTCCGCGTTGTCGGCCGCGGACCGCGATGTGCTCGCACTGGTCGCCGTACCGCTGGCTGTTGCGGTCCACGCGACTCGGCTGTCCAACGAACTGCAGTCGTCACGCGAGAAACTCGTTGCAGCACGGGAAGAGGAGCGCCGGCGAATTCGCCGGGATCTGCACGATGGGCTCGGTCCGACGCTGACCGGGGTGGCGTTCACCGCGGACGCTGCGGCGAACCTCATCGACGTCGATACTTTGAAAGCGCGAGACCTGCTCACAACGTTGCGCACCGACACCCGTACGGCGATCGCCGACGTACGGCGTCTGGTCGACGACCTCCGTCCGCCGGCCTTGGACGAGCTCGGACTGGTCGGTGCGCTGCAGCAGCGAGCTGATCAGCTGACGTTCCGCGCGGACGGCGCGTCGATCCAGGTCGAGGTCGCGGCGGAGGGTTTGCCCGCACTGCCCGCGGCGCTGGAGGTGGCGGCGTACCGGATCGCCACGGAAGCGCTCACCAACGTGGTTCGGCACTCCAACGCGACCTCCGCCGTACTAGCGTTGCGGTGTGGCAACGACCTGGAGGTCGAGGTGACCGACGACGGTCCGCCCAACGGCGCGTGGCGTCCCGGCGTCGGTCTGCACGCCATGCGGGAACGCGCCGCCGAACTCGGCGGTGCCTTCGAAGCCGGACCGACTCCCGCCGGTGGCCTCGTTCGCGCCCGTTTTCCCTTGGACGCCTCATGATCCGCGTCGTGCTGGCTGATGATCATCCGGTGGTTCGGGCTGGGTTGGCGGCGTTGCTGACGTCGCTGCCCGGAATCGAGGTGGTCGGGGTTGCTTCGACTGGACGGGAAGCCGTTCGCGAAGTGGTCACGAACCGGCCGGACGTCGCTGTTCTCGATCTGCAGATGCCAGATCTGGACGGGTTCGCCGCGACCCGCGAACTGGCTCGGTCCGCGCCCGAGGTCGCCGTACTGGTGTTGACGATGTTCGAGGACGACGACTCGGTGTTCGCAGCCATGCGGGCGGGCGCCCGCGGCTATCTGGTGAAGGGCGCGGAGCAGGACGAGATCGCCCGAGCGATCCGCGCGGTCGCCGCCGGCGAAGCGATCTTCGGCCCGGGCGTCGCCCGCCGTGTGCTCGGCTTCTTCGCGGCGCCACCCGCCGGGCCCGCCGCACCATTCCCAGAACTCACCAGCCGAGAACGCGAGATCCTCAACCTGCTCGCGGCCGGCCTGTCCAACCCGGCCATCGCCGACCGCCTGCACCTCGCGTCGAAGACCGTCGCCAACAACGTCTCGGCCATCTTCACGAAGCTCGGCATCGCCGACCGCGCCACCGCCATCATCCAGGCCCGCAACGCCGGCCTCGGTACTGATCCGGCCTAGGAGATCGCACGGAGATAGCGCTCTCCGAGCGTTCTCAGGTGCTCCACGAGACCGGGCGGGCCATCGATGCGGAAGTCGAGTCCGAGCATCCCGACGTACACGGCGATCATCTCCAGCGAGTCCGAACCGGTGACCAGGACGCAGGTCTCCTCGTCGACCGCCTCCACGACACCGACGGCCGCGTGGATCCGGCTCAGCACCTCCGCGGCCGGCGCGAACACCGTGATCCGCGCGTGCACCTTCCAGCCGGTCGACGCGACGTCACGCAGGACGAAGTCGGTGTAGTCGTCGTCCGGCATCGGGCGCGCGTCGTACCGCATACCCGTTGCCATCCGCAACGACATCCAGTCGGCCCGGTACGTGCGCCATTCGTTGTGCTCGTCGCGAGCGACGACGTACCAGAAGCGATGCCAGCTCACGAGACGATACGGCTGCACGAGCAGCGGGAGGTTCGACGTACGGCCGGAGCCGGCGTCACGGGAGAGCGCTTCCGGCGGGACCTCGTAGTCGAACCGCAGGTAGTGCTGATCGCGGATGCAGGCGGCGATCGTGCTCAGCAGGGCAGGGTCGATCTCCGGCGCTTCGACGTTCGATCCGGTGTTTTCCGGGCCTTGTGATGTCGCCTGGTGAACCGCCTTCACCTGACGTCGAAGCCGATGCGGCAGGACTTGCTCGAGCTTGGTGAGAGCGCGCACGCTGCTCTCCTCCATCCCGGCGAGCCCCGCGCCGGTCCGCAGCCCCACCGCGACCGCGACCGCCTCCTCGTCGTCCAGCAATAGGGGCGGCAGCTTCGCTCCGACCCCGAGCTTGTAGTGACCGGCCGGGCCGCGCATCGCATCCACCGGATACCCGAGTTCGCGCAGCCGGTCGACGTCGTTCCGGATCGTCCGCGTCGTGACCTCGAGCCGATCGGCCAGCTCGGCGCCCGTCCAGGCCGGCCTCGTCTGTAGGAGCGCCAGCAGCGAAAGCAAGCGCGACGACGTCTCCAACATCGGCCAAACTCCCTGGATGATTAGGAACCTAATGTTCCTATACGGATCCTACTGTAAAGCCATGACCACGAACGAGAGCATCCGCAGCTTCACCGTCGACATCGCCCAGCGTGACCTGGACGATCTGCAAGCCCGTCTCGAGCGGACGCGGCTTCCCGAGCCGGCCCCGGGCGACGACTGGGACTACGGCACCCCGAACCACTACCTGCGCGAGACCGTCGACTACTGGCGGAACGGGTTCGACTGGCGCGCCCAGGAAGCGCGGATGAACGAGTTCCCGCACTACCTGACCGAGATCGACGACCAGACCGTGCACTTCATCCACGTCCCGTCGAAGGTCGAGGGCGCGACGCCGCTGCTGCTGGCCCACACCTACCCCGGCTCGTTCGTCGACTTCCTCGACATGATCGAGCCGCTGACCGACCCGGCCGCGCACGGCGGCTCGGACGAGGACGCGTTCTCCGTCGTCGTCCCGTCGATCCCCGGCTTCGGATTCAGTACGCCGCTCGTCGACCGCGGCTGGACGATGGCCCGGGCCGCGAAGACCTTCGACACCTTGATGCGCCGGCTTGGCTACTCGTCGTACGGCGTCCATGGCTCCGACGGCGGCGCGATGATCGCCCGGGAGCTCGGCCTGATGAACCCCGAAGGCTTCCTCGGTCTGCACGTCCTGCAACTGTTCTCGTTCCCGTCGGGTGACCCGGCCGAGTTCGAGAAGTTCACGCCGGAGGACTACGCGGCGCTGGAGCACCTGCAGTGGTTCCAGTCGGTCGGCGGGTACAACGCGATCAACTCGACCCGGCCGCAGACCGTTGCCGTCGGCATCTCCGACTCGCCGGTCGGCCAGCTCGCCTGGAACGAACTCTTCAACAGCTTCGGCAACGGCACCAGCCTGGTCACTCGCGACCAGATCCTCACCGAGGTCTCGCTCTACTGGTTCACCAACACCTCGGCCGCCGCCGGCCGCTACCACTACGAAGAGGCCAAGGCCGCCGCCGAACCGCAGCTCAACCACGCCCCGACCGGCGTCGCCGTCTTCGCCGACGACTTCAAGACTATCCGCTCACTCGCCGACCGCGACAACACCAACATCGTCCACTGGTCCACCTTCTCCCAAGGCGGCCACTTCGCGTCCCTCGAGCGTCCGGACGACGTCACCGCCGACCTGCGGAAGTTCTTCCGCAACCTGTAGGACCGCTCAACGAGGGAGCCCGGGGTGCATGGCACTCCGGGCTCCTTTGGGCTCCACCCATCTGGAGGGGAGTTCCGGGCGAAGCTTTCTGTGACGAGTCACCCCGCCGTCGCTTCGACGCTACGCCGGGGTGGGTCACCCCACAACGTTCAAGCGCTCCCTTGACTGCCGGCGAGAAATTGCGTGATCGTCGGCGCCTGGTCGTCCACAGTGGCCCGCCGTACCTCAAGCGAATCCGCCCCGATCGTCAACACCACCAGCTCCGGACTCTTCCGCCGATGAATCCAGTCCCGCAACACACCGACCACCGTCGGCGCCACCCCACCCGCCAGCCCGACCGCGATCGCCTCCCCCGGCATCGCCTGCGTCGGCAAGTCCTGCTCAGCCAACTCCTGCCGCAGCAGCTGCAACGCCTTCGGCTTCAACCCTTCCCCCGCCCGCACCAACACCCAGCGCCCTTCACCCATCCAGTCCTCCAACCCTGTGGATAACTCCAAACTCTCACAGCCGGGTCCTCCTATGCTGAGACGACGCTCCGCGACTGGAAGGAACCCCATGGCCACCGACGACGAAACGCCGTACCTGCTACCGGACGGCGAGCGAGTCTGGGTCATCAAGACATCGGTCGCCGGTGGGTTGCTCCCGCAGATGCTCGAACGCTTCCGGCTTGGTCACTCCGAGCCGCTGATCTTCGGCGACGCCGGCCAGCCGGAGGGGGTCGTCGTACCGTTCGAGCTTTGGCGCCGTCTCGAAGCGTTGGCCACAGACTCGGACGGCTTCGACGCGACCTACACGACCGCTCGTCAGCGACTCGCCGACCCGCAGCCCTCGATCCCCATCGAGGATGTCGCCGAAGAACTCGGGCTCAACCTCGACCCCATCGACGAATCCGACCTGCCGAAGCCGCGATGACGTCGTACCGCCTGCTAGTCCGCCAGGAGGTGTTGCACCAACTGACCGCTTTGCGCCTGGCTGCAAAGACTCAGCCGGGCGGCCTGCGCGACCGCGAGTTCCGCACCCTCGAACTCGGGCTCCGAGCCATCGCCAACGGGCAGGAGGAGCATTTCGCCGGCAAGCGTCTCGGCTTTCGTACCCACGACCTCAGCGACTGCGCCGAGATCAAGCTCTCCGCGATTCCCGAGTCTCGTGGCGACCATGATCTCGGGCCGTCACACCGGCTCATCTACCGCGAGTTCCAGGCGGAGGACGGGGGCCCGCCGTACCGGCAGGTCCTAGCCTTCGAACCTCGCAAGGACGACCGCCCGTTCGAGGTCACTGCCAACCGCCTCGGCCGCGAGCGGGGAGTTCGTCTGCATTCCATGCAGCCGGTCACGTACACCGCACCGCCCGCGCCGCTTCGCTTCGCGCTCACACCAGACATCCGTACGGCGCTCGCCGCCGCCGGCGACGTCGCATCTGCCCGAGGTGCGGTCACCCGCCCGCAGCCCTCAGGCCCTCCGATGACAGGCCGCCACCGCGGCGACCCACCCGAGCGCAGCCGCTAACCTCCCGCGGCCCGGTGATATCGATCGCCGACCGCCCGCACGGCTTCCGCCAACTCCGGCGCATCCAGTACTTCGAAGTCCGCGTCCATGAGTCCCAACCACAGCGCCAACTGATGCGGATTGTCCGAACCCAGCTCGACGATGCACGTGTCGTCGTCGACAACCTCAGGCTCGATCGGCATCGGCATCCGGTTCTGCACATAGAGACTCGACGCGTTGACCTTGACCCGAGCCCGGTAATGCCACGACGCTTCCCCGACAGAGCGCCGTACTAGATCTCCTGCTTCTTCTTCGCCAAGTTCCCGCAGCGTGAACCGTGCCCCATTAGGCGTCTTGATCCGCATCCGATCCACCCGATACGAGCTCCACCCCTCATTGCCCCAAGCAACCAAATACCACCGCCGACCCCACGACACCAGCCGATGCGGCTCCACCTCCTGAGCGGCTGACTGGTTGACGCTCTCCCCCTCCCGCGGACTACTACCGTCCTGCGCCGTCCCCCAGGCCCCCGCAGCGGCCTCACCCGCGTACTCGAACCGCAACCGCTCCCGATCCCGAATCGCCCCAGCCACCGCCGTCAACACCTCAGCATCCACCTGCGGCCCGCCCCCACCTACCGCCACAGTCGCCGCCGAAATCGCCCGCACCCGCCTCCGCAACCGCGCCGGCAACACCTGCTCCAACTTCACCAACGCCCGTACAGACGTCTCCTCGATCCCCGCAATCCCACCTCCAGCCGCCGACCGCAACCCCACCGCAACAGCCACCGCCTCCTCGTCATCCAGCAGCAACGGCGGCAACTCCCCACCAGCCCCTAACCGATACCCCCCAGCCACCCCCGGCCGCCCCTCCACCGGATACCCCAAAACCCGCAACCGCTCCACATCAGTCCGCACCGTCCGCGCAGAAACCCCCAACCGCCCCGCCAACTCCGCCCCACCCCAGTCCCGCCGCACCTGCAACAAAGAAAGCAACCGCAACAACCGAGCCGACGTCTCCAACATGGCCCGATCCTCCCACCCATCGCGGCGAGCTCACTTCCACAATCTGTTAGGACCGCGGCGCAGTGGGCCGATACCGTTCACACCCACGTCACCAAGCCGGCCCGGCCTGCTGAAAGCGTCCCATCGGTCTGCAGGCGGAACCGCGATCGAACTCAACGCCGGGAGATGGAGCTGGCCCAGTAGACGATCGAACCCGTCAGGTCGACGGTTCGTCGGCGGCAGACGAGCGAGCTCGCTCGAAGTGGCGGTAGAGGTGGGAGACGATGCTCAGCGCGTCCAGGCAGTCCTGGTACGTCATCGCCTCTGTTTCGATCAGGAGCAGCTCCTCCTCATGAGCGAGAGGGTTGCGAAACGCCGCCACGACACCGTCGGACAGTCTCCATTGTCCGTTTCGGAGAGCGGTCAAGGTGTTCCCGTCGAACCCGGCCGCGGCATAGGAACCTGCAACGTCGATCTGAGGAGGGTTGCTGTCGAACTTGAACGCCTTGTTGACGATGGCTGTCGCGTTCTCTCCGTCGCTCCCGATGGCTTTTCGGATGTCGTTGACGAACCGCTTCAACGCTTCGGACATCGCCGCATGGAAATGTCCCACTGGTAGTACGCCTCAGAGACCTGCTTGATCGCAGGGTGCAGATGCCTCCAATGGAGATCTGCGTAGTCGGGCGCGATGGACCTCAGACTCTCGAAGAGAACGTCGCGATCCCGGTCGTCGAGTGCCGAGTCCGCGGACGTCAGAACGGCAGCCGCCCGGCCGACGGCGTCACGTTCCTCGGTTCGGATCGATCCGACCCAATCCTCCAGGTCGACATCGTGCCGCGCCTCGATCCGCTCCTTCGACGCCTTCTTGCGCGCAGCTCGACGCTCGAGCGAGGCCCAGCGCAACAACTGCTGGATGTACTGGTTGAGCTCGACCGTCAGATCCCCGTCCCAACTGATCGACCGGCGGTCGGTCGAGATGACGTCCGCCGTACCGTCGTCGACGTAGTCCACATCGAGGTAGCCGGTTAAGTAGGAGAAGGCATAGCTCGACTCGGAAACGCCGTAGAACTCCGGCTCGTTCGCCAGTCGACCGTGTGCGTACAGAGCGACGCCGCGCTGTTCGGCGGGAACCGGCTTGGCCGCCGCGACGATCCGGCCCCGAATCCGGTCGTTCGGCAGCTTCGCCTTCAGGTCGTCGGAGAGATCCTCGGGTACGCGCCACTCGATGTCTCGGTCCAGCGAGTCCAGCCGTGCATCCCGGTCGACCGGTCTGCTCGTCCCTGCGGCGTCGATGACCTCGATGGTGAAGTCGTCGTCCAGGTAGCCGAACAACCTGCCAAGGCTCTGTGCAAGCTCACGCGCATTGACGGGCGTACGGCGGTGCAACCGCGTCAACTCGACAGACGTACCGTGCGACTCCGGCGCGGCCGCATGCGCCGACAGATGCGGGTGGTACTCCGTACCCGTCGCGTTCTTGATCTCCGACCAGCTGAGCGCTACCCGCAGTTCCTCCGGCGTTCCTTGCCGCTTCGTGGTCAGCAGGATCGTCTCTCCGATACCGAACAGCGCCAGCTTTCCCAGCCCTTTCTTTCCGGCAACTGCTCGGCGCCCCGACTCGGACCGATCGTCACCGCCGGCTCGCCGATTCCGACCGATCCGGAGATACTTCTCCTGGAGATCGCCGAGTCCCATGCCGTGCCCGTTGTCCTCGACGACGACGGCCCGCTCACCGTTCGCGTCGCGGAGACGAATCTTGACCTTTGTCGCATCGGCGTCGTAGGCATTGGCGATCAACTCTGCCAGAGCGTTCGGCAGATGGGAGTACATCTTGTAGCCCAGGTGCTCGATGGTGAGCGGGTCGAACTGCAGAGTCAGAGGGGAAGTCACCGATGTCATCCTCGAATTCGGACAGGCACTCCGGTACCGATCACGACGACCACTGCACCGTCGACGGACCAAAGCTATCGAAAGGGCATCTCACACATACGTCGCTCTGGCGTGTCAAGCACCTTTGCCCGCGACAGCTTGCGCCTGCATCGCGGCAATTGTTTCCAGGGCGACAACACGAAGCTCGGCATCGAGCGGGCCCGACTCCAGTGCGTCGAAGGCCAGGAACGGACTCAGTCGCAACAGCCGTTGGAGAAACCCTCGGAGGACGTCTCGTTCGTCGAGATCTGCCAGGTCGAGACCTGTCCAGGTCCGCAGAATCGCCTTGACCAAATGCGGGCTGCCTCCCAACGCCCTCCGTCGGGCGTAGATCTGGTCGAACGCCGCCTCACCGAGAATTCCCAGCGCGTCGTACGGGCCGGAATCGTCACTCGAGTACACCAAATGGGCTCGCCACCAGAGTCGTCCGAACACGTGCCTGGTGATGTCCGTCGCCAGCACCCGGTCGCCGGGCGGACGTGGATAACGCCAGTAGGCGACATCTGGGAGGACGATCAGAGCGAGAAACGCCCACACGTCTCCTGCGGCGGCCTCAGCGGGGACCATGCGCATTCCTGAATGCAGGAACTCGGCCAGCCGAATGTCGAAGTCGCGGCGCGCTTCTCGCGATGACTCACCTGGGAACCCGTGCTCGGCGGCCAGCTGAACAACCCCGGTGCGAAGCGCGGACAGGTCATCGGCGCCGGCCCTGTCACCGCCGACGGCGGCAAAGATGCTCAGGTCGTGCGTGGTGCTGTGACGTCTGCTGAGTTCCACGATCTCGAGCGTCCGGTAGAGCTCGTGCAGCGTCTTGGCCTGCTCTGCGAGAAGACGCGGATACAGAATGCCCATTAATCGTCTCCGAACACTTTGACCGCGGCCTGGATCTCGGATGCGAAGTGTGCCGGCGCGCTTTCCATACGGAGCCTGAGATCAGCGATCGAACTGCCGGGAAAGAGCTGCCCGACCAAGCTCAGAAGCGTTGCCCCCAACGTGTCGTCGTCGTACTCGGACGTGTCCGAGAACTCATCCGACCGTAGCGCATGTTCGATCATTGTCCGAGCAACGTCCATGTAAACCGCGGACAGCACAACCTTGTCAACGGCTCGGGGTTTCGCAGCGTTCCGGAAGGCCGACATGGCCACGGTGTTGCGCTCATTGACCAGCAGCAACATGGCGCCCATCGTCGCGGCCGCGAAGTTCGATGAGATCTGGAGATGCCAACCGGCATCGTTCGGGAACGAGGTTCTCCCGAAGTCGACGACGGCCAAAGGGAACTGAGGAGCATCCCCTTGAAGACGGAGTTCGCAACGATCGCGCCACAGGACCGAGCCGGCACGCCGAGGCGCGACGGGCGGAGCATCTGCCGTCCGGTTGTCCAGCACGACCACGGTCTCGAGCGCCAGCAGCCCTCCCAGGTCCGCTCCGGCGATCCGCACCTCGAGATCGATGGTTTCGTTGTCCACCGCCTTGACCGGAGCTCGGTACGCCGATGCCCGCAGGCCGGACCCACTCGCCGTCCAGACGACCGCGAGCGCGATCGGTGCATCCGGTGCCAGCGCTGCTCCCGCTCGCAGTGCTCGTGCGTCGATCTCGACAGTTCGCCGAAGGCAGAGATTCGTGCGATAGTCCCAGTCCGGCAGACTGCTCGGCAGTTCTATCTCTTCCTCGTCCATCACGAGCATCCATCCGCCGGCCCGAATCACATCGGCCGGCGGCTGTCGGTAGGGCAGCGAGAGTCTTCTCATCGCGGACCCGCCGAGGATCGTGCCGTCACGTCGAGCTCGGTCACCGTGTCCGAGGCCGGGCGCACCAGTACACGCCACGTCGACCCGTCACCACCGACAGCGCGGAGGACCGGGCCTTCGACGGTCCGACCGTCGGTTCGCTCCCATCCGAGAAGCTCAGGCACCTCCGCGCCCATCGGCGGTTCGGTCTCCCGAGTACCGGGTCCGGCGAGAACGGCGGTCTCGACCTGCACGTCGTACTCTCCCTGCTCCGGGAGGCGGAAGTCCTGAACGACCACCGTCCGGCCGGCTCGCTCGTCGAGGTACGGGTCGCCGACGTACTCGACCCGGCTCGGTCGGGCCGTGCCGCGTCCGCCGCCCCCAGAACCACCCGATCCTCGTCCGCCCGCAGGCTGTCCGCCACGGCCAGTGCCGGATTTGAAGTCCGATGCACCACCAAGGCCATCGGCACCGGCTACGAGTGAGGAGAATCTGCCGCTTGCTGCCCCAAGGGAGATCGATGAAGAACCGCCACGGGCGGCCCCGCCTAACTCGAGCAGTCCTTCCAAGGCCTCTCCGATGCGGCGAAACGTGGTGCGCACGAACGTGCTCTCAGGGAGTTGCAGCGACTGGGGGTTCCAGCTGTCGTGGGTCGGCGGCTCAGCGCGGGCATACACATCGTCCATGCCAGTGTCGGCACGGAACACGCCGGCATAGGAAAGAACCTCGCTGGGCGGCTTGGGTCCTTTGTGGTAAGTAACCACCAACTCTGCCGGACGCATCAGACAGACGTGGTGCACAAGACCGTCGATACCGGCGGTCAAGGAGGCCATGGTGGCTTCGACGGTCGGACCGAGCCTTTTCGCGAGCCCCAGCTGTCCCAGAGTCCTCTTCGGGCTCCTGCATGCAAGGGTCTGCGCCCCTCCTACCGCGAGCTGTCGGTACGCAGCGACGAAGAGGTCGAGCGGTCGCGTGCTCTCCGGATCGGGAACAGATACCTCAGCGCCGTCGCAACGAACTTTGAAGTTCATCGGCGGCCGCCGACCATCGGTTGCCAACATCTTCGGCCACAGGTGCCACGCGATCGTCTCCGCTACGTACTCCGCGGCCTGCTGCGGATCGAGATCGTCCAGGACAGGGTCGATGATGACGACGGTCGTCCCGGTCTCGTCGACGCCGAACGGCCTCAGCCCGAGGCGTTGCGCCACCTGGTCGGCTGCCTCACCGATCAACGGCTCGACGATTCCGCTCGACGCGTCTCCCCACCAGTGACGTCCTGTGTAGCGCTTCTCCTCGGCATTCTCCTGACCGATATAACTCTTCCACAATGCACAGCCGATCAGGCGGGTCTGCAGACCCTCGTCGGTCGCACATCGGGTGTGCAGGAGCACCGCCCCGGCCTTTGCGACGAGATAGAAGATCCCCTTGCCGAACCCGTAGGTCCCGCCACCCAGCTCGGTATCGCGCGGTTCGCCGATATTGCGAACGAACGACACGAAGTCATGGTTCTCGCCCTGGGCGACGTCCGCTCGCGTAGGCCCGCCGAGACCGGACGTTCCCCTGTCCGAAACGCTGAGAATTCGAATGTCGGAGCGCCGCAACGCGCCTCTGAGCGGCAACTGGTGCTCGAGCGGCGCATTCTGCAACAGCAGCTCACGCCACGACGCGAGGTGAGCCGCGCTGACCGATCCGAATTCCATCTCGAAATCGACGGGCTCGTTCCGCCCTCGGACCCGCGCGTCCCACGAGTTCTGGGCGGCCTCGCGAACCAAGATCGTCAGAAGGTCCAGCTCCGGCCGCCCCAACTGGTTCCTGATCCCTTCGGCAGCGCTGGCGCCGTCGGGTGGAAACGTCTGGGACAGCCAACCAGTCACCATTTCTCGCCGTCCTTCAGCATCGCGGCAGCGTGTTCGTCGGCCTGCTCGTCCGACAGCGGAAGTGGAGGTTCGCTCGACAGGTCGACCGTGTACTGGACGTCGGTGACGTTGACCGAGATCCCGGCTTCCTGGAGCTCACCAGCAACCAGCCGGGGGAAGTCCGGGCCGACCAAGTACCGGCGCTGCTCCGCCACCGCGAACCGTGGCTCGTCGTAATGCCGGTGATCGACGACCTGATAGCCGGCAGCCGCCAGTCGCGTGCGCAGGTCGGCCTCGTCGTCACAGAGCTTCAGCGCCTCGTCGACGATGCTGTTGAGGCTACGAGCCGATCGGCTACCTTTCTCGAGGCGGATCCAGTACAGATGTAAGCCGTCGGTCGGCGCTTCGAGTTGGTCCAGCCCATGAATTCTGATTCGACGCCCGTCGGAAACCGTCGTCGCTTTGACCTCGATCGCGCGACTGCCTCCGAGGAAGTCGTGGCGATACCGCGTCGGCCCGGTCCACGTCCGGTGAGCGCTCGGGTCCCGGCGGAGGAGATCCACGAGCACAGTCAGTTCCGCGAAGAGCCCAGCCTGTTGGTCAGGCCCCAACAGTTGGCTCGATGTCCGGAAGAGCGCCCGCCAACTGTCGAGTCGCCCGTAGAGAACCTTGAGCGAGTCCCGTGGGTCTTCTTCGACATTTCGGAGGACATCTGCGCACAGGCCGGTAAATACGTCGTCGAGATCCCTACGGAGACAACTGAGATCGGCAAAGGTCTGCC
Organism: Kribbella sp. NPDC005582; assembly: GCF_040605415.1. Classification (NCBI taxonomy): domain Bacteria; kingdom Bacillati; phylum Actinomycetota; class Actinomycetes; order Propionibacteriales; family Kribbellaceae; genus Kribbella; species Kribbella sp. NPDC005582. The sequence continues at coordinate 207,541 of NZ_JBEXCU010000009.1, forward strand.
GATCACCACCGTCCTCGAGCGCGCGCTTGCGCAGGACCAGCGCGGGGCCGTTCAGGCCGCCGCGCACAACCCGGTCCGCGGACACAGGTACTAGAAGGTGGCGACACCCAGAGTCGTCCAAGGCGGCGAGAAGCGTGCCTGCAGCAGATGTGACGGGAGTGTCCACGACGCGTAGACGATCAGCGTTCGATGTCGAACTGCCGCCCAGCGCAATCCAAAGGTCCTGCATGACCGCCCGCAACGACATCGTTCTCACTCCGCAGGCGCATCGAGAGGAGCGAAGTCCTCGACCTCGATGTCGATCTTGGAGAGATCTGCCGAGATGTAGTCCCACTCGACCTCGCTGTCCACCCCCGGCTGCGGGAAGACCAGACCGACCCCGATGACGTCGACATCGGCCTTCAAGGCCGAACGCGATGTACGACCCGGTGCAGGCTGCGAGATCCGATCGATGGGATACAGCACCAAAAGTCCCGTGTCGGGCAGCTGCCGCAGGCGCTCCTTCTTGATCCGCTGCTCGTCGAACTTGCTCGTATCGCCATCCAGATCGATCGCTGCATCGCGCCGGCTCATCAGCGTCTTGATGTCAGCTGTCGCACGATCGAGACTGGAACCAGCGTCGTCCTGAGCTCCGAGTTGGGCGCGAATCACCGTGCCCGTGGTAACGCCCGAAGCAAAGGTGTACGTCCCCGGCGCCGCCTTGGTGGAGTTGCCGACGATCGCGATGTTCCACTCGTGAAGCGCCCCTGTCCTTCGGCGCTTCTCGATGTATTTCCTGAGAAGCCCGGAATCGCACTCCTGGGATTTTTCGTGGAACTGGTACGCGTCGAGGAAGGTGAGCACGTCGTCGCTGTGAACACCTCTGATGACATGGCGACCCTCCTCGGTCGGGGCATCGCGCCGTCCCGTGGCGAGCGCGCGCTCCACAAGCTCGTTCGCGGCATCCTGGTTCCGCAGAAGCCACGCTTCGTCCAGCCGGAAGTAGCGCGTCTGGACCCGCTGTCCGCCGTACGCCGACGCTGCCGGGACCGCATCCTTCATCTTCGCTGCGGCTGTCACCCTGAGCGCAGGATGTTTTCGAAGCCTGACCGCGAATGTCAGAGGGTTCTTGTCCTCGGTCATGTAGACGTCGATGTCGCGACGCATCTCCGCTTCGACCGTCGACAGGTGGCGGAACCAGTCCCGCAGCTCCTCGGTCATCCAGATTCGCGGCAGGTCGGCATATCCGTCGCGATAGCCGAACCATCGCCCCATCTGCAGAAGAGTGTCGTAGGCCGATACCGCTCGAACGAAGTAGCTGACAGCCAGCCCTTCCAACGTCAGACCTCGAGACAGCGTGTTGCCGCCCACAGCGATCGCTACGACGGGTCCGCTGTCGTAGTCGAGGCGATCCTCGCTGCTCGAGTTGTCCATGATGATGCGGCAGTCGTCGAGGACACCGGCGAGCTCAGGGAGCAGTTCGTCGAACCGGATGGTCCTCTCGCCGAACGCTTCGGCGGAGACCCGAGTTACCTCTTTCTCCCACAGCGTACGTAGGGCACCTGGCACCATGCCCGAGCGCAGATCCGCCGACAGCTTCGAGCGCAGTGCCTCCAACGGTGCCCGAAACCGCTGGTGAACGACGGTGTTGACACTGGTATGGATCAACATCGTGCAGTGTGGGACTCCGGTGCCGCGGACACGGCGGGCGGCCGTGCTGAGCCAGAAGTAATGAACCGCGTCACGCAGAGCATCCGTGATCTCCGGTACGAAGCCGTCGACGTCGAACCGTTTCAGCGGCCGAACGCATTCCACATCCGAAGCCGGAACGGTCCTGATCATGTCGTACCCGTCGTCGACATCCTCCGGGTCCTCGCCGTCCAAGGCATAGCGGCCGAATACGACCTCGGTGCCGAAGTGCCCCAGTGGTTTGGGCAGATTGACGACGAAGTCCTTCGGGTAAAGGTCCTCGGCGCTCGGGTCGATCAGCAAATTCGCGAACGGCGAGGCGGTGTACCCGACATAGGCAGACTTCGGGAGGGTCCCGAGGATCTCGCGGATCAGCGGATTGATCGACTTCGTGGCGACCGTCGCCTGATCGGCTTCGTCGTCGATGATCAGCGCCGGACAGTCGGCGAGGTAGTCCTGTGCAGATGCAAGCCAGTCCGCGAACTTTCGGAGCACGGTCGCGTTCTTCTTGACGACGCAGAGGACGTGCGTCTTGTTCGTCCTTCCGAAGAAGGAAGCAGCGTTCGCCGGAGGAACGAAGTCCTTGTCCAGGTCGGTGAGCTGCGCCCAACGCGTCGGATTCTGCTCCACCAACTGCTGCACCAGGCGCTTCTGGGTCTGACGTCGGAGTCCGTTGTGGATACCGGCCAGCACGATGAACAATTTGTATCCGCGATCGGCCGCCTTCGCCATCACGGCCGTGAAGTTCGTCGTCTTGCCCGACTGCACGTACCCGACGACCAGGCCTCGAGTCGCGAACAATTTCTCGCGTGGGTGGTTCAGCAAGGACACGACGCGCGTCGACGCAGCGTCCAGCGCATCGATCGCAGGATCCTTTTTCCACCCCGACATCTCCAGCTGCTTGACGAGCGCGGGCCAGCACTTGTCCTGTGGACGCAGACCCGTGTACCAGGTGTACCGGTTGTCGAGCACCACGGCCCGAGGCTCTTCCATCTCACGGATCGCTACGACCCGCTGCTCGTGCCGCTCGATGATCCGTTGGATCACCTGATCCTCGACCTGGAAGATCTCCAGCGCCTTGACAGCGTCCTCGGGCGTTTTGGTGTCCAGGAGATCGACGAAGACCTCGTACTTGGCATCCAGGTCATCGATCATCTCGCCCATACCGACATCTCTCTCATCCACCCAACGATTCCGCCGGCTCGCGACGCCCCGGCACCTATATCGCCGCAAAGGCTCGAACGTTACGTACAGTCACCTGAATCCCCCTCGGTAGTCAAGGCATTGACAACCTGGCGGACGGCTTCCTCCGGCTCCACGTGCTCCCAGATCCGTAGGACGGTCCACCCCGATTGCCTCAAGCGGATGTCGGTGTCCCGATCACGGTCGACGTTCTTCCTCAGCTTCTCGGCCCACCAGGCTGCGTTGTTGCGCGGACTGGTGCCGTGCTCCGGACAGCCGTGCCAGAAACACCCGTCCACGAACACGATCAGTCTCTTCGGACCGAAGGTGATGTCCGCGCGCCTACGAGGCATCCCAGGAAGTGGACTGTTGACGCGGTAGCGGTAGCCGAGACGGTGCAGCCGTCGGCGGAGCTCGACCTCGGGCTTCGTGTCGCGGCGCGCCTGGCGAGACATCCTGGCCGACGTCTGCGCCGAGGTCACCAGCGCGAACGGCGACGTCGGCGGTTCACCGGCGATTCCGCCGGTCGCCTCGGCACTCGCTCGCTCCACGTTCATGACGTGGTCCAACCTCTCACGATGCCTCGGGATGTGTCTTTCGAAACCGCCGAGCCGACTCGGATCCCTCGCCGGCGTTTCGTGATCGTCGAGCGCCGGAAGGACCCTATACTTGCCCGCTATGACCCGGGATCAGCACGGTCTACCTCTCAATCTGCACATGGTGGATCTGTTCGCAGGACCCGGTGGACTGGACGTAGCGGCACAGTGGCTCGGCGTTGCCGTCGACGGCATCGAGTGGGACGGCAACGCGTGCGCGACCCGGTTCGCGGCCGACCTTCAGACCCAACAGGGCGATGTCCGCCAGTTCAACCCGAAGAAGTTCCCTGATGCAAGGATCTTGACCGGCGGGCCACCCTGCCAGACCTACACTGTCGCCGGTAGCGGTGTCGGTCGCCGCGCCATGAACGAGGTTCTGACGGCTGCCGAAAGTATGGCGTCCGGCAAAGACGTCACGGACGTGTTCACCAATCTCGACGAGCGAACCGGGTTGGTGCTCGAACCGCTTCGTTGGGTCCTCGAAGCGCACAGGGACGGCGCTCCCTACGACGCGCTCGTTCTTGAGCAGGTCCCGGCCGTCCTGCCGGTTTGGCGCGCCGTCCGGGATGTGTTGAGAGACATCGGCTACAGCTGTGAGTGCGAAATTCTTCGGACCGAACAGTTCGGAGTACCACAGACTCGACGGCGCGCCATCCTGATCGCGCGCCGGAACGCCGAGGCCAGAATGCCGGTTCCGACACATCGCCAGTACAGGCGAGGCGTTCCTCGCGACGAAGGCGACAAGTCTCTTCTTCCATGGAAGACGATGGGCGAGGCACTGGACAGGGCGACACCTTTCACCGTGATCTCGAACTACGGAACCGGGGGAAATCCGAAGCTCCGCGGTCGCCGTAGATCCGACGAGCCGGCAGCGACCGTGACCGGCAAGATCTCTCGCAACCGGGTGCAGACGGCTGATGGCAACATCGAGCGATTCAGCCTTCCGGAGGCGGGGATGTTGCAGACGTTCCCGAGCGACTATCCGTGGTCGGGAAGTGACATCGCCCAGCAGATCGGAAACGCGATACCGCCCCGGCTGGCCGTCCATGTCTTGGCCTCCGCGCTCGGCCGAACAATCGATGCCGGATCGCTCGACGACGCCGTCACCCGAAGTTGGGCCGACGCGAAAGCAGGGGCGCCACTGGTGCGTTCGACAGCCATGAGCGCCGGGTCCGCAGAGTCCCCAGCGGGGAGTTGAGCAGCTCCGTGTTCGATGGGCTCGGACACGTTTCGGTGAAGGCCGAATCTGCCGCTCGGCGACCCTTCAGAAGATCCAGGCGTCGAAGATAACTATCTGTGACTACCCCCTTGGCAGCACAACGTAGCCAGTGCATAGTGCCAGGGGTAGTCGGCGAGACCAGCGCTCGCCGTCGCGCCGATTCCTGTGGGGGGAAAGCAAATGGCCGCGAAGAAGACCAACGGATACCGTAACTACACCGCGGACGGATCGTACTGGACGGTCCGCAAGCACGGTCGTACGTTCTGGGTGCTCCGCCTGAGGAGTGAGACGTACGACCAGCTCGAGGTCTGGGGCGGCTACAGCCGGGCAGGAGCTGCCGGGGGTGCCGCCGCGCAGCTCGCCTACTTCCAGGCAGTGAGCGAGATGACGGAGAGTCTCCGCGGGACGATACATCGGGCTCTCGACAAAGTCGGCCTTGGTGCACTGCCTCCCAAGGCTCCGGTATCCGCCTCTGAGGCACCGGCGAACTTAGCGGTTGCGGACGACGAGTAGATCGGCATTCGCGTCCTGTCGGCGCCGGACTTCATGCCGAGTTCTTGTGGGCTCGGCCGAGTGTGCGCCGCGTGACGTCGGTGCGGCATTTCATGTCAGAGCCGGCATCGGGTCATCGATCCGGGCGGGCACAGGATTCGGGGTCGGTGACGGGCTCGTTGTAGTAGACGGAGGTCGGCGTGCAGGGTTGGGAGCGCGGCGGTACAGGACTGGCGAAAATCGTGCGCGAGCAGACGGAGACCTGCCTGAGCGTGTATTCCGAGGACCGCAGCCGCGTCCTCCAGGACGCGAACAACGAGCGCCGCATCTCCGAGGGGGGATACGCCACCAGACAACTTGAGGAGCTGCTTCAAAACGCGTCCGATGCGGCCCGCCGAGGAGGTGCGCGGGTGGAGGTGCTCCTGACCGAGGACACGCTGTACGTCGCGAACGACGGCGAGCCATTCGACGAGCAAGGGGTCCGGTCGATCATGGCCTCGGACATCTCCACGAAGGACGATCAGAAGATCGGCAAGTTCGGTATCGGCTTCAAGTCGGTCCTGGCGATCTCCGAACGACCGACGGTCCTCAGTCGCACGGTGTCGTTCGGCTTCGACAAGGTTTGGGCAGCCCGCACCCTTGGCGATGCCGGCTTCGATTTTCCTCGGTATCCGACGATGCGGCTGGCTCGCACTCTCGACCCGGGTGTGGAGAGTGGGCGAGACAGTCATCTGCGCGATTTCATGGAGTGGGCGAGCACGGTGATCGTGCTTCCCTTGTCGGTGCCGTGCCACCGGCTGTCGGAGCGCTTGAACCAGTTCCCCGCGGAGTTCGTGTTGTTCTCTCCCCACATAGCCCAGGCACGACTGCGGAATCTCGCGCACGGCGACCGGAACACCGTTGCCGGCGCGAAACCCGGCCCGGCAGATCGCACGATCAATCAGGAGGTCCTGCCTGATCGGACCGTGCTGCTCAGATCCGGTGGACGAACGACTCGCTGGTCGATGACTCGTGAGGTTCACCACCCCAGTCCAGCGGCGCGGGAAGAAGGTGGACATGTCGCAGCTCGCCGGCAGGTCGAGGTGCAGTACGCCTTGCCAATTCCGCCGAGCGCTCGGCTCGGAAGGTTCTGGGCCTATTTCCCGACTCACTTCGAAACCACGTTGTCAGGCTTGGTCAACGCGCCGTGGAAGCTGAGCGACGACCGGACCGGCCTGCTCGAAGGAGCGTTCAATCACGAGCTCCTCGAGAAGGTGCCGAAGCTGTTCAGCGACGCGATCCAGGTCATGAGCGGAACCGCCGAGGCGGTGGGGGCCATCGACGCCATGCCGGCACGAGGCCTGGAACCTCGCAACTGGGTCGATCGCGAGATCAACGAACCGATTTTCCGCCGGCTGCGAAGTGTTCCGTCCCTGCCCGACGGCAACAATGTCCTGAAGACGCCGGCGGCATTGAAGTGGGTCGGCGACGTTCCGGCGGAGTGGTTGGCACAGTGGGCCGCGATCGACAACGCTCCTGTCGACAAATGGCTGCACCCTAACGCCTACAGCAGTCCTGAGCGTCGCAAGAAAGTCGCCAGACTGATGCTCTCGAACCGTCCGGACGACAGCGACGCACAGAGTGCCACCGGCGTCGACGAATGGCTCGAGGCCCTGGTGTCGGACGGCAGTGTCGCTGCCTCGGCGGCAGCGATTCTCCTGGCAGCACGCATCGTGGACGACGCGCAGGCTGCGAGGGATCCAAGGGTTGCTGAAGCGCTCGGCAGTGTGCGCAAAGCGGAAATAATTCGTCTCGAGGACGGCGACTTGAGAGCGCCTGCCAAGGGGCAGGTGTTCGTTCGCGTCGACGGTGACCAGACGTCGAACGTGGACTTCGTCGATCCCGAGTTGGCTGCGATGCCGGCAGTGCGCGATGCGCTGCAAAGGCTGGGAATCGTCGTCATGGACCGGAGTGGAGAACTTCACCGGTTGCTCGCCCTGGCCAGGACGTCAGCGGGGCTCAAGAACCCAGCAGGTGTCTGGCCCGGCATCTTCGGTGTGCTGCGTGAGATCCCGATGGAGACCGCGATCCGAATCCTCGGCGAGGATCTCGGCGAAAACTTCGAACAGCATGTGCGAGTACGAACTGCAGCCGGGACCTGGCTCCCGGTCGGTCAGGTCTATCTGGCAGGCCGAATCATCCCCGCGGACGCCACCCGTGACCGCGACCGCCTCATCGACCCGCGGTTCCATGCTCACGATACGGATCTGCTGGCCGAGCTCGGAGCGGTCGACGCTCCGGTTTGGCGCCACAAGGCTCCACGAGAAGCTTGGTTCAGCGTCTACGAGGACGAGATGCGAGAGGTCTTCGTCAAATCTCAATCCGGCAACGCAAGCAAACCGGAGCATTCGAAGATTCAGGTCACTCCTGGGATGAAGGGCGCGCCGCCACCTTGGCCACTGGCCCCCCTCTTGTCGCTCAGCCTGGAAGGCGTTGCGGCGGCAACCAAACATCTGCTGTCCCGGCCGGTTCCGACTCGATGGCATGTACGCCACGCGACGAACGCCGGGTATGGATCAGGCACGGTGAGCGCCCCCGAGACATGGTTCCTCACCCGGAACGGTCGCCTACCGACAAAGTTCGGCATCCGCCCCGTGGCAGCCGTTCTGAGGGCGAGCGATGCCGTGGATCCCGCGATTCTGCCGGCCGTTGAATTGTCCGAGGAATGGGCCAACGCATTGGCCGTCAAGTCCGACCCGGAGGACCTGCCGACCACCGAATGGGTGGCGCTCAAGGAGACGGCTGACACATGGCGCGGACCGGACGACGACGCTCGGCGTGCTGCTTTCTACTCCTGGCTGCCCGGACGGATGACCTGCGACAAGTTGGTGGTTCGGGTCGGAACACAACTCCAGTCGGTCGATGTCGGCAACATCGGTGTCACCGACGAACCAGCTGTCTACGAGTCGATGCTCGAGGCCCAGGTCCCTGCACTGTTGGCGGTCGATCATGATGACGTCGAGCGCTTCGTCGAGGCATGGAAAATGCCCAGGGGCAAGGATCTCCTACAGGAGGAGATCCTCATCGAGACATCTGGTGAATGGAGCTACCTCACCGACATCTACCCGCCTCTGAAGCTCCATCTCGATCTGGCCGACCAGGAACTCAAGCTCCAGCCTGCGGGTCGAATCGTGAAAATGATCGCCACCCCACGAGGGCAAGTTGCACACCCGATCCATGCCCGCCGCGACGGCGACACGCTGCTTGTCACCGCAACGTCGTCGCCGCACCAGCTCGCGCAGATCTCCTCGGTCCTCGGGCTCGAGCTCGGTCAGGCAGGCATCGAGAAGGTCCTCGGGCAGATGGAGCAGGCGGCCACCAACAACCTGCGCAACGAGATCAAGCGTGCTGCCGACGACGACGCACGTCTCGTAGCCGCGGTAGGTTCTGACGCCCTACGGCGCTGCGTGCCTGCACAGGCGCTGGAGATCCTCGATCAGGATCGCGGCGGCGCCGTCCCGATGGAGGTCGCGGCATTGGCGCGCGCCGTTCACGGCGTCGGCATCCTGAAGCAGCTGCGGCCGGCCCTCGAGGACCGCGGGCTGGAGCCTCCTCGAGAGTGGGCCGGGCGGCGTGTGACACGGCAGTGGGTCGCCTCGCTGGGGTTCCCGCCCGACTGGGCAGGCTTTCCCGAAGGCACTCGTGCAGCGGTCGAGATGATCGACGGTCCGGCGGTACTCAGCCCCCTCCACGACTTTCAGGAATTCGTCACCGAGCGCATCACCGGGCTGCTACGGCGTGTAGGTCCCGATCGCGGGATGGTGTCGCTGCCGACGGGTGCGGGAAAGACTCGGGTCACGGTCGAGGCACTCGTCAACGCCGTTCGCGAACAGGACGTCTCGACAAGAGTTCCGCTGGTCTGGATCGCCCAGACCGACGAACTGTGCGAGCAGGCTGCCGAAACCTGGACCCACGTGTGGCGGGCCATCGGTCCTCAGCTGCCGATGCGACTCGGTCGGCTCTGGGCGGCCAACGAGGTGTCGGAAGAACCAGGCGTCTTTCAGTTGGTGATCGCGACCATCGACAAGTTGAATTCGTTGACCACGAGATCGGGCGACGAGTACGACTGGCTGCGTGAGGCTTCGGTCGTCGTGGTCGACGAGGCGCACGCCTCGATCGCACCGTCGTACACACGAGTGCTGGAATGGCTCGGCCGCAGCAGCCGCGTGCGATCCGAAGAGCGGAAACCGTTGATAGGCCTCACGGCGACGCCGTTCCGTGGCACCTCGGCGGAGCAAACGGAGCGGTTGGCGGGTCGTTACGGCAAGAACCGACTCGATCGCGGAGCTTTTCGGAAGGAAGATCCGTACGAGGAACTCCAGGACATGGGCGTACTTGCCCAGGTACGACACGAAATTCTCGATGGGACGGATGTCCACCTGACCGAGTCGGACGTGGCAGAGATCGAACAGACGCGGCGGCTCCCATCGGCAGTTGTCGAACGTCTCGGTGCCGACCTCACGCGCACCCTCCGCGTCGTGCAGTCGATCGCAGCCCAGCCTGCCGACTGGACGGTGCTCGCCTTCGCGCCGTCGGTCGAGAACGCGCGCGTTCTCGCCGCCCTGCTCTCGCACCGGGGAATTCCTGCCATGGCCGTGTCGGCCGACACCGAGTCCGCCGCCCGACGCCACTACATCGAGGAGTTCAAGGCCGGACGCATCCGGGTGCTGACGAACTACAACGTCCTGACGCAGGGCTTCGACGCCCCCAGAGTGCAGGCCGTGTACGTCGCGCGGCCGACCTTCAGTCCGAATGTGTATCAGCAGATGATCGGACGTGGTCTCCGTGGGCCGAAGAACGGCGGCTCCGAGGAAGTGCTGATCGTCAACGTGCTGGACAACTTTGAGAAGTACGGCGATCTGCTCGCCTTCAACGAGTTCGAGTACCTGTGGAGCAAGCGATGATCGAGCGCCAGCTGGACGACAGCCAGCTCGCAGCTGTCGACATCGCCGCCGACACGCGTCAGATCGTCATCGCCGGCCCCGGTTCGGGGAAGACCGAAGTCGTATCCGCCCTGATCGAGCACCTCGTCGACGACCAGGACATCGATCCCGTCGACGGCATACTGGTCATCAGTTTCTCCAACGCCGCCGTGCATGCTGCCGATGCCCGACTTCGAGCCCGAGTGGGTACGCGACCGGTCGGTGTTCAGACGATGGATTCGTTGGCAGGTGAGCTTCTGCGTGAGCTCAGCACGGAGGATTTCGAGAACCTCGGCTTCGACCGACGTATCGCGCTCGCCACACGGCTGCTCCGCGACGAGACCTGGGGGCGGATCGACGATCTCGACCATCTGATCGTCGACGAGGTACAGGACATCGTCGGCGTCCGAGCGGAGTTCTTGTTGGCGATCATCGAACAGTTACCGGCAGCGGCCGGATTCTCGCTGCTCGGCGATCCGGCACAAGGGATCTACGACTTCCAGCTGCGCGCGAACGGCAACGGTCGCAAGCCGCTCTCGACCATGTCGTCCACCGCGCTGGTGGCCGCCGTTGAAACCCTGCCTGAGATCCAGATCAGACACCTGACCGGGCAGTACCGTGCAGCAAGCCGCGACACCAAGGCCGCGGCGGCGCTGCGCTCGGCAGCTCTGCCCGGTGGCGACCCTCGCCTGCTCGAAGACTTTTATGCCGCGGTCGTGCCGGTGGGAACCGTTGAGGATGTCATCGATCTCGCCGAGCATTGGACAGGACGGACCGCCTTCTTGACCGAGACCAACGGCCAGGCTCTCCTGGTGGCAGGCGTTCTGCGCAATCGCACGGTGGTCGAGGTTCGTCGCAGTACTCGGCAGCGGGTGATCGCCGGTTGGGTGGCTCTGCTGCTAGGTGATGTGGCGACCGACACGATTGCCCGGAGCGAGCTCGACAAGCGTATTGCCGAGCGCTCTCCCGAGCTCGACTCGGCGCTCATCTGGCGGGCGCTGCGTGGAGTGGAGCGGGGAAGAGGCACGGAGATCGATCTGTTGCGCCTCGCGCAGCGCCTTCGTGGCTCGCGACCGCTGCCCCCTGAACTCGGGGATCAACCGGCGACGACTGTCGTCGTCTCGACCGTCCACCGCGCGAAGGGTCTCGAGTTCGACAACGTCGTTCTTGTCGACTTCCCCGAGCACGCCTGGCGAGAGGACGTGGATCCAGGCGAACGGCTCCGTGCTCGCTACGTCTCGCTGACCCGCGCGCGACGGCTGCTCGTGCGCGCGAACGGGCCTGACGATCGGTTCTTACGCCGGTTCCGCAAGCCGGGTCTTCATGCAGAGCGTTGGTACAAGGGCGGATACAAGGACTGGCAGACGTCCGGCTTCGAGATCGGGGTCGGAGATGTCGAGCCCGTCTCCACCGATGCCGCGGAGGCGGAACTGCACTTGGCGACAGCCGTTTCGGCCGGCGACCCGCTCGAGATCAACCTCGATCGTCGTGAATCAACACTCGCCGTGCCGGTCTACGTCATCACACACAGCGGGATCCCCGTTGGCCGCACGTCACGTCGGTTCGGTGAGGACCTGGCATCTCGTACGGGCACTCTCGAACGCAGGCGCCGATCATGGCCGTCTCTGGGGAAAGCGCAGGTCGAGAGCATCGCTACGGCGGTTGTCGATCCGCGGCCGGGATCCACCAGTCGACACGGGTTCCGTCTCGCGCCGACAGTGACCGGGCTGCTCGACCTCAACTGGAAGGAAACGACGGAAGATGACTGACCTCGCCCCGTGGTACGAAGCGCGCGACCGGATGGTCGAGGCAGTTGTCGACGATCTTTACGGTGGCCCGAACGAGGAGACCTTGTCCGAGGCGCCGCTGGAGCGGTACATCGTCGGAATCCTGCATCCGCGCTCTGCCGAGGGCTCACAAACCGTCGTGGAGATGGCCAACGAGGTACCCGACGAAGAGGGCGGTGCGGCGCTCGACGGAGACTTCGACCCTGGAGTGTCCTTCGCCCACCTCCGCTACCCCTCGACAGTCGGGCTCACCTTCGGTCTGACCGAGGGAACCCAGCAGATCGAGGTAGTGATCGACGCCGACCGGTACGAGCCTGATGAGCAGGCCGGTCCGATCGATGCGGCGGTTGGGGGCATCGCCAGTCGCGCCCGCTCCAAACAGACCAGCCTGTGGCGACGGGTGCAGATCGGCCCCGTGGAGGAGACGGTCACTGTTGTCCCGGGAACGTCGGGCGAGCTCAAGATCGCGGACGGTCTGATGCTGCGCATCGTGATTCGGCCGGCGCAACATGGCGTCGTCAACGCCACCCTGGTCCTGGTCAACAGCTTCACACGGCCTGAGAAGGGACATACCGATGCTCTGTGCTGGTTTCGACCGCAGATCCGCGTGCGGGCGATCGGCGGCGAACTGGCCGATCGGAGTCCTGAGCGCTCGCCCGAACATCTGGACGCGGACGAACTGGGCGGCGAGCTGCTCTACCGCAAACAGCGCCATCTCGCAGTCGGGCACGGTGTGGCCGTCACATGGACCGAGAGCGATCACGTCACCGAGGTCGGGACGTCGTTCTTTCCGGAGCACGACCTTCAGTTGGCTCAGGCCGATCGCGACGATGTCGAAGACCTCAGCATGGTCGCGCTCGCCGAGCCAGAGACGCGTGGGCCGCTGAACCATCTGGTCGACACGTATGCAGAGTGGATCGACGAGCAGGAGCAAGAGCTCGGCACACTTACCAAAGATCAGGCGGCGACCGCGCGCGCTCACCTTCGCGATGCGAGACTAGCTGTCGCTCGCATGCGTCGAGGTATCGAGCTGCTCCGTACCGATCAACGGGCAGCGCAGGCGTTCAGGGTCATGAACCTTGCGATGCAACAGCAGCGACTCCGTCAGGAGATGATCCGCAGTGGATCCGGCACGCCACCGACGGATGTGGTCGGCCAGTGGCGCCCCTTCCAGATCGCCTTCATACTCTTGAATCTCGAAGGCCTTTCGGACCCGGCTGCTCCCGATCGTGACCTTGCCGATCTGCTGTGGTTCCCGACCGGAGGCGGTAAGACCGAGGCATACCTCGGCCTGATCGCTTTCGCGCTGGTTCACCGGCGCCTGCGACGAGCCGGCGCGGACGGTGACGGCGCCGGAGTTGGCGTCATCATGCGGTACACCCTGCGGCTGCTGACCTTGCAGCAGTTCGAGCGCGCCGCAGGGTTGATCTGCGCACTCGAGGATCTGCGCCCCACGATTCCTGGTCTGGCAGACGGCAAGCCGTTCTCGATCGGTCTGTGGGTCGGCCAGGGAGCGACACCGAACAATGCCGCCAATGCAGCGAGGGCGATCAGGAAGCGACGTGGAGGCGAGGAGCCCGGCGACCTGGGTGATCCGGTACAACTGTTGCGCTGCCCGTGGTGCGGCTCCGAGCTCGGACCGGAGCACTACGAGGCCGATGTCCGTCGCGATCGGGTGACCGTTCGCTGCCCCGATCCGTTGTGTCGGTTCAGTAAGAACGACGGTCTCCCTGTCCATCTGGTCGACTCCGATGTGTACCGCGAACGGCCCTCGCTCGTCATCGGAACTGTCGACAAGTTCGCCATGCTTGCCTGGCGGGAGGAGAGCGGGCGACTGTTCGGCTCGGGACATGACGCACCGCCCGACTTGATCGTGCAGGACGAGCTCCACTTGATCAGTGGACCACTGGGAACCCTGGTCGGTCTCTACGAGACGGCAGTCGACCATCTCGCGACCGACCGTGAATCGGGGGCCAGGCCCAAGCTTGTCGCATCGACGGCAACGATCCGGCGCGCGTCCAAGCAGGTCAGGGCAGTGTTCGCTCGGGAAGCACGGCAGTTTCCGCCGCCCGGGATCAACGCCTCGGATTCGTTCTTCGCCGTCGACGCCCCCGCGAGCGTGAAGGGAACCCGCCGATATGTCGGGTTGATGGCCACGAGCACCAGTCATGCAACCTTGCTTGTCCGTACCTATGCCGCTCTACTACAGGGCGCAAAGGATCTCCAGGCAAGCGACGAGGTGAAGGACGCCTATTGGACTCTGCTCGGCTACTTCAACAGCCTCAGAGTCCTCGGCGCTGCCTATATTCAGTCGATCGACGACGTGCGTGACCGGATCAAGGTCGTGGCGGGTCGGAAGGAAACCGAGCTCCGTCAGATCCGAGATCCACGGGAGCTGACTTCCCGGAAGAAGTCCAGCGAGATCCCGCATGAACTGAAGGCGCTCCAGACGCCGTGCACGGATCCGGGGAGTCCGGATGTCGTACTTGCGACAAATATGATCTCGGTAGGTGTCGATGTCGACCGTCTGGGTCTCATGGCAGTGATGGGTCAACCGCAGACAACGTCCGAGTACATCCAGGCAACCAGCCGTGTCGGGCGCCGGTTTCCGGGGCTCGTGCTCACTCTCTACAACGCGTCACGGTCGCGCGATCTCTCGCACTACGAATCGTTCACCTCGTACCACCGGGCGCTGTACAGCCAGGTCGAGGCCACTGGCGCAACACCGTTCGCCCTCCGATCACTGGATCGCGGGCTGCACGGGTTGCTTGTCGTCCTGGCGCGCCACCTCCTCCCTGGCGCGGCTGGGGACAAGTCGGTCACGGTACCGGTCGAGAGCGACGAACTCGACCGGATCGTCGACATCATCGTTGCTCGAGCCGTCGAGGTGGAGCCCGACGCCGCGCCCGCCGTCCGTGCGTCGCTGGAGGGCCTCGTGGAGAGCTGGAGGGATGCTGTCGAGGCTGGAACCGTCTCTCAGTACGCCCGTTGGGTCGAGGGCAGCCACGACGTCAGAGGCCTGATGGTTCCTGCCGGCAGCCCGGCGATGGACGGATCCACCGGCGACCCGCTGGCGGCAATCTTCCCGCCGTCCGAGCCACCGTGGCCGACATTGACAAGCCTTCGCAATGTCGACCGGGAGAGCACGTTGAAGATCATCTCACCGAGGAAGACCAAGAAGGTGGCAGACGATGGCGACCGCTGAGCGTCCGAAGGCGAGGCAGAGCCAGCTCGTCACGACCTACGGAGTCGGTTCCCTCTTTCCGGCCGGTGACCAGAGCTTCATGATCTGCGGGATCGACGAGTGGGACGAGAAGTGGTCTCCCCCTGTCGAAGAACCGCGCTTGGCTCGCTCGCTCGGCGTGCACACTTTTCGCGCCCCCTCCACCGGAAAGAGGAACGGCGACGTCCCGGTCGTCCGCTTTCCGACCTATCACTACTGCCCGCAGTGTCGGCGACTCGACAGGCACTGGAAGTTCGATGCGAAGAAGATGCAGTGCCCGGACTGTCTGCGGGACCTGACACCGTCGCGTTTCGTGGCTTGCTGCGAGAACGGTCACATCGAGGATTTCCCCTACTTCAACTGGGCCCATCGCGGCTCCGATGTTCCTGACGGCCCGCATCGGATGATGCTCGAGTCGCAAGGTGCCTCCTCTTCTCTCGCCGATATCGTCATCAGATGCTCCTGCGGCGTGCCGGCGCACGATCTCGACGGCTCGTTCGGCCGCAACGCGCTGAGCAAGATCAAGGGATGCGATGGCAAGCGGCCATGGCTACCTGACGCACCGGACGAACAATGCGAGAAGCCACTGCGAGCGCTCCAACGAGGATCCTCCAACGTCTGGTTCGGAGCTGTACGCTCGAGTATCTCGATTCCGCCGTGGTCGAGTCCGACCGCCCAGTTTGTCACCAAGCACTGGGCAGTCCTCGAGCATGTACCGGAGAGCGCGCTCGCCGCGGCGCTGCCTGCGATGATCGAGGGCAGACCTGGGCTGTCGGTCGAGGGCGTCGTCGACGTCGTCCGGCAACGAAAGGGGCTGGAGACCACAACTCAGCCGAGCGACCAGGATCTGCGGGACGAGGAGTACCGGGCTCTTATCGACGGGAACGAGGGCGGTCCGCTCGATACCTTCCAGTGTGTGCCTGTCGATGTGGACGAGCGCGTACAGGCGCTGGTCGCGCAGGTGTCGAGGGCGAACAGGCTGCGGGAGGTTCGTGCATTGCAGGGCTTTTCGCGCGTCACTCCGATGATCACCGACACCACCAATCCCCGGCTGGCCAGGCTCAGCGAAACTCATCTCCAGTGGTTGCCCGCGACCGAGGTCCTTGGCGAAGGGATATTCGTCCGCCTTTCCGAGGACGCAATCACCACCTGGGAGGAGCAATCGCTCGCCCGCCAGCGTCATCAGCTTCTGGACCAGTCACTCCAGCGGCGCGCTGTCGAATCGGGCGCACCGATCATGTCTGCTCCGTCGGCCAGGTTCATCGCGATCCATTCCCTCGCGCATGCGCTTCTGCAGGAGCTCAGCCTCGATGCCGGCTATCCGATCGGATCTTTGCGTGAGCGTATCTATGCGGAGGAAAGCCAGGCCGGTCTGCTGATCTACACGGCATCCTCGGACGCGGCCGGGAGCCTCGGCGGTCTCGCCGCGCTGGCCGACGAGCAACACTTCGCTGACACGCTCAGCGCGGCCCTGAGTCGCGCGGGCTGGTGCTCCAACGACCCGGTTTGTAGCGAGTCCGGACCTTCCGGCACCGACGGTCTCAACCTGGCCGCTTGCCATGCGTGCCTCCTGCTCCCCGAGACCAGCTGCGAGCATCGGAACATCTTCCTCGACCGTGTGAGTCTCGTCGGCAACATCGAATCGCTCACGGGAGGACTTGTGAGCAGCTTGTAGCACCGGGCGACTTTGCAGTCGGATCAGTTGCGATGACCTCACTGTTCGAGCGTGCGGCGGAGGCAGATCGATTGCCTATCTGGCATCTGTTGCGATCTGAACAGCCGACGGGTCCTCAGTGCTTACGAGCGAGGTCGACGAGGTCGTCTATGGAGTCGGCGACGAGGGTTGGGTCGTCGGATTGGATGTTGTGGCCGCCTTGGCGGGCGATTTTGTGGGTGGCGTTTAGGGCTGTGGCTAGGGAGCGTTGGTGGGATTGCCAGCGGGCGTCTAGTTCGGTGGGGGTGAAGGGGTGCCAGCGGGTGAAGTCGAGGGATTTGTCTTCTTGCCAGTGGCCGGGGCGGCTGGCTATGACGGTGGTGGGGATGTTGAGGGGGCGTCGGCTGCGGGTTACTTCGGGGACGCTGGCTTGGAGGTCGAAGGTGAGGGTGCCGTCGGGGGCGGTGCGGATGGGGGTGGCGATGTCCAGGTTGAGGTGGATGTCGGAGGTGTCTACCAGGACTAGGCCGGCGATGTCCGTTGGCCATTGGGCGGCGTGGATGAGGGCGATGAGGCCGCCGAGTGAGTGGCCGACCAGGATGAAGGGACCTGGGACGTGCGCTAGCAGACATCGGAGTTCGTCGGCGGCGGCGCCTAGGGTGCGGGAGGTTAGGTCGGGGGTCTCGCTGCCGCCGATGCCGGCTCGGTCGTAGGTGAGCAGGGTGGTCGAGGAGCGCAGTACGGCGGTGGTGGCGTCCCAGGCGTGTCGGTCGCCGCTGGCGCCGGAGATGAAGACGACTGTGGGCGAGCCTTCTCCGGTGAGCTCGGCTGCGAGGCGGTAGTCGCCGACGGTGAACATGGTGATGAGCCTAGGACTCAGAACGGTCAGTGATCGGACTGAGTGGATTCTTCTGTTGGACAGTCGTCCGGCGGAGGAGCAGGTTGGACAGTATGGAATTCACTCATCTTGGCCGGACCGGCCTCACTGTTAGCCGTATTTGTTTGGGCACGATGAACTTTGGGCCGCATACGAGCGTGGAGGACTCGCACGCGATCATGGATGCGGCGCATGAGAAGGGCATCAACTTCTTCGATACCGCCAACGGGTACGGGCGGTCGATCTACCCGGGGCGGACCGAGGAGATCGTGGGCGAGTGGTTCGCCAAGGATCCGAAGAACCGTGAGAAGACGGTGCTCGCCACGAAGGTGTACGGCGACATGGGGTCGGACTGGCCGAACACGAACAAGTTGTCGGCGCTGAACATCCGGCGGGCGCTGGATGCGAGTCTGAAGCGGTTGCAGACCGATTATGTGGATCTGTACCAGTTCCACCACGTGGATCGCGCGACGCCGTGGGACGAGATCTGGCAGGCGATCGAGGTCGCCGTACAACAGGGCAAGATCCTGTACGCCGGGAGCAGCAACTTCGCGGGGTGGCACATTGCGCAGGCGCAGGCTGCCGCGGAGAAGCGGAACTTCAACGGGCTGGTCAGCGAGCAGTCGATCTACAACCTGATCGTGCGGGATGTCGAGCGCGAGGTGTTGCCGGCTGCGCAGGAGTACGGGCTTGGCGTCATCCCGTGGTCGCCGCTGCAGGGTGGTCTGCTGGGCGGTGTGATCCGCAAGGAGAACGAGGGCGTACGCCGTACCGAGGGGCGCGCGAAGGAGGCGCTCGAGAAGTTGCGGCCGCAGATCGAGCAGTACGAGGCGTTCGCGGACGAGCTCGGGCATGCGCCGGGCGACGTGGCGCTAGCGTGGCTGTTGCACCAGCCGGCTGTGACCGGGCCGATCGTTGGGCCGCGCACGATGGAGCAGCTGGAGTCCGCCGTACGGGCGGTGGACGTGAAGCTGGATGACAAGGCGCTGGCTAAGTTGGACGAGATCTTCCCGGGCTACAAGACCGCTCCGGAGGACTACGCCTGGTAGGCCGAACGGTCCACTAGTAGTACGCCGGTACTAGTGGACCGCCGTCGTCGGCAACATGCCAAGCAGCGCGTCGGCGGCCAGGGACGCGGCCGTGCCGGTTGGGACGGCGACGGAGACCTGCCAGTCGGCGGCGCTGCCGGGCGTGAGCGGCACGGTGCAGTGGTCGCCGCGCTTGGCGGCGATGCGTTCGGGGACGAGGGCGACGCCGAGGTTGTGCGCGACGAGCGCGAGCAAAGTGTGTACGTCGTTCACCTCGATCGTGACCGGATGTGCGACGCCGGCGCTGGCGAAGGCGCGGTCGGAGATCGTGCGGGCGCCCCAGGTCGGGTCGAAGTCGACGAAGGACTCGCCCGCGAGGTCGTCCAGCGAGACCGGACGACCGGCGGACAGCCGGTGGTCAGGGGCGCAGACGAGGACCATCGGTTCGCGGGACAGCGGACGGAGGTCGAGACCGTCGACCGCGTCGCCGGCGGTGGCCACGAAGGCGAGGTCGAGGCGGCCGGAAGCCAGCTCGTCGAGCATTGGCGTGGAGCCGCCCTGGCGGACCTCGATCTCGACGCCGGGGTAGGCGGAGCGGAACTTGGCGAGCAGCGCCGGTACGTCGACAACACCGAGACACTGCTCGAGTCCGACCGTGAGGTGACCGCGCAGCAGGCCCTGGACCGCGGCGACCGCGTCGCGGGCGGCCTCGGCGGCAGCCAACGTACGGCGTCCCTCGCACAAGAGCGCCCGTCCAGCCTCGGTGAGTTCGACGCTGCGAGTGTTGCGGACAAAGAGTGAGGCGCGGAGCTCGCGCTCGAGGGCGCGGATCGACGCCGAGAGGCCGGACTGCGAGATCGACATCGCCTCGGCCGCCCGCGTGAAGTGCTTCTGCTCGGCGACGGCCACGAAGTGTTCCAAGTGCCTGAGCTCCATGACTAAGAACTCTAGTCGATCGAATCAAGGCGACTGTGCGCCACGACATGTTGCTCAAGGCAGCACCGGAACGGGTCCTGACGGTCTGTAGGGTGTCTGCCATGGCGGATGAGTTTCGGGTTGAGGTCGTGCTGGGCAACGACGAGCACGGGTTGACGTTCTGGGATCGGTTGCGGGCGCTGGATCTGGATGACGACGCGCGGAAGCGGCTCGGGAGCCAGGTCACCGTGACCCGCGACGGGAACCGGATGCTGCTCTACACGCAGACCCTCGAGGACGCGCTCGAGGCCGAGCGGACCGTCAAGGAACTCGTTGCGGACGACAACCTCACCGCGGAGTACACGGTGACCCGGTGGAATCCGGCCGAGCAGGAGTGGACGGATCCGAGCGTTCCGGTCGGCTCGCACGACGAGGCCAGTGACGAGGCGAAGAACGCCGGCATGGAGGTGCCGGACCCGCGGTACGTCGTGCTGCAGGCGTACAAGCCGGAGTTCCTGCGCGATCTCGGTCTCTGACCTCTCGGCAACACGATCGGCAACACGGTCGGCAACGGTTCGGTGACGGCGGTCGCCGATCGCACAACGGTGCCTCTCCCCGCGCACTAATCTCGGCGGGTCGCTGCACGCTCACTCGGCGTGGCTCTGCGACCGTTGAGGTGCTCGAGGGAGAGGGGAATCATGTCTCGTCGACATGGTCTAGTGACTGCGGCCGTCGTACTGTCGTTCGTTCTGGCCGGCTGTGCGGACGTGGCTGCCAGCGAGTCGGACACGAGCACCCCAACTCCGAGCAGCACTCCCCCAGCCAGTACGCCGACACCGTCCAGCACGCCGACACCGTCCAGCACGCCGACGCCGACCGCGAAACCCACGGTCAAGCCCACCCCCAAGCCCACCGCCAAGCCGAAGAATCCGCACAACGCGCAGTACTACGCGTTGAAGGTGGAGCAGAAGCTGGAGAAGCTCGGCTATCCGGTCGGTGACGCCGACGGCGACATCACCGTGCGGGCCCGGCAAGCGTTGTGCGCCTGGCGTGAGACGAACGGTCTGCCGATCACTCGCAAGGGCCTCACGCTGAACGACGCGTACTCGGTGATCAACGCGACCGCGAAGCCGACGCCGACGCGCGCCGACGGCATCTATGTCAACAAGACCTGCCAGATCCTCTACCAAATCGTCAACAAGCAGTACAAGCGAATCGTCTGGATCTCGACCGGCGCTCCCGGCTACGACACCCCGAACCGCACCGGCAAGGTGTGGCGCAAGTGGGCCGGCGCGCACGAGAGCAGCCTGTACGACGACGCCTACATGTACGACTCGCTCTACTTCCTCAAGGACCGCCCGGGGATTGCGCTGCACGGCTCGCGGGTCAACTCGCTGATCAAGCCCTACCCGGCCAGTCACCGCTGCGTCCGCGTCCTGCGCCCGGCGATCCACGAGATCTTCGCCGACACACCGATCGGTACGACGGTCTCCGTCTACGGCAAGTACGCCTGGAGCTGAGGTCCTTCCTGCGGCGCGGAATGCGCGTCGACGTACCACCGGTGCCCCTCGGCGAGCAGCCGTTTGGCCAGCCCGAAGTCGTTCCCGTCGTCCTCGCTGCGGAGGTGGAACGGCGGCGGGAAGTAGCAGTCGCCGAGCAGCATCACACCGGAACCCGGCACGACGACGACCGACGAATCGGGCGCGTGCCGCCCACCCACGTGCCTCACCTGTACGCCGCTCCGCAGGCTCAACTCGTCGTCGAACGTACGGTCGGGGATCCTGATCGCGAAATCGCTCCAGTCGGGCATCGCGAGGGCTCGCGCCCGGAAACTCGGGCCGAGCTTCGGGTTCTCGGCGACCTGGTCACGGAGGTACTGGTGACTCCAAGGCCGCGCCGCCTCGGCCGTGAGTAGCTCGCTCGCCGATGCGTGAGCGACGATCTCGACGTCGCCCCAAGCGGCTGCGCCCCAGGTGTGGTCCCAGTGGTGGTGGGTGTAGACGATCGTCGTTGGCAGCTCGAGGCCGGCGGCCGCGATCGCCTGCTGGATCTCGCGGGCGTGTCGCAGGCTGTTGCCGGCGTCTACGAGGACGTTGCCGGCGTCGTCGACGATCAACGCGACCGCGGCGCGGATGGCGTCCGGATCCGGATCGTGGGGGTAGAGCCATATCCGGCCGCTGAGGTGCTGCAATTTCTCGACCATCTGCCCGACGATAGCTGGCATGAGAGTTCGTGAACTGGGCGTCGTTCCCGGCGATCTGCCGACCGGGCGACTGAACGCCATCACTGACGTGCCGGGGGTGCTGGTCGGGCAGACGACGCTGGCGAATGGCGAGGTGAACACCGGGGTCACCGCTGTCGTGCCGCCGGACTTCGCGGCCGGGTTGCCCGCGGCGGTTGCGGTGGGCAACGGATACGGGAAGTTGGTGGGGTCGACTCAGGTGGACGAGTTGGGGGTCCTCGAAACGCCGATTCTGCTGACCGGCACGTTATCGGTCTTTCGGGTGGCCGATGCCTTGCTCAGCTGGCTTTTGGCGCGGGATCCCTCAGCGACCAGCCTCAATCCGGTGGTGGGTGAAACCAATGACGGCTACTTGTCGGACATCCGGTCTCGGCCGATCACTGCGGAGCATGTTTTCGCTGCGCTCGACACTGCTTCGGCTGAGCTGCCCGCGGAAGGCAATGTCGGAGCCGGCACCGGCACTACTGCGCTCGGCTTCAAGGCCGGCATCGGTACGTCGTCGCGCATGGTCGGCGGCGGGACAGTCGGGGTGCTGGTGCAGGCCAACTTTTCCGGGACGCTGACCGTCTTGGGGACGCCGCTTCGGCCGCCGATCGAGAAACCGGCGCCGGAGGGGAACTCTTGCATGATCGTGCTCGCGACCGATTTGCCGCTCGACGCCCGGCAATTGGGGCGGGTAGCTCGGCGGTCCATTTTCGCAATGGGCAAGGCGGGCTCCGACTTCTCACCAGGCAGTGGGGACTACGCGATCGCTTTCAGTACCCGACGGGCCGTCGTACCGATGGTGGACACAGCCTTGAAGGAAGTCTTCCAAGCGAGCACTGAAGCCACCGAGGAAGCGCTGCTCAACTCGCTGACGATGGCGACGACGGTGACCGGATACAACGGCAACACGCAGTACGCCGTACCGGAGGAACTGATCAGGAACAGGGGCCGATAGCCGCGCTTCACGGGCGTGGCATGGCTGCGGCGTCCTGGTGGTCGACCATCTCGATCTGCTCACGACGGATTCGCGCCGATCCCCACTGGCCGAGCGGCGCGAGGGCCGCGTTGAGCGCGCGGCCGTCGTCGGTCAGCGAATACTCCACGCGTGGCGGGACCTCGGCGTACACGGTGCGGACGACGAGGCCGTCCTGCTCCATCTCGCGCAGGTGCTGGGTCAGCATCTTCTCGCTCACCCCGGGCAGTCCGCGGCGCAGCTCGGCGAACCGGCGGATGCCGTGCGCGTCGAGCTCCCAGAGGATCAAGCCCTTCCACTTCCCGGTCACGACGTCCATGGCCGCGTCGATACCGCAGATGTACGGGCCTCGCCGAGCTGACTTCGTCATCCTCACCCACTAACCAAAAAGTAAGTACCGCAGAAAATAGTGCGTACTTCCAGAACCTCACGCTACCGCACAGCATGGAGGCAGATCACTCGAACAGCAAGGAGTCTCATGCCCCACGCCGACCGCTCCCCCGTCACGCTCATCGGCCTCGGTCCGATGGGCCAAGCGATGACCCGGACACTGCTCGCGGCCGGACATCCGGTGACCGTCTGGAACCGGTCGTCCGCCCGCGCGGCCGGTGTCGTGGCCGATGGCGCCGTACTCGCTGGGAGCGCCGCCGAAGCTGTCGCGGCCAGCGAGCTTGTCGTCCTCAGCCTCACTGACTATCAGGCGATGTACGACGTCCTCGAGTCCGTCTCGTTGGCCGGCCGAACCGTGGTCAATCTCAGCTCGGACACACCGGACCGGACTCGCTCGGCAGCGGACTGGGTCGTCGAGCGCGGCGGGACGTTTCTGACCGGCGGAGTCATGGTGCCGGCGCCGATGGTCGGAACCGAGGCAGCATCCGTCTACTACAGCGGTCCGAGTGCGGTCTTCGAGCAGCACCAGGACACGCTGTCCTTGATCGGTACGCCGCGGTTTCTGGGCGAGGACCCCGGACTGGCTCAGCTGATGTACCAGGCTCAGCTCGACGTCTTCCTGACCACGCTGTCCTCGCTGATGCACGCGACGGCACTACTCGGTACGGCGGGCTTGGCCGCGGCGAACGCCGTACCGGAACTGATCGGGATGGTCCGTGGTATTCCGCCGATGCTGGAGGTGGGCGACCAGAATCCTGGCGCGGACATCGATGCCGGCAAGCACCCTGGCGACCTGAGCACGATCACCATGATGGGCGCGACCGCCGACCACATCGTCGGCGCGAGCGAGGCGGCCGGTATCGATCTCGGACTTCCGCGCGCGGTGCAGGCGCACTACCGCCGGGCGATCGAGGACGGCCACGGCGGCGACCACTGGACTCGAATCATCGACGGCATCCGCGCCCCGCGCTGACCGCCCGGACCGGCGTCAGAGGGTGGTCGGCCAGGGGCGGTGGTCCGAGAGAGCGCTATCTGCGTATCCCGCTAAGGCCAGGGCAGTCATGTCCTGGTGATGCGGTACGGCGATCTGGGCGCCGATGGGAAGGCCCGTCGTGGACCAACTGGCGTTCACCGTGGTCGCCGGGTGGGCGGACATGTTGTACGGAACGGTGAAGGCGATGTGTTCGAACGGCTTGGCCGGGTCGTCGGTTGGATAGGCGAGTTCGGCCGGGAACGCGGTGATCGGCGCGACCGGCGACAGGATCACGTCGTACGAGGCGAAGATGGCGGTGACGGCGGCCGCCATCGCGCCCATCTGGCTGTAGCCGTGGAAGACGTCAGCGGCGGTCAGGTCGCCCGCGGTGGCGACCCAGTCGCGGATCTGTGGGAGAACTTTGGCCCGGCGTTCTTCGGGGAGGGCGGCGATGTCGGTCGCGGATCGGATCCGCCAGAACCGGTCGAGGCCGTCGAGCATCTCGCGGGTGATGATCGGCGCGATCGGTTCGACGACGGCGCCGGCCTTCTCGAAGAGGGCGGCGACCGCGGAGACGGCGGCGGTGATCTCGGGGTCGACCGGGAGGCCGAGGCCGGCGTCCAGGAGGAGCGCGACGCGGAGACCGCTCGCCGGGTGCTCACCAAGGTCGCCGTTGTCCGGCGGCGGCGGGTACGACGTGTAGTCGCGCGGGTCGTAGCCGGACATGACAGACAGGGCCAGCGCTGCGTCAGCGGCGGTCCGAGTGAGCGGACCGATTGCTCTGCCTGGATAGGGATTGCCGACCGCGATCCGGCCGTGGGTGGGCTTGAGGCCGACCAGACCGCACCAGCCGGCCGGCAGGCGGATCGATCCGCCGATGTCGGTACCAATGTGGATCGGCCCATACCCTGCTGCCGCGGCGGCCGCAGCGCCGGCGCTCGAACCGCCGGCCGTCTTCGAGACGTCCCAGGGGTTGCGAGTCAGCGGATGGAAGGTCGAGACACCGGACGAGAGCATCCCGTACTCCGGCATCGTCGTCTTGCTGAAGATGACCGCCCCGGCGGCGCGAAGGCGGGCGACAGCGGGCGCATCTTCGGCGGCAGGAATGAGCTCGGTGGCTGCAGTGCCTTGTGGGACTGGGGTTCCGCGCGTGGCGATGTTCTCTTTGACAGTGACCGGTACGCCGTCCAGCGAGCCGGCCGTGTGGTCGCGCCAGCGCGCCTCGGACTCGCGGGCCGCCGCGCGGGCGCCCTCCGGATCGAGGGCATAGGTCGCGCACAGCTGTGGCTCGAGCTGGTCGACCCGGACGAGGACGTCCTCGATCACCTCGACGGGCGACAAAGAACGCTCTCGATACCGGGAAACCAGCTCGGTCGCGGTCAGATCGGCGAGACTCATCCACGCTCCTCAGGAATCGGGGTTGTGTCGTTCGACGCTAGTTCGGCGGATCGAAGCGGCCATCGACTGCGGTCCAGCCGCCGTCGACCGCGAGCACACTGCCGGTGACGAAGCTGGCGGCGTCCGAGGCGAGGTACACGACTGCTCCGGCGAGTTCGCTCGGTTGCGCCCAGCGGGAAAGCGCCCCCTTCTGCGCATACGCGTCGTACCAGGCGGGGTTTGCTTTGATCTGCGCGGTGAGCGGTGTCTCGACGACGCCGGGAGCGATCGCGTTGGCGCGGACGCCGGACGGGCCGAGCTCGGCGGCGGCGGTGCGGAGCAGTTGGACGAGACCGGCCTTCGTTGCCGCGTACACGGATTGGCCGGGTTCGACCGTCGTACCGCGGATCGAGCTGAAGCCGATGATGCTGCCGTGCCCGCGCTCGGCCATCCCCTTGCCGAAGGCACGGATCAGCTGGAACGACGCTCGGAGGTTGAGCGACACCACGCGATCGAAGTCCTCGCTGGTGTAGTCGAGGATGCGCTTGCGCACATTGGTTGCGGCGGTGAAGACCAGCACGTCGACGGGGTCGAGTTCGGTGACCGCTCGGGTGATGGCGTCGTCGTCGAGAATGTCGAGCTGGTACGCCGCACCCGCCGCGGTAGCTTGGGCGGCGGCCCGGTCCCGGTCGGCGGAGGTGACCCGGGCGCCGTGAGCGGCGAGGGCGAGAGCGCTTTCGCGGCCGATCCCGCTGCCGGCGCCGATTACGAGGGCGTGTTTGCCGTCGAGGCGGAAGAGGTTCGCATAGTCCGTCATAGCCGGTTCACCTCTCATGGATGGGGGCGGATGATCGCCATCCGGGTGGTGGTCAGTTCCTCGATCGCGAAGCGGGGTCCCTCGCGGCCGATGCCGGAGTCCTTGACACCGCCGTACGGCATGACGTCCGAGCGGAAGCCGGGGACCTCGTTGATCACAACTCCCCCGACGTCGAGCTGGTCGATCGCCGCGAAGGCTGTGTCAAGCGAGGACGTGAAGACGCTGGCGTGCAGGCCGTAGCGCGATGCGTTCACGGTGGCGAAAGCGCTCGCCAGGTCGGGAACGGAGCGCACCGCGATCACCGGGCCGAAGATTTCCTCGTCCCAGGCTGGCTGGCCGGCCGGTACGTCGGTCAGCACGATCGGTCCCAGGATGTCGCCTTCGGCGGCGTAGGCGATGGTGGCGCCGGCGTGGACGGCGTCGTCGACCCAGCTGCGGACGCGGGCGGTCGAGCGAGGGTCGATCAGCGCGGAGACTCGGGTCGCGGGATCGCGCGGGTCGCCGACGACGACCTGAGGTAGCCGAGTGCTGAGTTTCTCCAGCAGGGCTTGGCGAATCGGCTCGACCGCCAGCACGCGCTGGACAGAGATGCAAGCTTGGCCGGAGGCGTAGTAGCCGCCGCGGATGATCGCGTCGGCGGCCGCATCGAGGTCGGCGTCCTCGGCGACGACGAGGGCGGAGTTCGAGCCCAGTTCGAGGAGGACCTTGGTGGGTGCCGCGTCGCGAGCGATCTGGTGACCGACCGCGGCTGAGCCGGTGAACGAGACGGCGCCGATGCGTTCGTCGGTGGTGAGGGTGGCGCCGACATCAGCTCCGCCGGTCAGCAACTGAAGCGCGCTCTCTGGTGCTCCGGCGGCGTTCAGTGCGGTTCGCATGAGGTGGACGAGCCAGAGCGTGGCGAGCGGAGTTTGTGGGGCGGGCTTCACGATGATCGGGCAGCCGGCGGCGAAGGCAGGCGCGATCTTGTGGGCGGCGAGAAGGAGCGGGTAGTTGAAGCCGGTGATGCCGACGACGACGCCGATCGGTTTGCGGACCCAGAACCCGTGCAGCCCCTCGCCGCTCGGCAGGAGATCGAGCGGCACGGTCTCCCCGTGCAGGCGGGCGACCTCCTCGGCTGCGGTCTCCAGGGTGAGCAGGGTTCGGTCGATCTCCACGCGGCAGTCGACGAGCGGTTTGCCGGTTTCGAGTACCAGGAGGTCGACGAAGGCCTCACGCTCGGCCAGTACCGCGGAATGCGTTGCCTGCAAGACGTTCCGGCGCACGTACGACGGCAGCCGGCCGACCGCGTCTCGAACGGCGACTGCGTGGTCGAGCGCTCGGCGGGCGAGCTCCGTGTCGCCGACCGGGGCCTCGGCGATCGTCGTACCGTCGTACGGGAAGGTGACCGGGGCGACGGTCGGCGCCTCGACCCAGGATTCGCCGATCGGCAGGCCGGACGGGAAGTTCATGCGGTCTCTCCCTTCGAAGGCGGGTCGGCGAGCAGGTCGGTGGTGGTAGCGCCGGAGAGGGCTCTTTCCAGGGTGGGGATGGCGGCTACCAGGCGTTGCGTGTAGGGGTGTTGAGGGG
The DNA here is from genome assembly GCF_040605415.1 of Kribbella sp. NPDC005582. Taxonomy (NCBI): domain Bacteria; kingdom Bacillati; phylum Actinomycetota; class Actinomycetes; order Propionibacteriales; family Kribbellaceae; genus Kribbella; species Kribbella sp. NPDC005582. The sequence goes on from NZ_JBEXCU010000009.1 coordinate 235,466, forward strand.
CGGCGTAGACCTGCGTGGTGGGGCCGGTTTCGACGATCTGGCCGGCGTTCATGACGGCTACTCGGTCGCAGACGTGCTTGACGACGGAGAGGTCGTGGGAGACGAAGATCAGGGTCAGGTTCAGTTCGTCGACCAGGTCGGAGATCAGGTTCAGGACCTGGGCTCGGACGGAGACATCCAGGGCGCTGACCGGTTCGTCGGCGATCAGGATGCGGGGACGGGGAGCCAGGGCGCGGGCGATGGAGATGCGTTGGCGCTGGCCGCCGGAGAACTGGTGCGGGTAGCGGTCGCCGGCGTCGGCGGAGAGGCCTACTGCTTCGAGCAACGTGCGCACGCGCTCTCCCGAGGCGGGATGGCCTTGCACAACTAGGGGTTCGGCGATGATGTCGCGGACGCGCATGCGCGGGTCGAGGGAGCTCATCGGATCCTGGAAGACGAGCTGGAGGTTCTCGCGGAGGAACCTGAGGCGGCGCTCGGGGAGGTTGGTGATGTCGGTGCCTTCGACAACCACCTGGCCGGAGGTCGGGCGGTCGAGGGCTGCGATCAGGCGGAGCAATGTCGATTTGCCGCAGCCGGATTCGCCGACGATGCCGAAGCGTTCGCCTTGCTTGACCTCGAGGCTGACACCGCGCAGAGCGTGTACGACGGGCGCCGGGCGGAGGAGCGACGTACGGGGTCGGGGGTAGTCGCGCACGACGTCGATGACCTGCACGGCGGGGGCGTCAGGCATGGGGAGCTCCGGCGGGGTGGTGGCAGGCGTAGCCGGTGGTGGGGGTGCCGGACCAGGCGGGCGTGGTGGCGCAGACCTCGGTGGCGTGCGGGCAGCGGTTGCGGAAGACGCAGCCGGACGGGAAGTGGCCGGCTGCGGGGACCGTGCCGGGGATCGTCGTGAGGCGTGGGCGGGTGCTCGTGCTTTCAGGTGTGGCGGCTTCTAGGTTGGAGGCGGCCAGGAGGCCTTGGGTGTAGCGGTGGCGGGGGTTGGTGAAAATCTCGTGGACAGGCCCGGACTCGACGACGCGGCCGCCGTACATGACGAGGACGCGTTCGCAGACAGTGGCGACCACTGCCAGGTCGTGGGTGATGAAGAGCAGCGCCGACGATCGCGCGAGGACACCCTGGAGGATGAGGTCGAGGACCAGGGCTTGGACGGTGACGTCGAGGGCGGTGGTGGGTTCGTCGCAGATCAGCAACGCGGGGTCGTTGGCCAAAGCGATGGCTAGGACGATGCGTTGCCGCTGGCCGCCGGAGAGCTGGTGTGGGTACGCGCGCAGGACGTCCGCGGGGAGTTGGACGCGGTCGAGAAGGTCGGCGGCAGCGGCGCGGGCGGCGGCCCGGGTTGGCTGCGTGCGGTGGATGAGCATGGTCTCGGCGATCTGATCACCGATCCGCATCGTCGGGTTGAGCGCGGTCATCGGTTCCTGGAAGACCATCGCGAGATCGCGGCCGCGGATCCGGGACAGCGCTCGCTCGTCGGCGCCGATCAGATCATGGTCGATGCCGCTGAGGCGCACCGATCCGGTCGGTACGACGTCGTCCGGCAGCAGACCGAGGATGCTCAAAGCGGTCAGCGACTTCCCCGAACCGGACTCGCCGATCAGCCCGACCCGCTCCCCCGGCCCGACCGTCAGATCGACATCGGAGACCAGAGCAGTGTCATGGACGGAGACGTTGAGCCCCTTGACCGTGAGTACGTCGGCCGTCATCTGCGCACCGCCAGCTTGGGATCGAAGCGGTCGCGGAGACCGTCGCCGAGGAGGTTGAAGCCCAGCACCGCAACGGCGATCGCGATGCCGGGGAAGACCGCCAGCCGCGGCGCGCTGAACAGAAATTCCTGACTCTCCTGCAGCATCCGGCCCCAGGACGGAGTCGGCGGCGGAGTGCCATAGCCGAGGAAAGACAGCGCCGCCTCGGCGAGAACGGCGATCGCGAAGGAGACCGAGGCCTGGACGGTGATCAGGCTGGTCACGTTCGGCAAAACATGCCGGAGCGCGATCGGGAACGGCTTCCGCCCAGCGGCGCGGGCGGCGAGCACGTACTCGGACCGCATCACCTGCAACGCACCGCTCCGGATCACCCGCGCGAAGCTCGGCACCGAAGCGATGCCGATGGCAACCATCGCCGTCAGCGTGCTCGCACCGAAGACCGCACCGAACATGATCGCCAGCAGCAGCGCCGGAAAAGCGAGCATCAGGTCATTGGTCCGCATGATCAGTTCACTCGGCCAGCGCGGAGTCATAGCGGCCAGCACCCCGAGCGGTACGCCGATCACCGCGGCCACGCCGACCGCGACCACTCCGACGAACAGCGTGGTCCGCGACCCGACCATGATCTGGCTGAACACATCCCGCCCGAACTTGTCCGTCCCGAACCAGTGCTCCCACGACGGCAGCGCCAGCCGCCCCGACGGGTTGACCAGCGTCGCGTCGTACGGCGTCCAGACGAAGGACAGCAGCGCCATCACTGCGATCACTGCGACGATCAGGCCGCCCACGACCAGACTGGGGTTCAACCGCTTCATCGCGACCCCGTCCGCAGCCGCGGGTCCAGGGCGACGTAAAGGAGGTCGACCAGGAAGTTGACCAGCAGTACGGCGATGACCAGCACCATGACGACGTCCTGCACCAGAATCAGGTCCCGCTGCGACACACCGTCCAGTAGCAGGCTGCCAAGCCCGGGGATGACGAAAACGCGTTCCACCACCACTGCGCCGATCAGCAGCGTTGCAAGCTGCAGACCGAGCACCGTCACCACCGGTACGGCGGCATTGCGCAGACCGTGCCGCCACAACGCCGGAAACGGCCGCAGCCCCTTGGCGCGCGCCGTACGGAGGTAGTCCTCCCGCAGCACGTCCAGCACCGCACTGCGCACGTACCGAGTCAGTACGGCGCCCTGCACCAACCCGAGCGACAACGCCGGCAACACGAGCTGCCGCAGGAACTGTGCTGGGTCAACAGCCGGCGGAGTCCACCCGTTCGCCGGGAGCCAGCCGAGCTTCACCGCGAACACCATGATCAGCAGAATGCCCGCCAGAAATGCCGGTACGGCGACGCCCACCTGAGAGAGCGCAGAGAGCGCTACCCCAGACAGTCGCCGGTGCCGAGCCGCCATCACCGTTCCGGCGGGTACTGCGAGCACCAGCGCGATCAGCATGCCCGCGACGACCAGTAGCAGCGTCACCTGGAGCCGATCGAACACCTGCGGTCCGATCGCCGCCTTGGACACGTACGACGTACCGAGGTCGCCCCGAAGCAGTCCGCCGAGCCAATCGAAGTACTGCGTCGGTAGCGGGCGGTCGAGGCCGAACTGGCGTCGCAGCTCGGCCACCGCCTCGTCCGACGCGTTGACGCCGAGTGCTACCCGGGCAGGATCCCCGGGCAGCACGGCCATGAATCCGAACACCAGCACCGAGCTGACCCCAAGACTGACCAAGAGCACGGCAGTGCGCTCGATCAGGCGAAGAATCACGGTGTCACGACCGGGCGAGGCGGGACAGGTCGAAGTTCTCGGTGATCGCGTTCTGCGGCAGACCGGTCAGGTTCTTGTCCGCGACGATCAGGTTCGGCAGCAGGAACAGCCAGTCCCCTGCCGCCTGCTCGGACAGTCGCCGACCGGCCTTCTTCATGTTCTCGAGCTGCGCCGTCTCGTCACCCGCGTCAGCCGCGGCCAGGTACTTCTGCAGCTCGGGGTCGTTGTATCGCGTGTAGTACGTCGGGCTGAACACCGCACCGAGGTCACGCGGCTCGACATGCGCGATGATCGACATGTCGTAGTCCGCGCTCTTGAAGACAGTGGTCAGCCAGGCCGCCGGGAACTCGAGCTGATCGATCTGCACCTTCAGCCCGACCTGCTCCAACTGACTCTTCACCACCTGCCCGCACGAGGTCGCGTACGGCAGGGTGGGCAGCCGCAGTCGCAGCGTGGCTCCGGCCGCACCAGATGCCTGCAGCAACGACTTCGCCTTGGCAACGTCGTACGGCGCGACCGTGGTGAGATCCTCGTACCACGGGTCGGTCGGCGGAACCATGGAGCCGATCAGCTTGCCGCGACCGGCGAAACACGTGTCCAGCAAGGCCTTGTGATCGATGGCCTGCCGAATCGCCTGCCGGGTCCGGAGATCCTTGAAGACCGGCTTGGAGTTGTTGAACGACAGCAGCACCTCGCCGTTCGTGGTCCCCTCGATCACCTGGTACTTCGAGTTGCTGGTGAACTGACTGAGCGCCTCCGGCGCCTGCACGGTCGTGATCACGTTGATCGTGCCGGTCAGCAGCGCGTTGTTCAGCGCGGTCGGGTCCTTGAAGTACTTCAGCGTGATCTGCTGGAACTGCGGCTTGGTCCCCCAGTAGCCGTCGTTGCGCTGCAGGACGATCGAGTCGCCGCGGTTCCACTTCGAGAACTTGTACGGCCCGGTGCCGATCGGCTCGGTGGCCAGGGCGCTGACTCCGGACTCGGAGAACATCGCCCCGATCCGAGTCGTCATCCGGAACAGCCAGCCGTTGCTCGGCTTGGTCAGCGTCACCTGCAACTGGGTCGGCGACAGCGCCTTCGCGTCCTGGACGACGTCCATCGCGGCCTTCAGCGAGGTCGTCCAGGCCGTCTTCACGCGCTTGATGCTGAAGACCGCATCGGCCGCGGTGAACGGCTTGTCGTTGGTGAACTTCGCGTTGTCGACCAGGTCGAACGTGTACGTCTTACGGTCCGGCGAGACGGTCCACGACTTCGCCAGCGACGGCACGATCTTGCCCGACTCGTCCTGCTTGACCAGGCTCTCGTAGACGTTGCCGAGCAGCACCTGCGGGATCGCGGCGCCGTCGGTCGTGGTGAAGTCGAGACTGGCCGGCTCCGCGACCAGGCCGAGCGACAGCGACTGATCGGTCCCGGTGGACGAACCACCCGACGTACTGGAACCGGCTGAACAGGCCGTCAGGGCCAGCAGTGCGGCGGCGGCGAGCGCGACCGCTCGAGTGGTGTACGACTTCACGCGAACTCCTCCAGGTCACCGGACTCTCGCCGCATTCTGCCGACCCGGTCCGCTCCGGCCGGCAGCGGGCACGCAGTACGGCGGAGTTCGCCGTACAGCTGTGACTGGTCCGACCAGTGGACTAGGTGTCAGTGGGCCACTAGGTTTGTCGCTACTCAAGGCTGTGTCAAGGCGAAAGGGGTGACTGGGATGGCCGACGGCCCGCGGTTCCAGCCGGTCCAGCCCGTCCGTGCGTACCAGCGGATCGTCGAGCAGGTCGAGGAGGCGCTGGTCCGCGGCGAGCTCGCGCCAGGTCAGCGGCTGCCGAGCGAGCGGGAGCTGGTCACGCAGTTCGCGGTCAGCCGGTCCACGGTGCGCGAGGCGCTGCGGGTGCTGGAGAGCAACGGCGTCGTCCGGTCGCGGCCTGGCGACCCGAACGGGCCGGAGATCCTGCCGTTCTCCTCGACCGCGTTGCGCAAGCAGATGGTGCGGCTGGCGCGGGTCGACGAACTGACCCTGGCCGAGCTGATCGCATTCCGGATGATCATGGACGGCGCCGCGATCCAGGTCGCCTCTCAGCTCCGCACGCCGGCAGAGCTCGCCGAGCTCGAGCAGACCCTGGTCGCGATGCGGGAAGCGATCGATGTCGACTTCGCCGCGTTCAGCGAGGCCGATCTGACCTTCCACGACGTGATCGCGCGGATCGCCCGCAACTCACTGATCCAGACCTGCAACGAGGTCGTCCGCGGCGTCGTCCTGACGCTGATCTCGGACAAGATCGCGCACGCGCCGAACAGCCGTGCGCTGATGCTGGAGTCGCTGCAGCATCACGCCGAGGTGGTCGAGGCGATCCGCTCCGGCGACGGGCATGCCGCGGCGCGGATCGCTCGGCAGAACATGTACGACTACTACGCCGGCTATGTGCCCGAAGACGAACGTGACGCCCTTCGGGCACTCACCGGCTAACTGTCGTGCTCGAGGATTCGGACCCTGGGCACCTTGAGGAGCTTGCGGGCCCTGGCGACCCAGTCGGAGCACAGGAAGCTGGCCGCGGTCTCCGGCCAGGCGACCACCACGACCTCCTGACTGCCGCTGCTCATCACCAAGGACTTCAGCGCGAGCAGCACCTCGCCATGGGTGATGGAAACGTGCACCGGGTAGCCACTCGCCGCCCGCAGCTGGCGTGCGCTGTGCTCGATGACGGATGCCATGTCGAGCTGCGGATCGGCCAGAGTCGCCGTCGCAGTCCCGGCGGGGGCGCTTCCCGATGAGCCGGACAGACCGGCCACATCGTCGAACGTCGTTCCCAGCAGTGCCATCGGACCACCGAATCCGCGCTCCGGATGACTGGAGATCAGCAGGTGGTAGTTGATGGCTTCTTCGTGCCTTGCGTGCAGGGCGGCAACGCGGCGCGCGTCGCCCTCGCTCATCTCCCGCTCGATGAGCACCACCACGTCGTAGGTCATGCGTGGCTCCCTTCGCAGTCACTTCCCGTTGTACTCCTGTCCCGGACCGGGCCAAAGCACCTGACGCGGCACCGTCACGCAATTGTCAAAGTGCTCTCAGGAGCCTCACAGGTTGACCGGTGCGTGGGCGCGACTGTCTGGTGCGAGCGCGCTGAGCAGGTACGGCGGGTCGACGAGCGTGAGGGTGGTGGGGTCGAGGAGGTGCGGATGCAGGGCGTAGACCTGCGTGCCGGGGCGGGGGGTGAGGTCACCGCGGAGCACCCCGATGAAATCGGCGCGGGAGGCCGCGTCCTCGTCCCAGAGCCGGTCCGGTTCGAGTCTGGCGATCAAGCGGCGGGCGAAGGTTGCCACGTCCTCGCCTGGGTCACGGAGGTAGCCGACGACCGATCCGTCATCACACCGTACGGCGACCTCGTCGGCGCGCGCCGCGGCATGCCAGCAGCACACCTCCCAGAGGCTCACCCGGTCGCCGGAGCCGTACACGTCCTCCAGGGCGGCGGACATCAGCGCGAGGTGGCCGCCGTACCGGGCGATGTTGTGGCCGTAGCCGCCGGCGCTGAGGTTGACGTCGTACCAGCGCAGCTCTTTGGTGTGCAGGTCGACGCCGAACGGGAGCAGGATCTTGGCCGGACCGGACAGGTCGAACCGCTCCTCGATCGCGGCCGGGTCGAACAGCGCAGTGGGTTGTCGCATCACGCCGACGAAGCCACGCTCGAGCTGGTCGAACGGAACGTTGTTGTAGCTGAAGACGACCGGCAGCACGTAGCGGCCGCCGGCTCGGCGCAGCGCGCGCAGGTCGAGATCAACGAACTCCGTCGAGCCTCCGGGCGCTGGGGCCGAGGTGAGGTCGCCCGAGTGCACCAGTGCGTCCTGGTCGAGGCGGAGCTGGGTGTAGTCGCACAGCCCGACGAAGTCCCAGTCCTCGCCGAACACTGCGACCGACAGGTCCAAATCGACGACCTTCCCGGCCGGCTCGACCCAGTGCAGGAACAAGCGCAGCGCATCCTCCGGCGGGATCGACACCGCACTCCCCCGCGTCATCCGGCGCAGTGACGCCGACGAGCCACGCTCCGAGCCCGGTGCAGCCAGTCTGGCGAGGTTCTCATCCAGAAACGCCCGCCGCCACCGCGGTAGGTCACTTGCCCGCCGCAACATCTCTCCAACCAGTACGCCGGCCAGCGCGGCCGCGAGCTGGGATGGCAGCGGCTCCCGATGGTCGACGGTGGTCCACACTCGCGTATTGCCGCCGCGTGGGAAGAACAGTCGCAGGTCACCTGGTGGCGTCCGGACCTGGCCGAGTGCTGCGGTGATGACAGCAGGCGACACATCTGAGACCGCTGTGGCCACAGCACCGACCAGATCACTGTGCTGCTCCGCCGGTAGCTCCCGAGCGAGCTGCACGAGTCTCCGAAGCAGGTCACCCGGCCGTTGCCGCAGCAGGTCGAGCGCTAGGCCCGGACGGCCGTCTACGAACGCTCCCTCGACGCGGGACGCGAAGGTGCGCATGACGAGGCGTCCGTTCTCGAGCCGCACGAAGGGATGCTCCGTCGCCTCGCCCAGGATCGCTCGCCCGGCCGCCGACTGCGATCCGAGCTCGGTACGCCGCAGTACGGCGAACGCGAGCGCGACGCGCGGATGCCGGGTCGCGAACTCGAAGGGATGCAGCACCTCGCCCATCCGCTTCCAGGCGCGCTCGTGGCGCAGCATGTCCTCGATCAGCGTCTCGGCCGGCAGCCGGTCCAGGCGGGCCAGCAGGAGCCGTCGGGTGGAGCGCGGCAGTGAGCTGCGCCGGACCGGTGGCGTCCGCAGACCGGGGTCAGCGTCCATCAGCACATACAGCAGCCGCAGTACGTCGGTCGCCGTGCTGGCCCGGTCGATCACGTCCGGCTCGTCGGCGAGGAAGTGCGCGAGCACAACCGCCTGGGTCTCGCGGACCGGGATTTCACTCGGCAGCCAGGAGAGGTCGGACAGCGGCAGCAGCACCTGCAGGTCGGCACGGTCCAGGGCCGACGGCGGAGTACGCCGTACGAGTAGGGACTCGACTGTGGTGCGCACTGCGTCCGGACCGGCGAGGGACAGGAGGCGGAGCCGATCGGAATGGACCTGGGCCGGCTTGGCCTCGGTGAAGGACGGCTGTAGGAAGGGGTCACTCGGATCGACCCGGTGCAGGCAGAGCGGGCAGGCGCTCAGGTCTGCACCATCCCAGCAGCTGCGGCAGACCAGGTGTGCACAGGGCGAGACCGCGTGGACCGACTTGGTATCGCCGCACAGCACACAGGGCTGCTGGGGCTCTTGGAGCAGCCGGGCGAAGACGCGGTTGACGTAGAACGTGTCGGTGTCGGCCGGCACGGTCTCCGGGAAGCTGCGGAACAGTGGCACGTGCTCAGTGTCGTGACCGGACTCCGCATCGAGCAGGTCGAGCAGTGCGCCGCCCAGACCGGCCAGCGCTGGTGCGGACAGTCCGGCGCAGTGCCGGTACAGACCGACGGAGAGCAGGAAACCGCGTTGGACGAGGTCGGCCTGCAGCGCGGACAGACCGGCCTGGATGGTCAGCGGCCGTCGTAGCCACTGCCAGGCCGATCGGCGCACCGGCGGAGTGAGCGCCGCCGCGTCGACCAGCCGCCGACGCCGTAACAGCACGGCCGCAGCCTCCTGCATCGCGTCCTCCCCGCAAGGCGTCGTGAAGATGACGCCAGGGGCGGAGAGCGGACGCGCTACTTGGCCTGGTGAAGGAGAAGGAAGCACGTCCAGGAGCCGCCCCTGGCACGGAGAACGCTACCGGGCTCCACCGACACTTTTTGGTCGGCTCCTGCCCGGACATGAGAAGTCCGGTACCAGGGTCGGGGCCGCCCCGCCCAGACCCCGGTACCGGAACACTTACACAATAGAACCTTTGATCAAACCCGACGCCACCGGGTAGCCGTTTTGGCCGGAAGATGGCACTGATGCGCCGCCAGCAAACCCTTGAACTATGCCTGATTCGCGCAGGGAAACCCTTCCGCTCACGCCTGGCAGGTGTGGGACTACGGATAGTGGTGAAAGCTGCTCGTATGGAGGGTGGGGTGATCGAGCGGGCGCGCTGGCGGGATGTCTTCGGGCATGCCGAGTTCCGCGCGTTGTTCGTCGCCGGGGTGCTGTCCGTGGCCGGCGACCAGTTCGCGCGGGTCGCACTGGCGGTGCTGGTGTTCGACCGGACGGAGTCGGCCGGCCTGACCGCACTGACGTATGCGCTGACCTACATCCCCGACCTGCTCTTCGGTCCGCTGCTGGCCGGCTTCGCGGACCGCTTCCCACGCCGGGCGGTGATGATCCTCACCGATCTGGCCAGGGCGGTTCTCGTTGCTGCCATGGCGATTGAGGGCCTTCCGCTGCTGGTCGTGATTGTGCTGCTGCTCGGGCTGCAGGCCTTCGGGTCGCCGTTCAACGCGGCCCGGGCGGCTACGCTGCCCGCCGTACTGCCTGGGGATCACTACGTGCTCGGCAAGGCCGCGAACGACATGGTCGTCCAGTTCAGTCAGGTGCTCGGCTTCGGCGCCGGCGGCGCGATCGTCGTGGCCGTCGGCACGTCCGGCGGCCTCCTGCTCGACGCCGCGACCTTCCTGCTGTCGGCGGCGCTCATCGCCGCCGGAGTCCGTGGCAGGCCTGCTCCGACGAATGGCACTGATGCGCCACGCCGCAGCTACTTCGCGGACCTCTCCGCGGGCCTTTCGCTGGTCGCCCGGACGCCGAAGCTCCGCGCTCTGGTCATCTTGGCCACCATCGCCGGCTTCTACGTCACCGTGGAGGGTCTGGCGGTCCCGTACGCCCACGAGATCGGACAGGGGCCAACCGCGGCCGGACTCCTGCTGGCGGCCAGCCCGGCCGGTGCGGTCGTCGGGATGTGGCTGATAACGCTCTGGCCGCCGGAGCGGCGCATGCGGCTGCTCGGGCCGTTGGCTGCGCTCGCCTGCGTTCCGCTGGCTCTGTGCTTCCTCACACCAGGGCTGGTGCCGACGGTGGCGCTGTGGGCGATCTCCGGCATGGCATCGGCCTACCATCTGCCGACCAGTGCGGCGTTCGTCCAAGCAGTGCCGGACTCACAGCGCGGTCAGGCATTCGGAGTCGCCAGTACGGCGCTCAAGGGCAGCCAGGGCCTGGGCATCCTGCTGGCCGGAGTGATCGCCGACGGCTCGTCGCCGTCGTTCGCTCTGGGGGCGATGGGCACCCTGGGGCTGGGTGCGGCCCTGGCGGCGGGCGCCGCCTGGTCGCGGGCCCGCCGGCCGGGGCCCGAAACTGCCGGAACGAGCCTCGCCTGATTGTTGTGCGCGAACCGGCCGGCGATTCAGCGAAATACCTCCGGACGGCCGTCCGTAAATTACAGGTAAAGAAATTCTTGGGAGCGGCGACGGATCACCACTCGTTACCGTTGGTGAACCATTCGTTGCCGCTTCCGGCCGGCCGGTGCAGCCACTCGTTGCCACCCTGCGTGAACCACTCGTTCCCGCCGTGGAACCACTCGTTCCCCCCGTGCAGCCACTCGTTGCCGCCGCCAACCGAACGCTTGCTGGAACCGTTGAACCACTCGTTGCCGGTGCTGATCTTGGACATGGTGGGGATCCTTCCTTCGCCATCCGCCAGATGGAATAACGCGCGGTCCGGGATGACCTCGCGTGAACGGGCAGTTACTATTCAGGAATAACCGCTCAGGTCTATCCGTGTGAGGCCACCATGATTCTGATCGGTCGGAGCAAGTGGGTGCCACCCCGCCACTGGAAGCTCTGGTCGTTGCCACGTCCGGCGCTGAGCTACGTGCTCGGTGTCGACGCTGTCGCAGTCACGATCACCGCCTTGGCTCTGGCCTCGACGATCTCCGGCGCCCGAACCGGCGTCAGGCCCTCCGAGTGGGCCGCGTTCGCCGTGCTGGCGGCCGCCTCGGTCCTGCATCTGGAGTCTGCCCGCGGAATCGAGCGGCGACGCGAGATGGCCGCTAACAGTTCGCCCTACACGAACCTGAAGAGCCTCTGGGTCTTCGCCGGCCTGCTGTTGCTGCCGCTGAGCCTGGTGATCGCGCTGATCGTCGTCTCGTACGGGTATTCGTGGATCCGCGTCTACGGCCGGACCATCGCGCACCGCAAAGTGTTCTCCGCGAGCACGTTCATCCTGGCCAGCGCCGCGGCGGCCGCGGTACTGCGTGGTGGCGGGCTGCTCTCGGAGCCGCGGGTGCCGACCGGACCGTTCTCGCTGCTCGTCGTGCTGGGTGCGGCGACCACGTGGTGGCTGGTGAACTTCGCTCTGGTGATCGGGGCGATCCTGCTGTCCTCCCCCGACGCCACCGCGCGTGGCGCTCTGGGCGACCTCTCCGATCAGCTGGTGGTGGTCGCGGGTCTGGGTCTCGGTGTGGCGGTCGGGGCGCTCCAGGCGTCGTACCCGTGGGTGGTGCCGATCCTGATGGTGACGGTGCTGACCCTGCACCGCGATCTGCTGCTGCCGCAGTTCCAGCGCGCGGCTGGGACGGATGTGAAGACCGGCCTGGCGACCCCGGCGTACTGGGCTAATGCGGTGCCGGTGGAGCTGGCGCGTGCGGAGACGCTGCGCAGCACGGTGGGTCTGTTGATGCTGGACCTGGACAAGTTCAAGGAGATCAACGACACCTACGGACACCCGGCCGGAGACCAGGCGTTGAAGGCTGTCGGTCAGAGTGTCCGGGCGGAGGTCCGGCAGGGCGATCTGGTGGCACGCGTCGGTGGAGACGAGCTGGCCGTGCTGCTGCCCGGTGCCTCGGAGACCGAAGTGCTGGAGGTTGCCGAGCGGATTCGCGACCGGCTGAGCGCGCTAACCGTCTCCGTCGACACCACTGCCGACGAGACCGCGGTGATCACCGGTGTGCCGGCGTCCATCGGCACGGCTGTCTATCCGAATGTCGCGAACACCATGGACCAGCTGGTGCTTGCCGCCGACAACGCCTTGCTCAGCGCCAAGCGGGACGGCCGGAACCGCATCGTTGCGGCCCAGCCGAACCCACCTGCTGTGACCGACCACGCCGACCAGCCGGTCGACTGAGAGTCAGCGCACTCTGATCAGGGCCTTGCCCAGCAGGGTGCGCTGCTCGAGGGCGGTGTGTGCGTCGGCCAGGTGCTCTAGGTCGAAGACCCGGTCGACCACTGGCGTGAGCTCGCCGGACGCTGCCCGTTGCAGGACCAGCTCCTCGGTCACCGGCGTGGTGACCAGGTCGACGCGCAGGTCGGCGATCCCCTTCACAGTGATCCCCCGGCGCTCCGCCTCGGCCGGGTCGTAGACCGCAAAGCCACCACTCGGTGCACCATGCGCGGAGAACCAGCCACCGTCCCTGACCACACTGAACGCGGCCGCGCCCAGCTCACCGCCTGCGCCCTCGAAGACCACATCAGCGCCATGGCCACCGGTTGCATCGAGGACAGCCTTCTCCCAGCCCGGCTTCGAGTAGTCGATCACCACGTCTGCGCCCTGCGCCTTACTGAGGTCGAGCTTCGCTTGACCGCGCGCAGCGGCGATCACCTGCGCCCCCGAACGGTGAGCGAGCTGGGTCAGTAGCAATCCCATGCCACCTGCGGCCGCAGTGATGAGCACACTCTGGCCTTGCAGGTCAGGGGCCAACTGCTCGAGCAGCAGGGTTGTGTAGCCGTCGCCTGTCACTGCCACGACGGTCTCCAGGTTCAGACCGGCCGGTACTTCGGTCAGAGTGTCGACTGCCGCGAGTACCAGCTCGGCGTGCGCACCGAAGTCCACACCGCGCCCCACGACCGTCGTACCGATCCAGCTCTCCGGTACGCCGGGGCCGGTCGCGCGGACCCGGCCACCGAACCGGCCGCCCGGCACGTACGGCGGTTGCACGCTGAAGAACCCACCATGCAGTCCCTGGCGGATCGCAGTCTCGACGAAGATCATGTCGGCCACCTCGACCTCGACCAGGACCTGTCCGTCGCCCGGCACCGGGTCGGCCCACTCCTGGATCTGGATCACCGAGGGATCACCGAACTCGGTCACTACCGCTGCACGCATCGCTGCTCCTTCGTCGTCGAATGAGCTCAACCGTCGGCCCTCAACCTTGGTTGAGGTCAAGTGCGATCCGAGTTGTCCACAGGCCGGATCGCGCGACGAGAAATCTGTCCGACCTCCGGCGTACTGTGCTGGGCATGTTCGACGCCGTCTTCGTCCCCGCCGACCCGCCCCGCGCGGGCCGGCTGGCGTTGTACGGCGAGATCGAGGATGCCGACGGGAGCGTGACTCTCGTTCTCCCACAGGGATCGCAGGTCCGGCGGACGACTGTGCCGGCGCGGATGCTGAGCATCTCGGAGGCGCTCACGCTGGTGTCGTCGCCGGTGCAGGGCGCCGCGAGTTGGGAGGCGTGGCGAGCGGCTGCTCTGGCCGGTCTGGGGCTGATCGCGCGCGGTCGGCTGGTGCCGGATCTCACGCCGAGCGGGTGGGGCGGCTGGCGAGTGGCTCCACTGGACCCACCTGACCGTGGCTGGCTGAAGCAGCTGGCCGCGGCGATGCCGGCGTACGGGCATGCTTTGCCGATCGAGGGATCACGGCCGGTGCGACTAGTCGATCCGGAGCAGCTCGTTCGGGCCTTCTGGGACGCAATGGCCGACACACTCGTGCGGACGCCCGCGGCGGCTGTCGCAGTGCGACCGGGTGCGGCGCCGTTCGCGGCGGTGGAGCCGGTGGCTGTGACGGGTCCGACGGCATGGCTGGCCGAGACGGCACAGAGTGAGGACGCCGGCGCTCGACTGGTGCTGCGGATCGAGCCTCCGGAGCTGGAGGTGTCCGACTTCCAAGCCGTGCTGCAACTGCGGAGCGAGCTCGATCCGAGTCTGCTGGTCGATGTGGCTGAGGTGTGGACGGCGCCGGCGGCAGTTCTGGCGGCGCTGGGCGAGCGGGCGGAGACCGATCTCTTGCTGGCGCTGCGTCGTGGAGCGCGAGTGTGGCCGCCGCTGTCGGCAGCACTGCGGGATGCGGCCCCCGCTGCGGTCGACGTCGACGATGAGGCGCTCGAAGAGCTGGCTGAAGGCAGCACGGCACTGGAGGGCGCAGGTATCGAGGTGCTCTGGCCGGCTGAGCTTTTCGCCGGCGGACTGGCTGTTCGGGGGACGGTTGCGACGCCCGCTCCGGGAGCAGTGACCGGTCCGGACTTCAGCTTGACCGAGTTGGTCGCGTTCCGCTGGCGGCCGACGCTGGACGGGCAGGAGCTGAGCGAGGACGAGGTCGCAGCGCTCGCGGAGGCGAAGCGACCGATGATCCGGATGCGTGGGCGTTGGGTCCGCATCGATTACGACCTGGTTCGGAAGCTGCGCCGCAACGGGACGCGCAAGCTCACCGGCGCCGAGGCGCTGGCGGCGGCGCTGACCGGCACGATCGAGGTCGACGGCGAATTCGTCGCCTTTGACGCGGACGGATCGCTGGCGGAGATGCTGACCAGGCTCCGGTCGGGTCAGGAGACGCCACTCTCGGCTGATCCGGACGGCTTACAGGCAACGCTGCGCGACTATCAGCGCCGCGGTGTCGCTTGGATGGCACAGCTGACCGATCTCGGCCTCGGTGGATGTCTCGCCGACGACATGGGACTGGGCAAGACGATCCAGGTCATCGCGCTGCATCTGCTGCGGCGCGGTCGCGGACCGACGCTCGTGGTGTGTCCGTCGACCCTGCTCGGGACGTGGGAGCGGGAGTTCGCGCGGTTCGCGCCTGATGTGCCGACGCGTCGGTTCCACGGGGCAGGGCGGACGTTGAGCGATCTCGCGCCGGACGAGGTGGTGCTGACGACGTACGGCGTGATTCGGCAGGACCATCGGGTGTTGGGCGAAGTGCAGTGGGGGCTGGCCGTCGCCGACGAGGCGCAGCACGCCAAGAACCCCTTGTCGCGGACGGCTCGCGCGTTGAGGACGTTGCCCTCGGCAACCAGGATCGCGTTGACCGGGACGCCGGTGGAGAACCGGTTGTCCGAGTTGTGGTCGATTCTCGACTGGGCCGCGCCGGGGTTGCTCGGCACGCTCGAGCGGTTCCGGCAGGACATCGCCGTACCGGTCGAGCGGTATCACGACGAGGAGGCGACCGCCCGGCTGGCGCGGATCACCCGGCCGTTCCTGCTGCGGCGACGCAAGATCGATCCGGGCATCGCGCCGGAGCTTCCGCCGAAGACCGAGAACGACCTCGTCGTCCCGCTGACGGTCGAGCAGGCGACGCTCTATCAGGCGGTCGCCAAGGAGACGCTGGCCAAGATCGAGGCTGCCGAAGGGATCGAGCGGCGGGGGCTGGTGCTCAGTCTGCTGACGCAGCTCAAACAGATCTGCAATCACCCGGCGCAGTTCCTGCATCAGCCGGGCCCGCTCGAGCGCCGCTCCGGCAAGCTGGCCGCGCTCGACGAACTGCTCGACGTGATCCTGGCCGAAGGTGAATCGGTGCTGATCTTCAGTCAGTACGTCGAGATGTGCCGGCTAATCGAGGCGCACCTGGCAACGCGGGGCGTGCAGCCGCTGTTCCTGCACGGCGGGATCGGAGTGCGGAAGCGCGAGCAACTGGTTGCCCAGTTCCAGGCCGGTGAGTCGCCGGTGTTCCTGCTCTCGCTCAAGGCCGGCGGTGTCGGGTTGACGCTGACGCAGGCGACTCACGTCGTGCACTACGACCGGTGGTGGAATCCGGCGGTCGAGGATCAGGCGACCGACCGTGCCTACCGGATCGGCCAGGACCGGCCGGTCCAGGTGCATCGACTTGTCACCGAGAACACGCTGGAGGATCGGATCGCTACGGTCATTGCGGCGAAGCGCAATCTGGCCGATGCAGTGGTGGGCTCAGGTGAGGCGTGGCTGAGTGAGCTGTCCGATGCGGAGCTGACCGAGCTGGTCTCGCTCTCGAACGGGCCGGCTCGTTCGGGATCAGCGAGTGCGTACAACCCCTCTGCGGTTGGGAGGGCTCAGCCATGAACGAGCGAGTGCCCTGGCAGGGCTGGCGCGACAAAGGTGACAACGCAGGGCTGCCCGCGGCTCGCGGGCCGGGGAGTCGGCGGCCGTTCGGGGCCACATGGTGGGGACGCGCCTGGTTGGACGCGCTGGAGCACCGCGCGCGGCTGGATCCGAACCGGCTGGCGCGCGGCCGTTCTTATGCGCGACGTGGGAGCGTGCTGGAGCTGACGGTCACGCCGGGCGCGGTCGAAGCAGTCGTGCAGGGCAGCCGGACGACGCCGTACCAGGTGACTGTGCGGGTGCAGGCGTTCTCGGCGTCGGAGTGGGATGCCGTGCTCGATGTTGTCTCGGCGCAGATCGGTCGGGTGGCGGCACTCTTGGACGGCGAACTGCCGCCCGAGGTGGTTGAGGACGTCCGCGCTGCCGGGCTGGACCTGCTGCCCGGCGCGGGCGAGATCCGGACGAACTGCAACTGTCCGGACTTCGCCGTACCGTGCAAGCACTCGGCGGCGGTCTGCTACGTGATCACCGATGCCCTCGACAACGATCCGTTCGAGCTGCTGCTGCTTCGCGGACGATCCAAGGACGAGCTGTTGGCGGCTCTCCGAGCCCGCCGCGGGACATCCGAGACCGCAGCTGTGGTCAAGGCCGCTCCGCCGGGCATTCCGGCTCGGATCGCTTACCAGGCTCGGATCGGCGTGCTGCCGGTTGCGCCTCGACCGCTGCGGACTGCGCGAGTACCCGCGGCGGTGCAGGCGCTGGATCCACCTCGCGCGTCGGGGATCGACGTACGGGATCTGATCGCGCTGGCGACCGACGCGGCCCAGCGGGCCTGGGAGCTGGCATCGGGTGACGGCGTACCGGAGCTCACCTTTGATCAGGACCTCGCGCGCCGAGCCGCTGGAGTCGGTACGGCGGAATTGGCCGAGCTGGCGCATCGATCCGGCGTACCGGCTCGTCAGCTGACCAGCTGGGCCGCCGCCTGGCGCCTGGGTGGCCCCGGCGGCCTCGCCGCTACGCTCGAATCGCCCAGTAACCCTGACTCCGAAGCCTTCGCCGAAGCTGCTGCCCTGCTCCCGAAGGCCGTTGTCGAAGGCAACCGGGTGACGGCCGGCAAACTCCAGCTCCGTCTCGGTTCTGACGGTCTGTGGTACCGCTTCGACCAACACTTCGGTGACTGGACGCTGAGTCGCCCGCCGTCCCCTTATCCTCAAGACCTCTTGGGTTCTGAGTAGGTTCAGCACATACATCAGGATGTGGCCACTGGCGCGATCTGCTGGGCGAGGGTTTCGACCGTGCCGTGGTGGCGGGCGGTTTCGGCGGCCCAGACGATGCGGTGGCTGTCGACGGAGTCCTGCGGTCCGGAGAGGATGTGGCTGCGGTCGCCGGTCGCGACTGCTCGCAGAAACGCGGCGACGAGGCCTTCGTCGCCGCCGCCGTGGCCGTCGGCGGCTGAGGCGCCCTGCGGGGTTGTGGTGAGGTGTTCCGCGGTTGAGGTGACGAAGTCGTTGACTGTGAGGCTGACGCCGTCGCCTTCGATTGATCCGCGGGTGCCGAAGATGCGGGTCTGGCGGTGGCCCAGCACGCTGAAGGCGACTGCGGTCAGGGTTGCGGTCGCACCACCGGCGTACTCGATCGTGACGACCTGCTGATCGGCCACGTCGTTGTCGCTCGTGTACACACATCGTCCGTACGGACCCGTGGCGAGAGCGGACAGCACGGCTTGCTTGGTGGCGGTCTCGGTCACCGCGCCGAGCGGCCAGAACTCCCGGCCGGAGTCGCCGAGACAACCGAGGTAGAGGCGAGGTGCGGAGTACGGGCAGGTCGGCTCGACGGGGCAGACGACACAACGGTCGGCGGCACCGGCGGGCTGGTTCTCGCGGCGGAAGTGGGTGAGTCCGCCGAAGGAGGAGACCCGCGTGGCAGGCTTCCCGATCAGGTACGAGAGCCAGTCGACGTCGTGGCAGGCTTTCGCCAGCAGCATCGAGGACGAGTCCTGCTCGCGGCGCCAGTTGCCGCGAACGTAGGAGTGCGCGAAGTGCCACCAGCCGATCGGCTCGAGGTGCTGGATGCTCACGATGTCGCCGATCCGTCCGGCATCGAGCAGGCTCTTCAAAACTGTCGTGTACGGCGTGTAGCGCAGGACGTGGCAGACCGAGAGCATGACGCCGGCTCGCTCAGCCGCGTCCGCGATCGCCTGCGCGTCGTCCTCCTGCGGAGCCATCGGCTTCTCGAGCAGGAGGTGATAGCCGCGCTCGGCGAGTGCGATGGCAGGCTCGGCGTGCGCGGAGTCCTGGGTGGCGACGACCACGGCGTCGGCGAGCTTGGGTCGAGCGGCCAAATCGCGCCAGTCCGTGAAAACGTGGGCGTCCGGTACGCCGTGCTGCCGCGCGAGGCGGTGGCGCCGCTGCGGATCCGGCTCGGCGACGGCGGTGATGCGTGCGCCGCGCTGCGCGGCCAGCGTGGCGTAGTGACTGCCGCGGAGTCCGGCTCCGGCGATCGCCAGGGTCACGTCGTGCGTCAAGAGAGTCTCCTATTTGAGGCCGCTGGTCGCGACGCCCTGCATGATGAGCCGCTGGGTGACCGCGAACAGGGCGATGACCGGGACCGTGTACAGCAGGGCACCGGCGGACATGAGGTTGTTGAGGGTGCCGCCCTGCGGATCGACGTACCCCTTGGCGAGCGCGACGGCGAGGGTGGTGGTGTCGTTGTCCAGGAACAGCAGCGGAGCGATGAAATCGCCCCAGGTACCGACGAACGACAGGATGAACGCGGTGGCCAGCGCCGGTTTGGCCAGCGGCAAGGCGATCTGCCAGAACACCCGCAGCCGGCCGCAGCCGTCGATGACGGCCGCCTCCTCGAGTTCGAGGGGCAGGCCTGAGAAGAACTGCCGAAACAGAAAGGCCAGGTACGTCGGCGCCGCCAGGCCCCACAGCACCCACGGAACATAGGTGTTGACCAGCCCGAGGCGGCTGAACAGCACGAACGTCGGCAGCATGGTGACGAGGCTGTTGATCAGCATCGTGCCGAGCATGAACCTGAACAGTGCGCCCCGTCCGGGAGCCTTGATCCGAGCGAGCGCGTAGCCGACGAGCGCAGCCGAGAACGTCGCAAGGACGGCGAAGAGCAACGAGATCACCAGCGAATTCCGCAGATACCCGAGGAACGGCACGTAGGTCAGCGCAGCGGTGAAGTTGTGCCACTGCGGCTGCTCGGGCCACCAGGTGATCGGGAAGGACGCCAACTCGGCGCCGGTCTTGATCGACGTCACGAACAACCACGCCAGCGGCAGCAGGAAGGCGATCGCGAACGCGCTCAGTACGGCGTAGCTGACGGCCCTGGTGAGTGTCCTGCCGGTCATGCGGCGTCCTCCGGATCGACGGCGTAGTGGACGAAGCGGCGGCTCAGCGCCATCAGTAGCGCGGAGACGATCAGCAGGACGACGAACAGCAGCCACATCAGGGCCGAGGCGTAGCCCAGCCGCCCGAACGACCAGAACTCGCGCAGGATGTGCACCATGATCACGTCCAGGCCTTCAGGGAAGCCGCCGTTCAGTCCGCCGAGCAGCAGCGCCGGTACGGCGATCTGGATCGCGCCGATCGTGCCCATCAGCACCTGGTAGTAGAGCACTGGCGAGATCATCGGTACGACGACCCTGGTCAGCGCCCGGATCGGACCCGCCCCGTCGAGCCGCGCCGCCTCGATGACCTCCGGTGGGACGTCCTGGAGCGCGGCCAGGGATAGCACCATGTTGCCGCCGACAGTCCAGGTCAGCAGACACATCAGTACGACGAGGGACAGGTTGCCACCGAGCCAGTCGACCGGCGGGATCCCGATCGTCGCCAAGATCCCGTTCACCGCGCCGGCGTCCCGTTCGAACAGCATCCGGAACGCCAGTGCGGCGGCGACGGGTGGAACCACGGTCGGCAGGTAGAAGATCACCCGGAACAGCGATTGGCCGCGGATTCCGGTGTTCGCGAGGAGCGCCAGTACCAGGCCGATCCCGACCGTGAGTGGAACAACGACCAGCGGGACGAGCGCCGTACGGGCCAGTGCGGCAAGGACTGTGGGGTCGCCGACGGCTCGGGCATAGTTCGCGAAGCCGACAAAGTGCCATCGGGCCGAGACAGCGCTGTAGTCGGTCAGGCTGAGCCCGAGCCCGTAGGCGAGCGGAATCACCCCGAGCAGCGCGAAGCCGGTCGTCCAGGGCGAGGTGAACAGCCAGAAGAACCCGTACCCGGTCCGTGGTTGTCGAGTCACTTGACCTGCGTCCTGCCCTCGGCCAGCAACTTGTTGCAGTCGGCTGTGATGGTCCGGGCGAACTTCGCCACGTCGCCTGAGCCAAGCGCGGCGGCGAACTTGTCGTCGATCACGGTCTGCAAGGCACCGTTCGTCGCGTACGGGGAGAACGCCAGCACCTTCAAGTGCGCGGCTTCGCCCTGCTGGGTCTGGAACGCTCGCTGCTGGAACGGCTGGGTGCGGGGAAGCTTGCTGTCGAGGTGCTTGAGCGCGGGCAGCCCCCACCCGGCCGCGGCCCGGTCCTCGGCCGGCTTGCCACCCAGGAAATACTCCATGAACTTCCAGGCCGCTTCCTTGTTCTTGGACTCCTTGGCCATCACCATGCCGACGCCGTAGTACGTCGAACTGACGCGGTTCGGCCCCAACTGCGGCGCGGGCAGCATGTACGAGGTGGCGCGGACCTTCTCCTCGGCCAGCCGGCCGGTGAACCAGTAGCCGGCCAGGATGGCGCCGACTCGGCCGGAGGCGAACAACGCGTCGTCGGACTGCGACTGCTTGGCGCGCGGCCCTGGAGCGAGTGCGTCCTTGCCGACGGCCCAGTACCACTCGAGGGCCCGCAGCGCGGCATCACTGGTGAAGTCGAGCTCGGTGAAGTCTTCGGAGAACAGGCGGCCGCCGGCGCTCTCGACCATCGGCAGCAGGTTGAGCAGCCGCGGCGTACCGAACCATCCGAGCCCGAAGGTCTCCACCTGCGCGCCCCGCTTCCTGGTGGCGGCCCGGCCGAGCTTCAGCAGGTCGTCGTAACTCATCGGGGTGCCGGTGCTGGGCATCGCCACCCCGGCCGAGTCCAGGACCGCCTTGTTCACCCAGATCGTGCCGTCCTGCGAGAAGTCCTTGCACAGGCCGTAGTACGGGCCGCTCCCCTGCCGGGACCCGTCGAAGCGCCAGATGTCGTTGACCGGGTTCAGGTCCTCGCGCTTGAGCAGCGAACTCTGGTCGAGGTACTGGTCGAGCGACTCGATCTTGCCGCGGGCGGCCCAGTACGGCGCGTCCCACACACCGACCGCCTCGAACAGGTCCGGCGCCTGGCCGGCCGCCATCATCGACAGCAGCCGGGCGTTGTCGTTCTTCAGCAGCGTGATCTTGAGGCCCGGGTTGGCCTGCTCGAACGCCGCGACGATCTGCGGCGTCACCTCGTTGGACTCGTACATGACCTGCAGCGTGGTGGTGCCGCCGGTCGATCCGCCGGTGCCGACCGAGGAAGCACATCCGGCCGGAAGCGCGACCGCGGCGGCACCGGCCGCCGTTCCCGCGAGAAATCTGCGCCGGCTGAGCCGGCGGTTGACGTGCTGAACCATCTCCGAGCCTTTCGTGAGTGCCGGGATGCCGAACGACCCGATCGCCCGGCATCCCGGCTGGGGCCGGCAGCGGCTCGAAGACCCTCCAGGCCATCCTGAACCACTTTCGCAACGATTTTTCATTACGCCGTTGCCGGGAGATTAGGGACCGTTCACCTGCGCCGTCAAGGCCTAGGGAAAGTTTTGGATAATAGTTTCATAAGTGAGTTCAGTCCGAAGCGGCTAGGATGCTCTGGCCGAAGGGGGTGCCGAATGGTTGACGCTGCGTTGAGCGGCCACACGACGTCCGCGCTGCGCCGGCTGACGCATCTCACGACACTGCGGACGGTCCGCTCGGGCGGAGCCATGACGCTGGCCCAGATCGCTCGCGCGTCCGGTCTGTCGCGCCCCACCGTGGCCTCCCAGCTGGACGAGCTGGCCGAGCAGGGGTGGGTCGAGGAACAGTCCGCAGCGAGCTCGGGCGGGCGACCGGCCCGGCAGTTCCGCTTCCGGGCCCAGGCCGGGTACGCCGTCGGTGTCGACATCGGCGCTCATACCGTCCGGATCGGCGTGGCCGACCTGGCAGGCGACGTACTGGCGACCCGGCGAGCGAAGGTGGCCGAGACGGCGGGTGCGGCGGACCGGCTGGCGGTCGTCCGGGAGACGCTGACCGCGACCCTCGACGAGGCCCAGGTCGCACGCTCTCAAGTGCTCGCGGCGGCGGTC
Source organism: Kribbella sp. NPDC005582 (assembly GCF_040605415.1). Lineage (NCBI taxonomy): Bacteria > Bacillati > Actinomycetota > Actinomycetes > Propionibacteriales > Kribbellaceae > Kribbella > Kribbella sp. NPDC005582. The sequence goes on from NZ_JBEXCU010000009.1 coordinate 258,108, forward strand.
GGAACCGTGGGCGTGGTGGATCCGGCTGGTCGGGTCAGCCTGTCGGTACTTCCGGAGTGGTCCGGCGTCGATCTCGCCGGACGGCTCGGCCGCGCGCTGCCCTGCCCGCTGTTGGTCGACAACGACGCGAATCTCGCCGCGCTGGCGGAGCATTGGCTCGGCGCGTCCCGCGAGGCCGACAACGTCGTCCACGTGCTGGCCGGCCGGCGGAACGGCGCTGGGCTGATCATCGACGGTCGGCTGTTCCGGGGCCGCTCGGGAGCGGCCGGTGAGATCGGAGCCCTCGATCTGCTCGGCTGGGACGAGGCACCCGGTGAGCTGGCCCAAGCGGCCGGAGCGGAGGCGGATCCGGAGACGGCGATCGAGCAGGTCTTCGCTGCCGCTCGCACCGGCGACGCCACCGCACGGGCAGCGGTGGAGCGGTTCGCGGTTCGCCTGGCGCAAGGCATCGCCGCCATGGTGCTCACCGTGGATCCCGACCTGATCGTGGTGGGCGGCGGCGTGTCGCTGGCCCGGGAGGCGTTGATCGGCCCGCTGACCGAGCAGGTCGGCAAGCTGTGTCTCAGTACGCCGGCCCTGCGAATCTCCGAGCTGGGCGAGGAGTCGGTGATGATGGGCGCGATCAAGCTCGCCCTGACCGACGTGGATCGGCGCCTGCTCGGCCTGGACGCGACGCTGTCCGGTTAGCCCGGATGCCGACCGGACAGCGCCGCGGGTCCGGTCAGTTCAGCGCGATTTCGTAGATCGCGTAGTGCCCCCAGGTGAGATTGGACTGGTCGACGATCACGTAGAACGTCGTACCGGTCGCGGGCGCGGGCAAGGTCAGCGTGCGTGACTCCACCGTTGCCGTGTTGGACGACCAGGTGAGGTTCGTGGCGTTCAGTACCTGTGTCCAGACGCCGTTCCTGAGCGCCTGGACCCGGACTGTTGTCGGGCCTTGCCCCTGACCGAAGGCCGTCGACAACGTCACCGACTTCACTGTCTGCGGCGCACCGGGATCCACTTGCACACCACGCCCCAGGGCCGACCCCGACGATCCCCACGGCGTGCTCGGTACGCCGTCGACCGCGTTCTGCGCGTTCGTGCCGGCGTACTCACCGTTGGTCGTGGCGGCGACAGCTCCCTTGGCCGCGCGAAGCTCGTTGATCGCCACATGACCCCAGGTGAGGTTCGCTGCCCGGACGACGAGCCGAACGGCGGTGGCACTGACGGGCGGCAACGGAATCCGTTGCCACTCGACCGCACTGGTGTTCTGGCTCCAGGTCACTGTGCGCCCGGTGACCTGGGTGATCCAGGTGCCCCCGATCTGGGTCTGTACGTCGACGAGCGTCGGCCCTTGTCCCTGGCCGAAGGTAACACCGAGGTGCACCGCGTCCAGCGACCGGGCCTCGCCGTACTGCACGGTCAGCGAACCCGGCATCGTCGGCTGGTCGGCGGATGCCCACGAGGTGGACTCGTTGCCATCAGCAACCTGGCTGACGCTGCCCGTCGTCGTACCGAGTGTTGTTGAGGCCGTCTGCGCGACGGCGTGCTGGACCGCGCCGAGGTCGGACGCACCAGGGGGAACCAGCGTGCCGAGCGCATCCGTCCGGGGCGCGGTGGACAACGAGACCCCGGCGTTCCGAGCCGGCGATCCAGCGGCCGGCGCGTAGTTGCCCAGCACCTGCAGCAAGGTGGCCCGGTCGATCTTGCCTTCGGGCAGCGCCTGGTCCGGGTCGGCCAGTTGCGGATTCGCGACCACAGCGGCCGGATCGTTCGCCGGAACCAGCGGAGCCCCGGTCGGATCCCAGTACAGGTTGTGGCTGAAGTTCAGCACCGGGTCCGATCCGAACTGGTAGGTCCCACGGCCCGGGTTGTAGAACACGTTGTTGTAGAGCAGGTTGCCGCCGTTCGTCGACTCGTGCCGGGTGAACGCCTCGATGCCCTGCTGGAACGTGCTGCCGTCACTGCGATGCCGGGTGATCGTGTCCGCCGTACCCCAGATGGTGTTGTTGTAGCCACGCAGGTTCCAGCAGCCCGACCAGATCGATAACGGCCGGTAGAAGTCGTGCCGGCTGACGTTGTAGCGCAGTGTCACGTTGCTCGCCGAGATCAGGCACATGAAGAAGCCGCCGGCGTTCGAGTCGGAGTAGTTGTACTGCACCGTCGAGTTGGTGCTCCCCATATCGGCGTCGAAGGCCATTCCGTCGACAGGGTCGGGGTAGCGGAAGCTGTCGTACCCCTGGCGGCGAACCACGTTGTACTGGACGGTGATCCGGTTCGTGCCCTGCCACCAGATCCCCGCGTTGTTGCCCGCCGCAACCTTGAGATGCGCGCCGGCCTTGTCGACGGTGTTGCCCTCGACCAGTGCGTCGTCGATGTACTGCGGCGTGATCCCGCCCGCGGTGACATCGTGCACGTAGTTATCGACGAACGCGGCGCCGGTGAACGCCTTGCGGGTCGCGCTGACCTCTGTCACCGGGATGCCGGTCTCGGCCGGGTAGATCTCGCACGACGCACACCAGGTGGTGAAGGTGGAGATGCCGTAGGCGTTCACGTCGGACACCTCGTTGCCTTCGACACGCAGGCCGGAGTACCAGGTCGGAGTGGTGTTGCCACGCACGCCGACGGTGATGCCGCCCTTGCCGATCACCGGCCCGCCCTTGCCGTCGATGCTGTGGACGTAGTTGTCCTTGATCACGACGTCCGCCAACTCTCCGCGGTCCTTGGCCAGCGCGAAGATGCCCCGGTACGTCGTCGGCTTCGACACCGAGAGGTCGGTGCCGTTGGTGACCTCCAGACCGATCACCTGGACGTGGTGCACATTGTCGAGCAGCACCGCGGCGTCGACAGTCGTGTCACCCGCGATCACCGGTCGGCCGGTTCCGTAGCCGGTGACGGTGACAGGTGCGCCCGCGGCCCCCGAAGACTGGATTCGCAGTCCGCCGTGCCAGGTGTCACCGCCTTGGAACCGCACGGTGTCGCCAGGCTGCAGCGCGGCCGCGTTCACCTTGGCCAGCGAACGCCATGCCAGCGCAGGGCTGGTGCCGGCGGCCGAGTCGTTACCGCCGTCGGCATCGACGTAGTACGTCGTCGCCGCGGTCGAGGCCGCCTGCGCTTGGGGCACTATGGCGGCGCTGGCAGCGGCCACGACCAGTGTTGCCAGTATCCGGAATGTGTCACGGACCCAGTTCATGTGTTCCTCCATGGTGAAAGGCAAGGACCATGGAGGAAGGCGCAACCGCACGACGGCGCCTCGGCAGAACAGTCAGCCGGTCGGGTTCCAGCTGACACCACAGAGTCGAGCGGTGACCCGCAACCTAATTCGGGTCACCGCGCCCGTCAAGAGCTCGCTCAGCTCCGGCGGCGGAGGTGCGTGGCTGCTTCGAGGGCGGGGATCAACTGGTCGGCGATCTTGCGGTTGCCGGCGACCGAGGGGTGGACGTCGTCGGTGCAGTCGGCTTCGGTGATCCAGCCGGTCGAGTCGATCAGTACGACGTTCGGGTCGTCGAGGGACTTGACCGCGGCGGCGATCGTGTCGGCGTGCTTGCCGCTGAACGGCGGCAGCGCCACGATCGTCGTCTGCGGGTACGCCGATCGCACGCGGGCGACGTACTCGGCGTACTGCTCGGGGGTGAGCGTCTCGTCGTTCACGCCGAGGTTGACGATCGCGACGTCAGGCGGCGCGATGCGCTCGGCGGGCGAACCGGCGTAGTTCCAGCCGAAGGACTCGAGGCCGGACGGCACCTCGCCGTTACCTGTCCTCACGATGCCTTGGCGGCCGAAACCGACCTGGTACGACGTCGCCCCGAACGCGCGGGCGGTCAGGTACGCGTAGGACGCCGTACCGTCAGCGCCTTCGGAATCGGTTGCCTCGCTGAGCGCCCGGACGCCCTGCGTGATCGAGTCGCCGTAGAACTCGAGTCGCGGTCCGTCGGGGCGACCGCTGAGCCGGAGGCGGGAGTTCACGTCGAGCACCAGGCCGCCGAACACGACGGCGCACGCGAACGGCGGGTTCCAGCGGTTGACGTGCTCGCTGACGTCCTTGACGACCACCTCGACCTTGTGGCGGCCGGTCGGCGCGGACAGGTCGACGACCGACTCCTTGACCACGTGCAGGGCTGGTTCGCCGTCGTCGACGGTGATCCACAGGTGCGGCGCGACTGTCAGACCGTTGGTGTCGAAGAGCAACTGGACCCGCTCCCCCGCGAAGGAGAACGAGAGCCGCGACCCGGAGTTCACGGTGATCGCGACTCCGGGCTGGTGACCCCACTGGCCTTCCAGCACGATCCGCGGGTCTGATGGGGCGACAACCTCACCTGGCTCGAACGGCACGTTCCGACTCCTTGTGGTTGGGGGCGGCGCCATTCTTTCACCACCCGTTCTTGCGGGCGCGCGCCTCGAACAGCAGGATCCCGGCGGAGAGTGCGACGTTCAGCGAATCGGCCTGACCGAGCATCGGGATCGACACTCCGTCGAAGCCTTGGGCATGCCACTCCGCAGACAGTCCCGAGCCCTCGGAGCCGACCACAAAAGCCGTCGGACCCTCGTACGGCGCGGACCGGTAGCTGCCCTGGGCGGCCGGGTCGGCCAGATGGACGCGGAACCCGTGTCCACGCAGCCAGTCCGCTGCCGAGGCGATGTCGTCGAACTCCACGACCGGTGTCGAGAGGACGGTCCCCCGGCTGGCGGAGTACACGGCCGGATGGCTCGGGCGGGCCCGCCGGCTGGTCAGGACCAGGCAGTCGGCGTCCGCGGCGTCGACCGTCCGGATCAGCGTGCCGAGGTTCCCGGCGTACTCGACGCCGTCTGCGACCAGGACCAGCGACTCGGCAGTGAAATGGAGTGTGTGTGGTTTCCACACCGGCAGCCGGGCGATCGAGAGCAGGCCGTCGGAGCGGGTCTTGCGGCTGAGCCGGTCGAGTAGTTTGGGCGAGATCCGGTAGACCTCGGCGGCGCGCTCGGCAATCCGGTCCACGGCGTACGTCGTACCGGCTTCGGGGCACCAGAAGAACGCCTCGAGGTGGGTGTCGGTGGCGAGCAGGCGGTCGTGTTCCCACGCGCCTTCGACGAGGATCCGGCCGGGAGCGGCGTCCTTGCGGACGGTAAGCAGGTCACGGATGGCGGGGTGCTGGGCGCCAGCGGCGGGCGCAGCGGGGTGCACAGTCATGTGCGGAACTCCGTACTGGAGAACTGAGCAGCGCACCGGGGACCCTGTCGCGGGTCGCGCACCGGTGGGTGAACACCCCTCAGGGTGTTGTGGTCCTGACGCGGTCTACCTGGACCGCGTCAGCCGAGTTGATGCTGCTTCATGTTCGCGATGGTAGGCAGCGCGGGTGGCGGTCGTCACCAGGTTTTCCACAGGCTCGGCGGGCCTGGTTTTGGTCTGTCGGGGTCGATGACTAGAGTCCTTTTCCTGCGGTACACGGGAGGAGTGAGCATGGACGCGACATTGCTGGACGCGGAGGCCGAAGCGGCCGTGCTGCGCGTCTACCGGCAGGTGTTCGCCGTGCTCGCCCGCGAGGCCGGGGCGATGATCGTCGATCCGGAGCTGCTGGATGTCGACCAGGCGATCCTGGACGCGTTCGCGGAGGCCGGGAGCGACGGGCTCACCGTCGAGCAGGCGACGCTGGCCTGCCGCGCGTACCCGCACGAGGTGATCGTCCGCCGCTTCGAGGTCCTCCGGCAGTACGGCGCGATCACCAAACTGGTCGACCGTCCGAACGAGTTGCGCCACCGCGCCGCGTTCGCGCCGTACGTGATGCTGATGTTCCTGCGCCGGATGTCGGTGCAGGGCGGTCAGGGCGAGCTGCACCAGTTGCTGACCCTGGAGGCACACAGCGTCAGCGACCCGAGCGCGACCGAGGACCAGGGGCTGGCCTCGATCGAGCGCTTGACGAAGGTGTTCCGCCTCTTGGGGAACGAGTTGGCCATCCTGGTCTCGACCAGCACGACGGCGCAGCTCCGGGAGAACGCCCAGCTGGCGTGGGGTAATGAGCGTCTGATCGAGCAGGCCGAGAAGGTGCACCGCATCGTCCTTGAGCGCTGGCCGACCCTGCACCGCGCTTGTACGTCGTTGCGGATGTCGCTCGCGGCGTATGCCGATGCTGTGCAGCTGGCCGCGGGTCGACTAGTGGAGCGAGCCGGTACGACGCGTGCGCTCGGGCTGCTGCCGATCGAGACCTGGGTGACGTTCACTCGCGGAAGCGAGCCCGATGTCCTCGCGTCCGTGCTGGACGGGTTGCTGTTCGACGCGGCCGCACCGGACTTCTCGCCGCAGACCATGGTCGAGGCAGTCGAGACCGGTCGCCGCTCCGGGACCGCGCGGATGGCTCCGCCTCGACCGACCGCGGATGTGGAGGCGCCGGAGTCGGCCGCTGCGACTGATCGTGAGGAGCTGCGCGCCGAGGCTGAGCGGGTGCTGGCCGGGCGATCGTCCGTGGACATCGTTGAGGTGGTCGACGATGCGGGTGACTGGGTCACCGCACGCCGGGTGCTGGCCGAGCTGACCGCCGCGCATCTTCATGACGAGCTGGACTACGAGCTGGTCTGGTCGGATGGGATGCGTATCGATCCGGAAGCCGGTACGCCGTGGGCGACCGAAGGTGTGTTCCGGAGGGTCAGCCGGTGAGCACGCCGTCCGAGGCCGTCGAGCGACGGCTCTACAACGCGCTGTGGTGGGCGAAGGTGCAGTCCGCCGGTCCGCTCGCAGTGGACCCCGATACGCCGGCCGTGGCCGGACTGACTCGTGCGGCCGAGCCGGACGGTTCGAGCGTTTGGCTGGTGCCGACCATGCCGTCGGGCTCCGGCCACGCCGTACTCGATGAGCTGGGCACTCCCCCGGTCGCCGTCGAGCAGCCGAACGAGACAGCCCGCGTGCTGGCGATCGTGGTCGCCTGCTGCTGGACCGACCGCAGCGGTTCGGCCTGGCCTGGTGCGGTCGGCACGCTCACTCAGATCCGAGCGGTGTACGCCGGGATGCGCGGGCGGGCGGAGCAGTCGAGCGACTTGACGCTGATCATCGGCAGTCTGCGCCGACTGCACGCGACCCACTGGATCCGCTGGAACGAGAAGGCAGGCGAGGTTCGGCTCGGCCCCCGCGTCATCAACTGGAATGCCGCCGACCAAGCCACCCTTCGAGACCTCTGCAGGCATCTTCCCGACCCACCCGCCGCAGTCCTCAGCACCACTCCGGAGGCTGCGGCTCCCGATGAGCTTCCCGCGCCGAACGACGTACGGGAGGTCGGGGATGAGTGAGCTGCAGCATGCGTTGTTCGATCCGTTGTTGCAGGATCTGAGCGACCGGGCGCGGGACGAGGTGCTGGCGGCGTTCAGTGCGGTGCAGTTCGCGGCGCATCCGGTGGCTGAGGTTCAGCTGGCGGGGCTGCGTGATGTGACGCTGCGGCGGCAGGTGCAGAAGATGCTGAAGCTGATTGGGCGCGTGCTCGTGCAGGTGGACGGCACGCATTGGACATCGGGATACGCCGATGACATCGCCGAGGCGCTCACCGCGCAGGGCTGGCAGCCGTTGTCGGTGGTCGACCGCGCCGTGCTGGTGCTCGTGCTGATCCACTCGGTTGCGATTCCGCGCAGCGAAGGCATCCTGACCGGCGACAGCTGGAAATCGGCTCGGCCGACGACCGTGGACGAGCTACGGACCACCAAGATCAGCGGCGAAGAGCGCCGTCTCGCGTTGCAGCGACTCCGGGCAGCAGGGCTGATTCAGCTCTCCGGCGACCACTCCGGCGGACCGAGCTACATCCCCGGCCCGCAGCTGCAGCGCCTGACTCCAGCGGCCCGACGCAGGCTGCAGGACCAACTCATCCTGGCCGCCGCTCCGGCCAGTCCGATCGCCGAAGCCATCCGGGCCCGCAACGGGACAGCAACCCCGGTGGACAACGCGACGAGCAGCACAGACCCCGAAGAAGGAGTGGCATGAGCAGCACGGTGGAGGACGGTCCGTTCGACATCCTCGGGTCGAAGGTGCTGCTCGGTGTCCAGGTCGTCGACCTGTCCCGGCTCTCGACGCACCCGATCCCGATGGTCGGCCAAGGCCTCGTCACGGTCGCCGGCCAAGGCCCGACCGACTCGAACGGCGCGGGCAAGTCGTCATGGATCGCGGCGCTCAGCCTGCTGCATGCCGACGACCAGTGGCGGCTCACCAGTGGCGCGCCCGGCGCGGCCGAGCTCCTGTTCACCGCCGAGGCGGCCGGCCAGGAGGGCAACTGGTCGAACGTGGACCGCGGCTACATCGTCGGCGTCTTCTCCGATCCCGACCTGACCGAGCTCGAGGAGATCGAGGCGGCCGCGATCACCGTCTGGATCCGCATCAACCGCAAAGCGTCGTACATCGATCTGCGCTGGAAGAACGGCCTGCACGTCCCGTACGGCGCGACCGAGGCCGAGCGTGCTGCCGGCGCCGACGCACTCTGGGCCGCGCTGCCGCACTCCAACGGGCGCACCGACTTCCACGCGAACAAGCTCTCCACCGTCCTGTACGGCGGCCAGGTCCGCTGCGTCTCGTTCTTGTCGACGTCGGTCCGTTCCAGCCCGACCGCGAACCTGCTCGCCGAGCCGCTCAACGAGCTGGGCCCGGCCCGCATCTTCAACGCGATCGCCACCTTGACCGGTCTCGATCACGAGCTCGAGCAGGAGCAGGCACACCGATCGGCCGAGCACACCCAACGCGAAGCGACCAAGCAAGCCGCAGCCGACTTGCAGCGCTGGGAGCAGGAGATGGCCGCGGTAGAGGCCGGCATCCTGCAGCGCGCAGCAGCTCGCGACGCGCTGCACGCGGCGAAGGAATCCTGGCAGGCCCGCTGCGCGCGGCACCTGATCGACGGTGACGCCCGCAACGGCGAGATCCTGCACGAGCTGGCCGAGCTCGACGAGCGGGTCGCCGAGCAGGAGGCTCGCCGGGAGGCGGTCGACGCCGCGATTGAGGCCTTCGGCAACGAAGAGGTCTTGCTCCGCGATGTCCAGCTGACCCGGCAGGAGCGGGACAAGCTGGACGCGCGCGACCGCGACCTCGATCTGGCTCAACGCTCCGTTCGTGAGCAGCTGGAGCGACTGGGCCAGGAGCACCGGCGGCTGCTCGAGGCAGGACGCTCCGCGGACGGCCGCGATCTGGCCGCGGCCGGCGAGGAGCAGGCCGAGGCACGCGAGGCACTGGAAGAGCACATCGGCCGCGACCATGCGGCCCGTTCCGCAGTCGACGTCGCGACCGCCGAGTTGCGTGAGGCCGAGAGCGGCCAGACCGTTTCCGCTGCCCAGCAACAGATCCTGGAGAACGCCGGCCTCGAATGCGGCGCACTGACCGACATCACCGAGCTGCCGGCCTCGGCGCGATCCGAGTGGGAGCCGCGACTGGCGCCGTACCGGGAGGCTGTTGTCATCGACGCCGGTGACGCGGCTGTCGCTTCGGCGGCGCTGGCCGACGCCGGGCACGCCGGATTCCTTCTGGTGCTAGCGAATCGGCCCGGCGCCAAGCGCGTCAAGGGCCTGCCGACCTCAGCAGACAAACGCTTCACACTGGACGCCTTCTTCGCGACGCTCGCCGAGCGCGCCACCAAGGAGAACATCGACGACGTCGCCGGTGTCGTCGCGGTCGGGCAGTTCGACGAGCCGCTGACCGGTCGGACCGCGCGGATCGAGGCGGCCCGTCGTCGAGTCGAGGCTGCGGCCGAAGCGCGCGCTGCGGCATCGTCCGCGCTGGAGCAAGCTCGCGCCCGCGTCGACCAGGCCGAGCGCCGTACGGCGGCCGCCCGGGCCCTCGCCGATGCCGAGTCGGTGCAGGAGCAGATCCTCGCGCTGCGCGAAACGATCGACCGTCACGAGAGCGACCGCGACTCCCTCGCGCCACAACTCCAAGCTGCCAAGGAATCCGCCGAGGCCGCGGCCGGTCAGCAACTGGTGCGCGACGAGCGACTCAAGAATCTCGAATCCACCCGCCGCGACCACGACCGGATCCTCGACGACCTGGCCGGGCGCCGGCTCCGCCTGCTCGAGGAGCAGACCAACCTCGATCTGACCGCCCGGATCACCGCTTGGGGTGCGACCCCGGCCGAGGCCGAGGAGTTCCTGCTCGCGATGCCCGACGAAGCCCAACGCAAGACGACGGCCGACTGGAACCACCAGGCGTGCACTCAGCTCGACGACGTGATTCGCCGCTGTTTCCCGAACGCTCGCTCCCGCGAGGAGATCCCGGCCGAGCTCTGGGAGATCCTCAACGGTCCGGAAGGCTGGACGAGCGGCACTCTCGGCGCACGCGTCGGCCTGGTTCCGGCGCTGCAGCGGACGCTGAGCAGTCACCTCGCGCAGCACGAGACCTTCGACAGCCTGCAGCAACAGCAGATCGCCAACCAGCGCGCCGAGCGCAATGCCGCGTTGGAGCGTGCGCGGGAGGGCCTCGGCGAGGCCGAGAGCACAGCTCGCGCCCACCGCGCATCGCTTGCCGACGGCATCAAAGCCCGGCTTCGCCTTGTGTCACAAGAGTTCGACCGACTCGACCAGCAGTACGGCGGTTACGGCGCGAAGCTCGAGTTCCCGGAGCCGGATCCGCCCGCCGAGCCGGACAAGCCGTGGCGCTGGACGGTCACCCCGAAGTGGCGACGTTCAGAGGGCGGGCCGTTCTCGGCGTTCAACGTCAAGGGCAACACCGCACAGATGGACGAGAAGGCAGTGAAGCTGGTCTGCGCGGCCGCGCTGGCCGGCGGCTCTGACCGACCGCTGCTTCTGATCCTCGACGAGCTCGGCCGCAACCTCGGATCGCAGCACCGCCGGGAGGCCGTCGCGCTCTTCGAGCAGATCGGCCGCGACCGCAACATCACGGTCATCGGCGCGCTGCAGGACGACATGGAGCGGTACGCCCTCGCGTCGTCGCGGCTGTACGTCAAGCTGCGCCGCAGCTCGGACACGATGGCCTACAACCAGGCACCTGTGGTCAAGGGCAACGAGGAGTACGCCGCTCGCGTGGAGCTGTTGCGGTCGTGGCTGGAGTCGTATCGCGGCAAGACGCCGACGCTCGAACTGGCCTCGCCCACCCTCACGTAGACAAACGCTTTCCGACAGAAACAATCATCCAGAGTCTTGATTTAGTCGGCTGGGTCCTCATACTGACGGGTGAGAGCGCTCTCTCCTACCGCCCCAGGGAGACTACAGATGACCTCCGGTCCGCTTCGCCATGCCCGTCATGTCACCGTCCGGCTCACTCTGCTGATCGTTCTCGCGATCCTCAGCACGGTGCTGGTCTCAGCACCTGCCGAGGCGTTCGCGCCGAAGCCGCCGCCGCTGACCACGCCCTGGACCAATCAGGTCTCGGTGACCAACCCGCTGCCGGAGTACCCGCGGCCGCAACTGACCCGGACCGAGTGGCAGAGCCTCAACGGGGTCTGGCAGTTCGCGCCGACGAGCAACCTCACTACGCCGCCGGTCGGCGGGACGCTGGCCGAGGAAGTGCTGGTCCCCTACCCGATCGAGTCGGCGCTGTCCGGCATCATGCGGCACGAGAACCGCATGTACTACAAGCGGAACTTCACCGTCCCCGCCGGCTGGTCCGGCCGCAATGTGCAGCTGAACTTCGGCGCGGTCATGTGGCAGTCCAAGGTCTGGGTGAACGGCGTACTGCTCGGCACGCACGAAGGCGGGTACGACGCCTTCTCGTACGACATCACCTCGGCACTGCGCGCCGGGAACAACGAGATCATCGTCGGCGTCTGGGCGCCGGTCGACGCCGAGGACATCCCGTCCGGCAAGCAGCGCCTGAACCGCGGCGGGATCTGGTACACCCCGTCGTCCGGAATCTGGCAGACCGTCTGGCTCGAGCCGACCCAGGCCACCCGCATCACCCGACTCGACACCATCCCGAATGTCGGCGCCGGCGGCCTCGACCTGACCGTGCAGGCATCGTCGGCCGGGCAACCGGTCCGCGCACAGGTGCTCTCCGGTGGCCAGGTCGTCGGTGAAGCCACCGGCGTCAGCGGTACGTCGTTCCGGGTCCCGGTGCCGAACGCGCGACTCTGGTCGCCGGACGACCCGTTCCTCTACGACCTCAAGGTCACCCTCGGCAGCGATGCCGTCGGCGGCTACTTCGGAATGCGTTCCGTCGGCAAGGCGATGATCGGCGGCTTCCTGCGCCCCACGCTGAACGGCAAGTTCGTCTACCAGCTCGGCACCCTCGACCAGGGCTTCTGGCCCGACGGCCTCTACACCGCACCGACCGACGCGGCGCTGCGGTTCGATCTCGAGCAGCAGAAGTCACTCGGCTTCAACATGGTCCGCAAACACATCAAGGTCGAGTCGGCCCGCTGGTTCTACTGGGCCGACAAACTCGGCCTGATGGTCTGGCAGGACATGCCGTCACTTGTGGCCGGCCGCAACGCGTCCGCGACCGGTGAAGCGCGGTACGAGACCGAGCTGCGCCGGATGATCGACAACCACAAGCAGATCACCTCGATCGTGCAGTGGATCCCGTTCAACGAAGGCTGGGGCGAGTTCCAGGCCGGCCGGATCGCCGACCTGGTGAAGAGCCTCGACCCGACCCGGCTGGTCAACCACAACTCGGGCTCGAACTGCTGCGACTCCGATCCGGACCCCGGCAACGGCGACATCATCGACGACCACATGTACGTCGGTCCCGGGATCGCCCGCGCTCCGTCGACGACGCGGGTGCTGCAGCTCGGCGAGTACGGCGGGCTCGGGCTGCACGTCCCCGGTCACGAGTGGCCGAGCGGGAACAGCTTCGCCTACGAGATGCTGCCGACCAGCGATGCCTTGACCAGCCGATACGTCCAGATCACCAGCCAGCTTCCGGATCTGATCAACGGCTCCGGACTGTCGGGCTCGGTCTACACCGAACCCACCGACGTCGAGGACGAGATCAACGGCTTCTTCACCTACGACCGCCAGGTGCAGAAGATGGACTTCGCCCGGGTCCGCGCCGTTCATCAACAGGTCCTGGCAGCCGCGAACGGCACCGGTCTACCGACCGGCAAGCTCGTCTCGTTCCGCGTCACCACGCCGAACTACACCAACCGCTATCTCCGGCACATCGGAGGCGTCGCCAACACCGAGGTGGTCGACTCCGCGAGCAGCCAGGGTCTGAAGCAGGACGCGAGCTTCTGGGTGCGCCCCGGCCTGTCGAACGGGAGTTGCTTCTCGTTCGAGTCGCGCAACTTCCCCGGTCAGTACCTGCGCCAGCGCGATCAGCGCGTCTACAAAGAGGCCAACACCGGCGGCACCTTCGCGGCCGACGCGACCTTCTGTGCGCGTCCCGGCCTGAGCGGCGGCGGTACGTCGCTGGAGTCCGCAGCACGACCTGGTCAGTACCTGCGGCATCGCAACTCGGAAGTGTGGGTCGACGGCGACACCGGCGGCTCCTTCCGCGATGACTCGACCTGGAACCTCGTGCCGGCGTGGTGGAAGAGCGGTGCTGATCTCACCGTTGGCCAGACGCGCACCTTCCGGGTGACCACGACCGGCTACACCAACCGAGTACTGCGGCACCGCGACAGCCTTGCTCGGACTGACGTCATCGACGCCGGCTCAGCGCTTGCTGACCGGCAGGACGCGACCTTCGTCGTACGGGCTGGGCTGGCGGAGGGCAGCTGCTATTCGCTCGAGTCGTTGAACTTCCCCGGTCAGTATCTGCGGCACAGCAACTACCGGCTGCAGAAGGCCACTAGCGACGGGACTGACACGTTCCGCCGGGATGCGACGTTCTGCGCGCAGCCGCCGCTGGCTGGTGGGGCGGGGAATTTGTCGCTGCAGTCTCTGAACTATCCCAGCTACTACGTGCGGCACGCTGCCGAGCTGGTGTACATCGCTACGGCCAGCGGTGCGAACGCCTGGGACGGCGGCGGCAGTTACAACGCCGATGCGACTTGGGCTGCGCAGTCCGGGCTGGGAGGGTGACATGGCTCGGCTGATCCTCGTACTGGCGTTGCTGAGCGCCGTACTCGTCGTACCGGCGCAGGCTGACTCAGTCCCGTTGGCCCAAGTGTGCTCGGTCGCTTGCGACACGCTTGATCCGTCGCGGGCTCAGCAGGAGACCTTCCCGGTGCCCGAGAAGGTGATCAACGGACGCCGCGTCGTACTGCATGTATCCGACAAGGACTCGATGGCCTGGGGCAGCATCGACAACGGCGTCACCAACGACGCAGTCTGGCTCGATCGCAGCTGGGACGGCGGAGCGACCTGGGAGGGTCTGCTGGGCAAGGCCTCGATCCCCAGCGGCTGGACCGGCAGCCGGACGCTCATGTACAACCTGGCCGACCCGGGCGGTCACCGGCGCGGGATGATCCGCGCTTGCGGCGACGCCGGCGGGGTGGACTGCACCGCGTGGGTCTATCCGACCGTCTGTGCCGCGGCCTGCGACGGCAGTGATGGCCCGTCCGGCGACAACCAGCCGGTTCCGACAGCCACGCTGTCCGGCCGCCAAATCGCACTGCACGTCGACAATCGCGGAATGGCTTGGGGCACGATCTCCGCTGGTAAGGCCGGCGACGAGATCTGGCTCGACCGCTCGTGGAACGAAGGTGCCTCCTGGCCGGGCGGTTCCTCGCTCGGCCGCGTCGGCATCGTCTCGGGCTCGACCTCGGTGAAGACCAAGCTCTACGCCACCGCCGATCCTCGCTCCAAGCTGTACGGCGGCGCCGTCCGCGCCTGCGGCCGCGCAGTCGAAGGCCAAAACGGAGCCTGTACGGCGTGGGCCCGGCCGGCGGCGGATCGAACCTCGGCCGCGGCCGACGCCCTGATGTACGCCTATCAGCCGTACACCGCCTGGTGGTTGTCGAGTTGGTGGAACTCGGCGGTCGCACTGACCACGGTCATGGACTATCAGCAGCGGACTCGGCGTACTGATCTGCGGTGGATCGTCAACGAGATGTTCGAGAAGAACAAGGGCGTGTTCCCGGCCGGCGTGAAGAGCGGTGACGCGCTGGAGGGGAACTTCATCAGCCGGGCGATCGACGATACCGAGTGGTGGGCGATCGCGTGGATCCAGGCGTATGACCTCACCGGTGAGCGCAAGTACCTCGACATGGCGGTGACCATCGCCAACTATGTGCACGGGTATTGGGACACGGGCTCGTGCGGCGGCGGGGTCTGGTGGGACCGCGAGCGCACTTACAAGAACGCGGTGACGATCGGACTGTATGTCCGTATGACAGCAGCGCTGCACAACCGGCTGGCTGGTGACACAGTCTGGCTTCAGCGGGCGAGGGCTGGCTGGAACTGGTTCGTCGGCAGCGGCCTGATCAATTCTTCGGGTCTGGTGAACGATGGGCTGACTGGTTCGTGTGCCAACAACGGGCAGACGGTGTGGACCTACAACCAGGGTCTGGCGATCGGCGGTGCGCTCGAGTTGTGGCGCGCGACCGGGGATGCCGCCGTACTGGCTAAGGCGCGACAGTTGGGTGACGCGGCGATGTCGTCGACGGTGCTGAGTCCGGGCGGGATCCTGACGGAGTCGTGTGATGCCGCGGGGAGCTGTGACGACAACCAGAAGCAGTTCAAGGGCATCTTCATGCGGTACCTGATGGATCTGGCGGACAGCACGGGGGACGCGTCGTACAAGACCTACGCGCAGCGGCAGGCCGACTCGATCTGGCAGAACGATCGCGACTCGCTCAATCGGCTCGGACAGCGGTGGGCGGCAGGCGGCGTACGGGACTGGCGGACCCAGGCCAGTGCACTGGGTGGACTGCTCGCGGCGACGCCGAAGAGCTGAGCGGCTTCGGACGCTTATTTACTAAAACCGGACCCCGGTGGTCAGCTCCGAACCACCGGTACCGCAGACTGGTCGGGTGGAACTTCCAGGGAACCGCACGGGCTCTTCACGCCGGGTAGGCGGAACCCTGGCCAACCATCCGGCCATCGGCGTACCGTCTGCTGCGCAGGATCGGCCGGCACACGATCGGAGGGCGTGATGGCATCTTGGCTGCTACGCGCCCAGTGGGCCCACCGAGACGAGACCGTTGAGCACCGCGCGCTGCGCGTCGGACGGACGCTGACAGCGGTTGCTGTCGCGTTCCCGGACGTCCATATGTGGACGCAGGACGAGCGCTGGGGATACCACGTCCTGGAGGCGGACGGATCGACGCCGCTCGAGGAAATGGTCGAAGCCACCACGAAGGTGCTGGCCAACGGCTCGAGCACGACGCGGCTGCATCTGCAGAGCACCGGCGAGCTGCCTTGGCTGTTCGACCTGTCGATGGGCGGCACGCTGACGACTGTCTCGGATCAGATCACGCTTCATTGGAGCGATGACGAGGCACTGGTGCAGTCCGAGCGCTTTGCGCAGGTTCTGCGGGCTGTTGTGTCGATCTGGGAGCCCGAGTGGGCCAGCATCGCCGACACCGAGCTCGCGGCTGCGGCCGGGGTGTTCCGGCGCGGTATTCCGATGATGGGTTGGCTTACGTATGTCCGCGGCATGGTGGCCGGCGCGCATGGAATTGATATCCAGCTGACGCCGTTCGAGCGCGGAACGCTGCTGCAGGCGCCGGTGTCGCCCGCTGAGCTGACGCCGGTGCATATCTGTGCCGCTGCAGCCCTGGTGGGGATCGCTCCCGAAGGCTGAGGCCGGCCGCTCTGCGGTTCAGCGGTTGCTGGTTTTATCCAGACAAATGTTAAGGGCCACCCCTCGCGGGGTGGCCCTTAACAGTGTGAATGTCCGGCGGCGTCCTACTCTCCCACGACCTCCCGGTCGCAGT
>NZ_JBEXCU010000010.1:0-163403 GCF_040605415.1 Kribbella sp. NPDC005582
AACTCCTCAGGAAAAGCTTTCGGCATGACAGACATCCTTCCAGCAAGGACCCAAGTCCTCACAGATCAGGAGTCAACCGAACCGGGGGCAGTCCCAGTTGACCGGGCGGTCGACTAGGTTGCCGGGGTGTTTGGTTTTGCGGTGCCTACCTGGCTGGATGCGCTTGTCGGGATGCAGATGGGTGTTGCGCTCGTGGTTGGTTGCGTGATGGCTGTCGGGTGGGTGATCGCTCGGATCGCTGGGCCGGGGCTCGATCGGAAGGCTGCGGAGCTGGCGCGGCTGCAGGCTGGGGCCGAGCGGTACGGGTGGTTGCCGGGCGAGGACGTTGGCGGTCGGCTGGCTGCGGCTGGGGCGCGGTGCTTTGGGGAGACGGGCACGTTGCGTCGGCTGCTCGTGGGTGAGTACGAGGGACGCCGGATCGAGATGGCGGAGTACCTGTATTCGAGCGGGGGCAAACTCCCGACCACGGTCGTGAACAACCTGGTCGCCATCGAGTTGCCGGTCAGCCTTCCCGAGCTGCGCGTGAGCCACGACAGCGTGGTGCCGCCTTCGCTGCCGCCGCTGGAGCCTGTGCTCGAGACCAGCGACACCGAGAGCGACGCGTTCAACCAGCGGTACTTCGCGGCCAGCCTCGACCCGCGCTACACCTCAGCCATGCTGCATCCCCGCATGATCGAGTGGATCCTCGCCCACCCGCACCAGGACTTCCGGCTGGTCGGCAACCTCCTCATCGCCTACACCGACAAGCCCTGGACCGTCCCGCACACGCTGGCCGCGGTCCCCTTCCTCAGCGGCATGGTCGATCGCATCCCGCCGTTCGTTCTGAAGGACTTCGCGCTCGATCGGTTGCGTTAGCGTTCGGGTATGGATGTTCAGGTTGTCGAGGGCCGGTTTGTCGAGGTACCGACCGCGGATGCGCGTGGGATGGATCGCCGTGCGTTCGGCGAGTTCACCGGCCCGCAGGGCGAGCTCGCGTCGTACGCCGTGGGCTGGACGACTGGTACCGACCAGCACGTCGGCCGGCTCTCGGTCGGGATCGGAGCCGGCAATCCGGGCGGCGCGACGATCCACGCCGTCGTCCTGGACAACGGGGACGGGTACGCCTTCAGCCTGATCGACGAACCGTTCGAGCAGGTCCCGGAAGGTGGACCGGACCTGACGGCCCAGCAGGCCCGGGACCACGAGGACCTGCCGTTCATGTGGTGGGTCGCCGACCACGCGTTTGCCCGCGACCGGCGCGCCTGGTGGCTGCGCCACTGGTTGCTGCAAACCAACTGCCTTCAGACGCCCGAGGTCTTCGAGATGCGCGAACCGGTCTTGCGCGTCGGCCATGGCGAGGACGGCACGTTTCACCTCGCCGGTACGACGGCCCCAGGTTCCGACGGCAAGTTCGGCCACCTCAGCCATGCGATCGACGAGGACCACTCACTCCTCGACGTACTGGACCTCGAACCCGGCCAAAGCGCCGTACGCTCGCATCCTGGCGCTCCTTGGACCCTCCAACTTTAGGCCTGGGGCTATGTGCACGCCGAGGCGTACGACGCTCTGATCAACTCATTTACGCGCGGTCGACGGTTACATCGATGGACGGGGACGAAAATGCTCGCATCGCGGGACGGCTCTGGGAAAAGCTTCTCCGGGACTCTACTGTGCGTATTCCGGCCCAGTGGGACCGGAATCGAGGACGGCGCCCCCCGCCACGATCGCAAGGAGAAAAACATGGTGGAAAACACTGCCCGGGAAGAGTGGATCGCCCCGGATTTCACCGAGTTCGAGACCCCCACCGAGGTCACCGGATACGCCGGCCGAGTGAACTGATCACCACCCGTATCCCCTGTACAGCAAGGTGATCATCGGACTTCCGCCCCCGTCCGATGAACAGCCTGTCCGGGCCTGCGGCAACGGCCGCCGGTCCGGCAGGTGCGGTTCTTGCTGATCGACGCAATTCCCGTGAGTTCCATCCTGTGGGCGAAATCTGGAAATTGTTCCATAGCTCGCTGGATGACTCGGGAGGTCCTATGCAGCCGCTCGGAGCGGACGAATTCGTCGACGCACTCCGCGGGCTTTCGCATCGTTACTGGGGGACGCATCCGTTCCACCAGCGGATGCATGCCGGTGAGCTGTCCCAGCCGGAGTTGCAGGTCTGGGCGGCGAACCGCTGGTACTACCAGAGCGCGATTCCGCGCAAGGATGCCGCGATCATCAGCAACTGCCCGCTGCCCGAGGTACGCCGCCAATGGCTGCCCCGCATCGTCTACCACGACGGGACCGCGCCCGGCGAAGGCGGCATGGAGCGCTGGCTCCGGCTCTGCGAAGCAGTCGGGCTGACCCGCGACGAAGTTCTCGACGAACGGTATGTCGTCCCCGGTGCCCGCTTCGCCGTCGACGCGTACGTCGGTTTCGCGCGGAACCGGCCGTGGGTCGAAGCGGTGGCCTCCGGACTGACCGAGATGTTCTCCGGTCACCTGATGAAGGCACGCGTCGCCGACATGCTGGCGCAGTACGACTGGATCCGCCCGGACGATCTCGCCTACTTCACGAACCGGATCGACGCCGTCGCCGGTGAAGGCCAATCCACCCTCGACCTGGTGGTCGGCCACTGCCGCACCCGGGCCGAGCAGGACGCCGCCATTGCCGCTCTGTCGTTCAAGTGCGACGTGCTCTGGTCGTTGCTCGACGCAATCGATCACGCCGCGAGCAAACAGTGACCGCCGACTGCCCGCGGATCCGGCGCGGCGTCCGGCTGAGTCACGACGCGGTCCGGAACACCCCGGTCGTCCTGCACCCCGAAGGCGTGCTGATCCTGAACCCGACCGCCACCGCAGTGCTCGAGCTCTGCGACGGAGAGCGCTCGCTGCCCGAGATCACGGCACTCCTCACCGACCGGTACGACGCCGTCCGGCCCGAGCAGATCCGCAGTCTGCTGGACCGGCTGGCCGACAAGCAGGTGGTGGAGTGGACGTGAGCAACCCCAAGAACGCGGCACCGCCCCTGAGCCTGACCGCCGAGCTGACCCACCGCTGCCCCCTGCACTGCCCGTACTGCTCCAACCCGCTCGAGTTGCTCGGCCGCGAAAGCGAGCTCGACACGGCCGCCTGGCGCGACATCCTCACCCAGGCGCGCGAGCTCGGCGTACTGCAGGTGCACTTTTCCGGCGGCGAACCGCTCGGACGGAAGGATCTCGCCGAGCTGATCGAACACACCGCCGTCCTTGGCGCCTACGTCAACCTGGTCACCAGCGGACTCGGCCTCACCGAGGCGCGACTGCAGAGCCTGGTCGATGCCGGGCTCAACCATGTCCAGCTCTCCGTCCAGGGAGCTGACGCGGCGACCGCAGACCGGATCGCCGGCACCCGGGCGCATCACCACAAGATCATCGCGGCCGACCTGGTTCGCCGTACCGGCCTGCCGCTGAGTGTGAACGTCGTCCTGCACCGGGAGAACCACGACCAGCTCGCCGCGATCATCGCGTTCGCGGAGGAACTCGGTGCCGATCGGCTCGAGCTTGCCAACACGCAGTACTACGGCTGGGCGCTGCGCAATCGCTCGCAGCTGATGCCGACCGCAGAGCAGCTCGCCGCCGCCGAGCCGATCGTCCGGGACGCGCTGGCCAGGCTCAAGGGGGCGATGCAGATCGTTTACGTGATCGCGGACTACCCCGAGAAGTACCCCAAGCCCTGCACCTACGGGTGGGGTGCGCGGCAGATCACCGTCGCACCGGACGGGACCGTGCTGCCGTGCCCGGCCGCCGCGGCGATCAGCACGCTGCAGCTGGACAACGTCAGGGAGCGCTCACTGGCCGAGATCTGGTACGACTCAGGCTCGTTCAACGCCTACCGCGGCGAGGAGTGGATGAGCGACACCTGCCGCGGCTGCGACCGGCGCGAACTCGACTTCGGCGGCTGCCGCTGTCAGGCCTTCCTGCTCACCGGCGACGCCGCAGCCACCGATCCCGTCTGCCACAAGTCGCCCGACCGCGGGCTCGTCGACCTCGTCCTCGCCGAACCCCGTCAGACCGGATTCGTGCTGCGGAGTCCCGGCCGATGAAGGTCATCGTGCTCGGTACTGCGGCCGGTGGCGGCTTCCCGCAGTGGAACTGTGCCTGCGCGACCTGCCGCGATCCCGAGCTCGAGCCGCGCAGCCAGGACGGCCTGGCGATCAGTGCCGACGGCAACAACTGGTACCTGGTGAACGCGTCGCCCGATCTGCGTGCGCAGATCCTCGCCACTCCCGAGCTGCGCGCCGGCCCCGGAGTCCGCGAGACCCCGATCCGCGGCGTACTGCTGACCGACGCGGAACTCGACCACACGCTCGGCCTGCTTCTCCTTCGCGAGGCGGAGACCCTGACCGTCCACGCTCCCCCGGCGGTACTGAACGCACTCTCCCGTTTCCGCGACATCACCGATCGCTACCACGCCTGGACCTGGTCTGCGGTGCCCGATGAGCTGGACGGAATCACCATCAAGACACTCGCCGTCAGCGACAAGCAACCCCGGTACGCCGACGATCCCGCTCCCGGACCTTGGGTGATCGCGTACCGCTTCGAGCACCACGGCCGATCGCTCGTCTATGCACCTTGTGTCGCGCAGCTGCCAGAAGGTTTCGCGCAGTTCGCCGCGGGCGCGGCGTACGTGTTGCTGGACGGAACCTTCTACAGCAACGACGAGATGCCCGGGCAGACGGTCATGGGTCACCTCCCGATCGCCACAGCCGTCCAGCAAGTCGACCGCCCGCTCGCGTTCACGCACCTCAACAACACCAACCCGGTCATCGACCCGGCCTCACCCGAGCGGGCTGTCATCGAGAAGCATGGGCACTTTGTCCCCGCCGACGGTACTCGCTGGCAGATCTAGCGCGCCGACACTCCATGCTTCGCCAGCAGTTCGATCAGTACGTCGTGCCCTTGGGTCAGGTCCCACTGCTCGGCGACCATCCCGGCCGCCCGTGCGCCTTCGACATTGCGAGCGTTGTCGTCGACGAACAGCACGGTCTCGACCTCAGCACCGATCCGCCGCGCGGCCTCCGTGAAGAAGCGCGGATCAGGCTTGGCCACGCCCAGGTCGTGCGAATAGCAGCTCACGTCGAACAACTCGTCGTACCGCAGCACTGTCCGCATGTGGCCGCCGCGGTACTGCTCCTGGTTCGTGCCTAGGTGGACGCCGTACCCGTTGCGCCGCAGTCCGCGGACGATCTCGAACGACTCCTCGGCGATCACGATGTTCTTCCACACCGCGTCGTACACGGTCGTGACCGGCTCGACCACGCCGAATTCCTGCAGGGTCGCTGCCAGCACGGGTAGGTAGTCACCCTGGCCGGCCAGCATCGGTAGCTCGTCCTTCCAGGTCCGGTGCAGAAACTCTCGCGCTCGCTCACCCAGATATGGCTCCATCGCCGAGTACCACCCACCCGGCAGGTCCTGCAGCACCCCGTCCGCATCCAGCAACACATGCCGAATCGGCGAGAGGACGTACCGTTCGTCGCTCACCGGATCGATGATGCCCGCAGCTCGGGCAGATGTCACAGGCGAGCGGCGTGGCCGGTCTTGGTAGTGACAGCCACGATTTGGAGGATTCATGAGTGACAACCTGCCGCCCGGGGTCGAGGTCATCTCGACAGTGCCGGGGACGGAGTTCCGGATTCCGGCCGGTGCGGAGGCCAGGACGATTCGGATCACGTTGGCACCCGGCGATCCGGGCGCGCCGCCGCATCGGCACCCGGGACCGGTGTTCGGGTACGTGATCTCGGGCGAGGTCCTGTTCGAGCTGGAAGGGCAGGCGCCGCGGATCCTCAAGGCCGGCGATGGGCTCGCCGAGCCGGGCGGCGACGTGATCCACCTCCAGGGCGCGAACAACTCCGCCGACAACGAGGCACAGTTCGTCGTGACCATGCTCGCCGAGCCCGGCACTCCGATCCTGACGATGGTCAGCGCCGAGGAACTCGCCGAGCGCGCGCACCTGCGCGTGACCCGGTAGGGCGACCGTGCCCGCCCCGGAGCGATATTCGGGTGCCTGCTAGTACGACGGCAACCCGCCCTGGAGCGATATTGGGGTGCTCCGGGGCGGGAACCGGTCTAGGCTGCTTGCGTCGCACCAGGCCGAGAGTTGGGATGTGGAAACCGATGGGTGTTCGTCTGCAGGAGCTGACCTACGCAGCCAAGGATCCCGCCGGGCTGGCGCGCTTCTGGGCCGGCGTACTCGGGTTCGAGCTCGTCGACGACACCGTCCTCGCGCCGGCCGACGAGCGGGCGTTCCGCCTTCGGTTCGTGGCGTCGGACCTGCCGAAGCTCGGCCCGAACCAGATGCATTTCGACGTGACGAGTACGTCGCTCGACGACCAGCAGGGCATGGTCGACCGCGCGATCGAGCTCGGCGGTCAGCACCTCGACATCGGGCAGTCGCCCGACGAGAAGCACGTCGTACTGGCTGATCCGGAAGGCAACGAGTTCTGTGTGATCGAGCCGACCAACAACTTCCTGGCCGACACCGCCGAGATCGGCGCGCTGTCGTCGGACGGGAGCCAGGCGGTCGGCTACTTCTGGAGCAAGGCGCTGGACTGGCCGCTCGTCTGGGACCAGGACGAGGAGACCGCGATCCAGGCGCCGTACGGCGGGACGAAGATCGCCTGGGGTGGTCCGCCGGTGAACCCGAAGCTCGGGGTGAACCGGCTCCAGCTGAAGCTGCGGGCCGACGGCGACCGTCAGGTCGAGGTCGATCGTCTCGTCGCGCTCGGTGCGACACCCGGTGAGGGTGACACGCTGCTCGATCCCGACGGCAACGAGTTCGTCCTGCTAGCCGGCTGACTTCGGCGAGACGATCTGCACCAGGTTGCCGCAGGTGTCGTCGAGGACCGCCATCATCACGGTGCCGACATCGGTCGGCGGCTGCGTGAACACGACACCGCGCGCAGTCAGCCGGGCATGCTCGGCCTCGACGTCGTCCACGGCGAACTGCACCAGCGGGATCCCGTCCTCGACCAAGGCATCGCGGTACGGCTTCACGGCCGGGTGGCCGGCGGGCTCCAGTAGCAGTTCCGGACCGTCCGGCGCGTCGGGTGAGACCACCGTCAGCCAGGTGGCTTCGCCGAGCGGGATGTCGTGCTTCTTCGTGAAGCCGAGCACGTCGGTGTAGAACTCCAGTGCCGCCCGCTGATCGTCCACGAACACACTCACCAGGTTGATTCTCATTCCGGGGTCCTTCCGTCGACCGGCCACCGGCGCGCGATCTCCGCCAATGGCTCGGGATTGAAATAGTGGAACTTCGAGCGCCCACGCTTCTCCGTCACGACCAGCCCCGCCGCCTCCAGCACCCCCAAGTGCTGCGAGATCGCCTGCCGCGTCGACGACAACCCGTGCCGCGTCGTCAGCGTCGAGCAGATCTCGAACAACGTCTGACCGTCCCGCGCTGCCAGCTCGTCGAGAATCACTCGCCGCGTCTCGTCATCCAACGCCCGGAACACCGTGACCACGCCTCACTATAGGCAAGTAGCCACTTGCCTATCAACTCTTCAGGCTCTCCTGACGTCCAAGACCGGCATGAAGCTGCACACGACGACCTGGGGTGCGGGCGAGCGCGTCGCGGTCCTCCTGCACGGGATGCTCGGCTCCGGTCAGCAGTTCTGGCGCGTCGGTCCCGCGCTCGCGGCCCGCGGCTTCCGCGCCGTCGCCGTCGCCCTCCCCGGTCACGGCGACTCCCCCGTCGACCACCAGACCACTGCCTCTGGTACTCGCACTTCACCGAGTTCATGTCCGCACTCGACAGCTTCGTCGGTAAGAACACGTACTCCACACCGACGGGCGGCAGCGGCCACGCTCAGGAGCCCATCCGCAGCCCCTGAAACGACCGGTCTACGTGTCCTTACCGACGCCGTACGGTGTCTGCATGGACGTGGAACTGTTGGCAGCAGCCTCGGCCGAGTTCGAGCGCGTGGTGCGAGGTCTGCCGGAGGAAGCGTGGGGACTGCCGACGCCTTGTGAGGTTGACGTCCGGGAGCTCGTCGAGCACGTGGTGCAGGGGAACCAGTTCGCGGTCGCGGTGCTCGCAGGAGCGAGCGCGGCAGAGGCGTGGGCTGCGGTTCGGGATGAACAGGCAGGCGATCTGGCGAAGTCGGGCGCCCAGCAGATCGATGCCTTTCGCGGAGCAACCGAGGACCAGGTCGTGCACCACCCAGCCGGCGACATCTCAGCCGAAGCGTTCCTCCGCTACCGCCTCGTCGACGTCGTCGTCCACGCCTGGGACCTGCTCTGGACCGCCCGCCAGGACGACACCCTCGACCCCACCGTCACCGAACAACTCTGGGCACTGGTCGAACCACACCTGACCGAGATGCTCGCCTTCGGTTCGTACGGCGACGGCCCGAGCGGCGAGCTGACATCCGATGCGTCGGCGGAGCTGAGGCTGCTCGACGCCTTCGGCCGACGACCTGGGACCACCACATGATCCTCGCCCTGCTGCTCGTCATAGCAGCCCTGTTCATAGCCCTCTGGGGAGTCGGCAAGACCGTCCTCGGCCTGGCCAAACGCCGCCAGCGCACCATCTACCGCGGCCTGGCGCTCGTCTGCGGATCCATCGCGATCGGCGGCTATGCGCTCGGTGTATCCCTGGTTGCCCTCGCGGAAGGCGAGTCGGCCCACGGGGCCGAATCATCCCCGGCTCCGGCCTGCCGCCAAGCGTCACCGACACAGGTCGCGCACGTCGTCGACCACTGGGCCAGCTACCTCCCGCCGCGATTCGACTGCCGGCTCGACGACGGTACGACGTACTCGGCCGGCGTCGTACCGACCGGACTCATGCCCGTCGTACTGATCGCAGCGCTGGCTACGGCCGGTCTGACTGTGGCCGCCAGGTCTGGCGGGGCGCGTAGCCGCTCCGCCGGAGCCAGTGATCGGTATAAAGGATCCGCTCCGGCGTGATCACCGTCAGCGGATCCGACGGCGCCTCACTCATCGATCGGCCCCGCTCCGCGTAGTCGGACTGCCACCGAAACGCCTCCCAATACTCCCCAGCATCCGAAGGCGCCAGCGTCCGCGCGGTCCCGAACAACTGCGCACCACGGCTCGACGCGATCCCGACGTACGGCGCAACGATGCCCGCCGACACCCGTGGATTAGTGAGCGGCGACGTACTCCTTCAGGTGCTGGCCGGTCAGCGTCTTCGCCGCCTTCACCAGCGCGGCCGGAGTGCCCTCGAAGACGACCTTGCCGCCGTCGTGCCCGGCTCCCGGACCGAGGTCGATGATCCAGTCGGCGTGCGCCATCACGGCCTGGTGGTGCTCGATCACGATCACCGACTTGCCGGAGTCGACCAGGCGGTCGAGCAGGCCGAGCAGGTTTTCGACGTCGGCCAGGTGCAGGCCGGTGGTCGGCTCGTCGAGGATGTACACCTCGCCCTTGTCGGCCATCTGCGTGGCCAGCTTCAGTCGCTGGCGCTCACCACCGGACAGCGTGGTCAGCGGCTGGCCCAGCTTCAGATAGCCGAGCCCGACGTCAGCCAGCCGATCCAGGACCTTGTGCGCGGCCGGCACCTTCGCCGGACCGTCGGCGAAGAACTCGAGCGCCTCGCTCACCGGCATCTCCAGCACCTCGGAGATGTTCCGCCCGCCGAACTGGTACTCCAGCACCGCGGCCTGGAACCGCTTGCCCTCGCACTCCTCACACGTCGCCTCGACGGTCGCCATCACGCCGAGCTCGGTGTAAATGACGCCCGCGCCATTGCAGGCCGGGCACGCACCTTCGGAGTTCGCACTGAACAGCGCCGGCTTGACGCCGTTCTCCTTCGCGAACGCCTTCCGGATCGGCTCCAGCATCCCCGTGTACGTCGCCGGGTTGCTCCGCCGTGATCCCTTGATCGGGCTCTGGTCGACAGTCACCACGCCGTCCCGGCCCACCAGCGACCCGTGAATCAGCGAGCTCTTCCCCGACCCGGCGACCCCGGTCACGGCCACGAGCACCCCGAGCGGCACGTCGACATCGACGTTGCGCAGGTTGTGCGTATCCGCACCGCGAACCTCCAGTACGCCGTTCGCCGTCCGAAGCTCGCTCTTCAACTTCGCGCGGTCGTCGAGGTGCCGCCCGGTCAGCGTGTCGCTGGTGCGCAGCTTCTCGACCGTTCCCTCGAAGACGATCTCGCCACCGTCGCTGCCGGCGCCGGGACCGAGGTCGATGACGTGGTCGGCGATCGCGATCATCTCGGGCTTGTGCTCGACAACCAGCACCGTGTTGCCCTTGTCGCGCAACTGCAGGAGCAGCTCGTTCATCCGCTGGATGTCGTGCGGGTGCAGACCGATCGACGGCTCGTCGAAGACGTAGGTGACATCGGTCAGCGACGACCCGAGGTGGCGGATCATCTTGGTCCGCTGCGCCTCACCGCCGGACAGCGTGCCGGCCGGACGGTCGAGCGACAGGTACCCGAGACCGATCGACACGAACGAGTCGAGCGTGTCGCCGAGCGCGTTCAGCAGCGGCGCGTACGACGGCGCCTTCAGCTTGCGGATCCAGTCGGCCAGGTCGCTGATCTGCATCGCGCACAGATCGGCGATGTTCTTGCCGTTGATCTTCGAGGCCAGCGCCTCCTGGCTGAGCCGCGTGCCGCCGCAGTCCGGGCAGGTCGTGAACGTCACCGCCCGCTCCACGAACGCCCGGATGTGCGGCTGCATCGCCTCGACGTCCTTGCTCAGGAACGACTTCTGGATCGCCGGGATGATCCCGGTGTAGGTGAGGTTGATGCCCTCGACCTTGATCTTGGTCGGCTCCCGGTAGAGCAGGTCGTGCAGTTCCTTCTTCGTGTACTTCTTGATCGGCTTGTCCGGGTTGAAGTAGCCGGCGCCGCGGAAGATCCGCCCGTACCAGCCGTCCATGCTGTAGCCGGGGATGGTCAGCGCACCCTCGTTCAGCGACTTGCTGTCGTCGTACAGGGCGGTCAGGTCGAAGTCGGTGACCGCACCCATCCCCTCACAGCGAGCGCACATGCCCCCGGCGTACACCGCCTCGCGGACGACCTGCTTCACCCCGGCGCCCTTCTCGGCGACCATCGAGCCGGTCGCGACCCGCCGCGGCACGTTGAACGAGTACGCCGTCGGCGGGCCCGCGGGCGGCTTCGCGAGCCGGCTGAACAGGATCCGCAGCATCGCGTTCGCGTCGGTCGCCGTACCGACCGTGGACCGCGGGTTCGCGCCCATCCGCTCCTGGTCGACGATGATCGCGGTGGTCAGCCCGTCCAGGACGTCGACGTCCGGGCGGGCCTGGTTGGCCATGAACCCCTGCAGGAACGCGCTGTACGTCTCGTTGATGAGGCGCTGCGACTCCGCGGCGATCGTGCTGAAGACCAGCGAGCTCTTGCCCGAGCCCGAGACCCCGGTGAACGCGGTCAGCCGGCGCTTCGGGATCTCGACGCTGATGTCCTTCAGGTTGTTCTCGCGGGCGCCGACGACCCGGATCAGGTCGTGGCTATCGGCAACGTGTTCGGCCTTCGTCATGCGGTGGTCTCCAGGGGTCCGGGCGTACGGTCAGGCCTGCTGATTGATGCGGACGTGGTTGCCCGCCGGGTCACGGAACGCGCAGTCGCGCACGCCGTACGGCTGGTCGGTCGGTTCCTGGACCACCTCGGCGCCGCCGGCAACGATCTTCTCGAAGACCGCGTCCAGGTCGGGGGTGGACAGCACGATGGTGGCATAGGTGCCCTTGGCCATCATCTCGGAGATGGTCCGGCGCTCGTCCTCGGTGATGCCGGGATCGGCGAACGGCGGGCAGAGCACGATCGCCGTGTCCGGCTGACCGGCCGGGCCGACGGTGATCCAGCGCATCGTGCCGCCGCCGACGTCCATCCGGACCTCGAAGCCGAGCACGTCGCGGTAGAAGGTGACCGACTCTTCGGGGTCGGTGTGCGGGAGGAAGGTGGTTGCAATCTTGATGTCCATGGCCATCACAGTAGGTGCGAGGCGGCCTGGGAAACTTCTTGATTCCTGATCGGTCTGGTCACGCGCTTCGCAATACACGACGGCAGTCCTGCGGCCGCCGCGCTGACCTCCCGCTTGTAGGCGCCCGGCGACATCCCCACCAGCTCGGTGAACCGCGTCGTGAAGGTCCCGAGCGACGACGCGCCCACCGCGAAACACACCTCGGTGACGGTCATCTCCCCGTGCCGCAGCAGCGCCATCGCCCGCTCGACCCGCCGCGTCATCAGGTAGCTGTACGGCGACTCCCCGTACGCGCGCTTGAACTCACGGCTCAAGTGGCCCGAGGACATGTTGGCGCCCCGGGCCAGCGCGTCGACGTCGAGTGGCTGCGCGTACTCCCGGTCGATCCGGTCCCGCACCCGCCGCAGCCGGACCAGATCCTCCAGCCGCTGCTCATCAGCACTTTTCCCCGCCATACCCCAGATCCTGTCACGCCCCCGGCCCGTTCTGACAGGGTAAGGCCATGGCTATCCAGGAACTGCGATTCCGGGCGACGCACCTGCCGGCCGTCCTGAACGGCGGCAAGCGGATCACGATGCGCTTCCAGGATCCCGTCGAGGTCGGACCGGCGATGCTGGTGTTCGAGTCGACGCCTGAGGTGCGCGTGCCGGGGCGAATCACCTCGGCAGTTGCCAAGACGGTCGCCACGGTCAGCGATGACGAGGCTCGTGCGGACGGCTTCGCCGGAGCGAGCGGCGTACTGACCGGACTGCGCGACTACTACCCGTCACTGGAGCCGGATGACGAGCTGGTGATCGTCCGCTTCGACGTCGACGAGGTGCCGCGCCCGCAGCGCATGCACACCGCGCTGGATACCGAGGACGCGCGAGGACTCGCGGAGTTCTACCGGCAGCTCCTAGGACTGCGGTACCGACCGGGCGACGAGCCGCCGGCAGACGGTACGCCGGATGATCCGGACTGGCTCGTGCTCGTCGACGCGGACGGGCGGCGGCAGCTCGCCGTACAGCGGACCGATGTGCTGCCGCGGGCCACCTGGCCGTCGGCCGAGATCCCGATGCAGATGCATCTCGACTTCGCCGTACCGACAAAGGAGGCGCTGGAGCTGCACCGCGTGCACGCCGAGCTGCTCGGGGCACGGGTGTTGCATGACCGCACCGGGCAAGGATCGGAACCTCTGTACGTCCTGGCCGACCCGGCGGGACATCCGTTCTGCCTGCTGGTCGGGACGCCGTGAGGGCGATCGACCTGCCACTGCGCCTCACAGCGTTCACCTGTCCGGTAGACGCTGAGGGACGGGTGCTGATGGTTCGGCACGAGCGGCTCGGAGTGGTGCGGTGGGAGCTGCCCGGAGGGCACGTCGAGCTTGGTGAGTCGGCGGCCGAGGCTGCGGTTCGGGAGACCGTCGAGGAGACCGGCGTACTGGTCACGCCGGGGCGCGTCATGGCGGACTGCCTGCATCGGTGGCGCGGTCGCAGCGTCGAGATCGTGTACTTCGAGGCGACGCCTCAGTCGTCCGCAGAGTTGCGTACGACGGACGCGCGGATCAGCGCGGTCGCGTGGCTCGACCCGGCTGAGCTTGTCGCCGACGAAGTGTCAGGACTGGGCTGGCCGGTCCTCCAGCATGTTGCTGCGGGCAACCGATCGTTGCTGCACCTGGAGGCGTCCCATCACCAGACTGCAGCCGGTTGGGAACCCCTGATCACCGCGAGCCGGCTCTGCGAGTCCGATGTTTCTTAAGGCCGAGCCTGCGGATTTCGCGAGCGTCATGGAGCTCTACCGGCAGCTTCATCCACGTGACGCGGTCGTCCCAGACGAACGCGCCCAAGCGGTGTACGACGAGATCCTGCGCACGCCGGGAATGCACCTGTTCGTCATCGAGCAGGACGGCGTCGTCATCGCCTCGACGTACCTGAATCTGATCCCGAACCTGACCCGCGGCGCAGCGCCGTACGGCGTCGTGGAGAACGTGATCGTGGACGCGGCCCACCGGGGAACCGGTGTCGGCAAGGCGGTCATGGCCGGCACGCTGCAGGCGGCGTGGGACGCGGGTTGCTACAAGGTGATGCTGCTGACCGGATCGAAGCGGGAATCGACCCATGCCTACTACCAGGCGTGCGGCTTCGTCGCGGGCGAGAAGACCGGCTTCGTCGCGCATCCGCCGGCCTGACAGGATCGTGCAAGGACTGGCGAGCATCGGTCTACAGAAACCTCTGTCCCGCAACGTCTACTGGAGTGGTAGCCAACCACGACGTTGTAGAAGATAGGCGGGATCATGCAAATCGCTGTCATCACTGGTGGAAGCTCCGGAATCGGTCAGGCCACGGCCCTCGAGGTCGCCAAGCGGGGTATCGGCGTCATCCTCACGTACCAC
Source organism: Kribbella sp. NPDC005582 (assembly GCF_040605415.1). Classification (NCBI taxonomy): domain Bacteria; kingdom Bacillati; phylum Actinomycetota; class Actinomycetes; order Propionibacteriales; family Kribbellaceae; genus Kribbella; species Kribbella sp. NPDC005582. The sequence goes on from NZ_JBEXCU010000010.1 coordinate 14,282, forward strand.
GGCAGCGCCGAGCGCGGGCTGGAAACGGCCGAGCGGATCGAGAAGGACGGCGGGACCGCGGTCGCGCTGCCGCTCGATGTGAGCAGCCAGGAAGCGCTCACCGGTTTCCGGGACTCGATCTCGGCCGCGCTGCAAGAGCGCTGGGGACGCGACACGTTCGACTTCCTGGTCAACAACGCCGGTGTCGGGCAGCCGCCGGTGCCGTTCGAGGAGACCACGGAACAGCTGTTCGACCAGATGGTCGGCGTGCACCTCAAGGGGCCGTACTTCCTCACCCAGACTCTGCTGCCGTTGATCGCAGATGGCGGTTCGGTGGTGTTCACGACCAGCTCGGCCGGGCTGCTGAGTTCGCGACCGTCGAACGGCTACTCGGTCTACGGCAGCGTCAAGGGCGCGCAGGTCGTCCTGACCCGCTACCTCGCGAAGGAACTGAGCGCCCGGGGCATCCGGGTGAACGCCGTCGCTCCCGGCGTCACCCGCACCCGCCTCGGCGGCGACGCCTTCGCCCAGCACCCTGAGCTGATTCCGCCGATCGCCGACAACACCGCGCTCGGCCGGATCGGCGAATCCGAGGACGTCGCCGCTGTGATCACCTACCTCCTCTCCCCCGAGGCCCGCTGGCTGACCGCCCAGACCCTCGAAGCCTCCGGCGGCTACGACCTCTGAGCCGGCCAAGCAGCTCCCTGTACGACGGACCTCGCGGCCGGGTAGTCCGGACTCGACCTGGGGACCCGGGTCTGGGTTCGCCGGCCGTCCGACGTACAGAGCGTGAGAAGCACCTGGTTCTTCGGACGGACCGGTGGGGTGAGGACTCGCGCGGCGGCGGACTGCACCGGCCGGCGAGTCGCAACCAGGTAGCTGAACTTCTCGTCCTCGAAGTTCCGGGTGCCGTCCTTGAGCCGCCGATGTAGTTCGCTCCGCGGCAACCGTACGGCGAAGTGGCACCAGTCAGGACCGCTCAGCGGGCACTCGAACTGGTGCGGACAAGGTGCAGCGATCGTGAACCCGAGGCCGATCAACTGAGCACGCGCCTCGAGGAGGTGCCGGTAGCCGCGCGGCGTACCGGGCTCGACGAGCACCACCGTGTCGGCAGCAACCGCCGCGGTAGCAACGACGCAGTTCTGGACAGCCGGCGCCAATTCGTTCAGGACATACGCGACGGTCGCGAGATCCACAGTGGACGACGGTTGCCAGCTGCGGAGGTCCGCTGCTGACCACCGCGGCGCCGGTCTCCAGGATGAAGCAAGTTGTCGGCCGAGGCTGATCGCCGCGGGTTGGCGCTCGACGACCTGACTGCGGATGCCCGGCCAGATCGAGGCGGCCGCCCACGCGGCGGCGCCGGTCCCACCACCTAAGTCGACCAGCGTGCGGACAGCGCCCACATGGGTATCAACCGCTCGCAGCGCAGCTTGGATAGCGCGGTACGTGGCCGGCATCCGCACGACGGCGTACGCGAGGCAGTCGAGCTCATCCCGCAGACCGGGTGACGCGTCGGCGACCGCCGCCTCCCGGTAGCGGGCGGACAGTTCGATCGCGCGCGAGCGCAGTACGTCGTACGTCACGCCGGTGAGCGCGCGCAGGAGGGCAGTATGCAATTGGGTGTCCACGGAGGACATGAGGAAGCTCCGGTTCGGCAGGTGCGAAGTGCGCAGAACGCACAGGACCCGCGGCCAACGCCGCGACGCACCAACCGGTCCGAAAGCTCAGCTGGAGGAGTTGGTGCGCAACCGGATAGCCATGCAGGTCATCACGCACCTCCTCACGCCGCACTCAGAAGCGGCTCTCGCTCACACCATAACCAAGCCGCTCGCCGGCCTCCCACCCATTTATCGGCCCTGAATCGTGCAGATGCAGGCATTGTTCCCCTGCGCGTCGGTGAGCACCGTGAACGACGGATACTCGTCGAACGTGACCTTGCCGCCGGCCGCGACGGCTGCCTCGATGCGGGCCGGAGCGAGGGCTATCGGCATCCAGAGGTCGAGGTGGAACCGCTGACGCGGCGTCTCGTGCGGCGTCGTCTTCTGGAACCAGAGATCCGGCGTGCGACCGGTCGGGTCCACGACCTCCAACTGGTTGCGGTAGTTCGCGGTGTCGCCGGTGAGCAGAGCGGCCCAGAACGGGCCGATCTCGTCCGCATCGTGGGTGTCGAGGCCCAGCTCGACCAGGAAGATGCCGGTCAGATCAGCCTTGAGGCCACGTGCTGCGGCTAGGCCGGTGATGTCGCGGGCCAGATCGACGTCGAGCTGCGTCACGGAGGACCGGACATCTCCGTCGCCGTCCACTGCATCCGGGGTGACCAGCTTGAGGTCCACGAAGGTCGAGGTCGCGCGGACCTCCGGATCGTGCCCGGCCGACAGCTCCGCCACGGCCTGGGCGAACTCGAGGCCTTCCGCGAGCGATCCGACCAGGTACCGCGCATGCAACGCCGTCGACAGTTCGCTCCAGTCGGCCAGCCCTGCCTCTTGGATCGCCTGCACGCTCAACACATCCATTGCCACACGCTACTAGGAAGTGAGGGCCGGCGAGAGGGTCGCGACGGCGGTGTTCAGCGGAGTGACGTCGTGGTGAAGGCGCGCGAACATGATCGCGCCCTCGAGGGTGCTGATCATCAGGATCGCGAGGTGGTGGGCGCGAGGGACGGGGATGCCCATCCGGACGAGTTCCTCGGCGACCGCTTGCTCCCAGCGGTTGAGGGCGGCCCGGATCTGGCCGGTGAGCGGAGTGTCGGTACCGCCCAGGTCGGCGACCGAGGCCATCACCGGGCAGCCGCGTTCGTAGCCGCGCTTGGCGAACTCTTCTTTCCAGGGTTCGACCATGTGCGCGAACAGGCCACTGGGAGTCGGGTCGCTGGTGGTCTCCGGGTAGCGGGCCGCCCATTTCGCGGCGAAGTCGCCCGCCCACAACAGCGCCTCACCGACCAACTGGTCCTTGCCGCCCGGGAAGTAGTGCTGGAACGACCCACGCGGCGCGTTGGCATGTTCGACGATCTCGCGTACGCCGGTGCCGGCCAGCCCGCGCGCCCGGACCAGCTGTGCGGCGCTGTACACCATCCGCTCCCGCGGACTCCGCTCCATGGGGAACTCCTTTGGCTCTATGACACTCGTCATAGTACCGTTCTATGACAGCTGTCATAGAACGGAGTTGTTGATGAGCGTCGGTTTCCTCGGTCTCGGCGTGATGGGTCAGCCGATGGCACTCAACCTGGCTCGGGCCGGGGCGGCGCCGATCGTCTGGAACCGCTCACCCGACCGCTGCGACCCGGTGCGTGCGGCCGGCGCGAAAGTCGCGGACTCCCCCGCCGAGGTCCTTCGGCAGGCCGACATCGTGGTGATGATGCTGGCCGACGACTCGGCGATCGACACCGTCCTCGGTCGCGGCACCGAGGCCTTTTCGGCGGTCGCGGGCCGGACGATCGTCCACATGGGAACCACCTCACCCGAGTACTCGCGGGGCCTCGAGGATGCCGTCCGTACGGCGGGCGGCAACTACGTCGAGGCACCGGTCTCCGGCTCGCGCAAGCCCGCCGAGGCCGGCGAGTTGGTGGCGATGCTGGCCGGTGATCGCGCCGCCGTCGCAGCGGTTCGGCCGTTGCTGCGGCCGCTCTGCCACCAGATGTTCGACTGCGGTCCGGTGCCGAACGCGCTGCTCACCAAGCTCGCGGTGAACATCTTCTTGATCACGATGGTCACCGGGCTCGCCGAGGCGACCCATTTCGCCGCCGGTCACGGGCTCGACCTGACCCAGTTTGCCGAGGTGCTCGACGCCGGGCCGATGGCGAGCAGCGTCTCGCAGGTCAAGGTGCGCAAACTCGTCACCGGCGATCTCGGCGTCCAGGCATCGATCGCGAACGTGCTGGAGAACAACCGGCTGATCGCCGAGCAGGCCCGCGCCACCGGCCTCGCCGTACCGCTGCTCGACCTCTGTCACAGCCTGTACGGCGAGACGCTGGCGCTCGGACTCGGCGGCGCGGACATGGTGGCGGTGCTGCGCGCCATCGAAGGGCGCACGGCTCAGCTGCCGGGGTGAAAGGATGTGGTCGATCTGCTGACGCGGATCACCACCGCCCTGAGAAACGGAGCAGTATGTACCGACGGCTCGTGCTCAAGTTGTCCGGCCAGGCGATCGCCGGGGGTGACGAGTTCGGCTTCGACAGCGACCGGCTCACGCACCTGGCGACCGAAGTGCTCGCACTGCGGGCCACCGGCGTCCAGGTCGCGGTGATCGTTGGCGGCGGCAACGTGTTCCGGGGCAACCGGGCCGAGGACTGGGGAATCGATCGCGTCGAGGCCGACAACATCGGCATGCTCGGCACGGTCATCAACGCGGTGCTGCTCCGCGGCCGGCTCGCCGCGCTCGGGGCGCACGGCGTCCGGCTGATGACCGCCGTACCGATCAACAACCTCGCCGAACCGTACATCCGGCTGCGCGCGCTGCGGCACCTGGAGAAGGGCTCGATCGTGGTCCTTGCCGGAGGCAACGGTCAGCCGTTCACCACGACCGACTACCCGGCCGTGCAGCGCGCCGTCGAACTCGAGGCCGACGCGCTGCTGGTCGCCAAGAACGGCGCCGACGGCGTGTACGACGCCGACCCGAACAAGAACGCCGACGCGACCCGGTTCGACCGGCTCGGCTATGAAGAGGTGATCGACCGGGGCCTCGGTGTGATGGACCAGGCGGCGTTCATCCTGGCCCGCGACCATCGCCTGCCACTGCACGTCTTCGACATCGACCAGTCCGGGGCGGCCGCCGCGATCAGCAGCGGCAAACACATCGGCACGCTGATCAACTGAGCTCCGCGGCGATCCGCCGTACATGCGCGTCGAACCAATCGCCGCCGGCGGCGTGTTCGGCGTGCAGTGCCGCCAGTGACCAGAGGACGCGGTAACGAGAGAGCGTTCTCTCCTCGTTCTCGCTGGACGTGAGGCCGTAGGCGGTGAGGATGATGCTCGGGTCGGCGGTCATCGTGAGCCGGGCAAGGTCGTAGCGGGGATCGCCGTAGCAGGCGTCGCCCCAGTCGAGGATCGCCGTCAGTTTGCCATCGACGGCGTACAGATGGCGAGCGTGCAGATCGCCATGCAGCAGAACCGTCGGTACGTCGGCAACCTCGGCGATGAACGGCGGCATCGTCACCCGGAGGCGGTCGGCGAGGTCGTCGGGAACGATGCCTTGCAGCGTGCCCAGGTCCTCGATCAGCGCGGTCAACCCACCCGCCCAGTCGGCGTCCTCGTGGATCCCGTGCAGGCGACGAAGAGCATGGACGGCCTGGACCAGCACCTCCGGCTCATCCGACGGCGTGCCGTCAACCGCGGCCAGGATCAAGTACGGCGGCACCTCCAGGCTGGTCGCCAGAATCTCCGGCACCGGTACGCCGACCGCCCGGGCACGCCCGATCGCGTGTGCTTCGGCCGCGATCGCCGCGCCGGTCTTCAGGTACGCCGTCGCGCCGGAACCGGCGTGCAGCCGGAAGGTCTGGTTGCCGGCGAATCCCTGGACCTCTTCGAGAGAGTCGATCGGTCCGAGGACGGCGGCGGCGTACTGGCCGGCTTCAGCTGGTTGCACAGGTCTCCTTTAGCCGCGGGCTAAAACGTTTGGACGGTGCTCGCGGTGCTTGGTGTACTCGAGGGGTTGTTCAGAACCCTAGCCAAGGAGAAAGTCGTGCGAGCTCGCTTCATGTCTGTCGTGGAAGGAACGGACAGCTGCTCTGAGGACATGAGGCGACGTGAAAGTACTGAATCTTGGCATCCTGGCGCATGTCGACGCCGGTAAGACCAGCCTGACCGAGCGGCTGCTGCACGCCGCCGGAGTCATCGACGAGATCGGCAGCGTCGACGACGGCAACACCCAGACCGACTCGCTCGCACTGGAACGCCAGCGCGGGATCACGATCAAGTCGGCGGTCGTGTCGTTCACGATCGGCGAGGTCGCGGTCAACCTGATCGACACTCCGGGGCACCCGGACTTCATCGCGGAAGTCGAGCGGGCGTTGAGCGTGCTCGACGGTGCGGTGCTCGTGGTGTCCGCCGTCGAAGGCGTGCAGGCGCAGACCCGCGTGCTGATGCGCACCCTGCAGCGGCTGCGCATTCCGACGCTGATCTTCGTCAACAAGATCGACCGCTCCGGCGCCCAGTACGACGGGGTTCTGAAGGCGATCACCGACAAGCTCTCGCCGGCCGTCGTACCGATGGGGTCGGTCGCCGACCTCGGCACGCGCACCGCGGACTTCACGGCATCAGACCCGTACGGCGCTCTGGTCGAGCTCCTGACCGGGAACGACGACGTGCTGCTGAGAACGTTCGTGGAGAACGAGGAAGCGCTCTCGCACGACGCTCTCCGGCAAGCACTCGCTCGCCAGACAGCGCAGGCGCTCGTCCATCCGGTGTACTTCGGCTCCGCGATCACAGGCACGGGAATCGCGGCGTTGACCGACGCCATCCGCACCCTGCTGCCACCGGCGAGAACGGACGGGAGAGCGCTCCACGGCGTGATCTTCAAGGTCGAACGCGGACCAGCAGGCGAGAAGATCGCCTACGTCCGGATCTTCTCCGGCGTGCTGCGGATCCGCGACCGCATCCGGTACGGCGAACGCCAAGCGAAAGTGACCGGCTTGCGCGTCTTCGCGGACGGCGCCGCCATGGTCGCAAGCGAAGTCCAGGCCGGTCAGATCGCCCGAGTCTGGGGACTTCCCGACGTACGAATCGGCGACCGGCTCTTCACCGACGAACCTCCGCCACCCACCGAAGCCGCCGGCTTCTTCGCGCCACCGACACTCGAGACCGTCGTCACCCCGAACCGGCTCGGCGACCAGGGAAAACTCCGGGAAGCGCTCTCGCAACTGGCCGAGCAGGACCCGCTGATCAACGTCCGGCAGGACGACGTCCGCCAGGAAACCTCGGTCTCGCTCTACGGCGAAGTCCAGAAAGAGGTCATCCAGACCACGCTCGCGACCGAGTTCGGAATCGAGGTCGGCTTCCGCGAGACCACGACGATCTGCATCGAGCGGGTCCGCGGCATCGGATCCGCGGTCGAGATCAAAAAGAAGGACGACAACCCGTTCCTGGCCACGATCGGACTGCGGATCGAGCCGGCTCCGGTCGATGCCGGCGTGACGTTCGAGCTGGAGGTCGAGCTCGGGTCGATGCCGTACGCGTTCATCAAAGCAGTCGAGGAAACCGTCCGGGAAACACTCTCGCAAGGCCTCCACGGCTGGCAGATCCCGGACGCCCGAGTGTTCCTGACCCACTCGGGTTACGCGGCGCGGCAAAGTCACGCCCATGCCGTCTTCGACAAGAGCATGTCGAGCACCGCCGGCGACTTCCGCAACCTCACTCCCCTGGTCCTGATGACCGCACTCCAACAAGCAGGTACGACGGTCCACGAGCCGATGCACCGCTTCCAGCTAGAGGTCCCCACCGACACCACCAGCGCCGTACTCGCCGCTCTCGCTCGCCTGCGAGCCATCCCCCAAGTACCAGCCCTCGCCGCCGACACCTCACGTCTCGAAGGCGCCATCCCCGCAGCTGCCGTCTACCAACTCGAGCAGCAACTCCCGAGCCTCACCCGAGGCGAAGGCGTCCTCGAATCCACCTTCTCCCACTACCAGCCCGTCCCCGGCACCTCACCTGATCGCCCCCGCACCGACCACAACCCCCTCAACCGCCGCGACTATCTCCTCCACACCCAACGCCGCGTCTAAGCCGCGCGTCAGCCGAGATAGGTGCCGCGGACAACATTCGCGCCGAGCTCGTCATCGACGGCGAGCTCCGCGACCAGACCGTGCTCGACGAACACCTCCCGCGCGAGCGGCGCCTGGCGTTCACTCACTTCGGCGAAGACGTGACCTCCGGGCGCCAGCCATTCGGTTGCGTCGGCAGCGACCCGCTCCAGGAGCCGCAGCCCGTCCGGGCCGCCGTCGAGAGTCACCACGGGTTCGTACAGCCGGGCTTCGGCCGGCAGCAGGCGGATCTCCTCGGTCGGTACATACGGCACGTTCGCGAGCAGTACGTCGATCCGTCCGCGGAGCTCGGCGGGGAGCGCGTCGTACAGGTCGCCTTGATAGACCGCACCTTGCGATGCCGCGAGATTGCGTTCGGCGCAGCGCACCGACGGCAACTCGATGTCGGCCGCGTGCAGCGACACACGCTGCTCGGCGGCGACGGCCGCACCCAGCGCGCCGGAGCCGCAGCACAAATCGACCACGACCGCGCCCGGTGCGGTCACCCGCAGTGCCTCCGCGACCAAGAACTCGGTACGGCGGCGTGGGATGAACACACCGGGGTCGACGGCGATCCGGAGGCCGCGGAACGACGCCCAGCCGAGGACGTACTCCAGCGGCTCCCCGGATACCCGGCGTTCGATCATCGCTTCGAGCTCGGCGGCATCACCGGTAGCCGAGACGAGCAGCGCGGCCTCGTCCTCGGCGAACACGCAGCCGGCCGCGCGCAGCCGGCTGACGATCGCAACGGACGGATCAGAAGAGACAGTCACGGGCACCCACTCGACCGACCCTACCGGAAGGCGTTCTCCCCGGTCAGCTCCGCCGAGACGGTCCACAACCGCGCCGCCGACTCCCGATCGATCGCGTACGGGCGGACGCCGGGGCTGTCGTCGGTGGAGACCTCGGCGATCTCGCAGTCCTCGCAGAACACGCCGCCGAGACCCTCGAGCTTCGGCGAGGTCGCGGCCCAGACCTGCGTCGCCGCGCCCTGCTCGGGCGACTTGAACGCCGGGTTCAGTGGGTTGCCGTCGGCATCGATCCAGCCGTACCCGACCATCTCCTCGCGTTCGAGGTGCCGCTGCAGCGGAGTGAGGATGCCGCCCGGATGCAAGGCGAACGCGCGGACGCCGGAGTCCTTGCCGAGGGCATCGAGCTGGACGGCGAACAGCACGTTGGCCGTCTTCGCCTGTCCGTAGGCCTCCCACTTGTCGTAGCCCTGCTCGAAGTGCAGGTCGTCCCAGCGGATGTCCGAGCGCCGGTGACCGGTCGACGACACCGAGACCACGCGGGCCCCGCTGTCGGCGGCGATCGCCGGCCAGAGCCGGTTCACCAGCGCGAAGTGGCCGAGGTGGTTCGTCGCGAACTGCGCCTCCCAGCCGGGACCGATCCGGGTCTCCGGCGAGGCCATGATGGCCGCGTTGTCGATCATGATGTCGATGCTTCGGCCGGAGGCGAGGAACCGGTCGGCGAAGGCGCGAACACTCGCGAGATCACCGAGATCCAGTTCGTCGATCTCGACGCCGGGGATGCCGGACAGTGCTTCCTTCGCCGCGTCCGGGCGCCGGGCCGGGACCACCACGTGCGCGCCGGCCTTCGCCAGCGCCCGGGTCGTCTCCAGGCCGAGGCCGGAGTATCCGCCCGTGACCACCGCCAGCTTGCCACTCAGGTCGATACCGGCGAGGACATCGTCCGCCGTGCTGTCGTGCCCGAATCCCGAACCAATTGCCTGCTGTTCAGTCATGTCTTCGACCCTACGAGCTAGAGCGCACTCGAAGTCAAGCTCGCCGTCAGGCGCTGTAGCGCCGGGTTCGGATTGTCCGGGCTCCAGCAGGCGTGCAGGGTGACCGAGTGCGCGTCGGCCGCGTCGAGTTCACGGTAGCTGACGCCTTCGACCCGCATCGCCATGATCGAGCGCGGGATCAGCGCACATCCCAACCCGGCCCGGACCAGCGCGAGCATCGTCGGCACCTGCGACGCGAGCTGGCTGACGGCGTACCGATCCATGCCGATCATCGCCGCGCAGATGTCATGCAGGTACTGCGAACCCTCCGGGCTGTAGCCGATGTACTCCTCGGTGACATCGGCCAGTGTCACCGCCGAGTCGCCGACGGCCAGCGGATGCGCGGCCGGTACGGCGAGGACCAGATCTTCGGAGTGCACGAGCACAGAAGCGAACTGCGATGGGATCGGCGGCCGCACCAGACCGATGTCGATCTCCAGCTTGGCCAACGCCTCGAACTGGTCCGGGCTGACCAGCTCGGTGAGCTCTGCCGTCACGGCCGGCGCATGCTCGGCGACCGTGGTCAGGAAGTCCGCCAGTACGGCGTACGCACCGATCGCGGTGAACGCGATCCGGAGTGTTCCGGTGTGACCGTCGGCGGCCCGGCGAGCGGCCTCGGGGGCGACTTCGAGCAGCGCGAGGACGCGGCGAGCGTGCTCGAGGAACGCGCTACCGGCCGCGGTCAGCCGGACTCCTCGGCCGGTTCGGTCGAAGAGGCGGACGTCGAGAGAGCGCTCCAGGCTTTGGATCTGGCGGGTGAGCGGCGGTTGCGTCAGGTTCAGGCGCTGGGCGGCGCGGCCGTAGTGCAGTTCCTCCGCGACGGCGACGAACCCACGCAACTGCTGCAGCGAGACATCCATACCGGCACGGTATCGGTTCATGCGAAATCGGGCTTGGACCTGCATAACGGAAAGCGCCTACCGTCGGATCACCGACGAACGAGGGAGCTGACCCTGTGCCTGAGCTTGGGCTGAAACTTGCCGCGCTGATGTCCCCCGCGCGAGCCGCCGACGTGGTGGACGCCGCGACGCGACGCCTGCTCGACGAGCGGTTCGAGGTGGTCTGGGCGACCGAGCAGCACTTGGCCGGCGCGGACGACCCGGCCAAGCCGGCCGGTCTCGACGCGGCCGCGGTCCCTGAGTTGGTGGCTGGTGCCGATGTCGTGTTGACGAGCTGGGGTACGCCGGCGCTGCGGAAGGAACTGTGGTCCGGCGGAAGCGGGCCCAAGGTGGTCGCGCACGCGGCCGGCACGGTGAAGAACCTGATCGACCCGGCGATTCTCGAGCAGGGTGTCGCGGTGTTCTCCGCGGGACCGCGGATCGCGTGGTCCGTCGGCGAGTACTGCCTGGCCGCGATGCTGACCCAGGCCCGGCGGCTCCCCCGCTTCGACGGCGCGATCCGGGCCGGCGGCTGGAAGCAGACCGCGTTCCGCGGGCATGAGTTGGCCGGTGCGAAGGTCGGCATCGTCGGGGCAAGCAGCACAGCTCGTGCGTTGATCACTCTGCTCAAGCCCTTCGGTTGTGATGTCGTCGTCTACGACCCGTACCTGAGCGCTGAGCGTGCGGCGGAACTCGGCGTACGCATGGCTGACCTCGGAGAGACCGTCGAGAGCGCCTTCTTGACCATCCATGTGCCGAACGTGCCGGAGACCAAGGGCATGATCACCCGCGAACTGATCGGCCGGATCCCCGACGGAGCCGTCGTGGTCAACTCCTCGCGCGGCCCGGCGATCGATCAGCAGGCACTGCTCGACCACGTCCTCGACGGCCGCCTGTACGCCGCCTTGGACGTCTACGACCCCGAACCGCCGAGCTTCGGAGAGGGCGTTCTCCGAGCGGGGAACCTGCTGCTCAGCCCGCACATCGCAGGCGACACCGCCGAAGGCCACCTCGCCCTCGCCGGCTACGTGCTGAAGGACGCACTCAACTGGCTCGACCACGGCACCCGCGGTCCCAGCTTCGTCGACCCGGCCACCTGGTCGATCGCCGCCTGAGAGGACTGTCATGTCGAGGATCAGGCAAGTCGAGGTCTTCCCCGTCGCGGTTCCGTTTGCGCGGAAGTTCGTGCTGGGCAGCGGAGCGGTGGGGGCACCTGACGCGCCGCCGGATCAGGCCGGCGCGGTGGTGTTCGTGAAGCTGACGACCGAGGACGGGGTGGTCGGATGGGGAGAGCAGCGAGCGCTCCCCAGTTGGAGTTACGAGACCGCCGAGACGATGGCCGTGGTCATTCGGCGGCACCTCGCGCCGATCCTGCTCGAGCTCACTCCGTTCGATGTCGAGCTCTTCCACCAGCGCGCAGCGAAGCGGCTGAGCCCGGCGGTGTCGAACGGGTTCCCCTTCGCGCGGGCTGCCGTCGACGTCGCGATGCACGACGCGGCCGGCAAGCTGGCCGGAGTACCGGTACACGCTCTCCTCGGCGGCAAGATCCACGACGAGATCCCGCTGTGTTCCGCGATCGGGGTCGGCGACCAGGACACGGTTCGCGACCACGCGGTCCAGTCTTCGGACTACGCGGCGTACAAGGTGAAGATCGGCGGTGATCTGGATGCCGATGCCGCGGCGATCCGGACCGTCGCCGAGGTCGCCGGCGGCAAGCCGTTGTGGCTCGACGCGAACCAGTCCTATCGGCCGAGCGCCCTCAAGCAGCTCCTCGACCGCACGCGTGACGTCCACACGATCCATTGCGTCGAGCAACCAGTTCCAAGCACCGACACTTTGGCGATGGCACGCCTCCGCGGGCTGATCGATCTTCCGGTCGCCATCGACGAGGGCAGCTTCTCCGCGCAGGACCTCGCCCGGGCGATCCAGCTCCAGGCGGCCGACCTCGTCGTCATCAAGGTCTGCAAGTCCGGTGGACTGCGTAACGCGCTCAAGACCGCTCAGACGGCGCTCTCCGGCGGTCTCGAGATTCTCGCGAGCGGGCTGACCGACTGCGGGATCGCGTTCGCCGCCGCGCTGCACGTCTTCAGCCAGCTCGAGCTCGCGCTACCCGCCGAGCTGAACGGTCCGGAACTGCTCTCGGATCTGTATGTCGAAGGACTGACGATCACCAAGGCCGTTGCCACGGTCCCCACCGCCCCAGGTCTCGGCGTCCAGGTCGACGAGGAGCGCATCCGCGCCGAAGCGATCGATCTCGCCTTCCACTAGAACGATCGAGGAGAGCTATGCCCGCCAAGCTGTCCCGCCGCAGCTTTCTCGAACTCACCGGTCTGGCCGGCCTGGGGGCGGCCGTCACCGGTTGCTCCTCCGGTCCACCCCGAGGCGCCGCGACCTGGGCGATGTGGTCCAGCAGCGCCGCCGAGAAGAAGGTCTGGGACGACTTCAGCCAGTACGTCGAGCAGCAGCTCGGCGTGAAGTCGGTCCCGACCCTCACCCCGTCCAGCGGCTACCCGACCAAACTCGACCTGCAACTGGTCAGTGGCACCGCGAGCCTGGTCACCGCGCTCAACGGCACCCTGATCCCGACGTACGCCGCCCGGGGCGCGCACCGGCCGCTCGACGACCTGATCGCGGCCGACCCGGACCTCGATCTGAACGACTTCTACCCGACCAGCCGCCGGATCTCGAGCTTCAACGGCAAGACCTACGCGATCGGCTTCGACGTCGCGCCGACCGTCCTGTACTACAACAAGACGCTGCTGCAAAAACAGGGCGTCCCGCTCCCGTCCCGGACCGAGCCGATGCCGTGGGCAACCTTCCGCGACCTGGCCAGGCAGCTCACCGGGAACGGTCAGTACGGCTTCACCTGCGCCCCGGCGATCGACGACCTGGTCTCGTGGATCTATTGCGCCGGCGGCAACGTGATGAACGACGCCGCCGACCGCAGCACGCTGAACGCGCCCGAGGCGATGCAGGCGATCCAGTTCGTCATCGACCTGTTCGTCAAGGACAAGGTGACGCCGCCGATCAAGAACCTGGTCACCGAGAGCTCGCTGGCCAACTTCATCCAGGGCAACGTCGCGTTCATGCAGAACGGCCCCTGGCAGGTCGTCAACGTGCGCAAGGCGAAGTTCGACTGGGACGTGATCCCGTTCCCGGCCGGCGCCGCCGGCAGTACGCCGCGGGTCTCCGGCTCCAGCTTCGCGATTCCATCGGGGGTGCGCGAGGGAGCCGAGCTCGACCTCGCGTGGAAGCTGCTCAAGACACTGACCAGCACCGGCGCGCTCGACATCTACGCCAAGGCCGGCCGCAACAATCCGGCCCGGCTCAGCGCCGGCAGCGCGTTCCAGGCCCCACCGGACAACCTCGGCATCGTCCAGCAGATCCTCGCCGGGAAGCTCGCCGGCGGGCACGCGTTCGACGTCACCACCAACTGGAACCAGGTCAAGCAACTACTCGGTCAGGATCTGCCGCGAACCTTCCTCGGCCAGGTCTCGGTCAGCGATGCCATCGCCGGACTCACCCCGCGCCTGGACATCCTGATGCGTCAGCACCAGGACACCATCCGCCAAGCCACCGCCAGGAAGGGGTGAACCATGGCCGTCGACACCGCACCACCCGCGGCTGCCCCGCACCCGACCGTGACGACCGGATCGAAACCCACCCCACGCTGGCGCAACCGTGAGTCGCTCACCGCCTGGCTGTTCATCCTGCCCAGCCTGATCGGCTTCCTCATCTTCACCGCCGGCCCGGTGGTCGCGGCCGGCGTCATCTCACTGCTCGACTGGAACCTGTTCAGCGCCCCGAAGTGGGCCGGGCTGCGCAACTTCGCCCGGCTCGGTCCCGATCCGACCTTCTGGTCCGCGCTCGGCAACACGGCGTACTTCACGCTGGTGAGCGTCCCACTGACCATCCTGGTCAGCCTCGCGCTCGCGCTGCTGCTGAACCAGGGCCTGAAGCGGGTCGCGGTCTTCCGCTCGCTCCTGCTGTTGCCCTACGCAACCATCACGGTGGCGGTCGCGTTCGTCTGGATCTGGCTCTACATCCCGCACGACGGCCTGGTGAACGCCGTGCTCGGCCGGCTCGGGATCGACGGGCCGCAATGGCTGATCTCGGACAACTGGGCGATGCCGGCGCTGATCCTGATGAGCGTCTGGAAGAGCTTCGGCTTCGGCATGGTGGTCTTCCTGGCCGGACTGCAGGCGATCCCGCAACAGCTCTACGAAGCGGCCCGCGTCGACGGCACCTCGACCTGGCAGAGGTTCCGCAACATCACCCTGCCGATGCTCTCCCCCGCGCTGTTCTTCGTGATCGTGACGTCGATCATCGGCTCGTTCCAGGTCTTCGACCAGGCCCTCATCATGACGAACGGCGGCCCGGGCACCCGCACCACCACGCTCGTCATGTACATCTACCGGACCGGCTTCGAGAACTACGACCAGGGGTACGCCGCCGCCCAGTCGCTAGTGCTGTTCGCGTTCATCGTCCTGATCACCGCCGCCCAGTTCACGATGCAGCGGAAGCTGGTGCACTATGACAACTGAGATCCGTCGCAAGCTGGTCGTCTTCGCCTGCTTCCTGGTCACGGCGCTCACTCTCGTCCCCGTCGTCATGATGGTGCTGGTCGCCTTCCAGTCCGACGCCGAGTCGATGGCCGCCAAGCCGTCGTTCTGGCCGACCAGCTGGCATCCCGAGAACCTGAGCCGCGCTTTCGACCTGGTACCCCTCGGCAAGTACCTGCTCAACACCATCTACTTCGCCGCCGGCACGACGCTGCTGGAAACCATTACGGCCGCCCTCGCGGCCTATGCGTTCGCGCGGCTGAACTTCCCCGGCCGCAGCTGGCTGTTCGGCATCTACCTGGCAACGCTGATGATCCCGTCCCAGGTGACGCTGATTCCCCAGTTCGTGCTGGTCGCCAAGCTGCACGGCATCGACACCTGGCCGGGGATGATCCTGCCGCACGCCTTCACCGCCATCGGCGTCTTCCTGCTCCGTCAGTTCTTCCTCGGCATCCCGCGCGACTACGAGGAGGCCGCCCGGCTCGACGGTGCGAACCGGTGGCAGGCGTTCGTCCGGGTCATCGTGCCGCTGGCCGTCCCGGCGATCGCGACCCTCGCGGTCTTCAAGTTCATCGGCCAGTGGAACAACCTGCTCTGGCCTCTCGTCATCTCCAACAGCGACGCGACCCGGACGGCGTCGGTCGGGCTGCAGGTGTTCCAGGACACCAACGGAACGCAGTGGAACCTGTTGCTGATGGCAGCCACTGTCACCACCGTGCCGCTGATCGTGCTGTTCTTCCTGACGCAGCGCTGGTTCGTCCGAGGTATCACCATGAGTGGGCTGGGAGGCCGCTGAATGACCTATCTCTGGTCTGTCTTCACCAAACCGTGGGCGGGGCTGCCCGGCGCCGAGCTCGGCCGGCTGATCGCCGGTCTCGGGTTCGCCGGGGCCGAGATCCCGGTCCGGGACACGGCGTACGTGACGACGGCGACCGCGGAGGCCGAGCTGCCGACGTTCACCAAGCAGTTGCGGGCCGAGGGCATCGAGCCGATCAGCGTGGCCTCCGACCTCAGCGAGCCGGTCTTCGCGGCCTGCTCGGCGGCCGGCGTACCGATGATCCGGATCATGGCCCCGCTCGGCGACGACGGCTACGCCGCCTCGGTACGCCGGAACCGCGAGCAGCTCGAGGCGGCCGTCGTACTGGCCGAGCAGTACGACGTTCAGGTCGGCGTACAGCCGCATCACGGGAAGTTCGTACCGTCGACGTTGGGCGTCCTGCAACTGTTGAGTGGTCTACCCGAGAGGTTCCGGCTCGTCTGGGACGCCGCCCACGACGCTTTGGCCGGCGACGACCCGGCAGTGACGATCGAACTCGGCGCCGAGCGGCTCGGCATCGTGAACCTCAAGAACGCGAAGTACGTCGAGACCGCGGACGGCTGGAAGACGCAGTTCGGTCAGGCCGACGAGGGGATGTCCGACTGGTCGGCCGTGCACGCGGCGCTGGTCCGGGCGCAGTACTCCGGACCGATCTGCCTGACTGCTCAGTATTCGGACTTGACCGTATCCGTCGAGGAGCGCGTCCGAAAAGATCTGCGGACCGCTGTCACATCGTGGGGCCGGGATCCGTCAAGGGAGTGAAGACACCCCAACGGAACCAAGGAGTACCACCGATGACTGCTCGCATGACCAGCCCCACCGCTCTGCTGCCGGACGCCATGAAGGGCATTCAGAACATCTTCAAAGGCATCCACCAAGGCGGAGCGCCGGGCCCGGTGCTGGAGCTCGTGCACCTACGGGTGAGCCAGATCAACGGCTGTTCCGCCTGCGTGTACGGCGGAATCAAGTCTGCGCTCAAGAACGGCGAGACCGACGAGCGCCTGCACCAGGTGGCCGCCTGGCGCGAGTCCGACCTGTTCACCGACGCCGAGCGGTCGGCGCTCGTCCTCGCCGAGGAAGCGACCCGGATCGCGGATCGCGGCGAGGCCGTCTCCGACGCGACCTGGGCGGCCGCCGCTGAGCACTACAACGAGACCCAGCTGGCCGCGATCATCTTGATGATCGGCCTGACCAACCTGTTCAACCGGCTCAACACCGTCACCAAGGCACCGGCCGGCGCGACCTGGTGACCAGTAGCTTGGTGGCATGAAATACATGCTGCTGATCTACGGGAACACCGAGACCTGGGAGGCGATGAGCGCCGCCGGCATGGATGCCGTGTACGACGCTCATCGCGCTCTGCAGGCGGAGATGCGGGCGGCCGGCGAGTACGTCGCCTCGGACGGACTGACGACCGCGGGTGCGCGCGTCGTACAGGTGCAGGACGGCGTACCGGCGGTGACGGACGGACCGTTCACCGAGGCCAAGGAGGTGCTGGCCGGCTACTACCTCGTCGACTGCTCGCTGGAGCGTGCGACCGAGCTGGCCGCGAAACTTCCGGAGGCGCCGTTCTCCCCGATCGAGATCCGGGCGCTCACCTCACCGATCCCCGACTGAGAAGCCGGGAAACCTCTTGCTGGCCAGGCCGTTGGGCCTCGGCAGGGACTTGCCGGCCTCAGCTCGGCGTTGGGACCTGAGACCGGCGAATCACTGATTCAGCCCGATGGACTGGACCATCGAAGTGTTCAGTTCGGTGCGACCGACGCGAGGATGACCCCACCTGTGGAGGCAGGCTCATCGCCCATCCCTCGGCCACCCCGGACGAACACGGTTGCGCCTGGATCCGGCGCTGCCGCGCCGTCGCCAAGCCGGAGCGTGGTGGTCAGACCGTTGCTCAGTCTGAGCACCGCCACGCGGCGCGGTCGCACCGACGGAATCGACGAGATCACCTCGTGGATGCCGGTGCAGACCGCTGGTTGGATCGAAGCCCGTCCGAGACCTCCGTTGCCGTGACTCCTCACATCACGGCAGTGCTCGACGAGCTTTGTCATCGCTGACACACGTCCCCCTTCTTCTCGTTACTACCCCCGAGTGACCAGTGAAGCCTTGCTGAGAGTGACGGGGTTTTCAAGGGATCAGTTCAGGAATCCCGGGTTCCGGAACTGTTGTCCAGGTATCGTGCGAAGGTTGTCCTGTCACGCAAACGTTGAGCCCTGCTTCACGCCTTGTTCACTGTCCGCCGAATCCCGTGGTGGCGATGCCTTTGATGATCTGGCGCTGGAAGAACAGGAAGACCACTACGAGCGGTAACGCCGCCAGGATCGCCGAGGCCATGTTCTGCGCGTACTGCAGGCCGTACGCGCTCTTCACCGTTTGCAGACCGACCGGCAACGTCATCAGATCGGCGTCGGTGGTCACGATGAACGGCCAGAGGAAGTTGTTCCACGCACCGATGAAGACGAAGATCGCGACCGCGGCCAGGATCGGCCGCGACAACGGCAGCACGATCGACCAGAACACCCGCAGCCGATTGGCTCCGTCCACCCGGGCCGCGTCCTCGAGCTCGACCGGGATCTGATCGAAGAAGCGCTTCAGGATCAGCACCATCGCGGGTGCGAACGCCTGCGGCAGGATGATGCCCCAGTAGGTGTCGACCAGGTTGAAGGTCAGCATCTGCCGGAACAGCGGCACGATCAGCAGCTGCGGCGGAATGATGATCGCGGCAATGATCGCGGCGTACAGCCAGCGCCTGCCACGGAAAGAGATCCGGGAGAAGGCGTAGCCCGCGAGTGCCGAGGTCGCGACCGTGATCAGCGTGATCGCCACCGAGGTCAGCAAGCTGTTCCACGCCCAGGCCGGGATGTCCCCGGCCGACAGCACCTTGCGGTAGGCATCGAATCCCAGCCCGTCCGGCGGGTTCAGGCTGATCGACGATGCGCCGGCATCGGCCTCGCTCTTCAGCGACGTGAGCACTGACCACGCGAACGGCACCAGCCAGGTCGCGGCCAGGACGGCCAGCACCAGCAGGGCAACCATCCGCGAGACACTCCACGGGTTTTCTCCAGGCTTCCTCATGCGGCGCTCCTGCGGTTGATCAGTTTGTACTGCGCCAGCGACACCAGCACGATGATCGCGAAGAACAAGTACGAGATGGCCGACGAATAGCCGAAGCGGTAGCCGGTGAAGCCCGACTCGTAGATGTACTGCACGAGCGAACGGGTCGAGCCGGCCGGACCACCGTTGGTCAGCATGTAGATCTGGTCGAAGACCTTCAGCGACGCGAGAATCTGCAGCGTCAGGATCAGCGCCGTGGTCGGCGCCAATTGCGGAATGACGATCGAGAACAGCTGCCGCCATTTGCCGGCGCCGTCGATCGCGGCCGCCTCGAACTGCTGCTCCGGAATGTTCTGCAGGGCCGCGAGATAGAGCAGGAAGTTGAACCCGATGGTCCACCACAAGGTGGTGACGACGACCGAGATCATTGCGACTTTCGGATCCTGCAGCCATGCCACCGGCCCGATCCCGAACTCGGCCAGGACGCCGTTGATCAGACCCAGCTTCGGGTTGTACATCCAGGACCAGAACATCACCACGACGGTCGAGGCGAGCAGGTACGGCAGGAAGAACGACAGTCGCCACAGCCATCGCCCCGGCAGTCCGAGGTTCACCAGCAACGCGAACGCCAGCGACAGCACGACCAGCGGGATCGTGCTCAGGACCGTGAACCACAAGGTGTTGCCGAGCGACCGCCACATGTCCGGGTCGGTCAGCGCCTCGGTGTAGTTCGCGAAACCGAGCAGGTCGCCGCCGGATCCGGTCAGCGTCTCGCCGGTGAAGCTCAGATAGAGCCCGTAGATCGCCGGCACCACGAGGAACAGCCCGAACAGTACGGCGAACGGCGCCGCGAACGCCCATCCGGTGAGGCTCTCGCCTCGTCGGTTCGACATCGATAGATCCCCTTTCACAGCGGCTGCGGGCGGTCGAGCAGCACGTTCAGCCGCTTCACGAATCCTTCGAACCCGGTCGCCGGATCACCGCTGCCGAGATAGACGTTCTGGACGTTCTCGGCGAAGTACCGATGGAAGTCGCTGCCGGCGCCGCCGAACCACGCGTCCGGGTCGTAGTTCACGTAGGCCGGGATACCCGCGTAGTTCGACTGCGGCTTCAGCGCCTGGTACTCCGAGCTCTTCACCACCGGCTGGTACGCCGGGATGTGGCCGGCGCCGGCCCACTTCACCGACCGCTTGAGGATCTCGGCGACCAGTTGGTACGTGTGCCGGCGTCGCTCCGGATCGGCCTTCGACTGCCGCGGCAGCACGAACGTGTGCGAGTCCGCGTACGCCGCGTCGGTGCCGAACAACGTTGGAATGGGGATCGCGTCGAACGGCAGTTTCGCGTCCTTGATCGGGGGCAGCTCCCACACGCCGCCGAACAGCAGCCCGCTCTCGCCGTGCAGGAACTCACTGGTCGCCGTACCGCCGTCGCCGGCCTTGGTGGCGATCGTGTCGTCGAGCAGCGACTGGACGAACTTCAGCGCTTTCACGGCCGCCGCCTCGTCGACCTGGGCCTGCTGCCCGGGCACGAGTTTCATCTCGGCGTTCTGCTGGCGGTAGAACGTGTAGAACAGCCGCCACATCTGCGAGCCGTCGCCGAGGTAACCGTAGGACAGGCCGTGCTTGCCGGTCACCTTCTGCAATTTGCGGGCGACCTCGGTGAACTCCTCGGCCGACTTCAGCGTGTGCAGGTCCTCGGTGACACCGGCCTTCTCGGCGTGCTCGGTGTTGTAGTAGAGGACGAACGGGTGGGTGTCCAGGGCGATCGAGTACAGCTTCCCGTCGTACAGGCCCTTCTGCCACACCAGCGGCGGGAAGTCGCTCTCGTGCAGGCCGGCCTCGGCCAGCAGGTCGAGATCCCACGGCTCGAGCAGCCCGCCGGGCGCGTAGCCGGCGATCCGGGACGCGTGCATGATCGCGAGATCGGGCGCGCGGCCGCCGGCCGAGGCCATCGCCAGTTTCGTGTAGTACGGCGGTCCCCAGGCCAGCACGGTCTGGGTGGCCGTGAAGCCGAGGTTCTGGGCGTTGACGGCGTCCACCAGGCCGGCCATCACGATCCCGTCCCCACCGGTCATCAGGTGCCAGTAGCTGAGGTCGGCGGCCGACCGGGACGCTCCAGGTGAGCATCCCAGCAGCAGGCCGCCGCCGGCGACCGCGGCCGCCGTCCCGAGCAACCGGCGCCGGGAGAAATGCTGGTCCAGCGCACTCATTCAGGTCTCCTTCACAGGGGCCCCTGGATGATTACATCGTTGGAATGCGTTGACAAGTGTTTGTGTTTGTTTTTGCCTGATCGTGTCCGTTCAGCGGGTGGTGCTGACCCGTTCGATGACGCGGTGCGGAACCATCACGCGGCGCGGCGCTGCGTTCGAGTCGGCCATCCGCTCTGCGAGCAGCTCCAGGGCGGCCGCGACGAAGGCACGCCGGTCGAAGTCGACCGTGGTCAGCGGCGGGATCATGAACTGGCTCTCGAGGATGTTGTCGAAGCCGGCGACCAACGTCTCCCCCGGTACGGCGACGCCCGCGCCCCAGAGTGCTGAGAGTGCGCCCGAGGCGAGGGTGTCGGTGAAGCAGAAGAACGCGTCGGGCACCTCGTGGTCGGCCAGGTACTTCGCGACGACCGTCGCCGCGCCTTCCGGTCGCCAGCGGTCGAGGGCGATCTCCAGGGCCGGGTCGTTCGGGATTCCGGCCTCCTCGAGCGCCTGGCGATATCCCTCGGTGCGCAGCCGGGAGGCCGCCGTACCGGGGGCTTCGGCGGCGCTGCCGAGGACACCGGCGCCGCTGGACCCGCGCGGGATCTCCGGCGTGCCGACGGCGACGATCCGGCGGCAGCCCTTCGCGATCAGGTGCCGGGTCATGTCGCGAGCCGCGGCGACGTTGTCGATCGCCACCTGGCTGACCAGGTCCTGGTCCACGTCACCGATCAACACGACGGGCGGCAGCGGCCCGGCGGACAGGACGGCGCTGTCGTCGAGGTTGACCGGGTTCAGGATCAGGCCGTCGACCAGGTAGGCGCGGGCCTTCGACAGCAACTCGAACTCGCGACGGGGTTCGGCGGCGGTCTGCTCGATCTGCACTCCCCAGCCGCGTTCGTGGGCGAGCTCGACGACCAGGTGCACGATCTCGGCCGAGTACGGCCGGAGCAGGTCGGGCAGGGCGAGGGCGATCATGCCGGTCCGGCCGTTGCGCAGGCCGCGGGCACTCATGTTCGGCACGTAGTCGAGCTCGCTGAGCGCCTGCTCGACCCGGGCCCGGGTCTCCGGCCGGACGAACACCACACCGTTGATGACGTTGGAGACCGTCTTCGGGGAGACCCCGGCCAGTTTCGCGACATCTTTCACGGTGGCTCGCATGCGCGCCATTGTCCCACCCTTCACGGCCTGTCGAAACTTTGCCGCCCGGCTGAGCGGCGGTCTGCGGACAAAGCTTTTACGGACGGTTCAATGGGAGGATTGAAGGATGCTTGCTGACAACCATGACGTGATCGAAGTCCGTGGTGCCCGCGAGAACAACCTCGCCGGAGTCTCGCTCGACATCCCCAAACGCCGCCTGACCGTGTTCACCGGAGTCTCCGGATCCGGGAAGTCGTCGCTCGTTTTCGACACCATCGCCGCCGAGTCCCAGCGACTCATCAACGAGACCTACACAGCGTTCGTCCAGAACTTCATGCCCAGTCTGGCCCGGCCGGACGTGGACGCGCTGCGCAACCTGTCCGCAGCCATTGTCGTCGACCAGGAGCGGATCGGCGCCAACTCCCGATCGACGGTCGGCACCGCGACCGACGCGCACACCATGCTGCGGGTCCTGTTCAGCCGCGCCGGTACGCCGTACGCCGGGCCGCCGTCGGCGTTCAGCTTCAACCGCGCCGAAGGAATGTGCCCGGTGTGTGAGGGACTGGGCCGAACCACCGAACTCGTCATCGACGAGCTGGTCGACCGCGACCTGAGCCTGGCCGAAGGCGCGATCAAGGCGCCCGGGTACGGCGCTGAGACGTGGTGGTACCAGATCTTCGTCCAGTCGGGTCTGTTCGATCCCGACCTGCCGTTGCGCGACTATCCGGCCGGAACCTGGCAGCAGTTCCTCTGGCAGGAGCCGATGAAGGTGAAGGTCGGCAAGAGCAACCTGACCTTCGAAGGTCTCGCGGCCAAGATCAAACGCCAGTACGTCGGCAAGGACCTGGAGGCGATGCAGGCTCCGGCCCGCCGGTTCGGCGAGCGTGCGGTCAGGCAGGCGACCTGCTCGGACTGCGGCGGCGCCCGGCTGAACGAGGCGGCCCGCTCCGTCACTCTCAACGGCCGCACGATCGGCGAGTGCTCGGCGATGCAGATCAGCGACCTGGCCAAGTTCGTCGCCGGGGTCGAGCACCCGGGCGTCGGCCCGATGCTGGAGGGTCTGCGGCAGATGCTCGACTCGATGGTCACCATCGGGCTGGGCTACCTGAGCCTCGATCGCGAGTCCGGCACACTGTCCGGCGGTGAGGCGCAGCGGGTGAAGCTCGTCCGGCACCTCGGCTCCAGCCTGAGCGACGTCACGTACGTCTTCGACGAGCCGACGGTCGGACTGCACCCGCACGACATCCAGCGGATGAACGACCTGCTGATCCAGCTGCGCGACAAGGGCAACACCGTCCTGGTCGTCGAGCACAAGCCTGAGACGATCCGGATCGCCGACCACGTCGTCGACCTCGGGCCCGGTGCCGGCACTTCCGGGGGAAGGCTTTGCTATGCCGGGGACCTGGACGGGCTGAAGCGGTCCGGCACGTTGACCGGCCGCTACCTGGATCACCGCGTCGGAGTGCGGGACGACGTACGGCGGCCGACCGGGAAGCTGGCCATCGAGCACGCGACCCTGCACAACCTGCGGGACGTCAGCGTCGACATCCCGTTGGGCGTGCTGACCGTGGTCACCGGGGTGGCCGGGTCCGGCAAGAGCTCGCTGATCCATGGCTCACTGCCCGGCCGGCCCGGCGTGATCGTGGCCGGTCAGGAGCCGATCCGCGGTTCCAAGCGCAGCAACCCGGCGACGTACACGGGGTTGCTGGATCCGATCCGGGCCGAGTTCGCGAAGGCGAACGGCGTGAAGCCGGGACTGTTCAGCGCGAACTCCGTCGGCGCCTGCCCGACCTGCAAGGGGATCGGATTGGTCTACACCGATCTCGCGATGATGGCCGAGGTCGCGTCCGTCTGCGAGGTCTGCAACGGAGCCCGGTTCACGCCCGAGGTGCTCGCCTACAAGCTGCGCGGCAAGAACATCAGCGAGGTCCTGCGGATGACCGTCGCCGAGGCCTGCGGATTCTTCGTGAAGGGACCGGCCCGGACGATTCTCGATCGGCTGTCCGCGGTCGGGCTCGGATACATCGGACTCGGTCAGCCGCTCACCACGCTGTCCGGCGGTGAGCGGCAGCGGCTGAAGCTCGCGATCAACATGGGCAAGAGCGGCTCGATCTACATCCTCGACGAGCCGACGACCGGTCTGCACCTGGCCGACGTCGACCAACTGCTCGCGATGCTCGACAAGCTGGTCGACGACGGCAACACCGTCATCGTCATCGAGCATCACCAAGCGGTGATGGCCCACGCCGACTGGCTGATCGACATCGGCCCCGGCGCCGGCCACGACGGCGGCCAGATCGTCTTCACCGGCACCCCCGCCGACCTCGTCGAGAGCAGCCCCACCCTCACCGCCGAACACCTCCGCGCCTACATCACCACCACCGACTGACATTTGGTGGGCTCACCCACCGCGTTGTGGGTGGGCCCACCGCATGCGGTTAGCCCACCCACACGCCGGTAGGCCCGCCCATCAAACGGTCGGAGGTCAGGACTTGGTGAGGGTGGGGGCTAGCAGGTTGGCGTAGGCGGCCTGGCCGGTGGTGTTGGGGTGGTAGGACTCGCTGACCGGGTTGGACAGGCCGTTGATCCATTCGGGGCTGCCGCAGACCGCGTGGCCGATGAAGGCTGAGGTCGGGTTCACGAAGGTGAACCCGACCGCGCTCGCGGCGGCGGCGATCTTGGAGTTGAGCAGGTCGGCGGTTGCGTTGAGGCGGGTCATCTCGGCGGCACTGAAGAAGGTGCCGGCGTTGCAGTCGGTGCCGTTGAACAGCCTCGGGTAGCCGACGACGATCACCTTGGCCGACGCGGCGCGGCTGCGGATCGCGCCGTACAGGCCGTTCAGCCGGGCCGGGATCGTGTTGTTGATGGTGGCCTGGGCGTTGTTGACCGCGGTGTTGCAGTCGCCGAGCCAGGCCGGCTTGGCGCATTCCGTGATCACCGAGGAGAAGCCTGCGTCGTTGCCGCCGACCTGCACGGTGATCCGGTTGGCGGCACTCGTCACCGCGCTGAGCTGGTTGTTCGTGACATCGGCGACGCGGGCGCCGGAGCAGGCGACGAAGGTCAGGGTCGCGCCGAGCCGGGCGGCGTCGAGGTACGGGTAGGCCTTCGTGGAGCGCTGGCACGAGCCGCTGCTGGAGATGTAGGTGCGGGTACCCACGCCGGCGGCGTAGGAGTCGCCGAGCGCGACGTAGTTGACCGCGGCGTGGGCGACGCCGGGGTTGAGAAGCATCGCAGCGCCGAGGGCGGCTGCGGACAGGAGGCTGGCGATGGACTTCATGGGCGGACCGCCTTGGGTGCGAGGGGTGGCGACTCACATACTTAACGTCACGATGGCCGACTCGCGGGTAACAAACAAGGTCTTGGTAAGAAACTGGCGAGGTATTTCTCGCCTACGTCAGCGGCCTTCGGGGCCGGGAACCGAGAGCGGATCGAACCCGTACGGGAGCTCGAGCCGGTGTGCGCTCATCAGGCCGGGGTCGCCGAGCAGGTCGCGGGTCCGGCCGTCCGCGACGATGCGGCCGCCGTCCATCAGCAGGCTCCGCTCGCACAACTGCAGGGCGTACGGCAGGTCGTGGGTGATCATCAGGAGCGTCACGTCCAGACCCGTCAGGATGTCGGCGAGCTCGCGTCGGCTGGCCGGGTCGAGGTTGCTCGACGGTTCGTCCAGAACCAGTACTTCGGGACGCATCGCAAGCACGGTCGCGACGGCGACGCGGCGACGCTGACCGTAGGAGAGGTGGTGCGGCGCGAGGTCGGCGTGGTCCTGCATGCCGACCTGCACCAGCGCTTCGCGCACGCGGTCGTCCAGCTCGGCACCACGCAGGCCGAGGTTCGCCGGACCGAAGGCGACGTCGTCGCGCACGGTCGGCATGAACAACTGGTCGTCGGGGTCCTGGAAGACCAGGCCGACCTTGCGGCGAATCACGCGCAGATGATCGCGGTGCAGTCCGGTCCCGCCGATCTCGATCCGGCCGCTGCCAGAGCCGCCGGCGACCGAGCCGAGGATGCCGTTGAGGTGCAGCACCAGCGTGGTCTTCCCGGCGCCGTTCGGGCCGAGCAGCGCGACTCGCTCACCGCGCTGGACGGTGAAGTCGACGCCGAACAGCGCCTGCCTCCCGTCGGGATAGGCGAAGACCAGACGCTCGACCTGAATCGCGGGACCGCT
The DNA here is from genome assembly GCF_040605415.1 of Kribbella sp. NPDC005582. Lineage (NCBI taxonomy): Bacteria > Bacillati > Actinomycetota > Actinomycetes > Propionibacteriales > Kribbellaceae > Kribbella > Kribbella sp. NPDC005582. The sequence continues at coordinate 40,580 of NZ_JBEXCU010000010.1, forward strand.
CACAAGCCGACAACCCTAGCCGCCACCGCGACCGCCACCGCGGCCAGGGAGATCGTCAGCCCCTCGAGCCACTGGGCCCGGGTCGCGCCGACCTCGCCGAGCAGCGGCATCCGGCCGGTGTACCCGCGCGAACGCATCGCCAGGTGAACCCGCTCACCACGCTCGAAGCTCCGCACGAACAGCGCGCCCACTCCCCCGGCGACCGCCTTCAGATGGCCGGCTCGGCCACCGGCGTACCCACGGGACTCGCGGGCGATCCGCATCCGGTGCAGGTCGTCGGAGACCACGGTGAGGTAGCGGACCATGAACGACAGGATCGCCACCAGCGTCGACGGCAGGCGCAGTCGTTCGAGACCGGCGAGCAGGTCGCGAGGGCCGGTGGTGGCCGAGAGCAAGATGGCGGCGATGACACCGAGCGTGCCCTTGGCGAGCACGTTCCACGCACCCAGTACGCCGGACTCCGACAACTGCAGGCCGAGTACGTCGACCGTGGGCCCGGTCGCCACGAACGGGAGCAGCAAGGCGAACACGAGGAACGGCGTCTCGACGGCCAACCGCCGCGACACCACCGGCATGGGGAGCTTCGCCAGCACGATCGCGGCGGCGAGGAAGGCGGCGTACAGGCCGAAGGCCCAGAAGTGCGCGGCCGGGGTGGAGACCACTGCCAGCACGAAGACGAACAGCGCGACGATCTTCACCTGCGCCGGGATGCGATGAACCTTGCTGTCGACCGCGACGAGCAGGCCGTCCCCACTCACGATGCTTTGTTGGCGCGGAGGGAGGCGACTTTGGCGATGGTCAGGCCGACGGCGATCGTGACCAGTACGCCGATGATCCCGGCGAGCGCACCGGAGACCTGCGCGTTGCCGATGCCACTCACGCCGTAGTCGGCCAGCGGACTGCCGGCGACCGCGGAGCTCTTCGCGGCGCTCTCGAAGCCGAGTTTCGCGCCGACGAACTCCAGACCGTCGGGATGTGCGCTGGCCAGCAGGCTGACGCCACCGGCGACGACGAGCGTGACCGCGATACCGATGCCGAACAAGCGGCCTGCGGGCTTGGCGGCGATGGGCTTGTCCGGCGAGACGGTGGAAGTGTTGCCGTCGGCATCGACCAGGATCAGGTCGGGCTGCAGGTGGCGGGCGGCGTACACGAGGTCAGGACGGGTCGCGACGACCGCGCCCAGCACGGCCGCGGTGATCACCGCCTCACCGATCCCGACCAGGATGTGCCAGCCGACCATCGCGGTCGCGAGCTTGCCGATCGGGATGTCGACCGCGCCGCCGATCGCGTACAGGCCCGTGAAGGCGAGTGCGGCGACCGGTACCGAGACGAGCGCGCCGACGGTTGTCGCCGGTACGACACTGCCCGTACGGCGTGGCAGGACCTGCAGCAGAGCACGAGTGATGAAGTAGCCGACCAGCACGGTGATCAGGCCCATCAGCGTGATGTTCGTGCCGAGGGCGGTCAGGCCGCCGTCCGCGAAGAGCAGCCCTTGGACCAGCAGCACCGTGGACATCACCAGTACGCCGGTCCACGGGCCGACGAGCGCGGCCGCCAGCGCGCCACCGAGCAGGTGGCCGCTGGTGCCGGCGCCGACCGGGAAGTTCACCATCTGTACGGCGAAGACGAAGGCGGCGGTCAGCCCGGCCAGCGCGGGACCGGTCTCCCGGATCTCGCGGTTGGCCCGCTGCAGGCTGAACCCGACCGCACCGGCCGCGATCAGGCCGGTGGCGACGGAGGTCGGCGCGTCGAAGAACCCATCAGGAACATGCACGCCGACATTCTTGGTCCTTTTGCGATCGAATCGCAAGAGAGATCGTTCACAGGTCCTTCAGCGCGTCGCCGATCGCCCGGTGGAAGGTCGGGTACGCGTAGATGACCTGTTGCAGAGAGTGCACCGGTACGGCGGCGTGAACGGCGATCGCGAGCGCGCTGAGCACCTCGCCGCCGGTCGGCCCGGCACTGGTCGCACCGATCAGGACACCGCGGTCAGTGTCGACGACGAGCTTGATGAAGCCCTCGTTGCCGGCCTTGTGGATCCAGCCGCGCGACGAGGACGGGATCTGCGTCAGCCCGGTGGCGACGTTGAGGCCGTGCTCGCGGGCCTGCTTCTCGGTCAGCCCGACCGCACCGATCTCCGGATCGGTGAAGGTGACCCGCGGCATCGCGTGGTAGCGCGCCAGCGGCGCGTTCTGGGTGCCGAGGATGTCGTGGACGGCGATGTTCGCCTGGTACATCGCGGTGTGGGTGAACGCGCCGACCCCGGTCACGTCACCGACCGCCCAGACGCCGTCCGCGGCCCGGACGTGCTCGTCGACCTCGATCTTGCGGGCATCGGCGTCGATCCCGACCTGGTCCAGGCCGAGCCCCTTGATGTCGACCCGGCGACCGGTTGCCACCAGCAACTTCTCGCCGGTCACCGTGCGGCCGTCGTCGAGAGTGATCGTGAACTCGTTGCCGTCGTGCGCCACCTTGGATGCGTGGACGCCGGTGCTGATGGTCACGCCGTCGCGCTCGAGCGTCTCACGGGCCAGGTCACCGGACTCGGGCTCCTCCATCGAGAGGATGCGCTCGGCGCCCTCGATCACGGTCACCGCGACGCCGAACCGGGCGAAGACCTGGGTCAGCTCGACGCCGATCGCGCCGCCGCCGAGCACGACCAGCGAGGCCGGCAGCGTCTCGGCCCGGATCGCGTCCTGGTTCGTCCAGAACGGCGTACCGGCGAGGCCTTCGATCGGCGGCACCAGCGGGACCGTGCCGGTCGCGACGATGATGCCCTTCGAAGCCTCGAACTCCCGGCCGCCCGCCTCGACGGTCTTCGGTCCGGTGATCGTCGCGTGCGCGCGGACGAACGTGACGCCCTTCTTCGCCAGCCGGTCGACCGCGACCTGGTCGTTCCAGTTGTCGGTCGCCTCGTCACGGATCCGCTTCGCGACCGGAGCCCAGTCGGGCTGGACCGTCGCCGTACCGGCCATGCCGTCGACCCGGCGGGTCTCGGCGATCAGGTTGGCGGCACGGATCATCATCTTGCTCGGGATGCACCCGTAGTACGGGCACTCGCCGCCGACCAGCCGCGGCTCGATGCCCACCACGTTCAGCCCGGCTTCGGCAAGCCGCCCGGACGCCTCCTCGCCGCCTACACCCAGCCCGATCACGACCACGTCAACCTGTTCAGCCATGCCGCCAAATCTCGCAGATGGCGGTCCGGCAGCCAAGCCCGGCGTCGGCGCGTCATCAGGCGGTAAGGCGGCTCCTGCGGTATTCACCCGGAGCGACGCCGTACTCACGCTTGAAGGCCTTGGCGAGAGCGAACTCGGTGCCGTAGCCGGTCTGGGCGGCGATCGTTCGCAGCGGTACGTCGGAATCATGCAACCGGCGCGCGGTCAGCGTCATCCGCCACCAGGTCAGATAGCCGAGCGGCGTCCGTCCGACCGCGCTGGTGAACCGCTTGGCGAAGCTGGCCCGGGACATCCCGGACAGGGTGGCGAGCTCGGCCACCGTCCACGGGTGCTGCGGGTTGCCGTGGATGCCACGCAGCGCCGCCATCAGCGCGGGATCCGCGAGCACGGTGGCCCAGCCGTCGGTCGCGCGCTCGCCGGCGAACCAGGCGCGGAGTACGAACATCAACAGCATGTCGACGAGACCGGTCAAGATCGCGGACGAGCCGGCCCGTGGCTCGGTGAGTTCGTCGGAGAGCAGTTCGATGGCGGCGCGCAGCGACGGATCCCGGCCGGACAGGTGCACGACCTCGGGCAGGTCGTCGAGCAGCGGATGACTGCTCGACCGGTCGAAGTAGTACGCCGCGCACAGCAGTTTGATCGCGGGGCCCTGGACAGCGACCGCGTCGGCGGCCGGCGCGGTGTCGAAGCGGAAGTCTTTGAGCGGGCTGTCCGGCTGGTCGGCCAAGGCATAGCCGGCGCCGTGCGGAACGAACACGACATCGCCGATGCGCAGCTGGATCGGCTCACCGCGCGCCGGAAGGAGCCAGCACGAGCCTTCGAGCAGCACGTGACATCCAGCGCCATCGCTCGGTGGGAAGCGGATCCCCCACGGCGCCTGCTCGTGGGTCCGCGATGCGTGCGGCCGACCGGTCCGCAAGGCAGTCAGTACGTCGCTCAGCACGTCCACGGTGATCAGCTTAGACGGTCGGATATGGCATTGAGCGTCGTGACCATGTCCGTGGACATCGTTGGATTCGTACTGTCGAGGTCCAACAACTCTTCGGGAGATTGCAATGACGTTTTCTGTCGTGGTCGGGGCGGGCGGTACCGGGCGGGCTTTGGCTCGACTGCTCGCGGACAGTGGCGAGCGGGTCAAGCTCGTCACGCGGAGCGGCTCCGGCCCGAATCATCCCGGCATCGAACGGGTCGCGGGCGATGCCACAGCGGTCGACTGGCTCACCGATCAGGCCGCCGGCGCGACCACGCTCTACAACTGCGCGATGCCGCCGTACGACCGATGGCCAACCGACTGGCCGCCGCTTGCGGCCGCTCTGCTCGCTGCGGCCGAGCACAGCGGTGCGGACTACGTCATGCTCGGCAACGTCTACGCTTACGGCGCGGTCAGCGGACCGGTCACCGAGGACCAGCCCTCCGCCCCGATCTCGGTGAAGGGCGCGGTGCGTGAGCAGATGTGGGCCGACGCCCTGGCCGCGCACGAGGCCGGCCGCGTCCGAGTCACCGAGATCCGCGCGGGTGCATTCCTCGGCGGAGACACCATGTCGGTCTACAACCTGCTCGTCGTACCCAGTGTTCTGGCTGGGCTTCCGGCGTCGTACCCCGGCGACCTCGACGTCGAGCACGGCTGGACGTACGTCGGCGACGCCGCCCGGACGATGCTTGCCGCCGCACGGCACGACGAGGCCTGGGGACGGGTCTGGCACGTGCCGTCCACCTCGATGCTGTCGGTTCGGGCGCTGACCGCCGAGCTGACCGCGCTCGCGGGCGCTCCGGACGCGCAACTCACCGAACTGGCGCTCGTGGAGCTCGCGCGCCTCGGTGCGCAGGACTCGGTCACCGCGGAACTGCTCGAGATGCAGTACCTCGACCGCGAACCTTTCCTGCTCGACTCCGCCCACACCTCAGCTGTTCTTGGCGTCACCGCCACCCCACTCAAGTCGGTCCTCATCGAGACGATCGACGCGCTGCGGTTAGGGTCGGGCGATGATCGTCATCGCGCACTTGAGTGATCCGCATCTGGACGGGACGGACGTTCCGCGGGACCGGCTTCGGCGGGTGACGGCGTACTTGCGGGAGTTCAGTACGCCGGTGGACGTCGTACTGGTGAGTGGGGATCTGGCGGATCACGGGCTGCCGGCGGAGTACGCCGAACTGGCAGCCGAGTTGCCGACGGACGTGCCGGTGCTCGTGCTGCCGGGGAACCACGACGTGAGCGCGCCGCTGCGGGCCGGGCTGGCTGGTTTCGTGGATGCGGCCGGAGACGGGCATCCGGTGCATCAAGTGCGGGACGTTGCCGGTGCCCGGTTCGTGCTGGTCGACAGCACAGTGCCGGACGAGGACCACGGGTTGCTGTCCAAGGAGTCGCTGGCCTGGCTGGACGGCGTACTGCGGGAGCCGTTCGACGGGCCGATCTTCGTGGCGATGCACCACCCGCCGCTGGTCATGCACCACCCAGTGATGGACCAGTGGTTGCTGTTCGAGCAGCCTGCCCTCGAAGCCGTCCTGGCCGGCAAACCCATCACCGCCATCCTCACCGGCCACGTGCACAACCCCGTCGCCACCACCTTCGCCGGGCACCCGGTCCTCGGCGCCCCCGGCATCCGCTCAACCGTCCCCCTCCCCTTCGAGCCCGCCCCCGCCAGCGGCACCATCGTCGACACCGACGCCGCCCCCGGCCTCGCCCTGCACATCTATTACCCGGGCGAACCCCTCCAGACTTTCTACCGCTTCCCCTGAGGGACCCAGAACCGCCAGCCCTCGGGCGCCTTGGGAAAGTTCGGCGGTGGCGACCATCCACGCGGCGGCCGCCAGTTCGGGTGAACCGGCGGCCAGTTCGGTGGCGGCTGGAAGCGGTACTGCCGGTCCCGGAGATGCCAGAACAGCGACCATCCGGCCGCTATAAGACCCACGGCGGTCAGCCCGAGGGCAAGAGCCAGGAGACTTGAGGTCTCGGGCCCGCAGTCGACGCCAGGACCGCAGGGATGGGACGGCATGCGGAGGAGCACCAGACGAAAGGCTCCGACGCCGCTGAACACCCCGGCCGCACACCAGCCGAGCGTGATCAAGGTCGGATGCGCGGGCGGGTCGTCGTACCCGTGGAAGACGCGCGGATCTGACGGCGCCGGCAGACTCATCCCGTCATTACAGCTCACATCCGGCCGACACCTGACAACGAATTCCGAAAATGCCAGGATCACCGCATGACGAGTTATGTGGGGTCTGGCGCCTACTGTTATGCGAACTCGCTGGCGATGATGATTCGCGACGTGCCGATGACGGCGATCGAGGTGCTGACCGGGTCGCCGTTCGGCGCGCAGGTCGAAGACACCGGGCTGCCGTGGTTCGATCCGCCCGGCTGGCAACCGGACCTGGGACTCGACCGGGCGATCGAGCTGCTGGGCTGGACCTGCACTCGTACGTCGGGCGGTTCGGCCGACGAGGCGTTGGCGCGACTGAGCTCAAGCACGCCGGCTCTCGTCGGTCCGGTTGATGTCGGCCTGCTCACGCATCAGCCGTGGTCGCCGGGCAAGGCTGTCGGCGGTGACCACTGGGTGGTCGTCACCGAGGTGACCGACGATGCCGTCGTCTTCCATGATCCGGACGGCTTTCCCTATGCCACGCTGCCGATACCGCAGTTCCTCGAGGCATGGCGTGCCGACGAAGTCACTTCGGTCGAGGGCTCCTACATCCTCCGCACCGACTTCGAACGCCGCCAGCAAGTGTCGGTCGAGGACGCACTGCGCGCCTCGCTCCCCTACGCCCGCGAATGGCTCTCCCGCGACTCACAGCAAGCCATCGAGCAGACGGCCGCGCAGCTCGCGGCCGAGGACGACGGCATCCGCGGTCATCTGGCTCACCTGGCGGGACCATCCGGCGTACGGCGGCTGAACGACGCCTCGATCTGGCTGGCCGCCATCGACCAGCACGAGGCCGCCACCGTGGCCGCGGACCTCGCCCATCAACTGGGCAGTCTGCAGTTCGCGCTGACCTCGCGGCAATTCGCCCAAGCCGCCGGAATTCTCACCGAGCTCGCCCCGGGCTACCCGAAGTTCCGCGCCGCCCTAGCCTGACCACCCCGGCCGCCCGCATTTGGTGGGTCCACCCACCAGATGGTGGGTTGGCTACTCGCATGCGGCTGGGGAACCCATAACCTGATGGGTCCACCCACCAGATGGGGTGTATCTCGGGAATGCGAACGGGCGCCGGCGGACGGATCCGCGGGCGCCCGTTGCGGGGTGATCAGAAGTTGATCATGTGGCCTTCGAGGCCGTGGAAGGCTTCCTGCAGGGCCTCGGACAGCGTCGGGTGGGCGTGGACGTTGCGGGCCAGTTCCTTGGTGGTGAGGTCCCACTTCTGGGCGAGGGTGAGCTCGGGGAGGAGCTCGGTGACCTCGGGGCCGATCAGGTGGGCGCCGAGGAGTTCGCCGTACTTGGCGTCGCTGATCACCTTGACGAAGCCGTTCGGGTCGTTGAGACCGTGGGCCTTGCCGTTGGCGGTGAAGGGGAACTTGGCGACCTTCACGTCGTAGCCGAGCTTCTTGGCCTCTTCCTCGGTGTAGCCGAAGCTCGCGATCTGCGGCTGGCAGAAGGTGGCCCGCGGGATCATGGCGTAGTCGAGCTCCATGGTCTCGTGGCCGGCGATGGTCTCGGCGGCGATCACGCCCATCGCCTCGGCGGCGTGCGCGAGCATCAGCTTCGCGGTGACGTCGCCGATCGCGAAGATGTTCGGCACGTTGGTCTTGCAGAGACCGTCGACGGCGATCGCGCCGCGCTCGGTGAGCTGTACGCCGGTCTTGTCCAGACCGTAGCCGTCGACGCGCGGCTGGAAGCCGATCGCCTGCATGACCTTGTCGGCCTCGATGACCTTCGAGGCGCCGTCCTTGCCCGTCACCGTCACCTTGACCGAGGAACCGGAGTCGTCGATCGAGTCCACCCGGGTGGAGGTCAGGATCTCGACGCCGAGCTTCTTGTAGGCGCGGGCGAGCTCCTTCGACACCTCCGGGTCCTCCAGCGGGACCACGCGGTCGAGGAACTCGACGATGGTGACCTTGACGCCGTAGTTCGCCAGCACGTACGCGAACTCGACGCCGATCGCGCCGGCGCCGGCGATCACGATCGAGCCGGGCAGCTCCTCGGTGAGGATCTGCTCCTCGTAGGTGACCACGCGGTCGGACAGCTGGGTGCCCGGCAGCAGCTTGGTGGTGGCGCCGGTGGCGATGATGCAGTTGCCGAAGGTGACGGTCTCCGAGGAGCCGTCGTTCAGCGTCACGTCGAGGGTGTTGGCGTCGGTGAACGAGCCCCACCCGTCGAACTCGGTGATGCTGTTCTTCTTCATCAGGAAGTGGACGCCCTTGACCCGGCCGTCGGCGACCTTGCGGCTGCGCTGGACGGCGGTCGGGAAGTCGAAGCTGACCTCACCGCTGATCCCGAACGCCTTCTTCTCGGTCCGGAAGATGTGCGCGAGCTCCGCGTTCCGCAGCAGCGCCTTGGACGGGATACAGCCCACGTTCAGGCAGACACCGCCCCAGTACTTCTTCTCGATGATGGCGGTCTTGAGCCCGAGCTGAGCCGCGCGGATCGCCGCGACATACCCACCCGGACCTGCGCCGAGGACAACAACGTCAAAGTGCGAGGCCATACTCCGAACTTTAGTCGGTCGCTCCAGCGCGGCACGGGTGGGGTTTCGTCAGGACCGTTCGCGGCCTACGCTGGGCACGCGCGGGGGCTCGTTCGCCCTGCGTACGTGAGGCGGGACGACAATGGGGAGCCTGATGGTTCTGGGGAACCGTCGGGGGCTGCGGTTCGCGGCACTCGGCACCGTGCTGGCAGTGATGGCGCTGCCCGCGTATGCCGGCACGCCCACACCACCTCCGCCGGCCTCCGTGACGGACGTCAAACGCTCCCTCGAGCAGCTCCAGGCCGAGGCCGCCGCGCTGCAGGCCGACTTCGCCAAGGCGACGATCGCCTACACGAACGCGCTCAAGGCGGCCGAGACCGCCGAGGCCGCGGCCAAGAAGGCCGAGACGGAGGCGACCACCTCGACCGGCAAGGCCGACGAGGAGCGTCGCAAGCTCGGTGTCGTGACCGCGCAGGCCTACCAGATGGGCATCCCCACCCAGCTGGGCGCCGAGTCGATCCTGTGGTCGCTGGCACCGGTCGCGGAGAACCTCCAGGAGATCGCCGACCGGCAGACCGCGATCCAGCAGATCGGCACCACGCAGACCGCGCAGTACAACAAAGCCATGAACGCCGGTGCCGAGGCCGACAAGGCCAAGGCCGAGGCGGCCGGCAAGCGCGCCGCGGCCAAGGCGGCCGCCGAGCGGGCCCAGCAACTCGGCAACGACGTGAAGCAGAAGGCGGCCGATGCCGCGTCGCGCGCGATCGACCAGCTTCCCGAGCTGGACGGCGCGTCCGAGCTGTCGAAGCAGCTCCAGCGCGCCCGCAACCAGCAGGCGCTGCTGCGCTGGCAGGCCTATCTCACCGAGCTCACCGCAGCCAAGGTCACCTTGCCGCCCGCTGCGACCCTCAAGAACCCCACCGCGCTGCCGGCCGGCCTGACCCCACTCGTCGCGGGCGGTCAGCCGGTTCCCGGCGCAGCAGCGGTGACAGTGGCCGGCAAGACGCTCCGGGTGCTTCCCGCCGAGACGATCCGCGCGGTGAACCAGGCCTTCAACCTGGTCGGCCGTGCGTATGCGATCGACGCCGGTGGCCCCGATCAGTACGGCTGCCTCGGCGCCGCCCGCGCCGCGTGGGCGCCGTACGCGAAACTGCCGGACGCGATCAGCAAGGTCTACCCGGGCTACCAGCAGGTCCCGCCGGACCAGATCCAGCCCGGTGACCTGATGCTGATGGGAAGCCGGTCACTCGGCCTGGTTCACATCGGCATCGCCCTCGACAACGACGAGATGATCGCCTCCGACGAGTCCAAGGGCTCGGTCGTCGTCACTCCGGTCCCGGAGAACCTCTGGGCCGCACTGCGCCCGACCCTCGGCGCCCCCACCAAGCCGCAGGTCTCCCCCACCGCAGGGCCGAGCGCGGTCAACTTCCGCTGCGGCAACACCGGTACGTCGGTCAACGTCGGCTCGGGCGCGTGGACGTGGCCGCTCGCCGACGGCACCTACGAGATCGGTACGCCGTTCGGCCAGTCCGGCGCGATGTGGTCGACTGGTTTCCACACCGGCCAGGACTTCCCCGCCGCCATCGGTACGCCGGTCCGCGCGGTCACCGCGGGCACCATCCGGGTCGAGCACCCGAGCTGGGCCGGGAACCTGGTCCGCGTCGACCACGGCAACGGCTTCGAGACCCTCTACGCCCACCTCAGCCAGGTCAACGTGACCGACGGCCAGCAGGTGGTCGCCGGTCAGCGCATCGGCGCGGTCGGCACTGAAGGCAACTCGACCGGACCGCACCTGCACTTCGAGGTCCGCATCGGCGGCGACCCGGTCAACCCGATGCCGTTCCTGGCCACCGGATCCGCGACCACCGGTTGGGGCGGCTACAGCAACGGCATGATCCCGGCCAGCAAACTGTGCGCGACCGGCAACGGTCACATGCTGCGCTGCGACGCCGCCGCGGCCTACCTGCAGCTCGCCGGCTCCTACAAGAAGGCGTTCGGCAAGTCGCTCTGCATCACCGACTCCTACCGCTCGTACCAGGCGCAGGTGAGCCTGTACGCGCGCAAGCCGTCACTGGCCGCCCTCCCCGGTACGTCGAACCACGGTTGGGGCGTCGCGGTCGACCTGTGTGGCGGCATCGACAAGTTCGGCTCCGCGCAGTACCGCTGGATGAAGGCCAACGCCGGCGCCTTCGGCTGGGTGCACCCGTCCTGGGCCGACCAGGGCGGCAGCCGCGAGGAGCCGTGGCACTGGGAGTTCGGCCGCGCCGCGCGCACCTGATTCGGCAGCGGTATTTCCGGGAGTTCGGCCGGATCAGCACGTAGTGTGGTGGCGTGGCCGAGCAGCACAAGAGTCCCGACCGCACTGATCACAACGTCACCTTGGACGCTGACGACGACCGGTGGGAGTGGCGGCGCCGGATCCGGGCGAATCCGAAGAAGCACCTGATCTACCGCATCGTGGTGGGCGTGGTCGGCGGTGTGCTGATCATCGCGGCGCCGTTGACCGGCTGGCTGCCGGGTCCGGGCGGCATCCCGCTGTTCATCGCGGGTCTGGCGGTCCTGGCCAGCGAGTTCGAGTGGGCCCAGCGGCTGCTCTACAAGGTCAAGGACTGGGTCAAGGAGCTGACCGCCTGGACCGGGAAGCAGCCGGCCTGGCTGAAGGCGCTCGGTACCGTCGCGCTGTTCTGCTGCGTGCTGGTCGCGATCTGGCTCTACCTGGCCGTGCTCGGCGTGCCCGGCTGGCTGCCGGACTCCTGGGAGTCATTCCTGCACAAGCTGCCCCTGCTCGGCTGAACCTTGTTGTGTTGAGCCCTGTTGCATCGAGTAGGCCGGCAGTTCGATCAGGGTGCTCATCTTCTGAGCCATCTTGATCATCTGCCCCATCAGGAACCGGTTGCTCAGCATCCGGTTCCGGGCTGTGATGCCGAACCTGGACGGCGGTGCGAGGAAGCGGCCCGCCTGGCTGCCGTCCTGCGTCGTCGACACTGCCTTGCGCAGTCGCGACTCGTAGCGCTCGAACGCGCCCGGGTAGTTGCCGGCCGCCAGCTCCCCCGCCAGCACGTACGCCCCGACGACCGCCGTACCGGTGCCGAGTGCGCCGAAGGTCGCGCCGTACCCGGCGTCTCCGAGCAGGACGATCCGGCCAGTGGACCAGCGATCGACGTGGACGCGACTGATCGAGTCGAAGTACAACTCTGTTGCTGAGGGCAACCCTTCGAGCAGCTCCGGCACTCGCCAGCCGAGTCCGGCGAAGTGCTCGCGGACGATCGCCTTCTGCTGGTCGCGGTCGCGCCGGTCATAGGCGAGCACCGGTGACTTGAACACGAAGAGTGTCTGAGCCAGCGCCGGATCCCGTCGGTCGGCGCTGACGCTCGCCATCCGTCCGGGCACGTTGTAGAGCAGCGAGTCCTCGACCGCACCGATCGTGTTCGGCACCTCCCAGCCCGCGACGTAGTACCCGAGGTGACGCTCGGTCACCCGCTCGGCCGGCCAGGCCAGCCTGCGCACCACCGAATGCATGCCGTCGGCACCGATCACCAGGTCGTACGTCTCCTCCAGTCCGCTCTCGAACGTGACGTCCACACCGCCGGCCGTCTCGTGCAGGCTCGCGATCGAGTCCCCGAACCGGTACGCCGCCACGTCGCGACCGTGCTCGTACAACACCTGGGACAAGTCCGAGCGCAGTACCTCGAGCTCCCCGCCGGCGAACTCGGGTGGCAGCCGCATCAGCTGCTTCTCCGACGCGTCCACGAACCGCATCGCGCTCCCACCGGTCTGCCGCTTCCGCAGCTCCCCCAGAACGCCCATCCGCTCCAGGACAGTCAGGAAGACCTCGCCGCGGAAGTCCACGGCGTACCCGCCCTTGCGCAGGGTCGGCGCAATCTCGACGACCGTCACCTCGTGGCCCGCACGGCCCAGCCAGAGCGCGACCGACGGCCCCGCCACGCTCGCACCCGACACCAGAATCTTCATGCTCAGCTCCTCGTTCAGTTAACTGTGTCCGGTGGACACAATAATGTGTATGGTAGACACAGATCAACCGATCAGGGAAGGGGCTTTTCCGGATGACCGAGTTGCTGTGGGGAACGCCCCAGCCGCCGAGTCGCGGCCCGAAGCCCGCGGTCACGCTGGCCGGGATCGCCGAGGCCGCGATCCGGATCGCCGACACCGAAGGGCTCGACGCGGTCTCGATGCAGCGGGTCGCCGACGATCTTCCGGTCACCAAGATGGCGCTCTACCGGCATGTTCCCGGGAAGACCGAGCTGGTCGCGGTGATGAGTGATCTCGCGATGGGCACTCCCCCGGAGCGGCCGGAACAGCCCTGGCGCGAGGCGCTGCGGACGTGGTCGATGGACCTCTACGAGGGCTTCAACCGGCATCCATGGTTGCTGCTGACAACCGTCGGCCGCCGCCCGGTCGGCCCGAACGAGCTGACCTGGATGGAGCATGGTGTCCGCGCGCTGACCGATTCCGGCCTGAGCGGCAGTGAGCAGTTCGATGCGATCCTGGTGCTGAGCGGCCACGTCCGGACGCTCGCCCTCCAGACCGCTTCCCTGCCAGGCGGCCGCGCCGGCCTGACCGAGGAGGCCTTCCTCGGCACCTTCGCCACGATCCTCACGACCCAGGCCGAGCGCTTCCCGAGCCTGGCCGCGGCGCTGCGATCAAGCAATCAGAACAACGAAGGACTCGAGTTCGGTCTCGAGCGGATTCTGGACGGCCTCGCGGTACTCATCGAGAGCCGGAAGTGAGCTTCGGCGTATTGAAACGTTGTCGATACGTGCTTGCGCTCAGCCCGAAGTGCGACTTGAAGCGACGCGCGAAGTAGTTCTGGTCGGGCCAGCCGACCGACTCCCCGATCCGGCTCACCGGCAGGTCGGTGTGGAGCAACTGGACAGCCGCCAGCTCGACGCGATGCCGGGACAGATAGGCCATCGGCGGTAGGCCCGTGGCCGACTTGAACAACCGCACCAGGTAGCCGGGCGCGAGGTGCAGCGCCTGGGCCAAGTCGGTCAGCGTCCACTGCCGCGCCGGGTCAGCCTCCAGTAATCGCATCGCATCCAGTACGGCGGGATGCGTCTGCTCGTGAAGGTCGTCGCGCTCGGCAACGGTCCGGGCCAGGCAGCTGAGGTATAGCGACAGCCAGCCGATCAGGTCACCGCGATGCCGGCCCAGCGGCTGGTCCCGCAAGGACCGCAGCCCGTCCAGATGGCGCCGGGCCTCGGCCAGGGTTTCGCCTTCGAGATGTGTGCTGAGCACGCCGCGACGCTGCGCAGAGAAGGGTCCCGTCCAGAGCAGATAGCCGAGCAGCGGATCCTCCCGTGTCCAGGCCAGCTCACGCCGTACGAGGTCGGCCGAGAAGCAGCAGTTGTAGACCACTAGGTCCTCGCAGTCCTCGTACTCGTGCCACACTCCCGGCCGCAACAGGATCGCGTCACCGAACCGCAGCCGCTGCCGGCCGGCCTGGCTGTGGTGCACGCCCTCGCCGCCGATCACCAGCGCGACCTCGAAGAAACTGTGGGTGTGCGCGGGGTGCGAAGCGGCGTGCAGATGTGGTCCCGCGTGCACGATCGCCCCCTCGACGAAGTGCAGCAGGGTTCCTCGGGTCCGTACCGGCTCGTCGGCCATGCCTCACGATAGGGGCCGAGGTTCATTTCGTGCTAGGACTCGTGCACTCCGGACTATTTCTCGGCGCTCCACCACAGCAAGCTGACTCTGAATCGTTTCATTCGCAACGGTTGGAGCCTCATGCCGAATCTCGCCGCACCGAGCCGCGTCCGCTTCGAACATCGGACCGATACTCCGCTCGGAATTGGCACTGCCAGCCCCCGGCTGTCCTGGCAGACCACGACCGCACCCGACGACTACGCCCAGACGGCCTACGAGGTCGAGATCACCGGTACGACGAAGCAGTCGTACGTCGTGGAGTCCGCCGACCAAGTGCTGGTCCCGTGGCCTGGTGAGCCACTGGCCTCGCGCGAACGGGCCGACGTACGGATCCGTGTTCGCGGTGCCGGCGATTGGAGTGGGTGGAGCGAACCGGCGAGCGTCGAAGCCGGTCTGCTGAGTCCGGACGACTGGAGCGCGCGCTTCATCAGCCCACGTGACAACGCGCTCGGCTCGCCCGCTCCCCTGCTCAGCGCAACCCTCGACCTGCCGGGTGACATCACCAAGGCGCGGCTCTATGTCACCGCGCACGGCATCTACCTGCCCGAGCTCAACGGCAGCCGCGTCGGTGACGACGAACTGGCACCGGGCTGGACGGCGTACCAGCATCGCCTGCGCTACCAGACCTACGACGTGACGGACCAGGTGCATGCCGGCGACAACAACGAGCTTGAGTTCCTGCTCGGCAACGGCTGGTACCGCGGTCGGCTCGGCTTCCGTGAGCAGAGTCAGGTGTACGGCACCCGGCTGGCCGTCCTCGCGCAACTCGAAGTCACGACGGGCGACGGCCAGGTCCATACCTTCGGCACCGACGAGAGCTGGACCGCGCGAGAGAGCGCGATCCTCGCCGACGACCTGTACGACGGTCAGCGGACCGACCTGCGCCGGACCCCAGGAGCCGACTCGCCCGTCGACGTGCTCGACGCCGATCTCGGTCTCCTCGTCGCACCGGACGGCCCGCCGGTCCGCATCGTCGACAGAGTCCCGGCGATAGCGCTCTCCACGTCTCCTAGCGGCAAGACGCTGATCGACTTCGGGCAGAACCTCGTCGGCCGTGTGCAGCTCACCGTCCGCGGTGGAGCGGCCGGTGACGAGGTCGTTGTCCGGCATGCCGAGGTTCTCGAGAACGGCGAGCTCGGCGTTCGTCCGCTCCGCTCGGCCAAGGCGACGGACTCCTATGTGCTGGCCGGGCCGGACGAGGTTGTGCTCGACTCCCCGCTCACCTTCCACGGCTTCCGGTACGCCGAAGTGACCGGCGTACCGGGGCTTCAGGTCGAAGACCTGACCGCGGTCGTGGTCAGTAGCGATCTGCGGCGGACCGGATGGTTCGAGTCGTCGAACGACCTGCTGAACAAGTTCCACGAGAACGTGGTGTGGGGCATGCGCGGCAACTTCGTCGACGTTCCGACCGACTGCCCGCAGCGCGACGAGCGGCTCGGCTGGACCGGGGACATCCAGGTCTTCTCCCCCACCGCGAGCTTCCTGTTCGACACCGCCGGGTTCCTCGGCAACTGGCTGTCGGATCTGTCGGCCGAGCAACTGAAGGACGGTTCGGTGCCGTTCGTCATCCCCGACGTACTGCGCAATCCGGAGCCGGCCACGGCCGCTTGGGGTGACGCGGCAACGATCGTGCCGTGGGTGCTCTACAACCGAACCGGTGACGCTGCACTGCTCGCCCGGCAGTTGCCGAGCATGCGGGCCTGGGTGGACAAGCTGACCGCGTTGGCCGGCGACAACCTTCTGTGGTCAGGCGGCTTCCAGTTCGGGGACTGGCTCGACCCGACCGCGCCGCCGGACGACCCGTTCCGCGCCAAGGCTGACCCCGACGTACTCGCGACCGCACACCTGGCGCGGTCGGCCGAGGTTGTTGCCTTGGCCGCCGAGGTCGTCGGTGACACCGAGGTCGCCCGCGAGTACGCCGATCTTGCAGCGCGGGTCCGCCAGGCCTTCGCGGCCGAGTACACCACCGAAGGTGGACGCGTCCTCAGCGACGCCGCCACCAACTACGCGCTCGCCCTGCAGTGGGCGTTGCTCCCGACCGAACACCAGCGGCAGCGCGCCGCCGAGCGGCTCGCCGACCTGGTCCGTACGGCGGCCTTCCGGATCAGCACCGGCTTCGTCGGTACGCCGCTGATCGCCGACGCGTTGGCCGATACCGGACATGCGGACCTCGCGTACCGGCTTCTGCTGCAGACACACTGCCCGTCTTGGCTGTACGCAGTGACGATGGGCGCGACAACGGTCTGGGAGCGCTACGACAGCATGCTCCCCGACGGCAGCATCAACCCGGGCGAGATGACCTCGTTCAACCACTACGCCCTCGGCGCGGTCGCCGACTGGATGCATCGCCGCGTCGCCGGCCTCGCCCCGGCAACACCGGGATTCCGCTCTCTGACGATCAGCCCGCTGATCACCGGCCAACTCACCAGCGCTTCGGCCAAGCACCTCACGCCGTACGGCGAGGCCGCGGTCGCGTGGACGCGGAGCAACGGCGAGATAGCGCTCTCGGTGACCGTTCCAGTCGGGGCTCGGGCGCGAGTCGACGTACCGGGGGCGAGCGACGCGGTCGAGGTCGGCCACGGCACGCACGAATGGACCGCCACCGACCCGTACGTCGCGGAGCCGGAACTGCCGGCCGAACCGACTGTGCGCCAGCTGATCGATCACGAAGCGAGCTGGGACGCGGTGGTCGCGGGAGCGCGAGAGAGCGGTTTCGCGGCGGACGACGCGTTACTCGCCGCTCGGCTGGAGCGGTACCTCGACCAGCCCGCATCCGCACTGGCCGAAGCCGCCGGTGATCCGGCCGCAGTCCGAGCCGCCCTCGAGTCCCTTCTCAATCACTGACCCATCGCAGCATTCCCCTAGGAGGTCATGATGACGTTCCGCCCAGGCATGCGAGGAGCCGCCGTCGCCGTACTGGCGGCCGGCTCACTCGCCCTGACCGCGTGCAGCGCGGGCAGTCTCGGTTCCAGCAGCGACTCGGGCGGCGGGGGCTCGGTCACGATCACCTATCTGATCGGTAATCAGGACCAGGACATCAAAACCGCCGAGCAGCTGGTCAAGGACTTCACCGCGAAGAACCCCGGCATCACGATCAAGACCGAGACCCGGCCGGCCGGCAGCGAGGGTGACAACATCGTCAAGACCCGGCTGGCGACCGGTGACATGCCGGACGTGTTCAACTACAACACCGGCTCGCTGTTCCAGGCGATCGCGCCGCAGAAGAACCTGGTCCCGCTCGGCGACCAGCCGTACATCAAGGACCTCGACGAGAACTTCACCAAGACCGTCACCGCCGACGGCCAGGTGTACGGCGTACCGGGTGGCGGCTTCATGGGCGGCGGGGTGCTTTACAACATCCCCGTCTACACCAAGCTCGGCCTGAAGGTCCCGACCACGTGGGCCGAGTTCATGGCCAACAACGCCAAGATCAAGGCGGCCGGTGGCGGCGTCGCGCCGGTGATCCAGACGTACGGCGAGACCTGGACCTCGCAGCTGTTCGTGCTCGGCGACTTCCACAACGTGGCCGCCGCCGAGCCCGACTTCGCCGATCGCTACACGAAGAACCAGGCCAAGTACGCGACGTCGCCGGCCGCGCTGAAGGGCTTCGAGCACACCGAGGCCGTCCACGACGCCGGCTACGAGAACAAGGACTTCGCCTCGGCCAAGCTCCCCGACGGCCTGCGGATGCTTGCCCAGGGCAAGGGTGCGCACTACCCGAACCTGTCCGGCGTCGTCGCGAACATGGTCTCGACCTACCCGGACGCGGCGAAGAACGTCGGCCTCTTCGCGCTGCCTGGTGACGACGCGAGCAAGAACGGGCTGACCGTCTGGACGCCCGGCGCCAACTACATCCCGAAGACCACGACCGGCGACAAGCTGGAGGCGGCGAAGAAGTTCCTCGCCTTCTTCGCCAGTCCCGAAGGATGCGCCTCGTTGTCCAAGGCCGCGGCGCCGACCGGGCCGTACGCGGTCAAGGGCTGCACGCTGCCGGACGACGTACCGCAGGCGATCAAGGACATGCAGCCGTACCTCGACAAGCCGGGCGGGTCCAGCCTCGCGCTGGAGTTCCTGTCGCCGGTCAAGGGTCCGTCGCTGGAGCAGATCACGGTCGAGGTCGGCTCGGGCATCCGCAAGGCCAAGGACGGTGCCGCCCGGTACGACGAGGACGTGAAGAAGCAGGCGCAGCAGTTGGGACTGGCGGGATGGTGAGGGTGTACCGCCCCTACTCGAACTGGTTCTACCTGCCGACCGCGCTGATCTACGGCGTGCTGTTCCTGGTCCCGACCTTCGCCTCGCTCTACTTCAGCCTGACCCGGTGGAGCCTGTTCGAGTCGAAGTTCATCGGGTTCGACAACTTCAAGTTGTTCTTCCAGGAGCCGGCGCTGGTCAAGGGCTTCACGAACACCTTGATCTACGCGGTCGTCACGTCGGGGTCGAAGGTCGTCCTCGGGCTGCTGCTGGCGGTGCTGCTCACGTCGCAGATCGTTGCCCGTGGCTACCTTCGGTCGGTGGTGTTCTTCCCGGTGCTGGTCTCGACGATCGGTGTCGGGCTCACCTTCACGGTCCTGATGAACCCCGAACGCGGCCTGATCAACGGCGCGTTGAGCGTGATCGGGATCGACGGACCGGGCTGGCTGACCGATCCGAAGTGGGCGTTGCTCTCAGTGGCCGCGGTCGACGTCTGGAAGGGCGTCGGCCTGGCCACCCTGATCTACATCGCCGGCATCGTCTCGATCCCCCGTGAGTACGTCGAGGCCGCGCGCGTCGACGGCGCGGGTTCGTGGGAGACGTTCCGGCGGATCGTGCTCCCGCTGTCACGACCGGCCACCGTGACGGTGATCATCTTGTCGCTGATCGGCGGGTTGCGGTCGTTCGACCTGATCTGGGCGATGACGCGGGGCGGGCCGGGGTTCACCTCGGACGTGATCGCGTCGGTGATCTACAAGCAGTACCAGGCCGGCTTCTACGGTCTGTCGACGGCGGGCAACGTCGTACTGTTCGTCGTCGTCACTGCGGTCGTGCTTCCGCTGACGTGGTTCCTGAACCGGCGGGAGGTGGAGCTGTGAGTACGGCGGAGTTGGTCAACCACCGGCCGGGTCGCAAACTCGCGCTCAGCGCGGTGGCGATCGTGGCCTCGGTGGTGGTGTTCCTGGTCCCGTTCGCGTTCATCGTGCTGACCGCGGTCAAGGACCGGCAGCAGTCCGCGCTGCTCGACTTCTCCTGGCCGCACCAGTTCCGCTTCGTGCAGAACTTCATCGAGGTGGTCCAGGCCCGCGACTACATGCTGGTGATCGCGTTCATCAACTCGACCATCCTGACAGTGGCCAGTGTGGCCGGGATGGTCGTGCTGGCAGCGATGGCCGGATTCGTCCTGCAGCGCCGCAAGAGCCGCTGGAACCCGTTCATCAACTTCCTGGTGCTGGCCGGGCTGATCATCCCGCCGGCCGTCGTACCGACGATCTGGGTGCTGCAGCAGTTCGGGCTGTTCCGGACCATGCCCGGGCTGATCCTGATCGAGATCGCCTACGGGTTGTCGTTCTGCATTCTGCTGTTCCGCGCGTTCGTGTCGACGATCCCGCGCGAGCTCGACGAGGCCGCGATCATCGACGGCGCCGGACCGCTGCGGCTGTTCTTCGGGGTGATCTTCCCGCTGCTGCGGTCGGTCGTCGTGACGGTCGTGGTGGTGCAGTCGGTCGCGGTCTTCAACGACTTCGTCAACCCGCTCTACTTCCTGCCCGGCGACAAGAACGCCACCGTCCAGCTGACGCTGTACAACTTCTCCAGTCAGTACTCAACGCAGTACAACCTGCTGTTCATGAACATCCTGCTGATCACGATCCCGCCGCTGATCATGTTCCTGTTCTTCAACCGGCAGATCGTCGCCGGCATGACGTCGGGAGCGGTCAAAGGCTGAGTGGTTTGCGGACCAGGTTGTAGGCCTGCGGCGTTTTCTCACCCCACTCAGGAGCGTGGGTGAGCGTGGCGATCTCCTCGAAGCCGGCGGCGGCGAGGAGACTCGCGACCTCCGCGGGCTCCTGCACGAAGACGTCGAGAGCGACGTCGTGCCCGTACGCCGTCGTGAGGTGATATGCAGCCGTGTTGCCTACAGGCACCGCCCCCGAGCCGGTCGGCGCCGCCTTGTAGCCGTAGATAAGAGTGCCGCCGGGCTGGAGCACCCGGTGGACCTCGGCAAAGGCGGCCGGGAGCTGCTCGGTCGGTGTGTGGACGAGCGAGTACCACAGGAGCGCCCCGGCCAGCTCGCCGTCCTTCAGGTCGAGCTCGAAGATCGAGCCGACCTCGAACCGCAGCTCGGGATAAGCCTTACGGGCGACCTCGATCATGCCGGGCGTGAGGTCGATCCCGAACACGTCCAGGCCTGCCTCGGCCAGGTATCCGGTGATGCGGCCGGTGCCGCAGCCGAGGTCGCCGACTGGTCCGGGCGGGACCTTCTCGCTGAAGTATGTGAGCATCACGCGCTCGGCCACGCCTTTGCCGACGAGGTCTTTCAGCATGGCGTGGTAGTCGGTCGCGGCGGTGTTGTAAGAGCCCTCGATATCGTTCACGCGAGGACTCTAGGAAGCCCCACCGACAGTTTCTCGAAGTCCGACGGCTGGTTGTACGCGTGCGCCGACAATCGCACGAAGCTGCGGCCCTCGAAGCCGGTCAGCGTGATCTCGATCTGCAGCTCGCGGGAGACGTGCGCCTTCAGGGCTTCGGCGTCGGTGACCGCGGTCGGCAACTCCACCAACCGCAGGGTTGGCGCGGCATTCGCCACCTCGCCGACCGACGTACCGAGCGCCTTGGCGACCAGCCGCGCACCTTCCTCGAGCATCGCGGTGATCTGCGGCCGGCGCACCGGCCAGTCCAGGTCGGCCAGCACGCGCAGCGACTCCGGCGCCGCGATCCACGGCGCGTAGTCCTGCGTGCCTTGCATGTCGAACCGCTCCGGCAGCCGCTCGTCGTACTCGGACCAAGACGCGATCAGCGGGTACGACGCCTGCCGCCACTTCTCGGCGACGACCAGCCCGGCGGTCGCCCGTGGTGCGGCCGGCCACTTGTGGAAGTTGCCGGTCCAGAAGTCGGCGCCGTCGCCGGTCGGCGCGTCGATCAGCGCGGGCGCGTGCGCGCCGTCCACGACAACCGGTACGCCGCGATCGTGCGCGAGCTCGACCAGTCGTGCGACCGGAAGGATCGTGCCGGTCGCGGCACTGATGTGGTCGATCAGCAGCACCGAAGCGCCGGTCAGGGCGGGCTCGATCAGCGCGACCAC
Source organism: Kribbella sp. NPDC005582 (assembly GCF_040605415.1). Taxonomy (NCBI): domain Bacteria; kingdom Bacillati; phylum Actinomycetota; class Actinomycetes; order Propionibacteriales; family Kribbellaceae; genus Kribbella; species Kribbella sp. NPDC005582. The sequence continues at coordinate 62,312 of NZ_JBEXCU010000010.1, forward strand.
GGTGTCGTCGTCCGCCTGCATCGGCAGGTCGACCACGAACAGTTCCGCACCTTGTGCCCGCGCGACCCGCTCGGCGGCGTACCGGGAGGCGCCGTACACGTGGTTGGTGGTGACGATGCGGCTGCCGCGCGGGACGGGCACCGTGGCGAAGGCGGCGGTGATGCCGGCGCTCGCGTTCGGCACCAGGGCGAAGCCGTCGGGGTCGGCCTGCAGGAAGGCAGCGAGCTCGAGCCGGGCGACGGTCAGCCGCGCCGCCACCGAGCGGAACCAGACCATCGGGTTCGCCTCGGCCTCGGCGCGCAGTGCGCTCAGGACCTCCTGCGTACGGCGCGGAACGGCACCCCACGAGCCGTGGTTGAGGTGCACCACGGACGGGTCGAGGGACCACAGGTCTGGGCGGGGGCTGAGTACCGTCACCAGCCAAACGGTACATAATTCCTGACGTGTACCCCTACCTCGACCACGACGGTCCGATCGCGATGGCGCACCGTGGCGGCGCCAAACACCCGGACCTGATCGGGTACGAGAACTCGCTGCACGCCTTCGAGCACGCCGTCGGCCTCGGCTACCGCTACCTCGAGACCGACCTGCACGCGACCAGCGACGGTGTCGTGATCGCCTTCCACGACTCCGTCCTCGACCGGGTCACCGACCGCACCGGCGTGATCGCCGAGCTGCCCTGGTCGGAGGTGAGCAAGGCCAAGATCAACGGCCACGAGCCGATCCCCCGCCTCGACGAACTGCTCGAGCACTTTCCGGACATCCGCTTCAACCTCGACATCAAGGCGGAGAACGGCCTGGTCCCGGCGGCCGACGTACTGCGGGCCGCGAACGCGATCGACCGGATCTGCGTCTCGTCGTTCTCGCAGTCCCGCGTCCGCCGCATCCGCAAACTGCTCGGTCCCCGCCTCTGCACCGGCTACGGCGAGATCGAGATCGCGCTCCTGCGGTTCCTGCCGATCGCCCTGCCGTCGAAGGGCGCCTGCCTGCAGATTCCCGAGAAGTACAAGTCCCTCCGCGTCCTCACCCCGGGCCTGATCGATCGCGCCCAGTCCGCCGGCAAACAGATCCACGTCTGGACCGTCGACGACCCCGCCACCATGCGCCGCCTCCTCGAAGCCGGCGTCGACGGCATCATCACCGACCGCACCGACCTCCTCCGCGACGTACTGACCGAACGCGGCCAGTGGCCGTGAAGGCCGGGCTGGCGGCGGCGGACTCTCGGAGCTGACACACTCTGCGCATGGGACTTCTCTCCGCCCCCGCCGGCGTCGACAAGCGGGAGTACTGGGGCTTCAGCCTGTACGACTGGGCCAACTCCGGTTATGTCACCACGGTCGGGACGGTGTTGTTCGCGCCGTACCTGACGTCGGTCGCGGAAACCGCGGCGTGCGGGTACGTCGGTACGGCGGACAGGCCGTGTCACACGAATCTCGACGTACTGGGACTGGGGATCTCGCCAGGCTCACTGGCGTTCTACGTGGTCACGGTCGCGACGTTGATCTCGGCGTTGTTCCTGCCGGTGGTCGGGGCGATCGCGGACCGGCTCGAGCGCAAGAAGCTGCTGATGTGCGGCTTCGCGTGGGCCGGTGCGCTGGCGGCCTGCTGCATGGTCTTCGTGGGCGGCGGGCGGTGGGAGCTCGGGGCGTTGCTGTTGTTCATCGGCAACCTGTGCCTCGGGTCGTCGCTGGTCGTCTACGACTCGATCCTGATCGACATCGCGCCGCCGGACGATCGCGACGACGTGTCGTCGCGGGCGTGGGCGTTCGGGTACCTCGGCGGGTTCATTCTGCTCGCGATCAACCTCGGGGTCGTCACGGCGCATGAGGCGCTCGGTCTCAGTCAGGGCACGGCCGTTCGGCTCAGCCTGCTGAGCGCGGGGCTGTGGTGGGGCGCGTTCACGTTCTTCCCGTTCGTGAAACTGCGCAACCGTCCGCCGGCGAACGTCGTACCGGTGCGGAGCGGGAGCCTGATCAAGCAGAGCTTCGGTCAGCTCGCGGCGACGCTCACCCATATGAAGGCCTACCCGGTGACGCTGCTGTTCCTGGTCGCGTACCTGTTCTTCAACGACGGCATCCAGACGGTCATCTCGGTCTCCTCGACGTACGGCGAGAAGCAGCTCGGCTTCGAGACCCAGATCCTGATCATGACCATCCTGCTGGTCCAGTTCGTCGCGTTCTTCGGCGCCCTCGCCTTCGGCCGGTTCGCGCGCCGCTTCGGCACCCAGCGCACGATCATGAGCGGCCTCGTCGTCTGGATGCTGATCGTCATCGCCGGCTTCATGCTCCCCGCACGCCAGGTGGCGCCGTTCCTGGCCATGGGCGTCGCGATCGGCATCGTCCTCGGCGGCACCCAGGCGCTGTCCCGCTCAGCCTTCAGCCAGCTCATCCCCAAGGGCCGCGAAGCCGAGTACTTCTCCCTCTACCAGGCCGGCGAGCGCGGCACTTCCTGGCTCGGCACCCTCGTCTTCGGCCTCGTCCACCAACTCACCGGCTCCTACCGCCCAGCCATCGTCGCCCTAGGCCTGTTCTTCCTGGTCGGCCTCGTCCTCCTCAGCCGAGTAGACATGCGCCGAGGCATCACCGAAGCCGGCAACTCCCAACCCACCCTCGTCTGACACCCCAGCAACACCAACGGATATCCGCTGGTGTTGCCCCTTCTTCCCCCCGTGTACGGGCTGAGAAGGGGCAACTCGGACGGATATCCGTTCCATTTGCGGGGAGGGTCAGGTGGCGTTGGGGCCTACGTCGGTGGGGAGCAGGGGGCGGCGGACGGGGGCGGCGGTGGTGTATTCGTCGGCACCTACGTCGTACGGCGCGGTGCGGGCGTGGCCGTCGAGGTCGTCGGTGACGCGGGTGGCGTGGTTGGCGGTGGTGGCGTTGATGGCGGCGCTGCCAGAGCCGAGGCGATAGACGCCGTCGGAGCCGGCGGTGAGCTTCGGGTCGGCGCGGGTGAAGCCGCCGGACGGGATGGTGCCGTTGGAGGCGGAGCCCCAGAGGATGTTGCCGGAGAAGGTGATGCCGGACTGGTAGGGCAGGTCGGTCAGGTTGCCGCTGGTGCCGACGATGAGGTTGTCGCGGATCTGGCAGGACTGGGGCTGGACGGTGCGCTGGCTTTCGCCGGCGATTCCCGCGGTGTTGTTGCGCAGGGTGTTGAGGACGATGACGACCCGGTCGGGGGCGTCGTTGCCTTTGCGGTCGGTGTCGGACTCGCCGGGGGTGTGGTCCCGCTCGCTGCCGCTGCCGAGGACGATGCCGGCGCTGTCGGAGCCGGTGACGCCGTCGACGTAGTTGTTCACGATGAGGTGGTCGTTGCCGTAGATCCGGATGCCGTTCTCGCCGCCGAGGATGTAGTTGCTCTCGATCCGGTTGCCGTTGCCGTGCCGCAGGACGATGCCGCCCTTCGACGAGCGGATCGTGTTGTAGCGGATGGTGCTGCCGGACGACTTGATCGAGATCGCCTCGGGGTCGCCGTTCACCCGCTCGAACAGGTTGTACTCGACGGTCGCGTCGGCGTCGGCCAGCGCCCGACTGCTGACGCCGAGCCGGATCGGTTCGCCGCCGTTGTCGCCGCTGAAGCTGTGGTCGCGGAAGTGGTTGCGCAGGATGTAGGTGCGCTGCGCGATGTTCTCGTTCGCCGGGTCGTTGGTCGGACCGTCGATCACCAGGTAACAGCCGACGGTCGTCTTGTCCCGGAAGATGTTGCGGTCGATCTTCACGTCGTTACCCCGTACGACGACCGAGTGGCTGGCGGCCGACCCGAGCGCGAACTCGTTGCGGGTCAGCCGGATCCGGCTCGCGGTCGCCGCGAGGTCGAGCGACGTGGTCTGCTTGAAGATGAAGCCGCTGATCGTGATGTTGGACGAGTTCGAGAACACGAAGCTCTTCGTGCCGGTCAGCGTCACCCCGCCCTTGGTCTCGGCCTGGATGACGATCGGCGAGGTGGTGGTGCCGTTGCGGCCGGTGATCGTGATGCCGCTGGTACCGACGGCGTACGAGCCGTTGGCCAGCGTGATCGTGGTGCCGGCGGTGGCCGAGTTGATGGCCGACTGGAGCTGGGACAGTGATGTGACCAGTGCGGATTCGCGGGCGTCCGCGGCTCTGACCGCGACGGCCGTGGCGCCGATCGCGCCGACGGCACCGGCCAAGAGAGTACGACGTTTCATGACGAGTCTCCTCAACTGCGTGGGCGGTACAGCTTTCGGTACTCGCTCGGCGTGACCGAGCTGACCTGGCGGAAGACCTTCGAGAAGTACGACTGGTCCATTCCGACAGCGGCCGCGATCTCCTCCATCGGGCGGTTGGTGGTGGTGAGCTCGCGCTGAGCCCATTCGATCCGGGTGCGCTTGATGTACTGCTTCGGCGACAGACCGAACTCGGTCCGGAACCGCCGGACGAAGCTCGCCAGGTCCTGCCCGAAGTGGGCGGCCAGGACTTCCACGGTCAGTGCGTGGCCGAGGTTCTCCTGGATGTACTGCGCGACGCTGGTCTCGCTGGTGGTCTGCTGCGCCAGCCGGATCGCACCGGGCGGTGCGCTGTCCAGGTAGTGCGCGAACAGGGCCGTCAGCGCCGACCGCACCCGCAGCGGCGCCGCGAGCCCGGGCGGATCGCGGTCGGCGGCGCCGACCTGCTCGAACAACAGGGCGGCTTCGTCGGGCGACTTGCTCTGCACGATGTTCGGCAAGGTGAGCACCTCACCGATGTCGCGGTCACCGATCAGCGCCGAGAAGTGCAGCCAGTGCTTGCGGAACACATTGTCGCTGATCGTCTCGTACGACACCGGGACGTCGGCCGGGAGATAACACAGTTCCCCCGGCTTGGGGAACAGCTCCTTGTCCCCCACCACCAGCCGCCCTTCGCCCTCGAGGATCAGGTAGAGGCGCGAGAACGGATCCGGCAGCAGCGGGCGTGACCAGCCCCGGTGCACCTTGGTGATCCGGGCCGCCACGACGAGGTCGAGCCGCAACCGGTCCAGCTGAGCCCGGATCAGCTCCTGGTCGGCCTGCGTCGTCGGGGCGACCACGTCCGCCGTCTCCGGCGGCGTACTCATGAGGCGTGCGGGCCGACGTCACCCGGGGTCAGCGGCCGCCGGCAGTGCGGCCGGCGGGAGTACTCGTCAGCGCCTACATCCGCCCGCCCGGTACGCCGGTCGCCGTCGATATCGGTGTCGATATCGGAGTAGGTCTGGGTGGCCGCGTTGATCGCCGGACTGCCCTTGGCGAGCCGGCGGATGCCATCCGGACCGGCGACCAGCAGCGGGTCGGCCCGGCGGAAACCGCCCACCGGAGAGTTCCCGTCGGTGGCCGCGCCCCAGTGCAGGTTGCCCGACCAGGTCACGCCGTCCGGGAATGGCATGTTCATCAGTTGTCCTCGATCGCCCACCAGGAGATTGTCGGTGATCGTGCAACCGAGCGGCGGCAGGGTCCGCTTGCTCTCACCCGCCACGGCGTTGTCGCAGTCGACGATGGTGTTCAGCGCGATCTGGACGTTGTCCGGCGCGTCGTTGCCGGTCCGCGAGGTCTTCGGCTCCCCCGGGAAGTGGTCGCGAACGCTACCGCTGCCGAGCACGATGCCGGTCCCGGCGATGCCGGAAAGGTAGTTGTTGACGATCTGGTGGTCGTTGCCGTAGATCCGGATCCCGTTCTGGCCCGACAGCAGGTAGTTGCCCTCGACCCGGTTGCCGTTGCCGTGCCGCAGCACGATCCCGCCGAGGCTGTCGCGGATGGTGTTGTGCCGGATCACGTTGCCCGACGACTTCACCGAGATCGCTTCGGGGTCGCCGTTCGCGCGCTCGAACAGGTTGGACTCGATGATCGCGCCCGCCGTCGAGAGCGCCCGCGGACTGACGCCCAGCCGAATCGGCTCACCGCCGTTGTCACCAGGAAAGCTGTGGTCGCTGAAATGATTGCGATAAACATGCACACCCTGCGCCATCTGATCGTCCCCCGCGCCCTCGATGCCGAGATAGATCCCGAGCGTCGTCTTCCCGTGGAACGCGTTGTGGTCGAGCGTGGTGTGGTCGGCCCGCACCATCACCCAGTGCACGCCCTCGATATCGGCCAGCTGGAAGTCGTTCCGGGTGAGCCGGATCCGGCGGCAGTCCGGCGGCAGCTCGAACGTCGTACTCTGCCGGAACGCGAAGCCTTCCAGCGTGATGTCCGACGCCCCCGTGAACACGAAGCTCTGCTCACCGGTCAGTACGGCGCCCCCGACCGACTCCGAGCGGATCACGATCGGGCGGTGCGGGCGGCCGCGCAGGCCGGTGACCGCGATCGGCTGCCCGGCCGGTACCTGGTAGATGCCGTCGGCAACGGTGATCACCGTGCCCGGTCCCGCCGTACCGAGGGCACGGCGCAGTTCGTCGAGCGTTCGCACGTGCCGTCGGTCCAAGGTCAACGCCGCGGCAGGGCGGACAGCGGCGGTGTTCATGGCGGTGCTCATAGCAACTCCAGCAGTGGCAGTGGCCAGAAAAGTACGGCGGTTCATTCGCCTCACCCTTTCAACGCGCCCGCGGTCAGGCCGCGGGCGAAGGAACGCTGGAAGAACAGGAAGACCGTCACCGACGGCAGCAGTGCAAGCAGCGAGGCCGCCATCACCACGCCCGGCGTGACGACCGGGTCGATCCGCAGGGTCCGCAGGGCCAGCGGCAGCGTGTACGAATCGGAGTTGGTGGCCACCAGCAACGGCAGCAGGTACTGGTCCCAGATCATCGTGAAGCCGAAGACCCCGATCACGCCGAGGGCCGGCTTGCAGAGCGGGAGGATGATCTGCCCGAAGATCCGGAACTCGCCGGCCCCGTCGATCCGGGCCGCCTCCTCCAGTTCGCGCGGCACATCCTTCATGAACTCGGTCATCACCAGGATCGAGAACGCCCAGGCCCCGAGCGGCACGATCATCCCGGCCAGCGTGCCCATCAGGTTGATGTGCACGAGCGGAACATCCGCCAGGACGAGGGTCAGCGGCAAAGCCAGGATCTCCTCGGGCAGCATCATCGTGGCCAGGATCGCGACCATCACCAGCGTCGCGCCGGGGAAGATCTTCCGGGCCAGCGCGTAGCCGGCCAGCACCGAGACGGCCACCTGCAGGAGCAGTCCGAAGCCGACCACGAAGAACGAGTTGAGCAGGTACTTCAGCACGCCGTGGTCGAAGGCGATCTTGAAGTTGTCCAGCGTCGGGCTCGTCGGGATCACGCTCAGCTGCGTCGGGTCCGACACATGGTTGAACGAGCTGACCAGCAGCGCGAGCAACGGCCCGGCGAACACCACGAACAACCCGGTGTAGATCACGGTCCGCGCCACCCGGGCAGCGGGACTCTTGCTTTCGGTGAGACCGAGCGCGGTCTCGGTGGCGGCGCTCAAGCGACTCGCCTCCTTCGGAGCATTTGGACGCAGACGGTCAGGACGAGCGTCGCGAGGAACAGCAGGACCGCGCCGGCCGAAGCGATCCCGAGCCGGTTCTGTTCGAAGCCGAGCTTGTAGATCAGCGTCATCAGGACCTCGGTCGAGCCGTTCGGCCCGCCGTTGGTGAGCAGGAAGACCTCGGTGAAGGCACGGAACCCGCGGACGGCGGCGAGCACGAACAGGATCGCGAACACCGGCCGCAGCCCGGGCAGCGTGACGTGCAGGATGCGCTGCTTGGTCGAGGCGCCGTCGACGACCGCTGCTTCGTACAGGCCGCGGTCGATCCCGGCCAGCCCGGCGAGGAAGATCATCATGTCGTACGGCGCCCCGCGCCAGATGCCGGTGACGACGATCGAGGCCAGTGACGTGTCGGGGTCGTTGATGAACCCCGACGGTCCGAGCCCGACCAGACCGAGGATCTGGTTCAGCAGACCGTCGGCGGTCGGGTGGTACATGATCCGCCAGAGCTCGGCGACCACCGCGATCGGTACGACGACCGGCAGGAACGCCGCCGACCGGATGAAGCTGAGCTTGCGGGTCTGGCCCTCCACCAGCAGCGCCAGCACGAACCCCAGGATCATCGAGCCCGCGGTCTGCCCGACGGCCAGCACGATCGTGTTCCAGGTCGCCGAGCGGAAGCCCTCCGACGACAGGATCTCGCTGTAGTTGGCCGACCCGACCCACAGGTTGCCCAGGTAAGGCCGGACCTCCTGCACCGACATCGAGATGGCCTGGGCCATCGGGATGAACTTAAAGTACAGGAACAGGATCAGCGCCGGCGCCAGGAACAGCCACGGGATCCACCAGGAACCCGTGCTGCGGCGGTTGCGGCCGAGGCGGCGCGACGGCGTACGCCGGGCCTCCCCTACGGGCGGCCGCGACTTCCGACCTGCCGGTCGGGCCTCGGCTTCACGGACACTCACGATGCACTGATGCCCTGCTGCTTGAGCGACTCGCCGAGCTTGCCGTCGAGCTTGGTCAGCTCAGCGGCCACGTCGAGGCCGCAGTCGGCGATCAGCGCGTTGATGGTGTCGGCGCTCGCCTGCCGGACCGGCGTCCAGTTCGGGATGCTCGGCGCGTACCGGCTGTGCTCGCGGTAGACGTCGGCGTACACCTTCCAGCGCGGGTCCTTGCGGACCGACGTGACGTCGACGGTCTTGTTCACCGGCAGCTGCACGTTGAAGGCCTTCTGGCCCTCCATCCCGAGCTTCTGCGCCTCCGGCGAGATGATGTACGACGCCCAGGCGTTCTGCCCGGCCTCGTTCGGCGACCCGGCCATCAGGTAGGCGCTACCGCCCTCGGCCAGCACGGTCGAGTCCTTGGCGCCCTTCGGGACCGGGACCACCTCGTACTTGTCCTTGCCGAGGCTGCCGTCGAACCGCGGCATCAGGTACGGACCGACGACGTACATGCCGGCCCGGCCCGCCTCGAAGGTCTCGTTGGTGGGCGGGGTGTCCATCGTCGCCGCGCCCGGCTGCACGACCTTCTCGGTGCAGGCCAGGTCACGGAACCACTTGGTCGCGGCCACCGACTCCGGCGTGGACATGGCCGGCTTGTACTTGCCGTCGGCCTGCTTGGCGATGAAGTCGCCGCCGGCGCCCCAGAGGAAGTTCGAGAAGTACCAGGAGGCGTAGCCGCGCTTGGTCGACCCCGGTACGGCGAGGCCGTAGGTGTCGTTCTTGCCGTTGCCGTCGGGGTCCTTGGTGGTGAACGCCTTGGCCAGCGCCACGAACTGCTCGCGGTCGGTCGGCACCGGCAGGCCGACCTTGGCCCGCCAGTCCTTGCGGATCAGCAGTGCGGAGGCCTGCGCGGAGTACGGAACGCCGTACATCTTGCCGTCGCCGGACTTGGCCGCGGCGAGCGCGGACTCGAGCAGCTGGTCGCTGTTCTTGATGGCGGCCGGGTCGACCTCGCGGACGATGCCCTGGGTGACCATCGTGCCGAGCTGCGAGGAGTCGTTCATGACGATATCCGGCAGGTCCTTCTGCGCGGCGCGCTGGGACAGCTTGGTCTCGAAATCGTCGAAGATCGCGGTGACCTCGATCTTCTGGCCGGTCGCCTGCTCGAACGCGGCGGCCAGTTTCTTCATCCCCTTCTCGCCGTCGCCGCCTGGCGTGGTCCGGGTCCACAGCTCTAGCGTGGCCTTCGGATCCTGGTCGGTCTTCGCCGCCCCGGTGCTTCCGCAACCCCCGACGGCCAGGGCTGCCCCAAGCCCGAGCGCAACCCACTTCAACGACTTCGCCATCCCGCCCACCTCAAATTTGTACTTTTTGGACCTCATTTCGTCGGAAGATAGCGCTTTCCATCGAAGCCGGTCAATGAGTCATCGGATCTCTGTTGCCGGGCCGTGACATGAGTGAGCGCCCGGCCGGGGTGCCGGCCGGGCGCTCGACCAGGGATCAGCGCGTGGGGGTCGCGCTCGGGTTGCGGAAGCCGCCGCCCGGAAAAGTGCCGCCCTGACGGACAGAACTGGCCGTCACCGAGCCGTCCGTGCTCTGCCCGGTGACGACGACCTGCTCCCCCGTTTTCAGGTCGCTCGCCTTGCCCTTCGCGGTGATCTCGACGTCGGTCTCGCCGGTGAGCTTCACGGTCACATCGCCGTTCTGGGTCTTCACCACGAGCTGGGAATCGGTGGCGGACACCACGGTTCCGACCGTGGCCGCTCCCCCGGCACCGCCTTGGCCACCTTGACCCCGGAACCCGCCGTACCCTCCGCCTGGTCCGCGGCCGGCCTGCGTCTGCTGGGGGGTGCTGTCAGCGGCGAAGGCCGCGTGCAGCCCGGCGCCGCCGGCCAGGCCGATCGCGAGGACCACCACGCCGGCCAGTACGGCGGTCGCCGTCGGCAGGCTGAGGGTCTTCTTCGGCTGCAGTGCCGCGTCGACCTCCTCGTCGGACCCGATCTGGGCGAACTCGTCGGGCGTCTGATTGCTCATCGGGTAGTGCCTCTCACTCGTGACGTAGGGCGTCGATGGGACGAAGACCGGCGGCTCGGTGCGCCGGCATGCTGCCGAAGAACAGGCCGACCGCGGCGGAGACGCCGAGGGCCAGGGCGATCGACGACGGGACCAGAACCGGGGTGACCCCGGCCAGCTGGAACTGGGTGATGATCAGCGCGGCCGCGACTCCGACCGCGCCGCCGATCAAGCTGAGCAGAGTTGCCTCGATCAGGAACTGACCGAGGATCGTGCGCCGCCGGGCCCCGAGTGCCTTCCGGATCCCGATCTCGCGGGTCCGCTCGGTGACCGTGACGAGCATGATGTTCGTGACCCCGATCCCGCCGACCACCAGACTGATCGCGGCGACCGTGGCCAGCAGTGCGGTAAACGTCGCCGCGGTGTCCTGGCTGGTCTGCAGGATCTGCGCCGAGTTCGTGATCCGGAACGGCGAGGTCGTTGTCGTCGGCACCTGATGCCGTGCGGTCAGCAACTGGGTGACCTCGGCCTGCGCCAGGTCGACCCGGTCCTTGCCTGCCGCCTGGACGACGATCTGGCTCAGCGCGCCGTACCCGGCCTGGGTTGCGCGCAGTGTGCTGATCGGGACGATCGCAGTCGCGTTGGGATCGTTGAACCCGGTGCTGTCCTTGCTGGCGAGCACACCCCGTACGACGAAGTCGACCGCACCGAGCTTGATCGTCTGTCCGATCGCGGCCTGGGCCCGGCCGAACAACTCGGTCGCCGTGGTCTGCCCGAGCACGATCACTCGCTCCGCGGAGTCGACGTCTTCCTGGGTGAACGACTGGCCGGATCCGACCGGCGTGTTCGTGGCCGGCAGGTACGCCGGCGTCGTACCGATCACTTGGTTGATCGTGTAGCTGGTGTCGCCGCTGGTCGCCGTACCGGAGCTGGTCATGACCGGAGCGACCGAGGCGATGTCCGGGGCGAGGCGGCGGTCGGCGAGTGCGGCCACGTCGTCGAGGGTGAGCGCGTACTGCTGAGCCGAGGGCCCGGCCTGACCGCGCGCGAACCCGCCCCCGCCGCCGGTAGTCGAGACCGTCAGCAGGTTGGTGCCCATGGCCTCCAGCCGGCTCTGCACGGCTTTGCCGGATCCGTTGCCTACCGCAACGAGCACGATGACGGCGCCGACCCCGATCGAGACGCCGAGCACGGTCAGCAGCGACCGCAGTTTGTTGGCGCTCAGGCCGCGCACGGCGGCCCCGAACAGATCGCGAGGGGTCATCAGCGGGTCACCTCGTCCACGACGATCCGGCCGTCGGCCACCTGAATGAGGCGGCGAGCCCGCGCCGCGACGTCGTTCTCGTGGGTGATCACGACGACCGTGCGGCCCTCGGCGTTCAGGTGGTCGAACATGCCGAGCACCTCGTCGGTCGAGTGCGCGTCCAGGTTGCCGGTCGGCTCGTCGGCGAGCAGGATCCGCGGGCCGGTGGCCAGCGCACGGGCGATCGCGACCCGCTGCTGTTGTCCGCCCGACAGTTGGTTCGGTCGGTGCCCGGCGCGGTCCGCGAGCCCGACCAGCTCGAGCGCACGATTCGCCCTGGTACGCCGTTCAGCGCGGCGCAGGTGCGCGTAGGTGAGCGGGAGTTCGACGTTGGCCAGCGCGGTGGTGCGCGGGATCAGGTTGAACGACTGGAAGATGAAGCCGATCTTGCGACCGCGGACGAGCGCCTGCTGGTCCTCGGAAAGCCCGGCGACATTGCTGCCGTCGAGGAAGTACTCGCCGCGGGTCGGGACGTCGAGACAGCCGAGGATGTTCATCAGGGTCGACTTGCCGGAGCCGGACGAGCCCATCACGGCGACGTACTCGCCGGCCTCGACCCGCAGCGAGACACCGCGCAGCGCATGAACGGCGGTCTCGCCGGCGCCGTAGGTCTTCGTGACACCGCGGAGGTCGATCAGAGCGTCGGCGCTCACCGCGTGCCGCCCAGGGCGTGCGACTGCCGGCCGCTCACCGGTTGCCGCCCGCGTTGCGCTGCTGCCCGCCGCCCGCTGGGAACTGACCGCCGGGGAATTGGCCGCCTCCGGCCGGGAACTGACCGCTGCCCCGCCCTTGGCCGGTCTGGGCGGTGCCGCCGATCGTGCCTTGGAGGAGTTCGACCTGTTCGCCCTCGGTGAGTCCGGACTTGATCTGGGTGAAGCTGCCGCCCTTGATGCCGATCACGACCTCGCGGCTGCTGCCGTCGGCCATCGTCACGGTGGTCGCCGTACCGGTGGTGACGATCGCCGTACTAGGAACGTAGAGGACGTTGGCCGCCTTGGCGGTCTGGACGGTGACGTTCGCGGTCTGGCCGATCCGGGCGTTGGCCGGGAGCTTGGCGAGCGAGAAGGTGGCCGAGTACGCGACGACGCCGTTGGTGGTGGTCGGGGTCGGCGAGACCGCGGCCAGGGTCGCGGTGAGGGTGGTTCCGGGTTCGGCGTTGAGGGTGACGGTGGCGGACTGGCCGGCCTTGATCTTGATCGCGTCGGCCTCGGGGAACGCGGCCGAGACCTGGAGCGCCTTCAGGTCGGCGATGTCCACGAAGCCGGTGCCGGCGGACGTCGTACTGGCGGTGGAGGCTGAACCTTGACCTGAGGTCGAGCCACTGCCGCCTGCCGTTGAACCGCTGCTCGAGCCCGCGACCGAACCGACCGAGCCGTTGATCGCGGTGATGGTGCCCGCGATCGGCGCCTTCAGCGTGGTTGCGGCGACTGCCGACTTGGCCGCCTCGACGTCCTGGTCGGCCTGTTCCTTGTCCGCCTTCGCGCGGGCCAGCGACGCCTCGGCGTTGCTGACGGCAACCTCCGGGTTCTGCGTCTGGGTCTGACCCTGTGCCTGAGCTTGACCTGTCGGCGTGGGTGAGGCGGACGCTTCGTCGGCGGCCTCCTTGGCCTCCTCGGCGTCGTCGAGCGACTCACCGGCAGCCGTCACGGAGTTGGCCGCGGCGATCTGGTTCTGCTCGGCGATCCGCAACTGCCGCTCGGCCGCGGCCGGATCGACCTTCGCGATCGCGGCGCCCTTGGCGACCACCTGGCCGACCTTGACCAGGATCTGGGTGACCGTGCCGGAGGTCTCGAACTGCGGCGAGGCCGTCTGCGAACTGGCCAGCGTCCCGCTCGAACTCACGCTCGCCACCACGTCGCCGCGGGCCACCGCCACACTCGGGCGGGTCGCCGCCGCCGACGGTTCGCCGCCCCGGAAGAACAGCAGGTACGCCGTGACGGCGATCGCCGCGACGATGGCCACCAGGGCCACATTGAGCAGACTGAGGCCACGGACTTTGTGGCGGGGTAGCACCATGGGACCTGAAGGTAGAGACGGTTGCTGAGGAAGTGATCCCTGCTTCCTGGCAACTGACTGTGAACTTCGCGCGTCTGTAGCTGTGGTGTCTTTGGGCAGGCTCGCGACACACCGTGATCTGTGCACACCCGATGACAGGGCGTCATGACGGTGCTGTCAGGTGCGTACATATCGCTCAGGCATGCCAAAATGGGAATGATCCGGGCCGGCCGACCGTTGGCACGGATGACGATCTCGGAGGTTTGACATGTCTAATCGCGTACTGCGTGGTTCGGGGCTGGGTGGGGTCAGCTTCGAGGATGACCGCGGTGTCGAGTTCGCGCCGCGCCAGATGATCACGTACGACTGCCCCCGCGGTCACGTGGTCGAGGTGACGATGGCGCACGACGCCGAGGTGCCCGCAATCTGGGAGTGCCCGCACTGCGGCAGCGAGGCCGCTCGCTCGACCGGTGAGAAGCCGGAGCCGAAGCAGGAGAAGCCGGCCCGGACGCACTGGGACATGCTGCGGGAGCGCCGGAGCATCTCGGAGCTGGAGGAGCTGCTCGCCGAGCGCGTGGACCTGCTCCGCAAGGGTGAGATCGGCCCGGCGCACCTGCACCGGACCAAGCGCACCGCCTGATCGAACGTCGAGAAAGCCCGGATCGCAACGGCGCGATCCGGGCTTCTTCGTATTCTCGTTTGCCTAAAGCCTTTAGGTTTGCACATAATGAGTTATGGCAAGAGCGGGGTTGACCCCGGACCGGCTGGCCCGGGCCGGTGCAGAGCTCGCTGACGAGATCGGCTTCGATCAGGTCAGCCCGTCGGCGCTGGCTCGCCGCTTCGGCGTCCAGGTCGCGAGCTTGTACGCCCATGTCCGGGGTGCGCACGACCTGCGATCCCGGATCGCTCAGGTGGCCCTCGACGAGATGGCTGACCGGGCTTCCGAGGCACTGGCCGGCCGGGCTGGTCGGGACGCGCTGGTGGCGCTGGCCGCGGTCTACCGCGACTACGCCCGCGAGCACCCCGGTCGGTACGCCGCTTCGCAGTACCGGGTGGATCCGGGCTCGCCCGCGGTGGACGCGGGTCGGCGGCATTCGGAGCTGACCCGGGCGGTTCTGCGCGGCTACAACCTGGATGAGCCGGCTCAGACGGACGCGATCCGGCTGCTCGGCAGCCTGTTCAACGGCTACATCGGTCTCGAGCTCGGCGGCTCGTTCGCCCACACCTCCCCCAGCAGCGACGAGAGCTGGCCACGCATCCTCGACGCGATCGACTCACTACTCCGGAACTGGACCAAGTCATGATCACCACCCCCATCACTCCCGACCTCGTCCGCGGCGTGCTCGAACTCGAGCCCACCGACCGCGGGCTCGTACCGCACCGGCTTCCGAGCTGGGCGCGCGATCAGAACGAGGACGACCAGCTCGCTGGCGCGGAGTCGCAGCCGTCCGGCGTGCGGATCGTCTTCCGCAGCTCAGCGAGCGTTGTTGAGCTCGACGTGGTCGCGACGAAGCGGGACTATCTCGGTGCGCCGCCGCGACCGGATGGTGTGTACGACTTGGTCGTCGACGGCGTTCTCGCCGGGCAGGCGTCGACCACGGCGGGCGACGTGATGACCGTCGACCTGATGGCTGGAACTGCCGACGTACGGCGTGGGGCGCCGACGACTGTCCGGTTCGCCGAGCTGGGTTCCGCGGAGAAGACAGTCGAGATCTGGTTGCCGCATGACGAGACGACCGAGCTGGTCGCGCTGCGGACCGATGCGCCGATCGCGGCTGTCGCGGCTGGTCGTCGTACGTGGGTGCACCACGGCAGCTCGATCAGCCACGGCTCGAACGCGGCGAGCCCGACCGGGACGTGGCCGGCGCTGGCCGCCGCGCAGGGTGACGTCGAGCTGATCAACCTCGGCTTCAGCGGCAGTGCGCTCGTGCAGCCGTTCGTCGCCCGCACGATCCGCGACCTGCCCGCCGACCTGATCAGCGTCAAACTCGGCATCAACGTCGTGAACAGCGACTCGCTGCGCCTGCGCACCTTCGTCCCCGCCGTCAACGGTTTCCTCGACACGATTCGCGACGGCCACCCCACCACGCCCCTCCTGGTGATCTCCCCCATCCTCTGCCCCATCCACGAGGACACCCCCGGCCCCACCGGCTGGGACCTCACCGCCCTCGCCGAAGGCCGCCTGGCCTTCACCGCCGACGGCGACCCAGCCGACGTACCGGCCGGCAAGCTAACCCTCACCACCATCCGCACAGCACTGTCCCGCATCGTCGCCCAACGCGCCGCCGCCGACCCCAACCTCCACTACCTAGACGGCCGAACCCTCTACGGCCCCACCGACGCTGCCGCTCATCCCCTCCCCGACGACCTCCACCCCGACGCCGCCGCCCACGCCCTGATGGCCAACCGCTTCGCCACCCACGCCTTCACCACCAAGGGCCCCTTCGCCCAGTGATCACCGCAGAGCAGTACGACGCGTGGTCGGCCGACCAATGCGCCGACCTCGAGATCGTCGAAGGCGAGCTCGTCAGAAACCCGCCGCGCTCCAAACGCGAGCAGCGCCTGCGCCGTACTCTGGCCAATGCTCTCGACGCGGCGGCGGGTCCCGACTGGATTGCAGGCACAGGCATCGACCTCCGTCTACAAGACGTCCCGCTGACGAATCGCCGACCGGACGTGGTCGTCTACCGGGCCGACACCATCGACGTATTTCCTACCCGCCCTGAGCACACGCTGCTGGTAGTCGACTTCGCGCCCTCCAACGATCGAGCCACCCAGTACGCGAAGGCCGGGATCGCGTTCTACTGGCGCGTCGAGCAGGCGGCGACCGGCGTACCGATCGTCTATACGTATGTGCTGGACCCGGCGAGCCGTACCTATCGCGACAGCGAGGTGTTCACGGGCGAGGTCAAAGCCACCGCTCCGTTTCCGGTCGCGGTGCAGCTGACCAGCCTCTGACCGGCTACTTCGGGGGTTCGGGGTCGACGACTTCGCCTTGTACGACGTTGTCGGCGGACGAGCCGGGTGCGGTCGGGCCGGGGCGCTGGCCGAAGCCCGGGAAGCCGGCGCTGTTGGTCGGGCCGGGGGTGCCGGGGCCGAAGGTCGGACCGCCTAGTCCTCCGCCGAGGCCGCCTAGGGCGTTGGTGCCTAGTTGGGTTACTCGGCGGCCTAGGAACGCAGTGAGGGCTCGGCGGGCCAGGGGCCTGGTGAACGGCAGCACGAAGAAGAAGCCGAAGATGTCGGTGACGAAGCCGGGGGTGAGGAGCAGGGTGCCGCCGATCAGGACGAGGGCGCCGTCGGCGAGTTCGCGGCCGGGCATTTTGCCGGTTTCGAAGGAGGACTGGAGGGCGGCCCAGGCGCGGCGGCCTTCGCGTTTGATGAGCCAGGCGCCGAAGGCGCTTTCGAGGACGAGGAGGGCGACCGTGGGCCAGCCGCCGATCACCTGGCCGACCTGGATGATCACGTAGATCTCCACGATCGGCACTACGAGCAGCGCGAGTGCCACCAACCAGCCCATGTCGTACCCCTCTCCTGCTTCAGGCCAGGATACGGAGTCGGACCAAGCTCTAGACGGGGACCTTCTGGCGCGCGGGCTTGGCCGCCGGTGGCTCCTGGGGACGCTTGGGGGTGGAGCGTGATCCGAGGGCGAGCAGGATGCCGAGCAGGCCGAGGCCGGTGAGGATCCACTGCGGCCAGGCACCGAGGCGGATGGCCAGGGTCTTGCCGTCGCGGACGGGGACCTTGGCGACGTAGACATCCGCGACGAACTGGCCGGACTTGTGCTCGACCTTGCCGTTGGGCTGGATCACCCCGGAGATGCCACTGGTCGACGCGATCAGGACGGTACGGCCGGTCTCGATCGCACGCATCCGCGTGATCGCGAACTGCTGCTCGGGCTGACCTGTTCCGCCGTACGTCGCGTTGTTCGTCTGCACGATCAGGACCTGCGCGCCGCCGTTCAGGACGTCGGCAATGACGTTGTCGTAGGCGAGTTCGAAGCAGATCACGTCGCCGTAGGTGACGCCGCGGATCGGCACGATGCCGGGGACCTTGCCGGGAGCGGTCTGGCGGCCGATCATTTCGAGCCGCTTGATGTAAGGCAGCAGCTGCTCACGGAACGGGATGTACTCACCGAACGGCACCGGGTGCCGCTTCGCGTAGATCTGGCCGGGGCCGGTCTGCGGGTCCCAGACAACACCGGTGGTCTGGCGCTCGTTCGGGCCGGGCCCTTCGAGGACCGCGCCGACCAGGATCGGTACGCCGACCGCCTTCACCGCTTCTTCGATGTCCGCGCGCGTCTCGTCGTCCTTGAACGGGTCGATGTCGGTCGAGTTCTCCGGCCAGATCACCACGTCCGGCTTCGCCTCGGTGCCGGCTTGGACGCGCTTCTCCAGGTCCAGCGTCGCGGCCAGGTGGTTCTTGGTCACCGTCCGGGCGCGGCCGAGGAACTCCAGCCCCTTGCCGGGGACGTTGCCCTGGACCATCGCGGCGGTCACGGTTTTGCCGTTGCCGTCGGTGGACAGGTTGATCAGCGCGCTGCCGCCGAAGATCGCCACCCCGGCGATCACGGCCACCACGCGCATCCGGAAACGCGACGCCTGCCGGAACACGACGTACACGAGCACACCCAGTACGGCGATGACGAAGCTCAGACCCGGGATTCCGACGTACGCCGCGAGCCGGCCGAGCGGAGAGTCGGAGAAGGCCCACGCGAGCCGGCCCCACGGGAAGCCGCCGAACGGCACCGACGCGGTCGCAAACTCGGTCGCGACCCACAGGCACGGAATCCACAGCGCCCACAGTTTGTGCCGGAACACCCGGACGGCGAAGGCGCCGAAGACCGCATAGAAGAGGCCCTCGAGAATCGCCAGGGCGATCGCGGCGTCGCCGCCGATCACACTCAGCCAGGGGACGAGCGTCGCGTAGTAGGCGATGCCGAACCCGGCGCCGATCAGGAAGCCGGCCTTCGAGGAGAGAGTGGGGCTGTTCAGCGCCGCGAAGAACAGCGGCAAAGAGAGAACTGCCAGCCAGGGATGCGTATGAGGTTCGAACGCGTAGCCGAGAGCGATGCCCGCGACCACCGCCACCATGACGCGCGGCAGAACCCGCCCCAGAGCCTTCAACCGGTTCACGCCGTCTCCCTCAGTCCTCACCACAGGCGTGACCACTGTAGAGGACATCAAAAGAGGAAAGAGGCTCGGCGCCCTTCGGACCAACCGGCGATCCGCTGGCTGCGAACCGGACGGCTGTTGTCTACTGGGCGCCGAACCTCTTCCACCTCTGCCCCTGAGCGGGGCGCACCACCGGCGATCTCAGCCCCCGTCGACCCGAGCCTGGCACTGGCGCGGTCAGCGTCGCGGGATCATCCGATGGGTTATGACGACTCCCAAAACGATGCTCGCTGCCGGGGACGGTGTCAACCTCTCCGTCGGCGGATTGGGGCCGTTGTAACACTTCCGTCAGCAGGGCCTGAAGTTACACCTGTGTCACTCCACGTAACTGTTACCCAGGGCAACTATTCGTCACCCAACCGGTACGACGACGGTCCCCTTCGCGCGTGTGATCACAAGGGGTTCGGCGAGCACCTCGGCGGCCGACTCCGACTGGTCCGGCCGGCCGCGGCAGACGACGTACGCGCTGAACTCGAGGTCGCGGCTGCGGGTGCCGACGCGGGTGATCGTCGCCTGCACCTCGACCACGTCACCGGCGCGCAGCGGCTGCAGGAACTGGACGTCGGAGTACGACGCGAACAGCCCCTCGTCGCCGTCGGCCTGGATGCACACTTCAGTGGCCACGTCGCCGAACAGCGCCAGCACATAGGCGCCGTCGACCAGGTTGCCCGCGTAGTGCGCGTGGCTGTACGGGACGTAACGGCGATGCTTGACGGTCAGGCCGATAGTTGCCTTTGACACCTTTATGCGCTCCGCTTCACAGGTTGACGTTTGGTGACGAGCGCGTCGACCAGGTAGCTGGCCACCTCGCCCGGGGTGGTACCGCGGCCGAAGACCCGGTCGACGCCGAGGTCGCCGGCCATCTGCTCGGTGAAACGGGGGCCGCCGGCAACCAACACCGGACGAGCGTGCTCGGTGTACGCCTCGCGGAAGGCCGCGGACATCTCCTTGGTGTTCAGCACGTGCGCCTCGCGCTGGGTGACCACCTGCGAGACCAGGATCGCGTCGGCCTTCTCGGCCTTGGCCCGGCGTACCAGCTCCGGTACGGCGACCTGCGCGCCGAGGTTGACGACCTTGAGCTCGCGGTAGTATTCCAGGCCCTTCTCCCCCGCGAACCCCTTGATGTTCATGATCGCGTCGATGCCGACGGTGTGCGCGTCGGTGCCGATACAGGCGCCGACGATGGTGAGCCGGCGGCGCAGGTTCTTGCGGATCGCGAGGTTCACCTCCTTGGGCGTGAGCAGCGGGTAGTCGCGCTCGATCACCTCGACCTTGTCGGTGTCGACCAGGTGGTTCACCGGCCCGTAGACGACGAAGAAGGTGAAGTCGGGACCCATCGGCTTCGCGTGCACGACGAGCGCCGGGTCCATGCCCATCTTGTTGGCGAGCTGGACCGCCGCGCCCTCGGCCCGCTTGTCGTGCGGGATCGGCAGCGTGAACGACATCTGCACCATCCCGTCACCGGTGGTGTCGCCGTACGGCCGGATGATGCTCATTGGCCCTCCTCCAACAACTCGATCGCGGGGTTGTAGTACTCGCTGGAGCGACGAGCGACGCCCTCGAGACCACGGCCGGCGTCCTGGGGGCGCTTCATCAAGCCGAAGGTGCCGTCGCCGATCGCGTTCAGCAGACCGTCGTCGACGATCTTCTCGAGCAGCTCGACCGACTCCCCCAGCACCTGGCGGGCCCGGTTGGCGATGAACCCGTCGGGCGCGGGCCGGAAGTCCTCGTGAAGGTTGCCGGCAGCCCCTAAGACATAACGCACGTTCTGCAGGGCCAGGTCGCGGTCGGAGATCCACGGCGTCACGACGGCCTCGGTCATCATGCCGACCAGCAGGATGCCCTGTCCGGTCATCGCGCCGACCAGGTTGAAGAAGCCGTCGAGCAGGTAGCCGCGGAACACGTCGCCGGTCATGTGCCGGGTCGGCGGCATCCACTTCAGGGGCGCGTCCGGGAAGAGCTGCCGGGCCAGCATCGCGTGCGCGAGCTCCATCCGGAACGAGTCCGGGATCTCGGGGGTGATCTCGAAGGCGTGGCCGAGGCCGAGCTGCCAGTCCTCGAGTCCGGCCTCCTTGGCGAAGAACTCGTTGAGCAGCTGCGAGACCGTCACCGTGTGCGCGGCCTCGACCGCGTCGGCGGTGGTCAGGTAGTTGTCCTCGCCGGTGTTGATGATGATTCCGGCGCGGGCGTGGATCTGCCGGCTGAACCGCTGGTCGACGAAGGTGCGGATCGGGTTGATGTCGCGGAACAGGATCCCGTACATCGAGTCGTTCAGCATCATGTCGAGCCGCTGCAGCCCGGCCAGCGTCGCGATCTCCGGCATGCACAGACCGGAGGCGTAGTTCGTGAGCCGGATGTAGCGGCCGAGCTCACGCGACGACTCGTCGAGTGCGGCCCGCATCAGCCGGAAGTTCTCCTGGGTGGCGTACGTCCCGGCGAAGCCCTCGCGGGTCGCTCCCTCGGGGACGTAGTCGAGCAGCGACTGCCCGGTCGAGCGGATCACCGCGATGATGTCGGCGCCGGCGCGGGCTGCCGCCTGGGCCTGCGGAATGTCCTCGTAGATGTCGCCGGTGGCAACGATCAGGTAGATCCACGGCCGCTGCTCGGGGTCGCCGTGCTTCTTGATCAGCCGGTCGCGTTCACGCCGCCGGGCGTCGATCTGCTTCATCCCGGCGGCCGCGGCCTTGCGGGCCGCCGTACGGGCTCGTTGGGCGTCGCGGCCTTCGGGGAGGCGGAAGGTGACCGAGCCCGAGGCGGCCTTCTGGGCAAGGACGTTCAGGTCCTCGGCCTCGCCACGCAGCAGCGCGTCCCAGACCGGCAACGCGAACCCGTGCTCGAGCCCGACATCGGCCCGCACGGTGTCGGCGAGCCGGTTGACCCACGGGATGCCTTCGGAGTCCGCGCCGGCCAGCCCGGCCAGCCGCAGTACGGCGCGTTCGACCGACACCGTCGTGTGCTGCTTGGCGAGGTTGACGATCGGCCGCCCGGCCTTGCGGGCCAGGCTGCGCGCCTTGCGGACGGTGACCGGATCCAGGTCGAGCTTTTTCTCGGCACGCGCCATTACGTGGTCCATCCTTCGGAGTCGTACACGATGCGACCGCCGACCGCGGTCCGCAAGCAAGTGGGCACCGGTGAGCCCTCGGACAGATCCGGCAGCACCGGTACGCCGGCCCGCGGGTCGGTCGACCACGCCGCGACCCGCTGATCCGGGGTCTGGACGACGAGGTCGGCCTCGCTCTGCCAGATCGCGTACGTCGCCGGCGTGTTCGGCGCGAGTACGCCCGCGTCGTCGATCCCGGCCGCCCGCCAGCCGCCGCGGGTGTGCGCCTGGAACGCGGCGCGCACGGTGATGCGCTCGTCGGGGTTGTGGTGGAACGCGGCCGCGCGGACTGCCTCCCACGGGCCGAGCTCGGTGACCGGGGAGTCCGAGCCGAACGCCAGTACGACGCCTGCCCGGGCCAGCGACGCGAACGGGTTCATGTCGCGCCAGCGGTCGCCCACGCGCTCGGCGTACATGTCGTTCGGGCCGCCCCACAGGCCGTCGAACATCGGCTGGACGCTCGCGGCGACGCCGTACCGGGCGAAGGTCGCGATCGCCTCCGGGCTCGGCATCTCGACGTGCTCGAGTCGGTGCCGTACGGCGACGAGTGCCTGGGCGCCGACCTTTTCGGCGGCCAACTCGAATCCGCGGGCGATGTTGTCGAGCGCCTGGTCGCCGATGCAGTGGAAGCCGGCTTGTACGTCGCGCTCGGTGCAGGCGATGAGGTGATCGGCGATCTGCTCGGGTGTCAGGTACGCGTGTCCGCGGTGGTCGGTCTGGTCGGCGTAGGCCGCACGCAGTGCGGCAGTTCGGGAGCCGAGTGCGCCGTCGGCGTTGAGGTCTCCGGCGAGGCCGACTACGCCGTACTGGTCGAGGACCTCGAAGACGCCGGGCTCACCCCAATAGAGGGTGGAGTGCAGGCCGAGTTCGTCGGCGGCCTGGCGCACGAGCGGAAGCTCCCAGCGCGGGCCGATGTGCGGCGCCGCCATCTCGTGGAACGCGCCGATCCCCTTCGCAGCCATTGCCTGGAGAGCAGTACGAGCATCTTCCAGTACTTGTTCTTCGGTTGCGACGTTCTCCGACAGCGCGTCCCGTACGGCGTGATTCGCAGCCCGCTCCACGCGGCCGCTCTCGTCGTACCCTTCCCGCGCGCTCAGCCCCGGCACCGCCGCGACCAGCGCGGACGACACCACGCCCGAGTGACCGTCCACCCGCGACAGATACACCGGCCGGCCGCCCGCAGCCCGGTCGAGCTCAGCAGCCGTCGGCGGGCGATGCTCGGGCCACCGGGTCTCGTCCCAGTTCGACCCCTCGATCACTGCGTCGGCCGGAAGCTCGGCCGCGTGAGCCGCGAGCCGGTCGAGGGCCTCGGTCAGTGTCCGGGTCCCGGTCAGGTCGAGACCGTTCAGCAGCACGCCCGTCCCGACCGTGTGGACGTGGGCGTCCACGAAGGCAGGCGTCACCAGCTTGCCGTCGAGGTCGATGACCTCGTCCGCGCCGTCGGCGTACGAGGCGGCTCCGGTGTCGTCGCCGAGCCAGGTCACCACCCCGTCGTCGAAGGCGATCGCGGTGGCATGCGGGTCGGCGGGTGAGTAGACGGAACCGTTGGTCAGAAGTGTGCGCACGGCCTAATCCTCCGCCAGCCTGCTCTCGAACAGACCGCGGACACCCGGCTCGTTCCGCAACAGCTGCAAGGCGTACTCCGCGTGACCGGGCACGTACCCGTTCCCGACGAGCATCGTCACGTCCGCCGCCAGGCCTTCCGCGCCGAGCGCGGCGGCCGAGAACGAGGTCGCCATGGAGAAGAAGATCACCGTGCCACCGGCGGCAGTCGACAGTACGGCGCCGTGCTCGCAACCGGGGACGTCGACGCAGACGACCGTGATGTCGGCCGGTCCCCCGGCGTCGGCGACGGCCGCGGCCAGCGCGACCGGGTCCCGAGCATCGGCGAGCGCGACAACATCAGCCAGACCGGCCGCGTTGAGCGTGTCCGCCTCGTGCTGAACCGGGACGATGCCGACGGTCCGGGCCGCCCCGGCGTCGCGCGCCGCGGCCAGGGACAGCGAGCCGGATTTACCTGCGCCGCCAATTACTGACACGACAGGCTTAATGCCTTTGTCGACATATGAGCGCACCACGCGCGCGGTCAGCGCGGGCGCTCCGCACACGTCCATCACCGCCAGTGACAGCTCCGGCCGCAGATCGTCCGGCAGCTTCGCGACGATCGAGCGAGCGAACAGAATCGCGTGCCCAGCGGCCGGGACCTGCTCGCCCTGGCCGTCCCAGTTCTGCAGCTCGTCGGTGATCTGCAGCGGGGTGAGCGTCAGCGACACCAGCGTGGCGACCCGGTCACCGACCGCGAGACCGAGCGGCGACTCCGGCCCGACCTCGTCCACGACACCGACCAGCATCCCGCCGGAACCGGTCACCGGGTTCTGCATCTTCCCGCGCGCCTGGACGATCTCGAGCACCGCGCGCCGGATGGCTGCACCGTCACCGCCGTGCGCGCCGGCCAGTTGCCGGTACGACGCGGCGTCGAGGTTCAGGCGCTCGACCGCGATCCGGACCTCGTCGGGCCAAATCTCGGCGCGGGCGTCCAACCGCTCCGCTGCCTGCGGCAACACACCGCACGGCGTGATCACGCGGTGTAGTCCTACCGGGCTCGACGGCACCTGTCCTCCTCTGAACGACCGGGCAAAATACTACTGAAAGATCACTGCGACGATAATTCTTGCGGCATATAGTTGCATCTGGGGGAAGTTCTATCGCTATCCTCACATCTGACCACATCGCGCGGAAACCCCGGAGGACACGTGACCGACCTGATCAGCCCCGCTGACCTGATCGACCCCACCGAGGGCGGCGGCAGTGCCGCGGGTCAGCCGTACGCCTACCGGCGTGCCGAGCTGGTGGAGCCGGACTGGACCCGGATTCCCGGCTGGAAGGACGTGACGGCCGAGGAGTGGCGCTCGGTGCAGTGGCAACGTTCGCACTGCGTGAAGAACGTCAAGCAGCTGCGGGACGTGATGGGCGACCTGCTCGACGAGCGGTTCTACGAGGACCTGACCCGGGACCAGGCCGAGCGCGCGACGATGTCGATGCTGCTGCCCCCGCAGATGCTGAACACGATCGTCCCGCACGGCGCGGCCGACTACGCTGGTTCTTATACAGAGGCCTTCTACGCCGACCCGGTGCGACGTTACATGTTGCCGGTCTTCACCGACCGCCGCAGCGACTGGCCGTCGCACCCGCACGCGACGCGCGACTCGCTGCACGAGCACGAGATGTGGGCCACGGAGGGGCTGACCCACCGCTACCCGACCAAGGTGCTGGCCGAGCTGCTGCCGACCTGCCCGCAGTACTGCGGTCACTGCACCCGGATGGACCTGGTCGGCAACTCGACGCCGGTCATCGAGAAGCTGAAGTTCGTCACCAAGCCGAACGCCCGGGTCGAGGACATGCTCGACTACCTGCGCCGTACGCCGGGTGTCCGTGACGTCGTCGTCTCCGGTGGCGACGTGGCGAACATGCCCTGGCCGCGGCTCGAGGCTTTCCTGACCAGCCTGCTCGAGATCGAGAACATCCGCGATATCCGGCTGGCCACCAAGGCACTCATGGGCATGCCGCAGCACTGGCTGTCCGACGACGTCCGCGCCGGTGTCGAGCGCGTTGCGCAGCTCGGCCGTCAGCGTGGCGTGATGATCGCCATGCACACGCACGTGAACGCGGCTCAGTCCGTGACCCCGCTGGTCGCCGAGGCGACGAAGGCGATGTTCGAGGCCGGCCTGCGCGACGTCCGCAACCAGGGCGTGCTGATGCGCGGCGTCAACGACTCGATCCCCGAGCTGCTCGACCTGTGCTTCGCACTGCTCGACGGCGCGACCATCACGCCGTACTACTTCTACATGTGCGACATGATCCCGTTCTCCGAGCACTGGCGGGTCTCGGTCAAGGAGGCCCAGCACCTGCAGCACGGCATCCTCGGCTACCTCCCCGGCTTCGCCACCCCGCGCATCGTCTGCGACGTCCCGTACGTCGGCAAGCGCTGGGTGCACCAGCTCTCGGAGTACGACGAGGTTCGCGGCATCTCGTACTGGAAGAAGAACTACCGCACCGGGATCGAGCAGCAGGACCCCGAAGCGCTGAACCGCACCTACGAGTACTACGACCCGATCGACACCCTGCCTGCCGAGGGTCAGGAGTGGTGGACCCAGCACGCCGGCAACTCGCTGGCCGAAGCCGAGTCCCGCGCCGCTGCCTCCCGTGAGGCCGCCGAGGCCCAGAAGCTGCTGCCGTTGATCTGAGTTCCGCCCACAATCCGCCTTCGGTGCCATCGATGCAGGGGATGGCACCGGAGGCGTTCTGTTTGCAGCTTGCGGGGTTGTCCGTGCGGGCGGCTACTGAGCGATCGGGCGCTCGATGATCGTGGTCAGGGTGGCGCGGAGCTGGGCGACCGCGTCGGCTCCGACCGCTTTGTCCAGCCAGGTCTCGTAGTCGACGACCACGTCTTGGCAGGCGTCGAGCAGGCGGCGTCCTGGTTTGGTGACGGCGTAGAGCTTGGCGCGCCCGTCGGTGGGGTCGGGCTGCAGTTCCAGGTAGCCGCGTTGTACCAGTGCCGTGCACAGCTCCGCTGTCGCTTGCTTGGTCCGGCCGCCGCGGGCGGCCAGCTCGACCAGCCTGGTGCCGGCCGGGTCCACCGTCGCCAGCACCGAGACGTGCGGAGCACCGACGTCGCGGTAGCCCGCCGTGGCGATGGCGTGCTCGAGGTGAGTGACGAGCGTGCGGTGCGCCTCCCGGAGGAGATCGCCGAGAGGCCGCTCCGAAGTAGTCAGGGGCTTGACTTTCTTCGCCGGCGACCGCAGGTTAGTCATGCTCCTGACTATATCTCAGCGGAAGGCCGCCATGTCCACAGTTGAGCTCCCTGCCCTCGAGCGCGTCCGGCACCGCTATCTCACCGCAGCCGGCGTTCGCATCCATCTGGCCGAGGCAGGTGCGGAGGACGCTCCCCCGGTCGTGCTGCTGCACGGGTTCCCGCAGCACTGGTATGCGTGGCGCGGGGTGCTGGCCGACCTGGCGGACGACCATCGGGTGATCTCCGTCGACCTTCCCGGGTTCGGCTGGAGCGGTCCATCGCCGAACGGCTACTCCACCGCCGAGCGCGCCCGCCAGGTCGTCGCGCTGCTCGATCAGCTCGGGCTCGGCGCGGTCGATCTCGTCGGCCACGACTGGGGCGCCTGGCTGGCCTTCGAGGTCGGGCTGAGTTACCCGCAGCGCGTACGGCGCCTGGTCGCGATCAGCGAGATTCATCCGTGGCCGCTGCAGCGGCGGCTCGTGCCGCGGCTGTGGCGGATGTGGGTCACGGCGCTGTTCGAGATCCCGGTCCTGGGTCGCGTGGTGGCAGCGAACGCCAAGGTTCTCTCGTGGTTCCTGAGCCGCGATGCCCGCGACAAGTCCGTGTGGAGCGAGGAACTGGTCACCACCTACACGACAGTCGCGGCACAGCGCGAGGTCGCGGCGGCCGGGCAGCGGATGCACGCGGCGTTCGTCACGCGTGACATCGCCGCGCTGGTACTGCGCCGGCGCTGGAAGGCGCCGTACGAGATTCCGACGCTGATGGTTGCCGGGGACAACGACAGCTACGTCCCCGCCGTACTGATGGAGCGGCCGCGGCACCGCGTCCAGACACTGGAGGTCGTGACGGTGGCGGGTGGGCACTTCGTGCTCGACGAGAATCCCGGCGCGGTCAGCCGAGCAGTGCGCTCGCATCTGACCGCGCCGGAACCGTCGAAGGTCAGTGGGTGATCTTCACCTCGGAACCGGTGGCGGCGGACTCGTAGATGGCGGTCAGCATCCGGGCCATCTCGAGGCCGTGCTCGGCGGGGGCGTCGGCGGGGATCTCGCGGCGGCAGATGCGCAGGAAGTTCTCGATCTGGTTGGCGAAACCGACGGTGAAGTCGAAGCCGAGCGAGTCGATCTGCGGCTCGATGTGCAGCAGCGTGTCGTGCCGCTCGGTGACCATGTGCAGGGCCGGCTCGATCTCGACACCGCCCTTCTCACCGAACAACTGGACGGCGGTCTCGTTGCGGGTGTGCAGCGAATAGGAGACGTCGACGTTCAGTACGGCGCCGCCCTCGAAGCGGATCTGCGCGGTGGCGTAGTCCTCGACGTTGTTGACCCGGGTCGCCGACGCGGCGCGGTACCGGGACAGGTTCTGAATGT
This sequence comes from Kribbella sp. NPDC005582, assembly GCF_040605415.1. Classification (NCBI taxonomy): domain Bacteria; kingdom Bacillati; phylum Actinomycetota; class Actinomycetes; order Propionibacteriales; family Kribbellaceae; genus Kribbella; species Kribbella sp. NPDC005582. The sequence continues at coordinate 90,351 of NZ_JBEXCU010000010.1, forward strand.
TGTCCCGGGCACCGATCGGGTCGAAGGTCGCACCCGAGACCGAGACGGCGGCCGGCTGACCCATCAGGTACCAGCACAGGTCGACGACGTGGACGCCGAGGTCGATCAGCGGTCCGCCGCCGGCCACGTCCTTGTCGCCGAACCAGCCGCCGGGATTGCCCGCCGTACGGAGGATCGTCGTCCGGGCGGCGTAGATCCGGCCGAACTCGTCCTCGTCGAGGAAGCGCTTCGCGACCAGGGCGTTCGGCGCGTACCGGCGGACGTAGCCGATCTGCAGCGCCTGACCGGTCTCGGTGGTGGCGCGGACCAGCGACTCGGCCTCGGCGACCGACACACTCATCGGCTTCTCGACCAGCACGTCCTTGCCGGCCCGCAGGGCGGCCTCGGCGATCGTGGCGTGCAGGTTGTTCGGGACGCAGATGCTGACGGCATCGATCTCGGAGTCGGCGAGGATCTCCTCGAAGTTGCCGGTCGCCCGCGGTACGCCGAACTGTTCGGCGCGCTGCTTGACCCGCTCGATATCGATGTCGCAGAGCGCCACGACCTCGGCGCCCGGGTTCTTCTGATAGGCCTTCACGTGCTCCTGGGCGATCGTGCCCAGGCCGATCACGGCGATCTTGGTGGTCATGTCAGGAGGCTCCTTCGGCCAGTGCGAGAACGTTCTTGAGGCTGAGCTCGACCGCACCGGGGGCCGCCTCGAGTCCTTCGAACTCGAGCGTGACGGGCAGGTCGGGCTTGGTGGCGACGAGCGCGAGCAGGGCCCGCAGGTCGAGGTCGCCGTGACCGGGGATCGTGCCGAGGAGGTAGTCCCCGGCCAGCGTCTTCAGCCAGCCGTCGCTGGGGATCGAGCGGCGGATGTGGAAGTCCTTGACGTGCGCGGCGGCCGCTACGTCCAGCAGGCCGGACACCGTGCGGCCCGGCACCTCGCCGACGCACAGGCCGTTGCCGAGGTCGAGGGTGACCCGGAAGTTCGGCCGGTCGACGGCGTGCACCAGCCGGGCGACCCGCTCGTGCCCGTTCATCGACATACCGTGGTTCTCGACCGTCGTGGTGATCCCGAGCTCGGCCGCGTGGTCCGCGATCGTCTGCGCACCCTCGACGAGCTTGGGGAAGACGGCCTCGAACTCGGCCTGGTTCGCCTCCCGCCAGCCCCACGGGAGGACGTCGTGGCGGAACAGCCGGGCGCCGAGGCGGTGCCCGATGTCGACGTGCCGGCGGACGCGGTCGATCTCGGCACTGTCGGCTTCGCGGAAGTCGGCGCCGATCAGGTAGTTCAGGATCGGGACACCGCGGTCGCCCGCGGCCTTCACCACGGTCTCGACCAGCTTGTCGTCGGTCAGCAGGTCGTCGCCGAGGGCGGCGATCTCCAGGTGCTCGGCCGGTGAGGCCGCCACCCAGTCCACGACCCCGACCAGGTCCATCTCGCCGCGGGCCATGAGCTTGCTGAAGCTGTACGAACTGACTCCCAGTTTCACTGGTAGTTCCTCTCTTCGTCATGCGTGAGCTTGTGCCACGGACTCGGGTAGTTCTGGACGCCGTAGATCGCGGAGCCGAACCGGTCGAACGCGTTGCCGGCGGCCCCGAGCACGGCCGCCTCACGTCCGAGGGCCGCGGCGACGAACGGCGGTAGTTCGGGGACGACGAGTTCCTTCGCGACCGCTGCTTGCAGCGGGCCGAGCAGCGTCGCGCTCTCGGCGGCGCCGCCGCAGCGCACGACGACGACATCGGGGTCGACGACGAGCAGTACGGTCGCGATCCGGCCGGCGATCTGCCCGCAGAAATCCTTGATCTCGGCTTGAGCGTCCGCAGCGCCGGCGGCGGCTGCCTGCAGGACGGCCTCGCCGGTGGGGTGCGAGGTCCAGACCAGCTGGCCGCGCTCGGCGTTGCGGGTCCAGCGCATGCCGCGCTGCGCGCCGAGCTCGCCAGCCAGGCGGTGACTGCCCTGCCGGATCTCCTCGTCGAGGACGATCGACAGCGATACCCGGTTGCCGACCTGCAGATAGAGAACGTCGGAATGCCCGCGGCCGGCGCCACCGCGTTGCTCGGCCAGTGCCGCCAGCTTGATGTCGTTGTCCACGGTGACCAGGCAGCCGAGCTCGTCCGCGACGGTCTCCGCGATCGGCGCTCCGACAACTTCGGGCAGTGCCAGGCTGGCTCGGAGCCGGCCGCTCTCCTCGACCACGCCGGGCAGCGCGACACCGACCGCCCGGAGCCGTTCGAGATCGGCTCCGCCTTCCTTGGCCGCCGCCTCCACGGCCTTACGCACCAGGTCGACGGCACGGCCTTCGCGCGGCAGCTCGGCGTACCCGAGCCGCTCCCCCGCCAGATCGCTCAACACCGCCCGGGCGCCGCGGGGACCGATGTCGACCCCGGCGACCAGGCCGGCTTCCCGGACGAACCGGAACGATCGCGCCGGCCGTCCAGGCCCGGCCGATGCGGCGTTGCTGGGCTCGACCAGGCCGGCCGCGACCAGGTCATCCAGTACGGCGTGCACCGTCGGACGCGACAATCCCGTCTCGGCCGCGATCACGCCGACCGTCTGCGCGACGCCGGCCTCGGCCAAGCAGCGCAAACAGGCGACCTGGTTCGCGGACCGCTCCGCATGGGCAGTACCAGGAGCAGACTCCATTGACCCCAACCAATTATCCAACCGGCTTTAATAACAACGCTAGTCGACGACCGCTCGTCCTGACAAGCACCTTCTCAAGCTCACGGACAGCGATTGCCCAGGCACCCGGTGCTCGGCTCAACCGAGCCGCCGCCCTCACTTCCGCACGGCACGCAACCTGACCGGCCGCCGATCGCATTCAAGAGGTACGGCCGGCGTTCCAGCCATGCCCGAAACTGGGGGTTCTCGACGATGCAGGTGCGGCACAACTGGCCGGCGGTGGTTGCGGGTGCGGCGGCTTCGGCCGCGTTCGTCATCAGCGGGGTCATCCGGGGCACCTACCCGTTCGGTGACCGGACCCGCAGTACGAACGACCTCGGTCAGCAGTTCATCCCGATGACCGCGCACCTGCGCGACATCGTCACCGGCGACGCCGCCGGGGACCTGATCTTCAACTGGCAGAGCGGCTTCGGCGTCCCGTTCTTCGGCGAAGTCGTGGCCTACGTCGGCTCCCCGCTGTTCTGGATCGCCTTCGTGTTCCCCCGTGACCACATCGACCTCGCGATGTTCGTGATCACGACGGTGGCGATCGGCCTCGGCGCTGCCGCGATGACGATCTACCTCCGGATGCTCCGCCCGGCCGGTCCGGTCTGGATCGCGGCCGCGGCCGGGACGTCGTACGGCGCTTGTGCGTGGGCCATCGACGACGGCGCGTACATGCCGATCTGGCTGTGCGGCGGCCTGATCGCGTTTCCGCTGCTCTGCCTGCTCTGCGAGTGGATCCTGCGAAAACGCTCTCTGGCCGCGGTGCTGGTGACACCGATCGTGGTGGCGCTGCTGTGGCTGTCGAACTTCTACTCGGTGTACATGGCAACGATCGCGGCCGGCCTGGTCACAGCAGCCCGGCTTCTGACGCTCGACCCCGCCGAGTCGTGGCGGCGCCGCCTGACCGGCGGGCTGCGCTGCGTCGTGGCAGTTGCTCTCGGCATCGGTTTGGCCGCACCCGCGCTGGCTCCGACGTTCCTGCTCCTCAAGGTGGCGACCCCGAGTACGCCGCAGGGGTTCCAGCGGACCGGGACCCGGGAGTTCCTGTCCCGCTTGCTGCCCGGCACCGAGGGAGTAGGTACCAGCCCGGGTCTCGCCGTCGGCACTCTGATGCTGCTGCTCGCGCTGAGTCTCCCGTTCAACCGCGCGATCGCCATGCGGCAGCGGCTGGTCTGGACGCTCACGGTCGGAGTGACCGTGATCAGCATGCAGGTGGCGTTCACGCACCGGGTCTGGCACGGCTTCGACACGCCGCAAGGAAGTTCTTACCGGCAGGCTTTCGTGATCGCAGGCATGCTCGTGATCGTCGGATGGCTGTCGCTGAGCGCGGGATTGCGCTCTCTCGTGACCGTTCTCGCCCCGATCGCGCTCGTCGTCGGGCTGTACGCGTGGACCTGGGGCGTCCGCTACGTCACGCCGACCACGCGCGTCGCCGTACCGGCGTTGATCGGAATCGGGATGCTCGCGTGGTTGCTCACTCGCGGTCGTTCACCGCAGTGGGTACGGCGGAGTGCGGTCGCGCTGCTGCTCGTCGCGGTACTGGCCGAGGTGACGGCCTCGTCGGTGACGATCGACGCGGCTCGCGCGAAGCTGCTCTCGACCTCGAGGTACTGGGGCCCGGACCACACCGAGGTGCGGTCGCTGGTGCAGTCGATGGACGGCTGGCCGAAGCACCGGACGACACCGGGACAGTTGCTGACGTTCAACGATCCGATGCTGATCGGTGGCCAGGGACCGCAGTTCTACTCGAGCACGATTCCGCAGACGACCTCGCAAGCCATGATCGCGTTGGGATTCGGCTACACGTTGTACGGGCGCGCTCTCTACGATCCCGTGAACCCCGTCGTGGACGCCGTCTTCGCGATCCGCAGCCGGGTGATCCACGACTCCGACACCGGCCCGCGGCTGGTGCCGAACGATGTCGTCGCGCCGCTGGTCACCGTCCGCCCGGCCGCGCCGTGGAAGTCGACGGATCCGGGACCGTTCGGCGTCCAGGAGACCGCGCTCGGCGCCGACGTCTACACCGTGCCGAAGTTGCCTCCCACGAAGATCGCCGCCGGTGCGACGGCGAGTCTGGTTGCGTCCTGCCGGCCTGGCTCGGAGGTCTATCTTCAGGCGCCCGAGTACGTCGAGTTGCTGATCGATGGCAAGTGGAAGCCGACCCTGCGTGACCGACGGCCCGGCATCTACAGCGGCGCTCCCCTGACTCGAGTCGGTACAGCCGATGCCAGCGGCAACGTCCGCGTCCAGATCAAGGCCTCGATGCCCGTCGCCGTGTCGAGAACCGCTCTGGGTTGTCTGGACCGGGCACGCCTGACCGCGGCTGTCCGCGAGCTCAACGAGTCCGCGCCGACGGACGTGGAGGTTGGTGGTCACAGCATCACCATCCGCCGTACGCCGGGCCGCGCCGCAACCGTGGCCGTCGCGGCGATCAACATCGAGGGCTGGCGCTGCGCCGTCGACGGCCGATCCACCACGACGATCAGCCAGGCCGGTCTGCTGACGGTTGCCGTCGGGCCGCAGGCGTCCACGGTCGATTGCACGTACCGCCCGCCGGGTGCACGCCTCGGGCTGGCCGCTGGAGCTGGATCTCTCGTCGCGCTGCTACTGCTGGCGGGGGTACTCGTCTGGCGACGGCGTATTAGGCCATGATCAACGCTGGCAGCTCGGCGAAGCTGTTGATCGAGTCGCCGGCCCAGGCGGGGTGACTGTTGGAGTGCTCGAGGGTGCGGATGGTGTGCATGCCGAGGGACGCGGCAGCCGCGAGTTCGTTGTCGCGGCCGTCGCCCACGTAGACACATTCGGCCGGGCTCACGCCAAGCGCCGTACACGCGGCCATGTAGATGGCGGCCTCCGGCTTGGCGACACCCAGCTCCGACGAGAACGCCGTCGTGTCGAAGTACGGCGCCAGCGGGCTACCGCTCCACTGCAGCTGCGTCTCGGTGGTGATGTTGCTGACCAACCCGATCCGCCACCCGTCCGCCCGAAGCTTCGCCAACGTCCCGAGCGTGCCCGCCGGCGACCCCTGCATCAACCGCCGCGTCAGCGCCCGCCGCAAGTTCGTTGCCTCCAGCACCTGCTCGTCGCTCGGCTCACCCCCGGCCCGCTCCGCGATCAACCGAACCGTCGACTCCAGATCGCCGTACACGCCGGTGAACCGCTCATAAGCAGCCGCATCGAACTCCCGCACGAACCGCGCGGTCTCCACCCCGAGCACCCGAGCCATCGCCTCATTCAGAACACCCCGCTCCGCGTCCCCACCCGGAATCAACGTGCTGAACAAATCACTCAAAAGCACTCGCCGCATCCCCAGACCCTACGCGATTACAGCGCTGGGGGGCGGCGTTCGTAGGGGGTGCTGAGGACGATGGTTGTGGTGGTGGAGACGTTGGCCCGGGCGCGGATGACGGCGAGGAGGTTCTCGAGGGCGCCGGGGGACGCTACGCGGACGATGAGGACGTAGCTGGAGTCGCCGGCGACGGAGTAGCAGGACTCGATCTCGCGGACGTCGCGGAGGCGCTCGGGGTAGTCGTCGGGCTGGGCGGGGTCGATCGGGCGGATCGCGATCAGGGCGCTGAGCGGGAGATCGAGGGCGGTGTGGTCGATCAGGGCGGCGTAGCCCTGGATGATGCCGCGCTGTTCGAGGCGCTTCACCCGCTGGTGCACGGCAGAGGTGGACAGGCCCGTGGCCTTGCCCAGGTCGGTGAAACTCATCCTGCCGTCGGACGCGAGCAGGCCGACGATCTTGCGGTCCAGGTCCTCCATCCTGGAGACCCTACTGCCGCGGGACCCCGGCATGAAAGCATCGCCTCATGGCTGAGATGGATCCTGGGACAGGACAGCGGCTGATGCTGCTCGACACCGCGTCGTTGTACTTCCGCGCGTTCTTCGGCGTGCCGGACACGATGAAGGCCGCCGACGGTACGCCGACCAACGCGATCCGCGGGCTCCTGGACTTCATCGCCCGCCTGGTCGAGAACCACCGGCCGACCCATCTGGTCGCCTGCTGGGACGACAACTGGCGCCCGTCGTGGCGGGTCGCGCTGATTCCGTCGTACAAGGCGCAGCGGGTGGAGTACGTGACCCCGAAGGGCGAGCAGGTCGAGGAGGTGCCGGACCGCCTCGAGGTGCAGGTACCGTACATCCGCGCCTGCCTGGACGCGCTCGGGATCGCGATCGTGGGCGCGGCCGACCACGAGGCCGACGACGTGATCGGGACGCTGTCGCACCAGGCGCAGATGCCGGTCGACGTCGTGACCGGCGACCGGGACCTGTTCCAGCTGATCGACGACAGCCGCGCCATCCGGGTCATCTACACCGCCGCGCGCGGCGTCGGCCGGGCCGAGGTGTACGACGAGAAGGCGCTACTGGCGAAGTACGAGATCCCCGCGAACCGGTACGCCGACTTCGCCACGCTCCGCGGTGACGCCTCCGACGGCCTGCCCGGCGTCAAGGGGGTCGGCGAGAAGACGGCCGCGTCGCTGATCACGGCGTACGGCGATCTCGACAGCATCCGCGCGGCCGCCGCCGACCCGAGTACGCCGATGGCCGCCGGGGTGAAGCGGAAGATCCTGGACGCGGCCGACTACCTCGACGTCGCGCCGAAGGTGGTCGCGGTCGCCAAGGACGCGCCGGTCACGGTGGCGAACTTCCAGCTGCCGCAGCAGGTGCTCGACCCCGAGCGCTGGCTCGATCTGGTCGAGCTGCTGGAGCTCGGCAGCAGCGCCCAGCGAGTGATGAACGCTCTCAACCTCGGCCCGAAGTCCTGACCGCCTCCCCTCGAGCACGGAGATACCGCATGACCGCGACCCTCGACCTTGCCCGGAGCTTCGGCGACGAGATCATTGCCCTTCGCCGCGCGCTGCACCAGGTCCCGGAGTTCGACCTCGACCTGCCCAAGACGCAGCAGCTCGTGCTGGACGCGCTGGCCGGGCTGCCGCTCGAGATCACGCTCGGCAAGGAGCTGTCCTCGGTCACCGCCGTACTGCGCGGCGGCGCCGGCCCGGGCCCGGTTGTGCTGCTGCGCGGGGACATGGACGCACTGCCGGTGACCGAGCGCGTCGACGTACCGTATGCGTCCCAGCACCCCGGCATGATGCATGCCTGCGGCCACGATCTGCATGTGGCCGGGCTGGTCGGCGCCGCGAAGGTTCTGTCCGCGCTGCAGCCCACGCTGGCCGGCGACATCGTCTTCATGTTCCAGCCCGGTGAGGAGACCACCGGCGGCGCGCCGATCATGATCCGCGAAGGCGTCCTCGACGCCGCCGGCCGCCGCGCCGACGCCGCGTACGGACTGCACGTCGGCTCCGCGGTCCAGCCGCTCGGGATGTGGAGCAGCAAGCCGGGTTCGTTCATGGCCGCGGCCGACCAGCTGCACGTGCGCGTCGTCGGCGCCGGCACACACGGGTCGACCCCGTTCCGCGGCAAGGACCCGATTCCGGTCGCCTGCGAGATGGTGACCGCGCTGCAGACGATGATCACGCGGCAGTTCGACGTGTTCGACCCGGTCGTGCTGACCGTCGGGCGGATCGCGGGTGGCACGAAGGAGAACATCATCCCGGACGACGCGTTCTTCGACGCGACCGTGCGGACGTTCTCCGAGGAGACCCGGGCCAAGGTGCAGCAGACGTCGGTGCAGCTGGTCGAGGCGATGGCGGCCGCTCATGGGTTGGTCGCTGAGGTGCAGTACCAGATCGGCTACCCGGTCACGGTCAACAACCCCGACGAGTACGCGTTCGCCCGGGACACGATCATCGACGTCTTCGGTGCCGACCGGTTCCGCGAGCGGGCCAATCCGCGCTGCGGCGCCGAGGACATGTCGTACGTCCTCAACGAGGTCCCCGGCGTCTACCTCAACCTCAGCGCCTGCCGCGCCGCCGACCCCGACTCGGCGGCCGACAACCACTCGCCTTTGGCGGACTTCGACGACTCGGTTCTGCCCGACGCGGCGGGCCTGTTGGCCGAGCTCGCCGTACGGCGGCTGGCGCGCGGCATCTAGGGAATCTTCCCCATGTGCGCGGGCCGCGCGCTCGGTCAGACTGCGGGGCATGCGCGGAGACTTCGTCGACGTACCGGACGGGTACCTCTACTACGAACAGCACGGTGACGGCCCGGACGTCGTTCTGCTGAACGGCGGCCTGGCCGATACCCGGATGTGGGATTCGACCGTTGCCTGGCTGACCAAGTTCGCTCGGGTCACCACCTGGGACTACCGGGACAACGGCCTGTCGTCGGCTTCCTTCGGCCCGTACGACGAGATCGCGGATCTGCTCGCCGTACTGGACGCTGGTGGCATCGAGCGCGCCGTACTGGTCGGGTCGTCAGACGGCGGCCGCCGCGCCCTCGCCTTCGCGCACCGGCACCCCGACCGGGTGACAAGCGCGTGCGTCATCGCCGGCTCATTCGGCGAGTTCCCCGACCCGACGCCGGAGGAGGAAGCGGCCCGCGTCGTCATGCGCGCGCACTTCGCCGAGATCGCCGACCTCCTCGAAACCGAAGGCATCCCCGCAGCCGCAGCCCACGACGGCGACGGCTGGTGCCCCCAAGTCCCCGCCCCCGCCCGCCGTCTCCTCACCGGCCTGGCCGTCGCCAACTCCCGCGTCCTCACCATGCCCGAAGCCCACGGCCAAGAACTCGACCCACCCGTCAAAACCCGCTTCGCCGAACTCGCGCCCCCGATCCACGTCCTCGTCGGCAAACACGACTTCCAAGGCTCCCAACTCTGGGCCCGCCGCCTAGCCGCCCAAGCCCCCACCACCACCCTGTCGGTCCTCCCCCACGCCGACCACATGCCCATGTTCTCCGCCCCCGCCGCCTTCCGCGAATGGCTAACTCACCACGCCAAAGCAGCGCAGTAGGACTACGGCTGGTCTTTCTTCCAGGGGTGGAGGGTGAGTTTGCCGGTGGTGCCGAGGTCGAACTCTGGGGTGATCATGACGGGGGCGGTGCCGGGGTTGGCTCGGAGTCTGGCGTAGGGGAGGTTAAGGGCGGCGTCGGACTCGGTGGTGTTGCGCCAGACGAGGTGGGCGGAGGCGCGCTCGCCTGGTTTGAGGGTCAGGGGGTGCGGAGGGCCGCTGGCTTGGAGGAGTTTCACTTCGGGGACGGGTTTGTGGTCTTCGTCGAGGAGCTCGAGTTGCGGGTAGCCGGTCAGATGGACGGGGCGTTTGCCGCAGTTCTCCAGGTGGATGCCTAGGTCGCGGAGGCCCATGGCGGCGTCGGGGTCCGGGTCGGCGTACAGGCGGGCGCCTGAGGGTGGGCAAGTGCCTCCGAAGGAGGGCGCTTCCGCCAGGGGGACGCTGCGCACTTGGCTGATCTTCACCTGCATGGTGTTTCCAGCCGCCGGGCGGAGCTTGCCCAGAACGACGCTGTACTTCCTCGTCTGGCCGGCGCCGACGGCCGGCATCGTTTGACTCCCACTTTGCGCCTCTTTGGAGCTGCCCACCGAGGTGATGGTGATGGTGTAGACGGCGGCTGCGTTGCCGGAGTTGGTGATCTCAACCTCGGCGCAGTCCGCGGCTTGGCTCACGCCGGTCAGCCGTACGCCGGACTTCGGCTCGGAAGGCGCACCACTGAGCTGATGCCCACAGGAGGAGTCGGAGACGGGCGCAGGCGGCTGGGATCCGCATGCCGTGACCAGCAGGCCGCTGATCATCAGGGCGGCAAGTTTGCGTGGCTGGCTGCGCATTGACGGAGTCAATCAGAGAACAGAGCCACCACAAGCGTCTCGCCGTCCATGACTCCGGTTAGGAGCATGAACGGCGAGAGCGCTTCGGAGGTCAGCTGCGCAGAGCTGGGGCGCCGGGTGGGCCGGCCGGGACCGGCTCGGCGTCGATGCCGGCGACGGCGCCGCTGAACTGGGCGTTGTAGAGGCGGGCGTAGGCACCGTCGAGGGCGAGCAACTGACTGTGGTTGCCCTGTTCGACGATGGCGCCGTTCTCCATCACCAGGATCAGGTTGGCGTCGCGGATGGTGGAGAGGCGGTGGGCGATGACGAAGCTCGTGCGGTCGGAGCGCAGGGCGGCCATGGCGCGCTGCACCAGGACCTCGGTGCGGGTGTCGACCGAGCTGGTCGCCTCGTCGAGGATCAGCAACTGCGGGTCGGCCAGGAACGCGCGGGCGATGGTGAGGAGCTGCTTCTCACCGGCGCTGACATTACTGCCTTCCTCGTCGATGACCGTGTCGTAGCCGTCGGGCAGGCTGTGCACGAACCGATCGACGTACGTCGCCTTGGCCGCGGCCAGCATGTCCTCCTCGGTGGCGCCGAGGTTGCCGTAGAGGATGTTGTCGCGGATCGTGCCGCCGAACAGCCAGGTGTCCTGCAGGACCATGCCGATCCGCGAGCGCAGGTCGTGCCGGGTCAGCTCGGTGATGTCGATGCCGTCGAGGGTGATCCGGCCGCCGTTCAGCTCGTAGAACCGCATGATCAGGTTGACCAGCGTGGTCTTGCCGGCGCCGGTCGGGCCGACGATCGCGACCGTCATCCCGGGCTCGGCGACCAGGCTCAGGTCGGTGATCAGCGGCTTGTCCGGGTTGTACGAGAACGACACGTGCTCGAACTCGACCCGGCCACGGGCCTGCGTGACGGTCTCCGGGGTCTCGTCGTCCGGCACCTGCTCCTGGGCGTCGAGGACCTCGAAGACACGCTCGGCCGACGCGACGCCGGACTGCAGCAGGTTCGCCATCGAGGCGACCTGGGTGAGCGGCTGGGTGAACTGGCGCGAGTACTGGATGAACGCCTGGACGTCACCCAGCGACAGCTGACCCGACGCGACCCGCAGTCCACCGACGACCGCGATCACCACGTAGTTCAGGTTCCCGACGAACATCATCAGCGGCATGATCAGGCCGGAGATGAACTGCGCCCCGAACGCGGCCTGGTACAGCTCTTCGTTCTTCTGCGCGAACGACGCCTCGATCTCCTTCTGCCGGCCGAAGACCTTCACCAGCTCGTGCCCGGTGAACGCCTCCTCGATCTGGCCGTTGAGCGCGCCGGTGTGCCGCCACTGCGCCACGAACTTCGCCTGCGACCGCTTCGCGATCACCGCGGTCACGATCATCGAGATCGGGATCGACACCAGCGCGATCAGCGCCAGCAACGGCGAGACCACGAACATCATGGTCAGTACGCCGATCACCGTCAGCAGCGACGTGAGCAGCTGGCTCAGGGTCTGCTGCAGGCTGGTCGAGATGTTGTCGATGTCATTGGTGACCCGGCTCAGCAGCTCACCACGCGGTGCGCCGTCGAAGTAGCTCAGCGGCAACCGGTTCAGCTTGTCCTCGACCTCGGAGCGCAGGTCGTAGACGGTCCGCTGGACGACGCCGTTCAGGATGTAGCCCTGCATCCAGGACAGGAAGAAGGCACCGACGTACAGGGCCAGCACCATCAGCAGAACGTTGCGCAGGGCATCGAAGTCGATGCCCATCCCCGGCACCAGGTCGACGCCCTGGAGCAGGTCGGCGATCCGGCCGTTGCCGGCGGCGCGGGTCTGCTCGATGACCTGTTCCTTGGTCATGTCGCTCGGGAACTTCTTGCCGATGAAACCGGCGAAGATGATGTCGGTCGCGCGGCCGAGGATCTTCGGGCCCAGCACCGACAGGCCGACGCTGAAGATCGCGAGCACGATCACCCCGGACACCTTCACCCGGTGCGGCCGCAGCCGCTTCAGCAACCGCTTGGCCGACGGACCGAAGTTCATCGACTTGTCCCCCGGGATACCGCCCGGAGGCCCGAACGCCCGGCCCGTGGTCGGCCGCTCGGTCGCCTTCACCGTCTGCTTGCCCTCAGGGGCAGCCACTTCCTCGCTCATGCTGCCTCCTCCGCGGAACGCTGGGACTCGACGATCTCGACGTACGTCGGGCAGGTGTCGAGCAGTTCGTCATGGCGGCCCTTGCCGACGATCGCGCCGTCCTCGATCACGATGATCTGGTCGGCGTCCACGATCGTGGAGACGCGCTGCGCCACGATCACGACGCACGCCTCCCGCGTGACCGGCCGCAGCGCCGCCCGCAGGCGGGCGTCGGTGGCCAGGTCGAGCGCCGAGAACGAGTCGTCGAACAGATAGATCTCCGGCTTCCGGACCAGCGCCCGGGCGATCGCCAGCCGCTGCCGCTGACCACCGGAGACGTTCGTTCCGCCCTGGGCGATCGGCGACTCGAGCCCGGCCGGCATCGACGAGACGAAGTCCTTGCCCTGGGCAATCTCCAGCGCGGTCCACAACTCCTCGTCGGTGGCGTCCGGGTTGCCGTAGCGCAGGTTGCTGGCCACGGTCCCGGAGAACAGGTACGGACGCTGCGGCACCAGCCCGATCCGCTCCCAGAGCGACTCCGGCTCGATCTCGCGGACATCGATGCCGTCCACCAGCACGCGACCCTCGGTCGCATCCATCAGTCGCGGTACCAGCGAGAGCAACGTCGTCTTGCCGGCGCCGGTACTTCCGATGATCGCGGTCGTCTGGCCCGGCAACGCCTCGAAACTGACGTCCCGCAGTACCGGCTCGGCAGCGCCCGGGAACTTGAACGACGCGTTCTCCAGCGTCAGGTGACCTTGACCGGTGAAGGCCTTGATCGGCGTGGCCGGCGGCCGCACCGACGAGTCGGTGTTCAGCACCTCGCTGATCCGGTCCGCGCAGACCGAGGCTCGCGGCACCATGATCATCACGAAGGTCGCCATCATCACCGAGAACAAGATCTGGATCAGGTAGCTCAGGAACGCCGTCAGCTCGCCGACCTCCATCGCGCCGCTCTCGACGCGGGAGGCGCCGAACCACAGCACCGCGACGCTGGACACGTTCAGGATCAGCATCACCACGGGGAAGACCAGAGCCATCAGCCGGCCGGCCCGGGTCGCGGAGTCGGTCAGGTCCGAGTTGGCGGCGGCGAACCGCGTGGTTTCGTGCGGCTCGCGGACGAACGCCCGGACCACCCGAATGCCGGTGATCTGCTCACGCAGCACCCGGTTCACACCGTCGACGTACTTCTGCATCCGCTGGAACTGCGGCACCATCCTGCTCGCGATCAGCCCGATCGACCCGGCCAGCAGCGGTACGGCGATCGCGACCAGCCAGGCCAGACCGGCCTCCTCACGGATGGCCATGAACAGTCCGCCGACCATCGTGATCGGCGCCGCGACCAGCATCGTGCAGGTGGTGACGACGAGCATCTGCACCTGGGTGACGTCGTTCGTGCTGCGCGAGATCAGCGTCGGCGCTCCGAACTGGTTCACCTCGCGGGCCGAGAACTCACCGACCCGGTGGAACACCGCGGCCCGGACGTCCCGCCCGAACAGCGCGGCCGACTTGGCCCCGAAATACACCGCGACGACCGTACAGAGAATCTGCACCAGGCTGACGCCGAGCATCCAGCCGCCGGTGCTCATGATGTAGCCGGTGTCCCCCTTGGCCACGCCGTTGTCGATGATGTCGGCGTTGAGGCTGGGGAGGTAGAGGGAGGCGATCGTCCCGACCAGCTGCAGGACGACCACCAGGGACAGGTATCCCGCGTACGGACGCAGGTGCGTACGCAAGAGTCGAACTAACATCGATCATCCCCTGAGTTGGATCTGCGGACACCGTCGAACGCGAAGTCGACGATCTCCTCGGCGGTCAGCACCTGGCCGCCGGAAATCATTGGGTGGGTCGCGGAGAACGTGACCATCTGCAGACGTCGTACGACTTCTTCGGGCGAGAACCGGAGCTGGTCCGAATCCGGCTGGAGCAGGTCGGCGAACGCCATGTTGACCAGGTCGGACTGGCGCTTGCGCCGGGCCTCGTCCATGGACGTCTGGTTCTTCAGGTCCGGCGGCCGGGCCAGCCGCAGCGCGAACATCAGCCGGAACAGCCCGCGCAGGCGCCGCTGGGCGACCTCGACCGCCGCGATCGTGCGCTCCCGCAGCGGCAAGGCCCGGTCCACGGCCATCAGCTCGGTCAGCAGGTCGCTGACGTCGAAGGCCTTGGCCAGGGAGGCGTCGATCAACGCCTCCTTGCTGCCGAAGGCGCGGAAGATCGTCCCCTCGGCGATCCCTGCCGCCTCGGCGATCTGCTTGGTGCTCACGTCCGGTCCGTGCTCCTCGAACAACGGCAGTGCGGCCGCGATGATCGCGGCACGCCGTTCGTCCGGGGGTAGCGGTGTGGCTCGTGGTGTCACCCGACGAGACTAACTGAGTGAGTACTCACTCACAACTGCATTTACGGGCGATTCTTCACCAGTGCCGCGACGCCGTCGAGCAACCGCCCGAGGCCGTACTCGAAGGCGTGATCCGAGTCGTACGGTGCGTCGAACTCGTCCCCGACCGCGGTCCCGACCCGCGTCGCCAGCGGGAAACTGTCGATATCGGCGATCCGGTCGAGATGCGGGACATGGGCCAGCCACCACTGCTTGTCGGTCATCCCCGAGTGCTGGATGACCTGCCGCGCCTCCACGGCCGCCCGCACCGCGCCATGCACATAACCGTTGATCAGCGCAACCGTCGCGTCCATCTCGACATCGCTCAGCCCGATCCCCTCGACCGCGGCCAGCTCGTACTCGTACTTCGCCATCACCTGCGGACCGAGCGGCGGCCGGCTCACCGCGACGTGCAGCATCCACGGGTGCTTGAGGTAGAGCTCGCGATTCTCGCGCGCGACCTCGTCGAGCTTCGCCCGCCAGTCCCCCGGTACGACGCGCTTCGGCAGCTCGCCGTACACGGTGTCGAGCATGACGTCGAGCAACTCGGCCTTGCCGGGCACATAGCGGTACAGCGTCATCGCGCCGGCGCCCAGCTCGTCGGCGACCCGGCGCATCGACATCGCCGCGATCCCCTCCGCATCGGCGACCCGGAGCGCGGCCTCGACGATGCCTTCGACGGTCAGCGCCGGCTTCGGGCCTCGGGTCGGCTGCGGCCGCTTGCGCCAGAGCAGCTCGAGGCTCTTCGCCGGGTCGCCGCTACCGGTGTACTCCTGGGACATGCGTACACTGTACCCAGTTCGATCGGAGATTGACCTCAAGTTTCGTTGAGGTCTTACGGTCGGAAATTGTCGGTGAGGTACGGAATCATCGACCACCCCGATCGACCGACGCCGTGGAGCCCGCTGTGAGTATGGAAATGACCGCGTGGAACTCGCTGTACCACGCGATGCACGCACAAGACGACAGACGCCCGTTCTCCAAGGAGGCCCTGCTCCGGATCCTGGCGTTCGCCCGCCCGCACCGGCGGCAACTCATCTCGTTCCTCGTGCTCAGCGTCGGCGCGGCGATCCTCGCCGTGGCGACGCCCGTGCTGGCCGGCCGCGTGGTCGACGCGATCGTCGACGGCAAGGCCGTCGGGACCGTCGTGCGCCTGGCGGTACTGATCGCGGTCATCGCCGTCGCCGAGGCCGGCATCAGCATGCTCACCCGCTGGCTGTCCGCCCGGATCGGCGAAGGGCTGATCCTCGACCTGCGGACCGCGGTCTTCGACCACATCCAGCGGATGCCGATCGCGTTCTTCACCCGCACCCGGACCGGCGCCCTCGTCTCCCGGCTCAACAACGACGTCATCGGTGCGCAGCGCGCCTTCAGCGACACGCTCTCCGGAGTCGTGAGCAACCTGGTGATGCTGGCCCTGACCCTCGTGGTGATGCTGCGCGTCTCCTGGCAGATCACGCTGCTCGCACTGATCATCCTGCCGGTCTTCGTGATCCCGGCCCGCCGGGTCGGCAGCCGGCTGGCCGCCCTCGGCCGCGAGGCGGCCGACTACAACGCGACCATGAGCACCCAGATGACCGAGCGCTTCTCGGCGCCCGGCGCCACCCTGGTCAAGCTGTTCGGGCGACCGGCACGCGAATCGGCGGAGTTCGCCGCGCGGGCCCGCCGGGTGCGCGACATCGGCGTCCGGACCGCGATGGTGCAGTGGGTCTTCGTCACCTCGCTGACCCTCGTGTCGGCGCTCGCGCTGGCCGTGGTCTACGGGCTGGGCGGGTTCTACGCGCTGCGCAACCAGCTGGACGCCGGCGCCGTGGTGTCGATGGCACTGCTGCTCACCCGCCTCTACGCACCGCTTACTGCACTCGCCAACGCGCGACTCGAGGTGATGACCGCGCTGGTCAGCTTCGAGCGCGTCTTCGAGGTGCTCGACCTCAAGCCGCTCATCCAGGACAAGCCGGACGCCGGCAAGGTCCCCGAAGGCCCGGTCTCGGTCGAGTTCACCAACGTGAACTTCGCCTACCCGTCGGCCGACAAGGTCTCGCTCGCCTCCCTGGAGGAGGTCGCGAAGCTCGACACGCGCGGCGGCGTCGAGGTCCTGCACGACATGACGTTCCGGGCCGAACCTGGTCAGATGGTCGCCCTGGTCGGTTCCTCCGGCGCCGGCAAGTCGACGATCGCCCAGCTCATCCCCCGGCTGTACGACGTGGATTCGGGGTCGGTGCAGCTCGCCGGGGTCGACGTCCGCGACGTGTCGGCCGAGTCCCTGCGCGAAACGCTCGGCATGGTCACCCAGGACGGTCACCTGTTCCACGACTCGATCCGGGAGAACCTGCTGCTCGCCCGCCCCGAGGCAGCCGAGGATGACCTCTGGGACTCGCTGCGCCGGGCCCGGCTCGAGGACCTGATCCGGTCACTGCCCGACGGCCTCGACACCGTCGTGGGTGAGCGCGGCTACCGGCTCTCCGGCGGCGAGCGTCAGCGGCTGACGATCGCGCGCCTTCTGCTGGCCCAGCCCCGGGTCGTCATCCTCGACGAGGCCACCGCCGCACTCGACTCCACCAACGAGGCAGCGGTCCAGGCCGCGCTGACCGAGGCGCTCGCCGGCCGGACGGCGGTCGTCATCGCGCACCGCCTGTCGACGATCCGCGCCGCCGACCAGATCCTCGTGATCGAGGACGGCCGCATCGTCGAGCAGGGCACACACACGAGTCTGCTCGCGGCCGGCGGTCGTTACGAGGAGCTCTACCGCACCCAGTTCGAGCAGCCCGGCGCCGGGCCCAGCGACGCGGAGGTGCTCACGGTCTGAGGCAACCGCGGTAACGAGGTCGACGTCGGTCGGAATGGTTGGGAGTGCGGTTGTCTGCTCTGTCGGGGTGTGCGGTCGGGTTCGAGCCTGCGGATCCGCCGCGGGACGGTCGAGTGGTGTTCTGGGATCCGGACGGTGGCGAGTTGCCGCTCGGGGTCGGCGAACAGGTCCGGCTCGACGTCACGGTCGAGTCGGAGGTGCGATCGGTCCGCGCGGTCAGCGTGCGCGTGGCGGACGCCGTACCGATGCTGGGGCGGATGCGGCGCGAGCCGGCCGCCCATCCGACCGCGGCCTTCTGGGGTTCGGCCGCCGTGGCCGCGCTCCAGCTGGTTGCTCGGGGCAAGCTTTTGCCCGGCGTCTCCCCCGACGGGAACGACGCCTGGCGGATGGGACCGCTCGACCCGGCTGACGTCACCCGGCTGGTCGCGCTCGCCGAAGCGATGCCACCGGACGGGGTAACCGGAGAGCTCGCGGCCGAGGCGCTCGTGCGCGCCTTCTGGGATGCGGTGGCCGACGGAATGCCGCGCTCGCCGGCTGCGGCCAAGGCGCAGGGCGGTGGACTGTTCGCGGCGAAGGCACCCCAGCGCGCCGAGGGCCTTCGGCGGTGGGCCGACGAGGTGTCGGTCGGGCTCGACAGCGGCGTGCGGGTCTCGTTGCGGATCGAGATGTCGGAGAGCCAGGCGTTCCATGCCATCGTGCAACTGCACAGCCTCAAGGATCCGACCCTCGTGCGCGACGCGGACGATGTCTGGGCCACCGAGGTGCCGGGCTTCGGACCGCGAGCCCGGATCGACGCGACCCTCGCGATCCGCCGGGCCGGACGCGTCTGGCCGCCATTAGCTCGGTTGCTGGACGCCGCCGTACCGGATCAGTTGGAGCTGGCTGGCGAAGAGGTCGCGGATCTGCTGGCTGGTTCCGGGCCTCGGCTGACCGCGGCCGGGATCGACTTGCACTGGCCGCGCAGTCTTGGGCGGGACCTCAAGGCGCGCGCCGCGATCACCGCTCCCGAGCGCCGGCCGAGTGACCTGCCGAGCTTCTTCGGCGGCGACGCGACCCTCGACTTCCGCTGGCAGGTTGCCCTTGGCGACGATCCACTGACCGAGGAGGAGTTGGACCAGCTCGCCGAGGCGACCCGGCCGGTCGTCCGGCTGCGTGACCAGTGGATGCTGATCGATCCGGAGCTCGCCCGCAAGGCACGCGAGCGGATCCTCAAACCGGTCACGCCGATCGACGCGCTCAGCGCGGCGCTGACCGGGACCACCGAGGTGGATGGCCGCCAGGTCAAGGTCGAGCCCACCGCGTGGCTGTCCGAGCTGCGCACCCGGATCATGGATCCCGAGCGCGGCGACGAGCTCGTCGACGCGCCGGCCGGGCTGCAGGCAACACTGCGGGACTACCAGCTGCGCGGTCTGCGCTGGCTGGCGCAGATGACCTCACTCGGTCTCGGTGGCTGCCTCGCCGACGACATGGGTCTCGGCAAGACGATCACCTTGATCTCGCTGCACCTGCATCGGCAGGAGGCGGCCGGGACCGCTGGGCCGACTCTGGTCGTCTGTCCGGCATCTCTCCTCGGCAACTGGGAGCGCGAGGTCAATCGGTTCGCGCCCGGCACGCCGGTGCGGCGATTCCACGGCTCGGCGCGCTCGCTCGACGGCGCCGACGACGGATTCGTGCTGACGACGTACGGGACGCTTCGTCGCGATGCCGCCCGACTCGCGGCGCATCGCTGGGGCCTGGTGGTCGCTGATGAGGCGCAGCATGTGAAGAACCCCTCGTCAGGTACGGCGAAGGCGCTGCGGACCGTGCCGTCGCAGGCGCGGGTAGCGCTGACCGGTACTCCGGTTGAGAACAACCTGTCGGAGCTGTGGGCGGTTCTCGACTGGACTACGCCGGGGTTGCTCGGGCGGCTGAGCACCTTCCGTACGCAGTGGGCGACGCCGATCGAGGCCGACAAGGACGAGGAAGTCGCCGACCGGCTCGCCAAGCTTGTTCGCCCGTTCCTGCTCCGGCGGAAGAAGTCCGATCCGGGCATCGCGCCCGAGCTGCCACCGAAGACCGAGACAGATCAGACCGTTTCGCTGACGCGTGAGCAGACCGTCCTCTACGAGGCGACCGTGCGGGAGCTGATGGCGGCGATCGCGGCGAGCGATCAGATGGCGCGCAGAGGCGCGATCGTGAAGCTGCTCACCGGACTCAAGCAGATCTGCAATCACCCGGCGCAGTATCTGAAAGAGGGCGAGGACGCTCGGCTGACCGGCCGGTCCGGGAAGCTCGAACTACTCGACGAGCTCGTCGAGACGATCGTCGCGGAGGACGGCGCCGTCCTCGTCTTCACGCAGTACGTCGCGATGGCGCGACTGCTCGAGCGGCATCTCGCCACGCGCGGGATCGGCACGCAGTTGCTGCACGGCGGGACGCCGGTGCGGAAGCGCGAGGAGATGGTCGAGCGGTTCCAGGCGGGCGACGTACCGGTCTTCCTGCTGTCGCTGAAGGCGGCCGGTACCGGGCTCAACCTGACCCGCGCCGACCACGTCGTGCACTACGACCGCTGGTGGAACCCGGCCGTCGAGGATCAGGCGACCGACCGGGCATACCGGATCGGGCAGACCAAGCCGGTGCAGGTGCACCGCTTGATTGCCGAGGGCACCATCGAGGACCGGATCGCGGCCATGCTCGCAGCCAAACGCGAACTGGCAGATGCCGTCCTGGCCGGCGGCGAGGCGGCGCTCACCGAGTTGTCGGACAGCGAGCTCGCCGATCTGGTCGAGCTGCGGGGAGGTCTGCGATGAGTACGGCACAGGGCTACCCGGCGTTCCCGGCGCAACGCCGGAGCACGCGCGGTCGCTCGTGGTGGGCACGCGCGTGGGTGCAGGCGCTGGAGGACACCTCGCTGGACAACGCGCAGCTACTGAAGGGCCGCCGGTACGCGAACTCCGGCCACGTCGGGACAATCACGATCAGTCCGGGCCGGATCGGCGCGACGGTCTACTCCCCCGATGACACCTACGAGGTCGTCGTCCGGGTGGACGAGCTGACCGAGGCCGAGTGGGAGCAGTTGCTGGAGCAGGTCGCGGCGCGGGCGGGTCACATCGCCGCGCTTCTCGACGGCGAGATGCCGCACGATCTGGTCGAGGCCGCGGAGGCAGCCGGTGTCGCGTTGCTGCCGGGCATCGGTGATCTGGACCCGAGCTGTACCTGCGACGACTGGGAGCTGCCGTGCCAGCACGCGGCCGGGTTGGCCTACCAGGTCGCGTGGCTCCTCGACTCTGATCCGTTCGTGTTGCTGCACCTCCGCGGGCGGTCGCGCGAGCTGCTGCTTGATCAGCTCGTGGCGCGGTCGGCTGGCGCGGAGCCTCAGGCTGAAGTTGAGGTTGAGGTAGCGGCCGAGTCGAGGGTGATGGGCGAGCTGCCCGATCTTCCCGCAGTGCCGCCGAAGGTGCAGCTGGAGGAACTGGCCGTGAGCGGCATCGAACCGCCGCCGTCGATGGCGGCCGGCGTGCTGCCGATGCTCGTGCTGGACGCATCCCGTCGAGCGCGGGCGCTGCTGATCGCGCTGCTCAACGGCACGCCGGAGCCACAACCGCTCGACGAGTGGCAGGACGCCGTGCGCCTGGCGGCAGACTTCCCGGAGTTGCTGGCGCCGCTCGCCGAGGCCACCCGGCAGCCGACCGAGCTCGCGCTCGGCGTGCAAGCCTGGCAGTACGGCGGGGTCGCAGGCCTCGACGTACTGGAGCATGCGTGGGAGCCGAGTGCGCTCGAGCTCACGAAGGCGCGCACGGAGTTGGTCATGGAGGAGCTCGAGGACGTTGCCGTCGCGGGCAACCGCTTGACGATCCACCCGGACACGCAGCTGCGGCTCGATCGCCAGGGCAACTGGCACGGCTACCGCCTGGTCGACGGCACCTGGACGCCAGCCGGCCCCGCATCCCCCGACCCCCTCATAGCCCTCACCGTCGACGCCTGACCCCGGCCGCCTTGGCTGTGTTTGTTTTCCCCTTCCAAAAAGCGCACGCGTCTAGCGGTTAGACAAGACCTCTTGTACAAGTGTCATTGTAACTAGCTCCCTCTGTGACGGTTCGGATGACCGAGCGACGGAGCTCGATCACCCCTGCCTCCCCGGCGCCAGCCACCGCCGGCCGCCGCCCTCCCCTTCATCACCACCACCAGGCCCGACCCCCCGACCTCCCCCGTCAGCCCCCGCAGCCACCCCATCCCTCTCCCTGCGGCCACCCCACCCGCTCACCCTGGACCAGCCCATCCCCCCAGCGGCCCGCCCCGGACCACACCCGTCCCCTTCGCCACCACCACCAGCCCCGACGCCCCCTCTCCGCCGCAACCACCTCCCCCGGCGGCCCACCCCCCGCGCCGCGATTTGACTGCCTGGGCACCGAAGTTGGGGGTTCTCCACCGTGGTGATGAGTACCGAACCCCCGATATGAGTGGCCAGCCAGGCAAATCGCACTGCGCGGCCGGCCGGGTGCTGGTGAAAAATCGGTGGGAACGGCGGTTCGGCGACGGCTAAGCTCGGGTCGGCTTCGGAGCTTGAGGAGGTGAGTTGATGACCGCGCGAACCGGCGCTGTCGCGTAACCGCGATAGCCGGACGGTCACTCAACTCATCCCTTCTCGCCGAGAGGCAATCTCTGTTGTTCATTTCTTGGAAGACCCGTGTCGCCGCAGCTGCCGACGAGCAGGTACTGCGCGAGATCACGCTGGAAGCGTTCGGCCGGCAGTACGAGGTCGACTATCTCGATGCGTTGCGCGCCGAGCCGGCAGCCTGGCTGCCCGAATTCGTGTACGTCGCTACCGCCGATGAGCGGCCGATCGCGTACGCGCTGTTGACGCTCGCCAGTGTGGGATCCACGCCGGTGCTCTCACTAGGGCCGGTGGCCGTGCGGCCGGCGTACCAGGGGCAAGGCGTCGGTGACACTGTCGTGCGGGCTGTTCTCGCACGCGCTCAGGGGCGGCCGGAGCCGGCGGTGGTCGTGCTCGGGCATGCGGAGTACTACCCGCGGTTCGGATTTCGGCAGGCGACCGAGTTCGGGATCCGGCACCCGCAGTACGACGGGCCGAGCCTGATGGCGCTCGCGCTCGGTGATCACGCCGTACCGGGCGGTGCGTTGACCTACCCCGTCGAGGGCTGAGCAAAGGTTCGGGAAAACTCGCCGAATCGCTTGCGCAGGTGGCTTGTATACATGAAACAGTCGAGGAACCGCCTAGCCAGGGAGCCTGTGATGTCTCCTCGACGTCCGTTCGTGTTCGCCACCGTCACCGCCCTCGCGCTCGTCGCGGCCGGCTGCTCTCCGGTGCAGCCGGCCGCGGACGGGCCGGCGGCCGCGGACGGGCCGGCGGCCGCGGACAGCCAGAGCGATGTGTTCGGTGACCCGGCGGATCCGGCGCAGGTGAAGGCCGGCGGCACGCTGACGGTCGCCCTCTCCGCGGATCCCGACAAACTCGATCCGACGCTGTCCCGCAGCCTGTACTCGCGGTACGTCTTCCACACGATGTGCGAGAAGCTGTACGACCTCGGCCCGGACGCCAAGGTTGTTCCGCAGCTCGCGACCGCGCTGCCGACCATCGCACCCGACGGACTGAGCCTGACGATCCCGCTGCGCCAAGGCGTGAAGTTCGCCGACGGCGGCACCTTCGACTCCGCGGCCGTGAAGACGACGATCGAGCGCGGACTGACGCTCGCAGGTTCGGCGCGGAAGAGCGAGCTCGGCCCGATCAGTGGGGTCGAGACGCCCGATCCGAACACCGTCGTGATCAAGCTGTCCAAGCCGTTCGCCCCGCTCACCGCCGCGCTCGCGGACCGGGCCGGCATGGTGCTGAGCCCGGCCGCGGTTACCAAGCTCGGAGCGAACTTTTCCACCGCTCCGGCCTGTGTCGGCCCGTTCAAGTTCGCGAACCGCGTCGCGCAGAACTCGATCAAGGTCGTCAAGGATCCCCAGTACTACGACGCCGCCAAGGTGCACCTGGACGCGATCGAGTACCGGATCATCACCGACTCGAGTATCCGCTCGGCCAACCTGAAGGCCGGCGACGCCCAGATCGCGGACTCGCTGTCTTCCCAGGACGCTCCCGCGCTGCAGAAGGAGAGCACGATCAGCGTCCTGCAGTCGCAGTCGCTCGGCTACCAGGGCGTGACCATCAACATCGCGAACGCCAACGGTGTCGGCAACCCGCTCAAGCAACTCGACACCCCGATCGCGAAGGACCCGCGGGTCCGGCAGGCACTCGACCTGTCGATCGACCGGGCCGCGCTGGTGAAGTCGATCTTCAACGGGCTGAACACGGTCGCGTGCTCGCCGATCTCGCCGAAGAGCGAGTTCACGTCCGAGGCCGCCCAGGCGTGTCCGGCGCATGACCCAGCCAAGGCGAAGGAGCTGCTTGCTGCGGCCGGCGTCAGTACGCCGTACAAGGTTTCGATGATCACCTCGAACAACCCGGACAGTCTGCGGCTCGCGCAGGCGCTGCAAGCGATGGTGAAGGACGGTGGATTCGAGCTGGTGATCAAGCCGGTCGAGTACGCCTCGCTGCTCGACCAGCAGGACCGCGGCGACTTCGAGATCCTGCAGCTCGGCTGGTCCGGCCGGGTCGACCCCGACGCGAACATCTTCAACTTCGTCGGCACGACCGGCAGCCAGAACGTCGCCGGCTACAGCAGTCCGGACGTCGACAAGCTGCTCACCGACGCGCGTCAGGCGACCGACAAGGCACAGCGCATCAAGCTGTACGGCGACGTCGTCGCCAAGCTGCAGCAGGACGAACCGCTGATCTACCTGTACCGCCAGCGCAACCTGACCGGCGTCTCGAAGAAGGTGCTCGGCGTGCAGACCTACCCGGACGGAGTGATCCGGACCGCGTTCGCGGGGTTCGCCAAGTGAGCCGGTACCTTTTCCACCGGCTGTGGCAGTCGGCGCTGACGCTGGTCCTGGCGACGATCGTGGTGTTCGCCGGTGTCCGCGCGCTGCCCGGTGATCCGGCGCTGGCGCTGGCCGGTGAGGACCGCGATCCGGAATCATTGCGGGCGATCCGGGAGCAGTTCGGCCTGGACGACTCCTGGCTCGTGCAGTTCTGGCAGTTCGTGAGTCATGCGGCGCGTGGTGATCTCGGTCAGTCGATCCGGACCGGTGAGCCGGTGGTCGGGATGATCTCGGGCGCGTTGCCGGTGACGATCGAGCTGTCGGTCCTCGCGATCCTGGTGGCCGGTGTGATCGGTGTCGGCGCGGGCGTGATCGCCGCCGTACGGCGGGGGCGGCCGGCCGAGTGGGCGGCGAACGCGCTCGCTCTGCTGGGGTTGTCGGTACCGAACTTCTGGCTCGGGCTGATGGCGATCCTCTATCTTTCCGTTGCCCTCGGCCTCTTTCCCGCGTCTGGGTTCGTCCCGTTCTTCACTGATCCGGTGGCGAATCTGCACCACCTTGTGCTGCCGGCGTTGATTCTCGGGACGGGGCTGGCCGCGGTGATCATGCGGCAGACCAGGTCCTCGATGCTGGATGCGCTGTCCGCCGATTACATCCGGACGGCGGAGGCCAAGGGCCTGCCGCCGCGCTCGGTGATCGGGCGTCATGCACTGCGCAACAGCTTGATCGTGGTGGTCACGATCGTCGGTCTGCAGCTCGGCGCGTTGATCTCGGGCGCTGTGGTGACCGAGCGGATCTTCGCGCTACCGGGTTTCGGGAAGCTGACGGTCGATGCCGTCTTCCAGCGCGATTATCCGGTGATTCAGGCGGTCGTGTTGGTGACGGCGACGGCGTACATCGTGATCAATCTGCTGGTCGACCTGCTCTACTCGGTCATCGATCCGCGGATCCGGGTGCGCGGTGAATAGCCGCGTCGTCCGGCGGATCCTGCGGAACCCGCTCGCGATCACCGGCCTCGTCGTACTGGTGCTTGCGATCGTGCTGGCGGTCTTCGCCAATCTGCTCGCGCCCTACGAGCCGACGCTGACCCGGCTGGACCAAGCCTTCGCACCACCCGGTACGGCGGGCCACCTGCTCGGGACCGATGATCTCGGCCGGGATGTGATCTCGCGGATCATGTTCGGACTGCGGGCGTCGCTGCATGTCGGGTTGCTGGCGGTCGCGACGTCGCTCGTGATCGGCGTACCGCTGGGTCTGATGGCTGGGTACTTCCGAGCGATCGACGCGCTGATCTCGCGGCTGACCGATCTGGTGCTGGCGTTCCCGTTCCTGATCCTCGCCGTCGGGCTGGCCGCGATCCGGGGCGCGAGTCTTGGCAACGCCGCGATCGCGATCGGGATCGCGCAGATTCCGGGGGTGATCCGGATCGTCCGGTCGGAGACGCTGCGGCTCAAGTCGCTGGACTTCGTGGCCGCGGCGATCGTGGAAGGGGCGAGTGATGCCTGGGTGCTCGGGCGGCACATCCTGCCGAACGCGGCCTCGGTGATCATCGTCCAGGCGACGGTGGCGATTCCGGCCGCGATTCTGGGTGAGGCAGTGCTGTCGTTCCTCGGGCTCGGCATCCAGCCGCCGGCGCCGAGCCTGGGCACGATGCTGTCGGACGCGCAGCAGTTCGCCGCGCGGGCGCCGTGGGCGGCGGTGATGCCAGGGCTGGCGATCATGCTGCTGACGCTCGCGTTCAACATCGTCGGCGACAGTCTGCGCGATGCTCTCGACCCGAAGGCGAGCCGCCGATGAGCACCCTGCTGGAGGTGCGGGACCTGTCTATCTCCTTCCGCACGGAGGACGGTCGGTTGTCGGCGGTGGATCGGGTCGGGCTCGAGGTGGGCGAATCCGAGGTGCTCGCGATCGTGGGCGAGTCGGGCTGCGGGAAGAGCGTGACGGCGATGAGTCTCGCCGGGCTGCTCCCCCGGTCGGCGCGGGTCGACGGATCCGTGCGGCTCGACGGGGTCGAGTTGATCGGGGCGGACAAGCGCACGCTGCGCTCGATCCGCGGCCGCGAGATCGCGTACATCTTCCAGGAGCCGATGACCTCGCTGAACCCGGTTTTCACCGTCGGCGACCAGATCGGCGAAGTGCTTCGCACGCACCTGGGTGCGAGCCGGAGCGCGGCCCGGACCCGATCGATCGAGTTGCTGAAGCTGGTCGGGATCCCCTCGGCCGAGCGCCGGGTCGACGACTATCCGCACCAGCTGTCGGGCGGCATGCGGCAACGGGTGATGATCGCGATGGCGGTCGCCTGTGATCCGAAGGTGCTGATCGCCGACGAACCGACTACCGCGCTCGACGTGACGATCCAGGCCGGCATCCTCGACGTACTGCGCGGTCTGCGCGAGCGGCTCGGTACGAGCATCGTGCTGATCACCCACGACCTCGGAGTCGTGGCCGCTCTCGCCGACCGGGTCGCTGTCATGTACGCCGGTCGCGTCGTCGAGACCGCAGAAGTGCACGAGCTCTTCGCGCACCCCCAACATCCCTACACAGCAGGTCTCCTCGGCGCCTCCCCCGCCGTCGGCCGGCACGCGGACACCGACAGGCTGGACGAGATCCCAGGCCTGGTGCCGGTGCTGTCCGAACAGCCCGACGCCTGCACCTTCGCCGACCGCTGCAGCCGAGCCCTAGCCACCTGTACGACGTCTCAGCCGCAACTGACGTCCAGCGAGCACGGACTGGCGTGCTGGAACCCGGTAGGAGTCTCATGACCGAACTGGCTCTGGAGGTCGAGGACCTCGTCATGCACTTCGGACCGGTCCGTGCGGTCGACGGCGTGACCCTGCGGGTCCGGGCGGGCACGGTTGTCGCGCTGGTCGGCGAGAGCGGCTCCGGCAAGTCCACAGTCGGTCGCTGCATCGTCAGACTGCTCGAACCGACCGGAGGCACCGTCCGGCTCGCCGGTGCCGACATCACACACCTCAACCGGCGCCAGCTCCGCTCACACCGGCGAGACGTCTCGATCGTCTTCCAGGACCCCGCAGGCTCGCTAGACCCGCGCCTGTCGGTCGGAGACATCGTTGGGGAACCACTGCGGCTGACGCGTCGCAAGGACATCGCCGGTCAGGTCGCTGAAGCACTGCGACGGGTAGGACTGCGCCCCGAGGTCGCACAGCGCTCTCCGCACGAGCTGTCCGGTGGACAGCGCCAGCGCGTCAGCATCGCCCGCGCACTCATCTCCGAACCGCGGCTGCTGGTAGCGGACGAGCCGACGAGTGCACTCGATGTGTCCGTCCAGGCCGCCGTACTGAATCTGCTGGCTGATCTGCAGCGGGACCTGGGGTTTGTGTGCTTGTTCATCACGCATGATCTGTCGGCGGTCGAGTACCTCGCTGATGAGGTCGCGGTGATGTATCTGGGTCAGCTGGTCGAGCAGGGCCCACGCGCCCGCATCTTCGGTACGCCGGCTCACCCGTACACCCAAGCGTTGTTGTCGGCCGCGCCCGTGCCCGACCCAGTGGCGCAGCGGCAGCGAACGCCGGTGTTGCTGGGCGATGACCTGCCGTCGGCGATCGATCCGCCACCGGGCTGCCGTTTCCACACCCGGTGTCCGGTCGCGGTCGAGCGGTGCCGGACGATCGTGCCGGAGTCGCGTGTGATCGGATCGGGTGGACACCAGGTTGCGTGTCACCTGGTCGCGGACGACGGAAGCGGACCGGACGTACGAACTGCAGAGGGAGTGGCCTGATGACGTTCACCACCCGGCCGACATTGCGCGGCACGTTCGGCATGGTCTCGTCGACGCACTGGCTGGCGTCGCAGTCGGCGATGCGGATGCTGGAGCTCGGCGGGAACGCGTTCGACGCGGCCGCGACCGCGGGGTTCGTACTGCATGTGGTGGAGCCGCATCTGAACGGGCCCGGTGGTGAGGTGCCGGCGATCGTGGCGACGGCGGACGATCCGACGCCGCGGGTGCTGTGCGGTCAGGGGGTCGCTCCGGCCGGAGCCACCATCGAGCACTACCGGTCGCTCGGGCTGGACCTCGTGCCGGGATCGGGGCCGCTGGCCGCGACTGTGCCGGGCGCGGTCGACGCGTGGTTGCTGCTGCTCCGCGACCACGGCACGCTGCCGCTGCGCGTCGTACTGGAACCGGCGATCGACTACGCGCGCAACGGGCATCCGCTCGTACCGCGTGTGACCGAGACGGTCGCGAAGGTGCAGCAACTGTTCACGGAGCACTGGCCGACGTCGGCTGCACTATGGCTGCAGGACGGCCCGCCGACGGGGATGTTCCGGAACGAGACGTACGCCGCTACCCTCGAGCGGCTCGTGGTCGAGGGCGAGACCGCCGGCGCGGATCGGGTCGCGCAGCTCGAGCAGGCGCGGAAGGCCTGGCGGGAAGGGTTCGTCGCCGAAGCCATCGACAGGTTCTCGCGGCTACCGCATCGCGATTCCAGCGGCGCGGATCACGCCGGCCTGATCACCGCGGACGATCTGGCGGCGTTCTCGGCGAGCTGGGAGGACGCGGCCACGCTCGACTGGAACGGGCACACGGTTGCGAAGACCGCGGCTTGGGGTCAGGGACCGGCGCTGCTGCAGTCGCTCGCCGTACTGGCTGAGCTTGGTGATGTCGATCTGAACAGCGCCGAGGGGGTGCACACGACGGTCGAGGTGATGAAGCTGTCGTACGCGGATCGCGAGGCCTGGTACGGCGATGGCGACGTACCGCTCAAGGCGCTGCTCTCCCCCGCGTACGCCGCTGAGCGGGCGCGGCTGGTGGGTTCGGAGGCGACGGTCGAGTTGCGGCCGGGTTCGCCGGACGGGCGGGTGCCGCGACTGCAGTCGCTTGCCGCGGGCAACCATTTGACCGACGCCACGGTTGGGGAACCGACAGTGGCGCGGGACGGGGTCACGCGCGGCGACACGTGTCACGTGGATGTGGTGGATCGCTGGGGGAACATCATCTCGGCGACGCCGAGTGGTGGGTGGCTGCAGTCGTCGCCGACGATTCCGGAGCTGGGGTTCTGTCTGGGGAGCCGGGCGCAGATGTTCTGGCTGGAGGAAGGACTGCCGGCGTCACTTGCCCCGGGCAAGCGTCCGCGGACCACGCTGACACCGACGTTGGTACTGCGGGAGGGGCGGCCGGTGGTGGCGTGTGGTTCGCCGGGCGGAGATCAGCAGGATCAGTGGCAGTTGCTGTTCCTGTTGCGGCACCTTGCGGGCGGGATGGAGTTGCAGGAGGCGATCGACGCGCCGGCCTGGCACACGACCGGGTTCCCGTCGTCGTTCTATCCGCGCGAGACCGAGCCGGGTGGGCTGGTGATCGAGAGCCGGTTGGGCCCCACGGTCCGCGACGAGCTGGTACGCCGCGGGCACGTGGTGACCGAGTCCGACCCGTGGAGCCTCGGCCGGCTGTGCGCCGTACGGCGAGACTCGGACGGAGTCGTGTCCGCCGCCGCCAACCCCCGCGGCATGCAGGGCTACGCCGTCGGCCGCTGACCGCATCGGGGTGCCCCTCCGCCAGCGCCACCGAAGCCACCGTGCCGAGTGTGAGGAGTGTGCGCTCGACTGTGGCCTGTGTGCTGTTGTCCATCGATTACCGGCGGCATTGTCCTCACAGTCGACCTGGACCGCACATCCGGCCCGCCACCGAAGCCACCGTGGTGAGTGGGACGAGTTGCCGTCGACTGTGACTTCCGTGCTGCCGGCAATCGGTTGCTGGCGACACAGTTCGCACAGTCGCCGATCGGGCCGCACCCTTGGTTATGGGTGAAGGACTCCAAGGTGGCTGGCGGGCCGGCGAAAATGGGGCTAGGCGGTGGGGCGGGGACCTAGGGCTGCTTTGGCGGCGGCTTCTACGTGGACGCGGGCCGCGGTGGTGGCGGCTGCGGCGTCGCCGGCGGCGATGGCGTCGACGAGGCGGACGTGTTCCTCGGAGGAGTGTGGGGCTCGCTGGGCGGCACCGACGCGGAAGACCCAGTGCACGTGGTGGTACATGGCGGCCGAGATCGAGTGCAGCCAGCGGTTGCCGCTGACCTCGATCACCGCGCGGTGGAAGTCGCTGTTCAGCTCGGCGACGCGGCCGAAGTCCTGCGCCTCGGTGGCGGCTCGGGCGTCGTCGCACAGCTGCCGCAGCCGAGCGATGTCAGCTTCGCCGGCGCGCTCCGCGGCCAGGCCGGCGGCGAGGGTCTCGAGCTGTTCGCGGACCGCGAAGAGGTCGCGCACGGCGGTCTCGTCGAGGGTGGCGACGACAGCACCGCGGCGCGGCAGGATCTGCACGAACCCCTCGGCCTCCACGACCCGCAGCGCCTCGCGGACCGGGTTGCGCGAAACGCCGAAGTCGTCGGCCAGCCGCGTCTCCGTCAGGCGCTCGCCCTGCGCGTAGTCGCCGTCGACGATGCGCCGCCGCAGCTCCGCCAGCACCTGCTCGCGTAGCGCGATGTGGTCGGCCCCGATCGTCCGGATCGCACCCACAGCCAGCTCTTCCACCCCGTGCTCCTCTCCCCGCTCCCCGGTCAGCTTGCAGAACGGTAGCCCATTCGCCGTGCCACAGCACCTGGCCCGCTCGCCAACTAGGCTGCCGGTTTGACCATCAAACTCACT
Source organism: Kribbella sp. NPDC005582 (assembly GCF_040605415.1). NCBI lineage: Bacteria > Bacillati > Actinomycetota > Actinomycetes > Propionibacteriales > Kribbellaceae > Kribbella > Kribbella sp. NPDC005582. The sequence continues at coordinate 121,427 of NZ_JBEXCU010000010.1, forward strand.
CCCCTGACCGATCCGCGCGTTCTGCCCGCCAGCCGCCGGATCGCGTGGCTCGCGTCCGCCCCCGACGGCAGCCCGATCGGCTCCGCCTTCCTGCGGCTGCACACCCGCGAGGCGATGGCCCATCTGGCCGAGCTCCAGCTCACCGTCCATCCCGCCGAACGCCGCCGCGGCGTCGGCACCCAACTCCTGTACGCCGCTCTCACCGCAGCTCGCGATCAGAACGTGCGCGTGGTCGTCACCGACGTCGCGGCGAACGCGCCGGCGGGTGCGTTCCTGGCGCACCACGGCTTCACGGTCGGGCTGACGCTGATCTACACGCGGCTCGATCTGGCGACCACCGTCGAGCCGGTACCGGCGCCACCCGGCTACCGCCTCGTGACGTGGCAGGGCGTCGTACCGGATGAGCTCGCGGAGAGCTTCACCAATGCGCGGACGGGGATGGACGATGCGCCGACCGGTGGGATCGACTACGGGAGCGATCCGTGGGATGTCGAGCGCACCCGGCACGCTGCCGCTGTGATCCAGGAGCGTGGCGAGTACCTGATGACCGCGGCCGCCGTCGACGAGTCCAGCGGTGAGGTGGTCGCGTTCACGGAGGTCGTCGTACCGAGTGATGGGACGAGCGATGCGCAGAACTACAGCACCGCCGTACTGCCGGCGCACCGCGGCCGCGGGCTTGCCCGCTGGCTCAAAGCCGAGCAGACCCGCTGGGTCCGAGCCACCTTCCCCAACCTGCGCGGCCTGCTGACCGACACCGTCGACACCAACCACGCCATGCGCCGTGTCAACGAGGCGCTCGGCTATCTGCCGACCCACACCACCAACCGCTGGATGATCGACCTCACTGGCCGAGGATCTTCTGGACTGCTGCCGTCGTGATGGGGTGGTAGCCGGGGCGGGCCTTGGCGAAGACTTCGGAGGCGAAGGCTCGGTCGCTTCCGGCCAGGGCTCGATACACCGGGAGGACGAGCTTCATGCGGCCGACCTCGGTGAGGAAGGCTGCCAGGTCGGCGTAGGCGGGTTCGTAGCTGCTGGCGGCAACGATCTGGTACCAGCGGCGGGCGATCTCGCCGTTCGCCGTACCGGTGAGGCCGAAGGCGCGGTCGAGCTGCTGGAGCTGGTTCGGGCTGAGCATGTCGGGGGCCGCGTCGAGGAAGCGGAGCCACTCCTGGGTGGTCCAGTTCGCCGCGCCGGCCGGTAGCTCGCCGGAGGTGAGCCACTGGGTGCGCGCCTCGTCGACGATCTGGAAGCGGGCGGAGGCGGCGCGCTCGGCGAAGGCGGGGATGCCGGGCTGCTCCAGCCAGGCCGCCAGCTCCGCGTCGGTGACGACTCCGGGGTGCGGGTCGAGCAGGTGCTTCTGCAGGTGATCGACGAAGTCGTCGGAGTTGATGCTGCGGAACGCGAACCGGTCGAAGTAGCCGCGGATGAACGGGTCGAAGACCTCCCGCGAGAACCGCTCCTCCAGCCAGGCCAGGAACCAGGTGCCCTTCAGCGGACCCAATGACGTCGTGCCGTGGTACTCCGAGCGGTGGTTCAGCCCGGGCAGCTCGACCGCGAGCTCGGCCGGGGTCAGCGGGTCGAGCTTCACCACGGTGGCGTGCTGCTTGATCGCCGTCTCCATCACCGCGAACTCGGTCCCGTAGACCGCCTCGACGATCCGGTTCTCGACGTACGCCGTGAAGCCTTCGTTCAGCCAGATGTCGTCCCAGCTGTCCTGGGTGACCAGGTTGCCCGACCAGCTGTGCGCGAGCTCGTGCGCGACGACGCTGACCAGTGACTTGTCGCCGATCACGACGGTCGGAGTCGCGAACGTCATTCGCGGGTTCTCCATCCCGCCGTACGGGAACGACGGCGGCAGCACCAGGATGTCGTAGCGGCCCCAGCGGTACGGGCCGAACAGCGCCTCGGTGACCCGCATCATCTCTTCGGTGTCGGCGAACTCCTGCGCCGCGCGCCCGGCCATCGCGGGCTCGGCCCAGACACCCGAACGCTCACCGAGCGGCTCGAAGACCAGGTCACCGGCCGCGATCGCCAGCAGGTACGACGGGATCGGCTCCGGCATCACGACGTCGTACGAGCCGGTACGGCGGGAGGTGGTGCCGTTGTCGGCGCTCATCAGCACCATCAGTTCCGGCGGCGCGGTCACGTGTGCCGCGTAGCTGAACCGGACGCCGGGGGTGTCCTGCACCGGCACCCAGCTGCGCGCATGGATCGCCTGGGACTGGCTGAACATGAACGGCATCACGCCGCCGGCCGTCATCGACGGCTCGAGCCACTGCAGACCGGTCGCGGTCGGCGCGGTCCGGTAGCTGACCCGGACCCGCTCCTGGCGCGAGGTCCGGATGGTCAGCGCGGAGCCGAGCTCCTTGTCCGGTACGGCGAGGCTGTACTCCAGCGGTTCCCAGCCGTCGGCCGTCTCGCCCTCGACCGCGAGCACGGTCAGGTCGCGCGTGTCCAGCACCAGGCGGTCACCCGACCCGATCCAGTCCAGCGTGTGCGTGGCGGTGCCAGTGAGCACCTTCGCGGTGAAATCCAGCCCGAGATCGAGCTCGAGATGGGTGGTCCGAACCTGCAGCGGTTCGGCGTAAGAGTGGCGATCGTGCGTCACGGAGAGCTCCCGAGTGAGTGCGTCCGGGGAACATTACCCACGGGCGTGGCGTCTCAGGCGGCCGATCTGAGCCACCCGCACCACCGTGCCAAATACCTGGTGTCATCCCGCCTCAAAGGCGGGTCCGATTGCACGAAGCTGCAACGGCCGGAGCAGACTGTGACCATGACGTCGCACGGGGATGCCGAACTGGTCCTGCGCCGCCGTCCGTTCGGGTCCTGGCTGCTCGGACCGGCCGACCAGAGCACCCGGACGCTGCGGATCCGGCTCCAGGTGCTGCTGACGACGTTCTTGATCGGCACCAACCTGATCGGCGCGGCCGTCGTCTACGCGCTGGCGGTCTTCGTGCTGCCCGGTCCCCCGCTGACCGGCCAGTTGCTGCGGTTCGAGGCGATCTTCGTCCCGTCGTACCTGCTGTTCGCCGTCGTCGTCGGCGGCGTCTGGAGCACCCGGGTCGCACTGCGCCGGATCGCGTGGGTGAACGAGGACCGTCCGGCAACCCGCCGCGAACAGATCTCCACGCTGCGGCTGCCGCTGCGGCTGACGTTGATCCAGGTGCTGCTCTGGCTGGTGGCCGCGATCGGGTTCACGACGGTGACCGTGGTGCTGCAGCCGGAGAACGCGCTGCGGGTCGCGGCCACGATCGTCGACGGCATGATCGTCACCTGTGCGGTCTCCTATCTGCTGACCGAGTTCGCGTTCCGGCCGGTCGCGGCGCGGGCCCTGGCCGACTCCGCGCCGCCGCGCAGACTGCTTGCCTTCGGCCTCAATGCGCGCACGTTGGTCTTCTGGGCGGCCGGATCGGCGACGCCGGTGGCCGGTCTGATGCTGGCCGCCGTACTGGCTCTGATCGATGGTGATGTCTCGGCGACACGGCTGTCAGTGATGATCCTTGCCTTGGGCATGGTTGTGCTGATCGTCGGCGGGTTGCTGATTCTGCTGTCCGCACGTTCTGTGGTCGCTCCGGTCCGGTCGGTGCGCGATGCGCTGACGCTGATCGGAGAAGGTGAGCTGAACATCCAGATCCCGGTCTTCGACGGGACGGAGCTCGGCTCGCTGCAGGCCGGGTTCAACCGGATGGCCGCCGGGCTGCGGGAGCGCGAGCGGATCCGCGACGTCTTCGGCCGGTACGTCGGCCCCGAGGTCGTCCGCGAGGCGTTGACCAGCGACCGGTTGGGCGGCGAGGAGCGCTTCGTCGCGGTGTTGTTCGTCGACCTGGTCGGCTCGACCAAGCTCGCGGCGGACCGGCCGCCGACCGAGGTGGTCCAGTTGCTGAACCGCTTCTTCGCGATCGTCGTGGACGAGGTGGCGCGCGAGGGCGGGTTCGTGAACAAGTTCGCTGGTGACGCCGCGCTGGCGATCTTCGGTGCACCGGCCGAGCTGATCGATCCGGCCGGGGCCGCGCTGCGGGCCGGCCGTGGGCTCAGCCGGCGGCTGATCGAGGAGTTGCCGGAGGCAACGGCTGGGATCGGGGTGACGGCCGGGATCGTCGTGGCCGGCACGGTCGGCGACGTCCGGCGGCTCGAATACACGGTGATCGGTGATCCGGTGAACGAGGCCGCCCGGCTGAGCGAGCTGGCCAAGAACAGCCCGGAGCGGCTGATCGCGTCGATGTCGACGGTCGATGACGCGGGACCGACCGAGGGCGCGCATTGGCAGGCTGGTGATCGGGTGACGGTCAGAGGGCGGTCGGAGCCGACGCAGCTCGCTTCTCCTCGACCAACTGATGGAGGAGACCCGCGCCGTACAGCATCGCCTTCGTGAGCCGGTCGTGCGCGGCCCGGCGCTCGGCGATCGCGTTCCGCAGGGCCTCGGTGCTGCCGGTTTGCCGCAGCCCTTCGAGCACTGGACGGATCTGGTCGAAGGAGTAGCGGCCTTGGCGGAGCATGTGGATGATGCGCGCATCGCGGATCTGCTCGGGCTCGTACCGGCGGTACTTCGTGACGCGTTCGCGGGTCGGCGTCAGCAGGCCGGCGGCCTCCCAGACGCGGAGCGCCGACGTACGGATGCCGAGCCGATGGGCCAGCTCGCCGACGAGCAGCGCCGGGCCGGTCGGGGCGGGCTCATCTATGAACTCGGCCGCGGCTGAGTTCAAAGCTTCGCTGGCCGCGTCGGTCGCGAGGCGTTGCTCGTAGAGGCCGGCATGCGCTCGATCCACCAGCCGGTACGCCGATTCCTCGTCGCCGGCGTGGACGGCCTGCATGATGTGGCGTGCGGTCTCGGCGCCGAATCCCGGTGCGAGTGCTCGGTAGGTGAGCAGCGCTGAGACGTGTTCTTCGCCGTACTGGCGGTAGCCGCTGTCGGTGCGTGGGGCCGGCGGCAGGATCCCGTCGGCCTCGTAGTTGCGGATGAGCTGGGTCGACACCCCCGCTCGCCGCGCCAGATCGACCGGGCGCAGTCCCATCGCTAGCGGCCGCCCGAGACGTCCAGGGTGGTACCGGTCATGTACGACGACCGGTCCGAGGCGAGGAAGACGATCGCCTCGGCCACTTCCTCGGGCCTGCCGGGTCGGCCGAGCGGCGGCGTCGTACCGAGTCGGTCCAGCCGTCCCGGCGCGTGGATGTCGGTCTCGATCAGTCCGGGCCGGACGCCGAGCACGCGGATACCTTCTTTGGCCACCTCGTTCGCGAGGCCCACGGTCAGAGCGTCGACGGCCGCCTTGCTGGCCGCGTAGTCGACGTACTCGCCCGCTGAGCCGAGCACGGCCGCGCGGGACGACACGTTGACGATGACTCCGCCGCTCGCGCCGTACTTGGTGGACATGCGGCGCACCGCGGCACCGGCGACCAGGAACGCGCTGATCGTGTTGATCCGGAAGACGGTGTCGAGGCGAGCGACGTCGTACTCATCGACGCGACCGGCCGGCGAGACGACGCCGGCGTTGTTGATCACTGCGGTGATCGGGCCGAGCTCTTCGGTCACCGTGTCGAACAGCCGCTCGACCTGGTCCGGTTCGACGACGTCGGCCTGGACGGCGATGGCACGGCGGCCAAGCTTCTCGCAGGCTTGCACGACCTTGGCGGCCTCGTCGGCTCTCGACCGGTACCCGATGCCGACATCCCAGCCGTCCGCGGCCAGCGCGATCGCCGCCGCCGCACCGATCCCCCGGCTCCCGCCCGTCACCAGCACGACCCCAGACTCCGTCATGGGACCACCTTAGGAGGCAGGCGGGATCGAGATGCCCAACTGGGTCTCGGAGTCGCTGAAACCGAGCGCACGATAGATCCGGATCGCGAGGTAGTCCGGGTCGGCGACGATCACCAAGGTCTTCGCGCCGCCCTCGCTCAGCCCGTACGTCGACGCGTGGTGCACGAGCGTGCTGCCGATGCCCTGGTTGCGATCGTCCGGGTGCGTCTGCACGACCTGGAACCGGGCCAGCCCCGCGCCGTCGAACAGCAGCCCGAGCGACGCCTGCAGCCGATCACCGTCGAAGGCTCCGAACCACTTACCGTGTCCGGCCTCGACCCGCTCCCGGTCGATCGCCGTCCGGCGGCGCGAGAACTCGCGGTACCCGTCGTCGACCGTCATCGTCGCGGTCTCGAGGTGCAGCGTGTAGACCTGCTCCCAGTCCTCGTCGCTCTCGATGAACCGGTACGTCGAGGTCGTGTTCGGCCGGGCCGGCGGGATCGCTTGTGAGGTTGCCATGACCGTGCTGGGCTCGACGGTCGCACCTGCTGCGGTCAGCTCGTCCTTGACCCCGTCAACGCCCAGTACGCCGTCGGTCGAGTCGATGCCGAGCGCAACATGCTCCGCGATGGGGAACTCCTTGCGGAAGTCCGCCAGTCGCCGCTGCACGTCACCGTGGCCGAAGGGCGTCCGGTAGAGCAGGAAGTTGCCCCACCAGAACAACGGATTGGCCGGTGTGCGGACGACGACGTACTCGCCCGCGTCCTGCAGCTCGCTGCCGCCGAGGCCGAGCAGGAACAGGTCGGTCCGGTAGCCGAGGCTTTTGATCTCCACCCGACTATCCTCTGCCGGCCGTCAAGGCCGTTTATGCAACAGCAGCGGCAGTACGGCGCCTGCCCCGGCCTCCCGAAGTTTCGCGGCAGCGACCGTGACCGGCCACTGCGAGGAACTGGCGTCGACGAGGAGCAGCACTGTGCGGCCGGCGACTGTCTGAGCGGTCGTGGGATCGACCTGCAAACCGTCGCGCCACACTCGGGCTTCGTCGGCCGAGGACAGGTCGTCGGTGTAGCCGGAGCGGTCGACGATCAGGTCGGCGCGATCCAAACGACCAACCGTGGCGATGCGATCCGCGACCGCGGCCGTGACTGCCGTGTGGCCGGCCGCGGCGAGTGGGACGACGACCTCCGGGCGGCTGGACCACGTGCTGCGCCACCGCGACAGCGCCGCGACCGCACCGGTTTGCAGCGCCTCGATCGCGTCGGCGGGAGGCTCAGAATGTGCGAACGCGGCGGCGAGGACCTCGCGCCACTCCGGGGCGTCGGCGTAGATCAGCGACCGACCGGGGTCGGCCATCAGGTTGGCGGGGATCTTGCCGCGCGGCCCGAACGAACCGCCCGGCCACATCTTCCGCGGTTCGAGGATGTGCACCTCACCGCGAAGCAGACCGGTCACCGTGGCAACGGTGTCGGCGTCGGGAGCCGCGGAGAGCGGCGCCGGGAGCGCACCAAGGCAGACCGAGCACCGCCCGCACGGCTCGGCGGACGCGTCGTCCAGCGATTCCTGCAGTAGTTGCATCAGGCAACGTTCACCACGGGTGTAGGCGCGCATGATGTCGGCCTCGCGACGCCGTACCGCAACGATGCCGTCGTAGTGGGCCGCGTCGAACGTCCAGTCCTTGCCGGTCCGGATCCAGCCGCGCTCGAGCCGCTCGGTGACCCCGTCAACCGCGAGCTGCTTCAGCATCAACTCGACCCGCGTCCGCCGTAGGCCGGTCTCCGCCTCGAGCGCCGGAACCGACGCCGGCTGATCCGGACCGTACGCCTCCATGGCGTGCAGAAGGCGATTCACGTTTTCCGGGACGGGGATGGTCGCGGTGGCGAAGTAGTCCCAGATGCCTGAGTCGGCATCGGACGGCAGCAGCGCCACGATCGCGTGGTCGATGCCGCGGCCCGCACGCCCGACCTGCTGGTAGTACGACACCGGCGACGGCGGCGACCCGACATGGACGACGAACCCGAGGTCAGGCTTGTCGTACCCCATCCCGAGCGCCGAGGTCGCGATCAGCGCCTTCAGCCGGTTCTCGCGGAGCGCGTCCTCGAGACTCTCCCGCTCCCCTGCCTCAAGCCCACCCGTGTACGCCGCCACCGGTACGTCGCGACCATGGATCTCCTGGATCGTCGCAGCCAGTCGCTGAGCGTCCGCGACGGTCAACGCATACACAATTCCTGACCCCGGAAGCTTCGGCAGGTGATCGACCACCCACGCGAACCGCTGCAGTGGCGACAACCGGTCGACCACCGCCAGCTGCAGACTCGACCTCGCCAGGGGCCCCCGCAGTACAAGCGTCGACTCGCCTAGCTGGTGCGCCACATCGTCGGTGACGCGCTCATTCGCCGTCGCGGTCGTGGCCAGCACCGGCGTCTTCGGATTCAGGTGCTGCAGCACGTCCGACACCCGCCGATAGTCCGGCCGGAAGTCGTGCCCCCAGTCGGACACCGCATGCGCCTCGTCGATCACCAACAGCCCAACCTCACCCGCCAAGCTGTCCAGCACCCGCCGCCCGAACCCCGGATTCGCCAACCGCTCCGGCGAAACCAGCAACACGTCGACCGCCCCGGACCGCAACTCCTGCTCGATCCCCGACCACTCGTCCACGTTGTTCGAGTTCAGCGTCGCCGCCCGCAACCCCGCCCGGCCGGCCGCGCCCACCTGATCCCGCATCAACGACAACAACGGCGAAACCACCAACGTCGGCCCCGCCCCCTCAGCCCGCCGAATAGCCGTGGCTGCCCAGTACACCGCCGACTTCCCCCACCCGGTCGCCTGCACCACCAGTACCCGGGCCGCCGGCTCACACAAAGCCGCAACCGCGGTCTCCTGATCCTCCCGCAGCCGAGCCCCATCGCCCGCGATCGCCCGAATCACCCCACCAGCGATCCCAGCCCGTGCCTCGGTCAGAGTCAGCTTCGGTGTCTCATCAGCCATGCCCCGACCCTAGACGCCCCCACCCCCAACCCGCAGACCCCAGCCCGCAACCTGTGGATAACTCCCGTCGCCGACCTCACGCCGCGCCCCTCCACCGCGTCGTCGTGCCCGTCCTACCCGGCCCGCACCTACCCTCGCCCACCGCAACCACCAGTCGCACCCGCCCCCGGCCCACACATCTACCTCGCGCCATCCGACCCCGGACCCACTGGCCGCGCACACCCGCGCCCGCACCTCCCTCAGCCCACCTCGACCCCCGGCCACCCCGGCCACCCCGGCCACCCCGGCCACCCCGGCCACCCCGGCCACCGGATCCTCACCCACACTCCGGACAGCGCAGGCCGCCGTACCGTCCCCATCTCGTGGATACTCCCGCTCGCGCGGACCGCCAGCACCCCCAACTGCCTTCTGCCGAGGGTCGCCACGCCTGACCCTCCCCGTCCAACCGCGGTTAGTGGGTGATGCACGTCCGCCCGAAGGCGGACCTGCACTGCATCACAAGTGCAGTTGGGCGGACGGGTTCAGGCGTGATCGCCGCCGACGAAGGCAATTGAGATGTACTGGCGGTCCGCCACACCGCTCGAGCGTGCAGGGATGACCGCGGGGCGACCGCAGTCGGAGGGCGGGTGACATCGCCCCGTGGCACCAACACTCCATGCGTCTCGCCCGCCATCCCCCCGCGGACCCGCCCAACCGCTTGCCACCTGATGGGTTCACCCACGACGTGGTGGGTTCCCCACCGGCATACGAGATCACAACCCACCATCTGATGGGGTGACCCACCACATGCATCCACGATCGGTGGGGTTCGGCGAGCCGGGTTTGCGGATGGTTGCTGCCGCTAGGTGGCAGTAGACGTCCGTAGATCGTCCGGTACGGCGTGAGTCGCGCGATCGGCCTCTACATCTTCAGGTGGTGGGTTGCACAGCCGGACCCTGAGGCGCCAACCCGGATCCGAGGCGCCAACCCCTGAGGTGGTGGGAGGTGCGGTCGGAGCTTAGGGGCCAACCCCCCCCATCTGAGGGGGCAACCCCGGAGGTGGGGGGTTGCACGGCCGGATTCTGAGGGGGCGACCCGCCAGTTGCGGGGGCGACCCCTGAGACGGTTGGGGGAAGCGGCCGAGGCGGTGGCTGGGGTGCTGGGGGTCGGCGACTGCGATGCGCGGGGCTTGAGTTGCCGGGCTGTGGTTTCGGCGGTTGTGGCGCCTGCTGGTGGAGACCGTCTCGCAGAGTGTTTCGTTGGGCGGGGACTTTTCGGCGCTATGTGACGGTTTCTTGCCGATCAGCGCGTGCTCAGTGGGGCTAGGCGCAGTTGGCGGGGTGGCAGGGGGCGCCGGATTGCGAGACCAGGCGTTGGGGGCCGGGGCCCTTGGCGGCCAGGGCGTCGTACGGGTTGGCGAGGGCGCAGCGGTCGAGGGAGAGGCAGCCGCAGCCTATGCAGTCCTTGAAGTCGTCTCGGAGTTGTTCCAAGTGCAGGATGCGGCGGTCCAGTTCGGCTTGCCAGCATTCGGAGATGCGTTCCCAGTCCTGGCGGGTGGGGGTGCGGTTGTCGGGGAGGAGGGCGAGGATGGCGGCTACCTCGGACAGCGGGATGCCGACGCGTTGGGCGATGCGGATGAGGGCTACCCGGCGGAGGGTGTCGCGTTTGTAGCGGCGTTGATTGCCGGCGGTACGGCGGCTGATGATGAGGTTCTGGCGCTCGTAGAAGTGCAGGGCGGAGATGGCTACGCCGCTGCGTTGCGCCAGCTGGCCTACGGTCAGCTCACCTGGTTCGACGTCCACTGCTCCAGCCACGGCACTGCCCTCCAACCTCAACCTGCATCGAGGTTAGCCGATCAGGGCGGTCGCGATCGGCCAGGCGCCGGGTGTGGTGTTCGACAACACGGTGCGGGTGGTGCCGGTGTGTGGGTCGTGGGTGGACTTGAAGGAGGCGCCGGCGTCGGAGCCGACCAGCATGGCGGTGTCGGTGCTGCCGTCGAGCCAGAAGCCGAGGCCGTAGCGGCGACCTTGCTCCGGTAGATCGCACCGCGGACGCACAACCGCAGACACGGAGTCGACGATCTCGCCCGCGAAGAACGCGCGCCAGAACCGGGAGATGTCGGCGGCTGTGGTGTGGATGCCGCCGTCGCCGTTGGCAAGCACCGGCAGGTGGAAGACGTTCGTACGATCGACGTCCAGCGGCAGGTAGCCGACGGCCGCATCGGCGGGGAGTTCGTCCGAGCGGAGGAACTCGGTGCGCGTCATGCCCGCTGGACCGAGAACCCGGGAGCGGACAAGGTCGTGGTAGCCGACGCCGCTCGCGCGCTCGGCCAGCAGAGCCAGTACGACGAATCCACCGTTGCAGTACCCGAATCGTTCGCCGGCCCGGTACTTGGTGGGATGCCCGTCCAGCAACGGCAGGAACGCCTCAGTGGTGGTGAGCTCGTGAGCTGCACCGATGACGTAGTCGGTGATCTCGCCGTCGGCTTCCTCGTCCAAGTAGTCGCCGATTCCGGACGTATGCGTGAGGAGATGCTCGACCGTCACGTCATCAGCGATCAGCGGGAGATCCTTGCCGAGCAGCGTCCGCGCCGGGGTGCCCAACGCCATTGCACCCGCTTCCACCAGTGACATCACGACCAGGGCAGTGAAACCCTTGCCCCCACTAGCGATCCCGAACCTAGTGTCCACCGTGTTCGGTACGCCGTACGCCCGGTTGGCGAGTCCATAGGCGCGAGCGAACTCGACCTCCCCGCCCCGATCGACCCAGGCAACACCGGAGAACCCGGTCTCCTGGGCAACCTCGTCGATTTCCCCCGGCGTCATGCCGGCAGGTTAGCGTCCGAGGCAACGAGGCGGCGACCGATATTGGCGGACATCAGGGCAGCTGCGGCGCACAGTCCACCGGCGAGATACCACGCGAGGTTGTAGCTGCCTTGCAGGTCGCGGATCGCGCCCGCACCGGTCGCTGCCAGCGCGGCACCGATCTGGTGCGAGGCGAAGACCCACCCGAAGACGATCGGACCGTCCACCCCGAACCACTCGCGGCAGAGCGCGACGGTCGGCGGCACGGTCGCGACCCAGTCCAGACCGTAGAAGATGATGAACACCCACACGCTCGGCTGCGCACTCGGGCCGAGCAGCGACGGAAGGACGAGTAGCGACAGGCCGCGCAGCGAGTAGTAGGCGATCAGCAGGTACCGCGGATCCCAGCGGTCGGTGAGCCAGCCGGACACGATCGTCCCGCCGACGTCGAAGATGCCGACCAGCGCGAGCAACGACGCGGCGGTCGTGGCCGGCATGCCGTGGTCGTGTGCCGCGGTGACGAAGTGGGTGCCGACCAGGCCGTTCGTCGACGCACCGCAGATCGCGAAGCCACCGGCCAACATCCAGAACGCCGGACGACGCGCCGCCGTACGGAGTGCGGTCAGTGCCCGCAGCGCGCTGCTGCCGGTCGTCTCGACTCGCTGCCCAGCGAGGCTGCCTTCGGGAGCGCCGTACGCGCGCAGACCGACATCGCTCGGGTAGTCGCGCAGGAAGATCAGCACCAGCGGTACGACGGCCAGCGCGGCACCGGCCGCGACCAGCGCCGGGGTTCGCCAGCCGTAGTCGGCGGCCAGGTTCGCGATCAGCGGCAGGAAGATCAGCTGACCGGTCGCGCCGGCCGCGGTGAGGATGCCGGTGACCAGGCCGCGGCGTTCGACGAACCAGCGGCCGGTGATTGTCGCGACGAACGTCATCGACATCGAGCCGGTGCCGATACCGACGAGCAGTCCCCAGCAGAGCAGCAGTTGCCAGGACGCGGTCATGAAGACCGTCAGCCCGCTGCCCACGGCGATCAGCACCAGCGCGCCGCTGACCACGCGCCGCAGACCGAGCCGGTCCATCAACGCGGCCGCGAACGGCGAGATCAGGCCGAACAGCAGCAGATTGATCGACACCGCTGCCGAGATCGTCGCGTGCGACCAGCCGAACTCCTCGTGCAGCGGATCCAGCAGCACACTGGGCACCGACCGGAACCCGGCCGCGCCGATCAGCGTCACGAACCCCACCACGGCAACTGCCCAGGCCAGGTGCACCCGGGCAGGCTTCTTCGTCTTCGTCTCCACAATCTGTGTCACTCGACTACTTTGCGGTCCGCGCGTCCGTCGCACCAGTGGCCGGAATGCCATCATGTGTCAAGATATGGCCATGGCCCATGTTGTCGCTGTCCTAGCGCTCGAACCGGTCGTCGGATTCGATATGACCATTCCGTCGACGGTTCTCGGTGCCGCGACCACGGCCGACGGCACTCACTTGTACGACGTCCGCATCTGCGGCATCGATCGCGAGCCGGTCCGGGCGTCGGCGGGTTTCCAGCTGATCCCGGACTTCGGTCCCGAGGCGCTGGCCGAGGCCGACACGGTGATCATCCCCGGCACCTACAGCCCGCAGCCTCGTCACGAGGGCACCCTGCCCGCGCCGATCGCCGCTGCACTCGCGACGATTCGGCCGGGCACCCGGATCGCCTCGATCTGTACGGGCGCCTTCGTGCTGGCCGCCGCCGGCTACCTGGACGGGCGACCGGCGACCACGCACTGGAAGCGGGCCGAGCTGTTCCGCAAGCGGTACCCGCAGGTCGAGCTGCGCGAGGAGCAGCTATTCGTCGACGACGGCGACATCCTCACCTCGGCCGGTCTCGCCGCTGGGGTCGACCTCTGCCTGCATCTGATCCGGCGCGACTTCGGCAGCGATGTCGCGAACCGCGCCGCCCGCGCCTGCGTGGTGCCGCCCTGGCGGGACGGCGGCCAATCCCAGTTCATCGAGCGCGCCGTACCGGACGAGGGAACCGATGGCACCGCGCCGACCCGGGCCTGGACGCTGCACCATCTCGACCAGGAGCTGAGCCTGCAGGCGATGGCCGAGCACGCCCGGATGAGCGTGCGGACCTTCAGCCGCCGGTTCAAGGCCGAGACCGGGCAGTCACCGGGCACCTGGCTGCAGCAGCAACGCCTACGGCACGCCTGCCACCTGCTCGAGACCACCGAACTGTCCGTCGATCGGATCGCCGCAGCCGCCGGACTCGGTACGGCGGCGTCCCTGCGACACCACCTGCGCTCCGAGCTCGGCGTCTCACCTCTCGCCTACCGCAAGACCTTCCGCGCCAGCTGACCTCCTACAACACCGTCAGGCCGTGCGGCCGCCGGTTCAACGGCTCGACCCCGTCCGCGGTGACCACGACGATGTCCTCGATCCGCGCACCCCAGCGGCCTGGCCGATAGATCCCCGGCTCGACGCTGAACGCCATCCCGGGCTCGAGAGTGAGCTCGTTGCCCGCGACGATGTACGGCTCCTCGTGCACGTCGAGCCCGATCCCGTGCCCGGTCCGATGGATGAAGTACTCGCCGAGCCCGGCCGCCTCGATCACCGATCGCGCCGCCGCATCGATCGACTCGGCCGAAACTCCCGGCCGCACCGCGTCCACCGCCGCCTGCTGCGCAGCCTCCAGTACGGCGTACGTCGCCATCACGTCGGCATCACGCGGAGTCCCCACCGCATACGTCCGAGTGGAGTCGGAGTTGTACCCCTCCGGAATCGGCCCACCGATATCCACCACGACAACGTCACCGGACTCGATCACGCGATCCGACAGCGAGTGATGCGGGCTGGCGCCGTTCGGCCCGCTACCGACGATGACGAAGTCCGCCGCCGCATGCCCTTCCTCGACGATCGCGGCCTCGATATCGGCGCCGACCTCGGCCTCGGTCCGCCCTGGCCGCAACCACTCCCGGACCCGCGCGTGCACTCGGTCGATCGCGGCGCCCGCCCGGCGCAGTGCATCGATCTCGGCCGCGTCCTTGCGCATCCGCAGTTCGCGCACGATCGGCCCGGCCAGCACCTGCTCGGCCTTCGGCAGCGCCGATCTCAGCGCGAGCACATGCAGCGCCGGAGTGAAGTCGCTGACCGCGACCCGGTCCGCGCCGCTCAACCGGTCGGCGGCCAAGGCATACGGATCATCGCCGTCCACCCAGGTGACGACGTCGATCCCCAGCTCGTCCAACGGCACATCGGCGAACCCAGGCGCCTCCATCTTCGGCACCACCAACACCGGTACGCCGTCCGCCGGAATCACCAGCGTGGTCAGCCGCTCGAACGACCCGCCGCCCAGACCTAGCAGGTAGCGAAGGTCGGAGCCCGGAGCGATCAGCAGTCCAGTTCCAGCGGCCTCCGTCCGAGCGCGCTCGACGCGGGAGCGCAGGACAGCGACGTCAGGGATGGGGCCTTGCGGCGTACGACTCGACATGGAGCGACTATAGGCAGGCACCTCCGACAGAAAGCGAGCTTCGATGAAGCTGCACCACGTCACGCACGGCGAAGGCACTCCGGTGCTGGCGATCCATGGCTGGACGCCCGACCACCGGCTGATGACCGGCTGCCTGGAGCCGGTCTTCGCGAACCTGCCCGGCTACCGCCGGCTCTACCCCGATCTGCCGGCGATGGGCCAGAGCCCGGTCGGCGACATCGACAGCTCCGACGGGATCCTCGCCGCGGTCGAGGAGTTCATCGACGAGCACATCGGCGACGAGCCGTTCCTGCTGATCGGTGAGTCGTACGGCGGCTACCTCGCCCGCGCGTTGACCCGGGCCCGGCCGCAGCAGGTGACGGGGCTGGCGATGATCTGCCCGATCGGCACGGTCGTGGAGAACGCCGATCGCCGGCTCCCGGAGCACGTCGTACTGCGCTCGGAGCCCGGCGTCCGCGAGTCGCTCGGGCCGGACGAGGACTTCACCGACATCGCGGTCGTCGAGACCGCGGCGGCACTCGAGGCCTACCGGCGGGACATCGCGCCGGGGCTGGCCGCCGCCGACACGACGGCGATCGAGCGGATCCTCAAGAAGCGCGAGCTGACCACCGATCCCGAGGACGGACCGCCCTACGAGCGGCCGACGCTGATCGTGTGCGGGCGCCAGGACGCGGTGGTCGGGTTCGAGGACCAGTACGCGCTGCTCCCCCACTACCCGCGCGCGACGTTCGCCGTACTGGATGTGGCCGGGCACAACCTGCAGATCGAGCAGCCCGAGCTCTTCGACGGGCTCGTCCGCGAATGGTTGCGCCGGGTCGCCGACGAGACCTGACCGCTACCAGGATCCGCCGCCTCCACCGCCACCGCCGCCTCCGGACGAGCTGCTGCTGGAGAAGCCCGACGACGAGCCGCCGCCATCGCCGCTGCTCGTCGACGGGCTGGCCGGTTCGCTGAACGTGCTGGTCACCGCGCTGGTCATCAGGCTCGGCGACCAACTCGATTCGTAGTACGACGGGCCGACGTACCAGCCCGGATCCGGCGTGAGCCGGCCGGCGGCGACGAGCTGTTTGCAGACCTGCTGCCAGCGATCGGCGATGCCGAAGATGATGGCCCAGGGCAAGTACTTGCTGAAGATGTCCTCGCCCTCCTCGAACCGGAGCTGGTCCGCCTCGGCCGTGGTCAGGTACTTGCGGAAACCGATCAGCTGATCAGCCACCGCGCGTCCTGCGGCGGACCGGCGACCCTTGCGGCGCCTGCGGACCACCGTGATCCAAAGGCTCAGTAGTGCGATGACCGGAACGGCCACTGCCGCGACCCGTCCGCCCCAGCTCGGCAGCCCGTGCTGCACCACGGCGATGATCATGATGATCCCGCCGATCACGGCGAAGAAGCCGGTCACCAGCCAGAGGCCGAGATACGGATAGCCTTCCTGCGACGGGACGGGCATCCGCACATACCAGCGGCGCTGCTCGACCTGGACGCGAATCGCCTTGGCGGTCCCGTTCGCGGCCTTCGCCAGCGAGTTGTCACCGGGCTTACGTTGCTCGAGAAGGCCTTCCTGGCCAGGCTTCAGCGCGGGGAAGAGTCCCTTGAGCAGCCGCCGCTCGTGCGGTGCCGTGGCCAGGTCCGGATCGACCAGCACCGCCTTCCGCTTCTTGCCGCTGTTGTCGAGCCGGAGCGCGCCCCGGACGGCGAGGTCGATCAGCGTCGCGGCGAGCTCGGTCGAACCGGTCTTCGCGTCGAGCAGCAGGCCGCCTTCGGCGACGGGAATCCGCGGCGGCGCGAACGCGACCGGAATCTGGTCGTCGGTCAGGGTGTCCCGTACTGTCGTTCCCGCGCCGGTCGGCAGCGTGCCCGGCGGCAGCCCGGCGTACCGGAGGTCGCGGCCGCCACGCAGCAGGTAGAGCTTGCGGGTGACGAAGGCGGCGATCGTGATCAGCGCCGACACGATGACCGCCGGGATGCTGAGGCCGTTGCGGTCCAGGAAGCCCGGCTGGTCCACGATGATCGGGCCGTCGTTACGGACCGCTCCGGCGGCGATGCCCGCCACTACCGTGACCTGATCATCGCCCGCCAGCCCGGCCTCGGCGTACAAGCCCTTGCCGCCCGCGATGCGTGCCGTCGAGCATTGCTGCGTCGATCCGGTCGGCCCGGTCAGGCACCGCACCCGCTGCACACCGCCCGGGACGGTGACCCCGACCTCGACCTGCTTCAGGATGGCGTCCCAGCGGGAACCGGTCGCGTCCCAGTACAGCTCGCTGTGGTCGGCGAAGTGCCGTAGCGCACCGCGCACCTCGTAGCTGATCCGGTACGTCGCGTCCTGCGTGTGCAGCGTCTTGTTCGCACTGCCGATCTTGATCCGCAGGACCTCGTCGCGGTCACCGTTGGACTTCGTCGTCGAGGTGGTGAACTTCTCCGACACCTGGAGGTTCGAGACGTCGTACCGCTGGTCCTTGCCGTCGGCTGCCGGGTACGGCTCGCGGATCACCAGGTCGCGGTAGATCCCGTGCCGACCGGTCTCGGCGAAGTGATAGTCGATCGTCTCCTGCACCTGCAGTACGCCGTCGGGCGTGACGGAGTAGTCGATCTTCAGCCGCGTGACCCAGTCACCGGGCACCGCAGCAGCGGGAGCCGCAACGGCAACAGCGGAAAGCAGTGTGCAGGCCAGAACTCCGAGTGCTCTGCGCACCAGCATCACCACGACCCGCCGCCACCGCCTCCGCCACCACCGCCTGACGATCCGCCGCTGAATCCGGACGAGCTACCGCCACCACCGCCGCTGCTGGACGGAGTGGGCGGCGGCGAGAACGTCTGTGCGACGGTCGAGCTCACGTTGCCCGCGGTCCAGCCCGAGGTGTAGTACGACGGGCCGACGTACCAGTAGGGGTCGGGGGTCAGCCGGCCGGCCTCGACGAGCTGGCGACAGACCTTCTGCCAGCGGTCCGCCAGCCCGAAGGCGATCGCCCAGGGCAAGTACTTGCTGAAGATGTCCTCGCCCTCCTCGAAGCGAAGCTGGTCCGCCTCGGCCGTGGCCAGGTACTTCCGGAAGCCGATCACCTGGTCGCTGACTGCGCGCCCGGCCGGCGTGCGCTGGCCGCGACCGCGGATCCGGACCCAAGTGGCGATCGCGATGATGACCGCCAGCACCGGTACGGCGATCACCACGGCCCGGCCGAATCCACCGGTCGAGGCCGCGGTCGCCGTACCGGCGATTCCGGCGCCGAAGACCCAGAACGCGATCAGAAGCATGCAGCCGCAGCCGGTGCCCGACTTGAAGACCGAGCCGCCGCGGGTGCCGATCTTGGACGGCAGACGGGTGTACCACTCGCGCTGCGCCACCTGATCGCGCAGCGCGTTCAGCATCGCGGTGGCCGTCTCGGCCATCGAGGTGTCGCCGACCGCCCGTCGCTCCAGCTTGAGCGACGTACCGGGGACCAGGCCGGGGAACATGCCTTGCATCAGCGCCTGCTCGTGCGGCGCGGTCGCCACACTGGGGTCCACGAGGCGGGCCAGGCGGTCGGTGCCGTCGTTCTCGATCCGGACGCCGCCGCGGACCGCCATGTCGATCAGCGTCGCGGCGACCTCGGTCGTGTTGGCCTTCGCGTCGATCAGCAGCCCTGCCTCGGCCACCGGGATCCGCGGCGGCGCGAACGCCACCGGCAGGTCATCGTCGTCGAGCGTGTTCTTCTCCGGTACGACGGTCATCCCGCCCGGCGGGAAGGTCCCCGGAGGCATCCCGGCGAACCGTTGATCCTTGTTGCCGGTCTTCGCGTAGACCACGGCGCCGATCAGCGCGAGCAGGCTGACCAGGCCGGACCCGATCAGCGCCGGGAGGTTCAGCCCGTTGCGCTGCAGCCAGTCCGGCGGGTCGACCACGATCGGGGCGTCGTTCTGCACCGCGCCGGCCTTGATCCCGGCCACGATCGTCAGCTGCTCGCCGGGCGCGACGCCGCTCGCCTGGAAGACGCCCTTGCCCGCTACGACCGAACTCTGCGGGCACTTCGCCGTCGAGCCGCGCCGGCCGGTGAAGCACTCCACCCGCTGCACGTCCTGCGGGACGGTGACGTTGACCGTGACCTGCTCGATCGGCGCTTCCCAGGCCGAGCCGGTCGCATCCCAGTACAGCTCGCTGTGGTCGGTGAAGTGCCGCAGTGCTCCGCGAACGTCGTACGTGATCACGTACGTCGCCTCCACGCCGCGGACGGTGCTGTTCTCCTCGCCGATCTTGATCCGGAGGATCTGGTCGCGGTCGCCGTTCTCCTTGGTCGTCTCGGTGTCGAAGGCGGCCGGCGCTCCGGTCGGGCTGTCGACATCGATGTTCGAGACCTCGTACTTCTGATCCTTCGACCGGTCGTCGAGCCACGGCTCGCGGATCACCAGGTCGCGGTAGATGCCGTGCCGGCCATAGCTGCCGAAGTGGTAGGCGATCGTCTCCTTGACCTGCAGCACACCGTCCGGCCGCACCGTGTAGTCGATCGTGAAGGAGCGGACCTCGTCCCCGGCCGCGGCCGACGCGGGCAGCGCGAAGCCGGCCAGCGCCAGTGTGGTGACGAGCAGGCTGATGACGACCCCGAGTGCCCTACGCATGCCCGCGACACTATCGAGCGCCGGGGTCCGTCCGTGGGAGGCCGCCCGATGGGGTTGTGCAAAGACTCCGATGGGGGAATTCTGGATCACCCAGGAGGTACGTCATGGCCGACCGGACGATCGCTTCCAAGTCCAACGCCGCCGGAGCCGCGCCCGCGGCTGACAGCCCGGCCGTCCTGCGTAACGTGGTGCTCGTCGGACCCTCGGGTTCCGGCAAGACCACGCTCGTCGAGGCCCTGCTGGTGGCCGCCGGCGTCCTGTCCAGACCCGGCTCCGTCCTGGACGGTACGACGGTCTGCGACTACGACGACGCCGAGGCCCGGCAGCAGCGGTCGGTCGGGCTCGCGCTGGCCTCGCTGCCGTACAACGGCATCAAGCTGAACCTGATCGACACCCCTGGGTACGCCGATTTCGTCGGCGAACTGCGCGCCGGACTCCGCGCGGCCGACTGCGCGCTGTTCGTGATCGCGGCCAACGAGGGTGTCGACGAGCCGACCAGAGCGGTCTGGCAGGAGTGCGCTCAGGTCGGCATGCCGCGGGCAGTTGTCATCACCAAACTCGACCACGCCCGAGCCAACTACGCCAACGCGCTGGCCGCGGCGCAGACCGCCTTCGGCGACAAGGTGCTGCCGCTCTACCTGCCGACCGACGACGCTTTGATCGGCCTGCTGTCCACCCCGGACCCGACGTACGACGAACTGCGCGGCACGCTGATCGAGGGGATCATCGAGGAGTCCGAGGACGAGTCGCTGATGGAGCGCTACCTCGGCGGCGAGGAGATCGACCAGAAGGTCCTGATCGACGACCTCGAACGCGCGGTCGCGCGGGCTTCGTTCTTCCCGGTCGTGCCGGTCTGCAGCGGCTCCGGGGTCGGCACCCACGAGCTGCTCGAGGTCGCGACCAGCGCGTTCCCGTCACCGCCCGAGCACCCACTGCCCGACGTGTTCACGCCGCACGGCGTACCGCGCAAGGGACTGACCTGCGACCCGAGCGGCCCGCTGCTCGCCGAGGTGGTGAAGACGACCTCGGACCCGTACGTCGGCAGGGTGAGCCTGGTGCGGGTGTTCTCCGGCACCATCAGGCCCGACACGACGGTTCACGTGTCGGGCCATTTCACGTCCTTCTTCGGCGACGGCAGCACCCATCAGGACCACGACGAGGACGAGCGGATCGGCACGCTCTCCTTCCCGCAGGGCAAGCAGCAGCGACCGGCCGGCACGGTGATCGCGGGCGATCTGTGTGCGATCGGGCGGCTGACCCGCGCCGAGACCGGCGACACGCTGTCCGACAAGGCCGACCCGCTGCTGCTCAAGCCGTGGACGATGCCCGAGCCGTTACTGCCGATCGCGATCCAGGCACACGCGAAGACCGACGAGGACAAACTCGGTGTCGGCCTGCAGCGACTGGCCGCCGAGGATCCGACGCTACGGATCGAGCAGAACCCCGAGACCCACCAGATCGTGTTGTGGTGCATGGGCGAGGCGCACTCCGACGTCGTACTGGACGCACTCGCCAACCGGTACGGCGTGACGGTGGACACCGTGGAGTTGCGAGTACCGCTGCGCGAGACGTTCGGCGGCAAGGCCAAGGGGCACGGCCGACATGTGAAACAGTCCGGCGGCCACGGCCAGTACGCCGTCTGCGATATCGAGGTCGAACCGCTGCCCGGCGGGCCGGAGTTCGAGTTCGTCGACAAGGTGGTGGGCGGCGCCGTACCGCGGCAGTTCATTCCGAGCGTCGAGAAGGGCGTGCGCGCGCAGATGGAGAAGGGCTGCGCGGCCGGCTTCCCGATGGTCGGGATCCGCGTCACGCTGCTCGACGGCAAGGCGCACAGCGTGGACTCGTCGGACATGGCGTTCCAGATGGCCGGTGGGCTCGCCCTGCGCGAAGCCGCGGCGGCCACCAAGGTCAACCTGCTCGAGCCGGTGGACCTGGTCTCGGTGCTGGTGCCGGACGAGCTGGTCGGCCCGGTGATGAGCGATCTGTCCGGCCGGCGCGGGCGGCTGCTCGGGACCGACAAGGTCGGCGACGACCGCACGCTGGTGAAGGCCGAGGTGCCACAGGTGGAGATCACCCGCTACGCCATCGACCTGCGGTCGCTGTCCCACGGTGCCGCGACGTTCAGCCGGCAGTTCGCCCGCTACGAACCGATGCCGGACTCAGCCGCGTCGAAGGTCAAGGCTTAGCCCTTGGTGTCGCGGTTCAGCCTCCGGCGGACATCGCGAGATTTCAGGTACGACGCGACGTCGTCGTACCGCTCGCTCTGATTGGCGAACTCGATGTACGAGCGGACGCGGTGCAGCCAGTCCAGCGTGGACGGTTTCACCGTGCTCAGGACACCGGCGAGGTGATGCATGGCGAGCGGCGGTTCGCCACCGCTCGCCAGCGCCTCGTCGATCACCCGGTCGACGCCGCGCTCGATCAGCGCGCGCAGATCGGCGCCGCTGAACATCGGCGTCTGTCCGGCGATCGCCTTCAGGTCGAGCCCGTCGGCCGGCACGTCCTTCACCAGCACGTTCAGGATGTCGGCGCGGGCCGGCTCGTCCGGCGGCGGTACGAAGATCACCCGGTCGAAGCGGCCGGGCCGCAGCATCGCCTCGTCGACGTCCCACGGTGCATTGGTTGCCGCAAGCACCAATAAGCCGTCGTTCTCGGAGCCGATCGCGTCCAGCTCCTGCAGCAGTACGTCGACCAGCCGGCGCGCCTCGGAACCACCGTGCTTGTGCCGGGCGAACGCCAGGGCGTCCAGCTCGTCGAGGAACAACACGCACGGCGCATTAGCGCGAGCCCGCTCGAACGCGGCGTGCAGGTTACGCTCGGAGACGCCGAGGTAGGGGTCCATCACGTCTTCGATGCGAACGTTGATGAACGGCAGTCCGCACTCCCCCGCGGTCGCGCGGGCCAGCAGCGTCTTGCCGCAGCCCGGCGGACCGTAGAGCAGCACTCCGCCGCCGGACTTGCGGCCGTACTTCTCGTACAGCTCGGGGCGGCTGAGCGGCAGGATCACCATCCGGTGGATGACCCGCTTGATCTCCTCCATGCCGCCGACCTGGTCGAAGGTCGTGGTCTCCTTCAGGGTGTCGGCCGCGAACGGCGTCTCGTCCGACTCCGGCCCGACCTTGATCTTGACTCCGCTGCGCTCGGCGATCATGTCGTCGACGAGCTGCTGCAACCGCCCGGTGCCCTCGACGACGCCCTTCTGCCGAGCTGCCTCGAGCAGGTTGCGCAACAACGCGAGCCGCCCGTTGGCCGCAGCCAACTCCCCGACCGGCACGAACTGGTCCTCCGGCAGACCGTCCTTGTCGAGGAGTACGACGTACTGGTCGAGCGCCTCTTCGGTCTGCTCGGCGCCGGCCAGCGACTCGGCCAGCACCAGCCGCAGCAGCACATCGTCCGGGTTCGCCTCGACGGCCTTGCGCAGCGCGTCAATGCGCTCGTTCATGCTCCCCACCTTCGGTTGAGCCAGCGGCGGAGCAGGGGCGGCACCACCCAGGAGTAGATACAGAACGCCAGCCAGCCCATCGCGAAGACGAACGACAGCGGCGCGAGGCCGGCGATGCGGAGGCCGTAGATGATCGCGACCGCGCCGATCCAGACGACCAGCGGGTTGAAGCGCTGGAACGGACGCAGCGGCAGCATCAGCGGATGGTTCAGCAGCTTGGCTGCGCGGGCGGCCTCGGTGAGGTCCCGGTCGCCCGGCTGCGAGGCGGCGGCCGAGGCCAGCGAGTTGTAGCCCGACCGCGAGTCGCCGGTGAGGATCGACGCCGTACCGTGCAGGGCGCGAGCGTGCGGATCCTCGGGATCGTGTGCCAACGCCTCGGTGCTGTGCTTGCGCATGTCGCGGTCCTTGCCGAGCGCGAAGGCAACCTCCGCCCGCGCCGCCGACACGACCGCGCTCTCCGGCGCGTGCGACGCGGCCCGCTCGACCAGCGCGCTCGCCTTCTCGGCCTGCCCGGCTGTCAGACAGACGCGCGCATAGCCGATCAGCAGGTCCGGATCGTTGGGATCCAGGCTCAATCCCTGCAGGTACGCCGCCTCCGCCTCGGGCAGCCGCCCCTCGGATCGCAGTGCCGACCCGAGCACCTGCAGCAGCGGCAGGAACGGCCCGTGCAGCGCCAGCCCATCCTTCAGTACGTCGATCGCCTCGGCATGCCGGTCGAGTTGATGCAACGCGGCCCCGCGAAACAGGTACGCGCGATAGTCCACGGCCGCGTCGCCCCACAGTCCCTGGAGCTCGTCCAGGGTGCGTTCGGGATGACCGATCTGCAGCCAGTGACCGGCCATCTGCAGGCGGGCTTCGGTCGGCTCGTTCACAGCGACACCACCAGGGCGAGGAGGAGGGCTTCGGCAATCGCGCAGCCAACAGTCAGGATCGGGCCGAGCACCCACATCGAGTGGTAGTCGGCACCACGCAGCTGGAACGCCCGGTCCATGGGCCGCTGCCAGCGCATCTGGGCCAGGATGCACAGCACCGCGATCACCCGGACGAAGATGCGCAGGCTCTGCGTGCGCTCGCCGTCGTCGTTGAGGACCGCGAAGAGCGTGACCACCACGGCCAGCCCCAGTACGCCGGTCCCCACGATCAGCCAGCGCTTGCCGCGCTCAACGCCGAGCCGGCCGCTGTTCAGCCAGGCGATGATCGTTGCTGCGATCACACCGCCGAAGAAGGCGACGTACGCCTGGGAGTTCAGCCGCCACGGCTGCACCTTCGGGTCAACCCCGGCAGCGATCGTCGGCCGCAGCAGCTCGTCGCTCATGAGCTCGCCACCACGGCAATGATCAGCTCGGTGAACACGCCGATCGCCACCATCGCCAGGTTGCCGAACCCGAAGCCTGTCCCGTACTCCCGGCCGCTCAGCTGGAACACCCGATCACTCGGCCGCTGCAGGCGCCACTGGAAGTAGTAGCAGAGCACCGCGATGATCCGCATCGGCACCAGCGCGACCCACGACAGGTCACCGGCCGGATTCAGCAGCCCGACCGCGAAGAACTCGATCACCACGCCGGCCAGCCCGATCACCACGATCAGCCCGCGCTTGGCGTCGCTGACGCCGAGCCGCCCGCTGTTCACGAACGCCAGCCAGGTGATCGGCAGCACCCCGCCGAGCACCGCGATGTAGGCCACGTTCAGCAGCGGCCAGGGGCGCGCCGCCGGGTCCACCCCGGAGCCCACACTCGGGCGCAACAGATCGTCCGGCATCGGGCTCCTCGGGGTGACAGCTTCGGCGAGCGCAGTGTATAGCCTGTCCGGATGAGCGAGAACTGCCTCTTCTGCGGGATCGTGGCCGGAACCATTCCGTCGACCCAGGTCGGCGAGAACGACCGCGCGATCGCCTTCATGGACATCGCCCCCGCGACCCCGGGCCACCTGCTGGTCATCCCGCGCGCGCACTCCACGGACCTGCGCGAGACCGCGGCCGAAGACCTCACCGCCATCACCCTGCTGGCCCAGTCCCTGATCACCCGCGTCATCGACCGCCTCGACGGCGCCACCGGCGCCAACCTGCTCAGCTGCATCGGCCCCGACGCCTGGCAGACCGTCTTCCACACCCACCTGCACGTCATCCCCCGCTACCCGAACGACCCGATGGTCCTCCCCTGGCAGCCGCACTCCGGTGACCTGGACGAAATCAAGGCAGTCGCCGCCAAGCTGACCTGACCGTTCGCTCTTCGCTTTCCCTCTGATTAGCGCTCGCGCCAGCAGTTAGACAAGAACTCTTGCACAAGGTCGATTGCAAGCCGCGCTCGGCGGCGGCTGTGTAGCGAACGACACGTAGCAGTCCCCGCCAAGCGGCCCCCGGACCCACCCGCACGCCGTGGCGGGCCCCTCCCCGCCGACCACTACGTGTCCTTCGCTACCTGAAACGGGTCAGCGGCGGGCGACGAGTTCGTAGACGGCGAGTAGTTCGGGCAGCAGGACCGACCAGTCATACCGCTGTACGGCGGTCAGTCCGGCGGACCGGAGTTGTTCGCGCTCCTCGGGGGACGCGAGCAGGTGCAGGACGCGGTTCGTGAGGGCCGGGACATCGCCGGGCTCGAAGAGGTCGCCGAGGCGGCCGTGCTCGAGGACTTGACGGAAGGCGGGCAGGTTGCTGGCCAGGACCGGGGCGCCGGCGGCCATTGCCTCGAGCAGGACGATGCCGAAACTCTCGCCGCCGAGGTGCGGAGCGACGTACACGTCGGAGCCGGCGAGCATGTCGGCGCGGGCCTCGTCGTCGACCATGCCGAGGAAGAGCACGTTGTCGCGGCACCAGAAGGGCAGCGATCGCCAGGCTTCGTCCGCCTGCCCGGCACCGGCCACCAGTACCTTCAGGTGCGGCCGCGCCGCGACGAGTGCAGGCACAGCCTTCAGCAGCACGCCGAGGCCTTTGCGGGGTTCGTCGAGGCGGCCGAGGAAGCTGATCGTGCCGTCGTCGCCCTGCCACTCCTTGCGCGGGCTGCCCTTGAAGCGTGCGGTGTACAGACCGTTCGGGATCACCACTGCCTCGCCGCCGACATGCTGAACCATCATCGAGCGCGCGTTCTCCGAGACCGCGATCCGGGCGTCGATCTTCTCCAGCGCCGGACGCAACAGACTCGACGCCGCACTCATCGCGCGCGACCGGACCTGCCAGGTGTGGAACGTCGAGACGAACGGGCCTTCGGCCGACCACAGCGCGATGATCGACGCACTCGGTGTCGTCGGCTCGTGCACGTGGACGACGTCGAAGTCACCCTCGGCCAGCCACGTCTTCACCCGCGCGGCGGTCCGCGGTCCGAAGGTCACCCGGGCGACCGACCCGTTGTACGGGACCCCGACCGCGCGTCCGGAGGAGACGACGTACAGGGGGACTTCGTTGTCGTCCACCGGTGCGAGCACCGAGACGTCGTGGCCGAGGTCGAGCAGCGCCTCGGCCAGGTCGCGGACATGGTTCTGCACACCGCCGGGCATGCCCAGCGAGTACGGGCACACCACGCCGATCCTCACGGAACGATTGTCACCCGGCGGCGAAACCGGCCAGCAAGCGCAGTCCGTCCTCGGCGGGAGTGCCGGGCGCGGCGGACAGGACCACGAGCTCCAGCCCGGACTCGCCCGGTACGGCGAAGGTCTCCTGGTGCAGATCCAGCCGGCCGACCAGCGGGTGCCGATAGCGCTTGGGTCCGTGGGTGCGGGCGCACACGTCCGCGCGGGCCCAGAGCCGGCGGAAGCGGTCGCTGCCCATCGCCAGCTCGCCGATCAGCGAGGCCAGCCGGGGATCGTCGGGGTACTTGCCGGCGGACAGCCGCAGGTGGCCGACCACGTCGAGCGTGCAGGTGTCCCAGTCGGCGTACAGGCCGCGCTCGTCCTCCTCGAGGAACAGGTGCCGGGCCGTGTTCAGCTCGGGGAGCGGTCGGCCGAACAGGAGGGCGGCCAGGTTGTTCCCGGCGAGCACGTCCGTGCGGTGGTTCATGATCATCGCGGGCGCACCGGCGACCAGATCCAGCATCCGCTGCAGCTCGGGCCGTACCTTCCCGGCCGGCGGCTTGGTACGACGGCGTGGCCGGCGGGCGAGCCGGTCCAGGTGCTCGCGCTCGGTCGCGTCGAGTCCGAGGACGCGGGCCAGCGCGTCGAGAACCTGCTCCGAGGGCTGCGTGGCGCGCCCCTGCTCCAGCCGCACGTAGTAGTCGACGCTGACGCCGGAAAGGTGCGCGACCTCCTCGCGGCGCAGCCCTTCGACCCTGCGGCGGGTGTCGGTAGCGATCCCGACCTCGGCCGGTACGACGCGCGCCCGGCGGTTTCGCAAGAAGCTCGCCAGATCGTCCATGCGCCCATTATTGCCACGGCCGGGCCGGCCAAGGGTGGTCCTGCCAATACCAGGAACTCCGGACCGACGGAACTCGCGCCCCTGAATACCGGGCGCCGCGCTGCCCAGAATCGAGCCATGAAGACACTGATCATCTACGCCCACCCCGAACCGAAGTCGCTCAACGCCTCCCTGAAGAACCTGGCGGTCGCCACGCTGGAGAGCGCCGGACACGACGTCCTGGTGAGCGATCTGTACGCGATGAACTGGAAGGCGGCCGTGGACGCGGCAGACTTCGGCCCGGCCGCCTCCAGCCCGTTGCAGGTCCCCCGGGATTCGGGCCGGGCCTTCGACAGCGGCACGCTGACCCCCGACGTCCGCGCCGAGCAGCAGAAGCTGCTGTGGGCGGACACGATCATCTTCCAGTTCCCGCTGTGGTGGTACTCGATGCCCGCCATCCTCAAGGGCTGGGTGGACCGGGTCTTCACCTACCACTTCGCCTACGGCGTCGGCGAGCACAGCGCCACCAAGTACGGCGAGCGCTTCGGGGAAGGCACTCTCGCCGGCCGCAGGGCGATGCTGTCGGTGACCGCCGGTGGCCCGGAATCGCACTATTCCGAGCGTGGGATCAACGGACCGATCGACGATCTGCTGTTCCCGATCCAGCACGGGATCCTCTACTACCCCGGCCTCGAGGTGCTCCCGCCGTTCGTGCTCTACGGCACCGACCGGATGACCGACGAGGAGTTCCCCGATGTCGCCAAGGCCTGGACGCACCGGCTGCTGACCCTGGACTCGACCGCACCGATCGCGTTCCGGCGCCAAAACTTCGGCGACTACGAGATCCCGTCGCTACAGCTGAAGGACGGTCTGGAGCCCACTGGCCGCACGGGCTTCGGGCTGCACGTGCGCTAGTCCTCGAGGAAGATCCGCTGCAGCATGTGCCAGTCCTGCGGATGCTCAGCGATCCCCCGCGCGTAGGCGTCGGCGCAACGCTGCGTCATCGCGGCGGCTCCACCCTCAGGCTCGACGACGTCGTGGAACGTGATCACCAGGTCCGGTCCGTCGTAGTGCAGCGTCGCCGGGATCAGCGGCGCGCCCGTCTTCAGGCTGAGCGCCGCCGGACCGACCGGCATCCGCGACGGCCGACCGAAGAACGTCACCGGTACGCCGCGCTCGGACAGGTCGCGGTCCGCGACCAGGCACACGAAGCCGCCCGCGCGCAGCCGGTCCACAAGGACCCCGGTGACGTCCTCGGCACCACCCGTCAGCGGCAGCACCTCCATGCCCAACTTCTTGCGGTAGGCAATGAACCGGTCGAACAGCGACTCGGGCTTGAGCCGCTCGGCGACCGTCGACACCGGCATCCCGGTCCGCCCGGCCCACGCGCCGGCGTGGTCGTAATTCGCCAGGTGCGGCAGTCCGCAGATCACGCCCCGACCGGCGGCGTACGCGTCGCGCAGGAGCTTCTCGTTCACCGTGCGGACCCGGCCGACGATCTGCTCGTCGGTCCAGTCCGGCAGCCGGAACGCCTCCTGCCAGTACCGCAGGTAGGACCGCATCCCGGCCCGGGTCAGGTCGTCGAGCTCGGCCGGGGTCGCCTCCGGCCGGACGACCGCGAGATTGCTCCGCAGCCGCCGCACCCCACGACCGTTGCCGCGGTACGTCCGATCCGCCGCGCGCCGGAACAGCCAACTGACGGTCCGCTCCGGCAGGCGGCGTACGACGGTCCAAGCGAGCGCGAACGCGAGGTCCACGGCTCGCTGGCGGAGGCCGTCCATCAAGCCGGCGGAGCCGGCGGCGGGGTGTCGAGACCGGCGTTGCTGGGGTCGGCGAGCACCTGCTTGCGGACCGACAGCGAGCGCTGGACGACGGTGATCGTGCTCGCCGCGGCGATGTACCAGATCACGATCTCGAGCAGGATCGGCAGGTTGAAGACATCCGAGAAGAACGCCGTCACCAGCACGAAGACCAGCCGGTCGGCACGCTCGGCCAGGCCGCCGCTCGCCTTGTAGCCGAGGCTCTCGGCCTTGGCTCGCGCGTACGACGTCACCGCGCCCATCACCAGCGCCCAGAGCGTGACGGACGCCATCAGCGTCGAGTCCCCCGCGCGGGAGTTGGCGTAGAAGAGCACCAGCGCGCCGAAGATCGCGCCGTCGGCGATCCGGTCCAGCGTGGAGTCCAGGTAGGAACCCCACTTCGACGACGTGCCCGAGGTGCGGGCCATGTAGCCGTCGATCAGGTCGGAGAAGACGAAACAGGTGATCACCACGGCGCCCAGCCAGAGCTGGCCGCGAGGGAAGAAGATCAACGCTCCGGCGGACACCCCAACGGTGCCCACCAGCGTGACCATGTCGGCGCTCACGCCGAGTTTGAGCAGGAGGTTGGCGATCGGCGTGATCACCAAGGTCCAGAAATGCCGGAATCTGTTAAGCATGGCGACCGTGATCGTAGTCGAGCCGGATCACCATCGGGTGACAGCCACCGTTCAGCAGGTGATCCTGGACTCACTTGTCGGGAGGTGAGGCATGCGGATCGCCCTGTTCGCGGTGCTCGTCGCGTTGGCTGTGCCCGGCTGTTCGGTCGCCCGGAACGCGGATCGCCCGCGACCACCGGTCGCGGTCCCGGTTCCGTCGGCCGGCGTACCGACTGTGGTCGCTCCCCCGCAGGCCGAAGGCCTCGACGGCCGATCCGCCGCCGTCGGCCCCCAAGTCTGTACGGCGATCGCCGGCGAACTGACCACCCGCCTCAGCGTCCCCGTGACCGCGAACCCCGGCTCCTGGAACGACGGCGGTCTGCCCGCCCTCGACCTGTGCATGCTCCTCGTCGAGGGCCGCCAAGTCACGGTCGGCGTCAGCGCGCTCCCCCGCCAGCCGGACGCGCTCGGCCGGCTCCTCACCGGCGCCGGACACATCGCCCCGCTGACCGACCTCGGGCCGGAAGCACAGATCACCGAGTCCCGGATCGTGTTCATCACCGCGAACCACGCTGTCCGCATCACACCGGCCGGCGGGATCGATCAGGGTCGCGCGGACGGGCTCGACCGCGCCAAGGCCGTCACCATCGCGCTGGCCGCGAAGGACGCCGTACCGAAAGTGCTGCGGTCGGCCCGGCAGACCGAGTCGACGTGTCAGCTGTCGAACTCGGGGGCCGAGAAGTTCATCGGTGCCGCGGCTCAGCTGCGTCGCGACTACCGCGTGAACGGCGCAGTGACCTGCATCTGGGGCACGTACGACGCCACAGTGTCGATCGTGGAGGCGTTCGACCAGAAGACCATCCCCGAGTCGCAGCACGTCCCGGCACCGCACAATGCGCCGATCGGCCGGCCCGGCTACTACCTGCCTGAGGAAGGCGAACTCGTCTTCCGGCGCGGCCGACGCGTCGTACGGGTGACCGCGCTCACCAACCCTCCGCGCGCGGTCAGCCTTGAGGAGCTGACCACGATCGTCGACCCGATGATGCCGCTGTTCCTGCGTTAGACCGGCCAGGCCTTCGCCAGCAACGCCCGCGTATCGCCGAGCAGCTGCGGCAGCACCTTGGTGTGGCCGATCACCGGCAGGAAGTTCGCATCGCCGGACCAGCGCGGTACGACGTGCTGGTGGAGGTGACCCGCGATCCCCGCACCGGCGATCTCGCCCTGGTTGATGCCGATGTTGAAGCCATGTGCGTCCGACACCGCGCGAACCGCCAGCATCGCCTGCTGAGTCAGCGCCGCGATGTCCGAGACCTCCGCGTCTGTCAGCTCGGTGTAGTCCGCCACATGCCGATATGGGACGAGCATCAGGTGCCCCGGGTTGTACGGGTACAGATTCAGTACGGCGTACGCCGCCTCCGCCCGATGCACGATCAAGGCGTCCGCGTCCGGCAACCCAGGCAGCCGGCAGAACGGGCATCCCGACCCCGCATCCGGCGTCGTCGGCTTGTTCTCACCCTCGATGTAGGCCATCCGATGCGGCGTCCACAACCGCAAGAACGGATCGGCCGCACCCACCCCGTCCTGCCGCACCAGCTCGTCGGGCTGGTACGGCGACTCCGGGGTGTCCGTCATACCTGGACGCCCGTCATACCTGAACGCGCTGTTGCACGGCCTCGACGATCTCGGCGATCGCGTCCGCAACCGGTACGCCGTTTTTCTGCGAACCATCGCGGTACCGGAACGAGACCGAGCCGGCGGCCATGTCCTCGTCACCCGCGATCAGCATGAACGGGACCTTGGCCTTCTGCGCGTTCCGGATCTTCTTCTGCATCCGGTCGTCCGAGCCGTCGACCTCGATCCGGATCCCCTGCGCCTTGAGTTGCCGGGCGACGTCGTACAGGTAGTCGACGTGGCCGTCGGTGATCGGGATGCCGATCACCTGGACCGGCGCGAGCCACGGCGGGAAGATGCCGGCGTAGTGCTCGACCAGGACCGCGACGAACCGCTCGATCGAGCCGAACAGCGCGCGGTGGATCATCACCGGACGCTGCCGCGAGCCGTCCGGCGCGGTGTACTCCAGCTCGAACCGCTCCGGCAGGTTGAAGTCCAGCTGGATCGTCGACATCTGCCACGTCCGGCCGATCGCGTCGCGCGCCTGCACGGAGATCTTCGGGCCGTAGAAGGCGGCGCCGCCCGGGTCCGGGACGAGCTCCAGGCCAGAGCCCTCGGCGACCTCGCGCAGCGTGTTGGTCGCCTCCTCCCAGACCTCGTCGGAGCCGACGAACTTGTCCGGGTTCTTCGTGGACAGCTCGAGGTAGAAGTCGTCCAGACCGTAGTCGGCCAGCAGCCCGAGCACGAAGGTCAGCAGGTTCTTCAGCTCGTCGCGCATCTGCTCACGCGTGCAGTAGATGTGCGCGTCGTCCTGCGTGAAGCCGCGGGCCCGGGTCATGCCGTGGATGACGCCGGACTTCTCCAGCCGGTACACCGTGCCGAACTCGAACAGCCGCAGCGGAAGCTCGCGGTACGAGCGGCCGCGGGCGCCGAAGATCAGGTTGTGCATCGGGCAGTTCATCGGCTTCAGGTAGTAGTCCTGGCCCTGCTTGCGGATCTGCCCGTCCGCGCCGCGCTCCTCGTCCAGGTGCATGGGCGGGTACATGCCGTCGGCGTACCAGTCCAGGTGGCCCGAGGTCTCGAACAGCTGGCCCTTGGTGATGTGCGGCGAGTAGACGAACTCGTAGCCGTCCTCGACGTGCCGCTGGCGGGAGTAGTCCTCCATCACCTTGCGCAGGACGCCGCCCTTGGGGTGGAAGACCGCGAGGCCGGAGCCGATCTCGTCGGGGAAGCTGAACAGGTCCAGCTCGGTGCCCAGCTTGCGGTGGTCGCGCTTGGCGGCCTCCTCCAGCCGGGTCAGGTACGCCTTGAGCTCGTCCCGGCTCTCCCACGCGGTGCCGTAGATCCGCTGCAGCTGCGGGTTCTTCTCCGAACCCCGCCAGTACGCCGCGGCCGTCCGCATCAGCTTGAAGTTGCCCAGGTACCCGGTGGCCGGCACGTGGGGGCCACGGCACAGGTCCTTCCAGGCGATGCTGTCGTCGCGCCGGATGTTGTCGTAGATCGTCAGCTCGCCGCCGCCGACCTCGACACTCGCGCCCTCGGCCGCGTCCGCCGCGGATCCCTTGATGCCGATCAGCTCGAGCTTGTACGGCTCGGTCTTGAGCTCTTCGCGGGCGTCGTCGTCGCTGACCACCCGGCGGCTGAACCGCTGCCGCTCCTTGATGATCTGCTGCATCTTCTTCTCGAGCTTGCCGAGGTCGTCCGGAGTGAACGGCGTCTCGACGTCGAAGTCGTAGTAGAACCCGTTCTCGACCGGCGGGCCGATGCCGAGCTTGGCCTCCGGGAACAGCTCCTGCACGGCCTGCGCCAGGACGTGCGCGGTCGAGTGCCGGATGATCGCGCGGCCGTCGTCCGACCCGGCCTTGACCGGCTCGATCTCGTCGCCGTCGCTGACCACAGCGGACAGGTCGCGCAGCTCACCGTTGACGCGGGCGGCGATGGCGGAGCGGTCCTGGCCGAAGATCTCGGCGAACAGCTCCCCGATCGTCGTCGTCTCGGTCACACTCCGCTCAGCCTCGCCCTCGACGCCGACCAGATGGACCTTGACTTCCGACACGTTGCACTCCTCCGCCTACGACCGGCCCATCGCCGGTCCCGGTCAGATGGTATCGGCGTACGGACACCCCTGACGAAAGTAGGGGGTCGGTCAGGTCTCTCGTCCGATGCGGGCAGGGATCCCGGGTCCGTAGGTTCGAGGCATGGGTGACGCATTGCTCCACTTCGCAGAAGAACTGATGTCCTCCGGCTGGATCTACCTGGTGCTGTTCGCCTTCGCCACCCTCGACGGTTTCTTCCCGGCCGTGCCGAGTGAAACCCTCGTCGTCACGGCCGGCGTCTTCGCCGCCGCGACCGGCGAACCCAACCTGTTCGCGGTGATCGCCGTCGCTGCCGTCGGCGCCTTCGTCGGCGACCACATCTCCTACTGGCTGGGCCGCGGCGCCGGCGGCCGTCTCCTGGACCGCACCAAGCCCGGCACCAAACGCCATACCGCCGTCCAGTGGGCCCGGCGCTCACTTGGCGAGCGTGGCGCCCTCATCCTGGTCGTCGCCCGGTACATCCCCGGCGGCCGCACCGCGGTCACGCTCACCATGGGCAGCGTCCGCTACCCCCTGCGCAGCTTCACGCCGTACGCCGCCCTCGCTGCCGCCTCCTGGGCGCTCTACTGCACGCTCGTCGGCTACATCGGCGGCAAGGCCTTCGAGGACAACCCGCTCAAGGGCGTCGTCCTCGGGATCGGTCTCGCCCTCGGGGTGACGTTGATCGTCGAGGTGGTGCGCCACCAGCGCGCCAAGCGCCGCCCTCAACCTGAGGTCGAGAGTGAGCCCGAGCTGGTCGCCTGAACAAAAGTACTGCCCCCAACTCTCAAAGAGTTGGGGGCAGTTTGCTGTTGTCTCTTAGCGCGGGACGTTCAGCGCGATGCTGATCTGCTCGGACACCTTCGCGGCCAGCTCCAGGCCGGCCCGCCGGGTGGCCGGCTGCAGCGCCGAGTGGTCGAGCGGACCTTCGGCGGCGATGTGCTGATCGGTGGGGATGTCCACGACCGCGGCCGCACGCGACTCGAAGTACGGGCGAAGCTGCTTCTCCACCTCGCGGTTCACGTCACCCGGCCCGTTCGACACCGCGATGATCGCGCGCCGGATCAGCCGCTGCGCCTCGGGACCCTGGTTGTCCAGCTCCTCCAGCATCTGTACGGCGGCCGCGCACGACAGGCTCTTCCACTTGATCGGGATGACGAGGGCGTCGGCCGCCTTCATCGCCTCGCGCCAGTTGCTGGAGCCCTCGTTGTTGCCGGTGTCGATCACCAGCACCTTGTAGAACCGGCTCAGCAACCGGTGGATCTGGTCGAAGTCCTTGGCCTCGATCTGCGCGTACGTCGTCGTCGCCGACGTCAGTACGTCGTACTGACCGGCCACCTGGTGCCGCAGGTACGCCGCGACGTCGCCGAGCCGGGCATCCGGCTGGGTCAGCATCGGCATCGCCTGCAGCATGTCCGTGACGGTCGACCGCGTGTTCGTGTCGTGCGTGCGCAGGTGCATGTTGCCGCGCAGCTCGTTGTTGTCCCAGGCCACGACGCCACCACCGCGCGCCTGCCCGAGGGCACCGGCAAGGAGCAGCGTGGTCGGGGTCTTGCCCGAACCACCCTTCGGGTTCGCGACGACGATCGTGACCGGCCGCCGGAACGCGGTCGCCGCGGTCGCTCGTGCGATCCGCTCGGTGCGCTCCGTGGTACCGGGGCGCAGCCGCAGCACGCTGCGCACACCCCGCTCGGCCGGAGCTTCCCGCGGGAGCGGCAGCGCCTGCATGAGCTCGTCGGTCCGGTAGGAGACGTCGCGCTGCTGCGGGACGTTCTGGCCCGGGATCCCTTGCGGGAAGAAGTGCTGTGCAGCGGGCGACAGCGGCTGGCCCGCCTGCGGCGGAGCGGCGTGACTGGGAGCCGCCGGGGGCTGGGTGAAGCCCTGGTTGGAGACGTTGAACGACTGACCGCCGAACACCGGCGTCTCCGGGGCACCGGCCGGACCTGAGTCGTGCGCAGGAGCTTCTTCCGGGCCGTCGACCGGAGCGGCGTGGCTGCCGTGCACCGCGCCGGTCGCCTCCTTGGTCAGCGCCGACTCGGTCTGGGCCACCTCGTCCGGGGCGTCGTCCTCGAAGTCGGGCTTCTCGGGCGCCGGCTGCGTCCAGGAGCCGGTCGACTCCGCGGCCGGCTGCGTCCACGACGGGGTCGCCGGGCGCGGCTGGTTCTGCTGCGGCGGGACGGGAGGCTGCTGCGGCTGGCTCGATGCCGGGCTCGCGGGCTTGGCCTCCCACGGCGCGGCCTGACCCGCGGGACGCGACCACGAGTCGCCGGGGAACTCCTCGGACAGCGCGTCCGGGGTCTCCGCCGCCTCGTCGGCCGGCGCGGGCTCCGAGTTCGGGTC
Source organism: Kribbella sp. NPDC005582 (assembly GCF_040605415.1). Classification (NCBI taxonomy): domain Bacteria; kingdom Bacillati; phylum Actinomycetota; class Actinomycetes; order Propionibacteriales; family Kribbellaceae; genus Kribbella; species Kribbella sp. NPDC005582. Next base: position 157,199 of record NZ_JBEXCU010000010.1, read on the forward strand.
CGGCTGGGTCCAGGAGGGCGTCGGTTGCCACATTCTCCGGACCTCGGCCGCCGCCGCTTCCCGGTCTTTGTGCTGTCCGGAGTTGTGCGAGTCGGTCACGACCTTGGTCCCCGATTCTGTGAGAAGGGGCGGCGTGCGCCCCACAGGCTGTCTGTCGATCCGGAGGTGAGGTCCCCGGGAAGTCCCACTATCCCATGACCGGGTGTCCCCGCCACGTCACCACCCGGAGCGTCGCAGCTTCCTGCCACGCCCAGCGATCAAGCGGTGACCAAACCTGCTTCGTAGGCAACGATCGCGGCCTGGACACGGTTCTTGACGGCGAGCCGGAGCAGGATCGCACTGACGTAGGCCTTCACGGTTCCCTCGACCAGGAACAGCCGCTGCGCGATCTCGGCGTTCGACATCCCGGCGCCGACGAGGCCGAGCACCTCGCGTTCCCGCGGACTCAGGACCTCAACCTGTTCCTTGGCCGCGACCGCCCGGGCCATCGATCCGCCACTCAGCTCCGCGATGACCCGCTGCGCGATCCTCGGCGACAGGTACGCAGCGCCATCGGCAACTGCCTTCAGTCCGGCGATCAGCTCCCGCGGGTCACCGGATTTCAGCAGGAACCCACTCGCTCCGTCGCCCAGTGCTCGGGCGATATAAGCGTCCTCGGAGAACGTCGTCAGCATCACGACCGCCGTCTCCGGGACGCTCCGCCGGATCTCGGCCGCAGCTTCCAGCCCGTCCATCCGCGGCATCCTGATGTCCAGTACGGCGACATCCGGCCGATGCCGCCGTACGAGCTCGATCGCCTCGAGACCGTCGGCTGCTTCGGCGACGACCTCGATGGTCTCGTCGGTGCCGAGAATCGCGCGCACCCCGGCGCGAACCATCAGCTCGTCGTCGGCCAGCAGAACCCTGATCATCGTGTGCTCTCCGGAGTTGGCGGAACCGAACCACTCTGTACGACCGCCTTGTCCACCAGCACGCCCCCGGCGAAACACAGCCGGTAGACGTAGGTGATCGAGAACGGTTCGGCGGGCCGGTAGTACCGGCACACCCAATCACTGGGCGGGGTGAACCTCTCCGACGGTGGGTCGATCATTTCCATCGCAGGGAGCGCTCTGCGGACGTCGCTCTCGGTCTGCCCGAGCGTGAGGCCGTCGTACGCGGCCGGGCGCAGGATCGAGCTGTAACCGGTCACGAGGTAGTAGCCCAGAGCAACGACACCGATCACCGTGCCCAGCGCCAGCGGTGCCACGACCGCGGTGACCAGGCCGCGCCGCGCGCTCCGGCGTACCCGGTCGCGCTCGACTGCAGCGCCGGCTTCGGTGGGCGGCTCCGGCTCCGGGCGGCCGCCTGCGCGCGGGATGACCGCTCGGACCTCGAAGCCAGCCCCCGCGTGCACTGTCCCGCCGGACGCGCGGGATCCCGCCTGCTCTGCTCCACCGATCCTGCGAGGTCCCGCGTGCAGTGTGCCGCCGACCAATCGCACTCGTTCGCGGAGGCCGTCGAGCCCGCGACCACCTGAGGGCGTCTGCGGCGCGACCGGCCGCGCGGGCCCGGTGTCGACCACCGTCACCGTCACTTGATCGCCGCGGGAGACCTTCACGGAGACCGCTCCCCCGGGTGCGTGCTTGCTCGCATTCGTCAGCGACTCCTGCACCACCCGATGGACCGCCCGATCGACCATCGGCGCCAGCTCGGCATCGCCTTCCTCGATCAGCTCCACCTCGAGCCCCGACGCGGCCGCGCGCTCCACCAACGCCGCCACCGTCTCATCGCGCGGCACGGTCGTCGCTTCGGAGTCACGCAGTACGCCGATGATCTCGCCCAACCGCTCGGTCGCCGTGGCCGCCGCCTCCCGCAGCGAGCTCGCGGCGCGGCGTTGCTCGTCGCCCAACGCCGGATCGAGCTCCAGAGCCGCCGCCCGCAAGGCGATCAGGCTCAACTCGTGGCCGACCGAATCGTGCATGTCCTGAGCGATCCGCGAGCGCTCTCGGAGGCGTTCCTGCGCGACCGCCATCTGCTGTTCGCGCTCGATCCGCTCGGCACGTTCCCAGCCGGCCGAAGCCAGCAACGCCTGCTGAGCGCGATACCGACCGATCAGCCACGGAAGCACGACGAGCAGCAACGCGAGCAGGAGCATGACCAGCCAGGTCAGCACCGCCTCAGTCGCCTGCACGTCCGGCCGCACCACCAGCGACAGCACCAACATGCCGAGCAACGTCCAGCTGCACAGCATGGCGAAGTGCCGGACCTGCGTTTCGCGGCGCCCGGCCAGGTAGCTCAGCAGGATCATCGCGAACACCAGCGCGATCGGAACACCGTTGGTAGTCCCCACCGAGAACGCCAAGATCGCGCTCTCCAGCCAGGAAACGAGCGCCAGCGCGGTCAGGGGCCGGCGTCGGCGCAACGCCACCGCCGTACCGATCACGAGGATGCAGAGCGCCTGGATCCACCATGGATCGTGCCGGGCACCGCTCTCCCCGAGGACCGGAAAGCTCAGGCCGGCCCACAGGCCGACATCGCCCCAGCGCCGCCAGTTCATGCCGCCGACGCTACACAGCCGCCGGTCCCCCGCAGTACTGCCGAAAGTCAGTGATCGTCCGCCGCGTCCACGATCTCGAACGGAACGTACGACAGGTTGGGCACCGTCTCGCCGCGCAACCGCGCGACCAGCAGGTCGACCGCCGTACGGCCCATCTCGCCCTGGTTCTGCCGAACATGCAGGTACGGCGGCCCGCCGATCGAGTCGCCCGGCGAGTCGAAGCACGCGACCACGCGCTCGCCGCGGAGGGCACGATCGGTCATCCGCGCCAGGTTGTACTCACATGCGAAGTACGCCGTCACCTCCGGGAACCGGTCGCGGAACTGACGGATCGCGTCGATATCGCCCTGCACGCTCTGCAGCGAACCGGGCAGCGTGCTGCGCAAATCCGTCAGCTCGTAAGCCTGACCACGGCCTTGGAAGGCCGAGCGGAACCCCTCGAGCCGCTCCTCGATCGACGACGTGTTGACCGGCGGCGGCGAAACGAACGCGATGTGCTCATGCCCCTGATCGAGCAGCTTGCTGGTCAGCGCCCGCGCGGCCGCGACGTTGTCGGTGTGGACCGCGGAGACCGGGATCCCCGACAGGTGCCGGTCGACGAGCACCACCGGATAGCCGTCCAGTACCTGCCGCAGCAGGCTCGCGTTGTAGAAGTCGCCGTGCACTGGGAACACGATCAGCCCGTCCACCTCGCCGGTCGCCACCAGCGAGTCCACGGCCTTCTCCTCATCCGCCTGCCGGCCGTGCGTCCGCCGTACGATCAAGTAGGTCTCGTGCTCCGCACACCGCTCCTCGATCGCGCACATCAGCTCGAGGCCGTAGGAGTCCGACAGATCCGGTACGACGAGGGCGATCGTCCGGGCCGCTCGCCGGGGCGCGGCCACCCGTCCGCGCAGCGGCATCGTCACCTCGGACAGGTCCGGCAACTGCTGCACCACGAACGTGCCCTTGCCCCGAACCCGCTCGACGAGCCCTGCCTCGCGCAACACCTCCAGGGCCCGCTTCGACGTGATCCGGCTGACCTCGAACTCAGCCGCCAGCTCCATCTCGGAAGGCACCCGATCCCCCGGACTCAGCGCGCCACGGCGGATCTGGTCGAGCAACCGCGCACAAATCTCCTCGTACAGCAGCACCCGCCCGCCTCCTCACTGCCCGGTTGGCATATCAAACCATCCCGAAGAACTGCCGGTCCTCCGTGACAGCGCTGAATTGAGCTGTTCTTGAGCCGGTTGGGCTGTCAGCATTCGGGGATGACTCCGGCTGTTCGTGCCTTCGCCGCCCGTCCTGTGCTCGCCGTAGCCGGGGCGCTGGCCGTCGTACTGACTGCGCTGTCGGGTCGGTACGGCTATCACCGGGACGAGCTGTACTTCCTGGTCGCCGGGGAGAAGCTCGCCTGGGGGTACGTCGACCAGCCGCCACTGACGCCGCTGATCGCACGCATCTCGACCGAGCTGTTCGGCAATACGCCGATGGGTCTGCGGGTGTTCTCCACACTCGCCAGCGCTGCCACGGTGATCGTGATCGCTCTGCTGGCCCGCGAGTTCGGCAGCGGCCGCGGCGGTCAGATCGTGGCCGCGGTCTGCGCCGCGATCTCCGGCTTCCTGCCCGGCGTCGGCCACATCGTCTCCACCGCGACGTACGACCTGCTCGCCTGGATGCTCATCGCGTTCTTCGCCGTCAAACTCTTCCGCACCGACGACCGCCGCTGGTGGCTCGCGCTCGGCCTGACCGTCGGCATCGCCTTACAGAACAAGTATCTGGTCGTGCTGCCGGTCGGGGCCTTGTTCGTTGCCCTGCTGATCGTCGGGCCACGCCGGGTACTGCGCTCGTGGTGGCTGCTCGCGGGTGTCGTCATCGCGGGTCTGATCGCGCTGCCCAATCTGCTGTGGCAGTTCCAGCACGACTGGCCGCAGCTCACCGTCGCCGGCGGCATCAGTGAGGACGACGGCACCGAGAACCGCATCATGTTCATCCCGCTCCAGATCCTGCAGCTCTCGCCTGTGCTGCTCCCCATCTGGATCGCCGGCTTCCGCAGACTCTGGAAGCTCCAGTGGCCACGTGCGGTCGCACTCGCCTATCCAGTGCTGTGCGTCGCCGTACTGGCTGTCGGCGGGAAGTCCTACTACGCCCTACCGCTCCTGTACGTCCTGGTCGCCGCCGGCGCCGAACCGACGCTCAGCTGGATCAACCGCAATCGCGTCTCGGCTGTCGTCGCCGCAACCTTCACCGCCGCAACCTCCGCCCTCTTCACGCTGCCGGTCGTCCCCGTCTCCGCCGTCGAGTTCGTCCTCCCCGTCAACAAGGAGCAAGGCGAACAAATCGGCTGGCAGAACCTCACCACCACCGTCGCCGCCGTCATCCCCCCGAATGCCACCATCCTCGCGGGCAACTACGGCCAAGCCGGCGCCCTCCGCCGCTACGGCCCAGCCCACAACCTCCCCCTCGCCTACTCCCCCCACATGAGCTTCGCCGACTGGGAACACCCGTCCGACACGGCCACCGGCCCAGTCCTCCTCATCCAGCAAGAACGAACCCCCAGCTTCGAGTCCCACTTCCCCAACTGCCACCAACTGACCACAGTCCAAAACCCCACCCCCAACGAAGAAGACGGCACCGCCCTAGTCCTCTGCGACGCCCCCACCACCCCCTGGTCCACCCTCTGGCCCACCCTCCGCCGCTACTACTAGCCCTCCCGCTTTCCCTAATCCGTAACGCGGCTCCCCAGCAATTACTCAAGACCTCTTGTACAAGCCACATTGCGAGCCGATCTTCCCCGCGGACCGCCCCCACTCACCAACCGCCGCACGCACCCCGCACGCCCGACCACCTGAGCGCCAACCAACAGCCCGCCACCGACTTAGTCAGTGCCAGCGGTCCGCCGCCCCGCTCTTTCCGCACTCGTACTGCCGCTCCGCGGCAACCACCCTCCGCAAAAGCCAACCCCGCCGCAAAACGCGACCGCCCCCTCCCATCCACCCCGCCCCTCCGGCCGCGGCCCATCGGAGCGGATATCCCCTCGTGTAGCCCCTTCCAAGGCCTTGCAAAGACCAGAGAAGGGGCAACACGAACGGATATCCGTTGAATTGCCTCGGCCTGCACGATCCGATGCGCACGAGGTCCGCGCCGGGCCGGTACGGCGGCGTGACGGCGATCGCGAGCGCGCTGAGCACCTCGGTGTGATGTGAACCGGGCTGCGTCAGGTCGGTGGCAATCCGCACCAGGCAGCGCCAGCTCGGTGGTGGTGTGGAGCCCAGTCCGGGTCCGTGGTGTGGAGCGTCCCCAGGTCGGATCCGTGGTGTGGAGCGTCCCCAGGTCGGACCCGTGGTGGTGTGCGGTGTGTTGGGTCGGTTCCATGGCAATCCGCGCCATGCCGGCGTCGGGTGGGTGATGCTGTGGTGCGTACCCGGCGCGGGTGGGTGGCAATGTGCCCCGGACCCGCGCCGTTCCATCGCAATCCACACCAGCCCGAGCCAGCCCGTAGCATCAGTCCCGGCTCGGAACCGTACTCGCGGCCTCAGCCCCAGCTGCCGAGCGAAGCGAAGGCATCAGGGGGTGCGGGTGGCGGAGCCCCCGCCCGGCGGCAAGCGAAGCGCAGCCGCACAACACGACGAAGGCGAGGTGGCGAGCGCTGTTCAGCGCCGCACACCTCGCCTCTCGACTTCGTGGACG
>NZ_JBEXCU010000011.1:0-155598 GCF_040605415.1 Kribbella sp. NPDC005582
GCCCAGCCACACCACGAACGTCACCGATGTCCTGAGACATCAACTGTCACCGATGTCCTGATACAGAACTGTCACCCATGTCCTGAGACATGACACCACCGTGAACCCGTCGATTTGGCGCATTCGAACACATGTTCTAATATGTGTCCATGACGATTCACTCGGCCTGCGCCCCCAGCGAGCAGTTGCTCGCCGGGAGTTCCGCGCGCCGAGCGACCGGCCGGTTGGCCCTCGTCGCCCCGCCGGATGACCGGCCACGAGGCACCTTCTTCCCACCTGACGACCCGTTCGAGCCGCCCGACGACGCCTACGACTTACTTGACGTCGGCGATCCTGAGGCGTCGGCGCTGTTCAGCGAGGAGGAGTACTACGACAGGGACCTCCCGCCGATGTCGGCTGTCGACCAGTTGGAGTGGGAGCTCTGGGCGTCGGCCGATCAGGACGAAGCCGAGCTGTTCATGCTGCGCCAGGAGGCGCCCGACTGGGTGTTCCTGCCGCCCGGCGGTGCGCTGGCCGCGGCGTTGGAGCCGGTCCGCCCGCAATGCCTGTCACCAATGGCGGCGATCGAGTTCATCAAGGCGGCGTCGCGACTCGCATCCTGGGCCGAGGCGCTCAAGGCCGGCGCCATGGCTTCGTTCTTCCGCCAGCGCAAAGCGCAGGAGGCCGAGACCCCGCGTCCCGAAGAGATCGATTCGTCCGGCCGCCCCGTCGACCCGGAGCGCTCCTGGGCCGCCGAGATCGGCGCCGCCCTACACCTCTCCACGAACACCGCGGCCCGACACATCGAGACCGCACTCCACCTGTCCGGCCCAGTAGCCGCCACTCTGACCGCGCTGCGCACCGGCGCACTCACCTGGTCGAAGGCCTTGGCCATCTCCGAAGCAACCCGAGGCTTGTCGGACGAAGACGCGAAGTCCGTAGAGGCCCACGTCCTCAAGCGCGCCGCCTCCCAGACCAATGCCAACCTCCGCAAGTCGCTTCGCACCCAAGTCGCCAAGCACCAAGCAGCCACCGAGGCCGACCGCCACCGCGAAGCCGTCCGCGAGCGCACCTGCAAGATCGTCCCCCTGCGCGACGGCATGGCCGGGCTCTGGGTAGTGCACACCGCGGACCGCATCCAGCAGATGTGGGTGGCGATCAGCGCCATCGCCGACCTCGCCAAGCGCCCCACCGCTGCGTCCAAGCCGGCCGCGGCGTCCAAGTCAGCCGCTGGGACGCCCGGGCATGCCGCCGCAGCGTCGCCGGTACGCACTCGCGCCACCAACCGGTCTGCCGCAACTCCTGAGAAGTCCGCGTCAGGTTCTCCGGGCGCGCCTTCGGCCGCTGACGCCTCCATCGCGAGCCCTGAGTCGCCCGTCGCTGCATCTCCCCGCCCTGACTCCGCAGCCCCGGGACCCGACCCCGCAGTGCCGAGCGCCGATTCCGCAGCCCCGGGAACCGACCCCGGAGCGCCGAGCGTCGATTCCGCAGCCCTGGGAACCGACCCCGCAGCGCCGAGCGCCGATTCCGCAGCCCTGGGTGCCGACCCCGCAGCGCCGAACGTCGATTCCGCGGCCCTGGGTGCCGATCCCGCAGCTCCGATCGCCGACCCCGAAGCGTCGGTCGCCGTCTCAGCAGCCCTGGGCGCCGTCGCCGCATGTCCGGGTGCCGGGCCCGGATCTACGATCGCCGACTCGGTAGCTCCTGTGTTCGCCGCGACCAGTCGAGTCGCGCCGGGCCAGTCCGCACCCGCAACGACCATCGAGCCCACCACCCCGGCGGACGTCCACGATCCGAGGTCGGAGCCGTCGGCAAACGCCAGCACCACCTCGCCAGCCGAACCAGACCAGCGGAACGCAGAGCAGCGAAGAGCTGACGTCATGGCCGACCTGTTCGGCCACATCATCCACAACGGACTGGACTGGCTCGGGCGCCGCCTGCCCGACCAACACCGCAGGCGTCCACACATCGAGGTACTGATCCCGGTCGGTACGGCGCTCGGCCTCGACAATGAGCCCTGCGAGCTGACCGGCTACGGCCCGATCCCCGCCGAGCTGGCCCGCCGAATCGCCGAAGACGGCACCTGGCGACGCCTGCTCACCGACCCGACGAACGGTGTCGTACTGGAAGCGTCCACGACCCGACACGACCCGAGCGCACTGGTCACCGAAACACTCCTGGCCAGGCATCCGGTGTGCGCGTGGCCCGGCTGCAACCGTTCGTCCCGCGAATGCGACCGCGACCACGGCACGCCGTTCGCTGTCACCGGCCGAACCAGCCTGGCTGGCCTCGCGCCGTACTGCGAGTACCACCACGTCGTCAAAGACACCCCACGCTGGGGTTGGAAGACGGAGAACCGCCCAGATGGCTCCGTCACCCTGGTAGCCCCCACCGGCCACCGCTACACGACCGTCCCACCGGCGCGCGGGCCCATCACCCGGCAGCCCGCCACACCACCTCGGTACGACGCTCCGCCCGCACGCACCGATGCACGCGCATCGCATCCGCGGTCGCCCGAGGCAGTCCCGGCCAACCCGTCGTTGCCAAGTGACGGTGCACCGCAGAATCGCTTGCAGGGAAGGTCGCTCCGTGGCGACTTGGGATCCTCGTGGTCTGGTCGGCCGGTCGGGGATTTGCCGCCGTTCTAGCGGTGACAGCAGGTCGGTTGCCGGAGTGGTTGCCGATCACGCGGCTGGTGGAGGTGGTGGCGGTCTTCGGTCTACTGCTGTGGGACTGATGGGTTGGATGCTTACTACTTCGGCGGTCCGCTGACCTTCAACTCGGTGGGCCCGGTCGGTTGTTGCCGACGGCATTGGAGTTGGCGTGCTGCGGTTCAGTGCGTACCCGCTATCTGCGTACCGATTCGCCGCCGAGTGAGCCGCACGCTGGCCGCAGCCGCGGCGTACGGGCTGCATGGACCGCACCTGGGGCTGAGCGTGAGTGAGCCCGGTTCATGCGGGATCTGCTCCGGCGTGGATCGATGGCCGACTCCGCAGAACGGTACGGCGCGATGGTGATTAGCTGCGCGCAACCTCGGCTGCGGGGAGCAGGTGCTGCAGATCGAGCCGACCCCTCTCAGCGTGATCTTCGACCAATTGGGCGGGCCGAGATGTGGTGGCTGAACGGTGGATCGTTCGTCGCAAGTCACCGATCGCAGGTGGCAAGGTCGTGTAGTCGCACAGAGCGGTTCATTGCTGGTGGATGGTCGGCTGGGGGTGCCAAGGGGAGTTCTGGCAGGCAAGTTGTGGTGGCAGTGGTCGTGGCGCTGGACGGGGGTGGCAGCAGTCGTGGGGCTGGGAAGATGGTGGCCGAGAGCGCGGGGGCCGGTCGGTGGGGTAGAGCTCCTGCCGGGAACCGTTACCGGTGATCGACGCGTGAGGCGCAGCTGCACACCCTCCTCGCAGACCTGTCCACAGATTCTCGCGTTGGCGGGCAGAGGAGGTGTGCCATCGCCGCGGACTGACCTGGCGGGGTGCCGCAGGTCGCACGAGAAAGTCGTGCGGATCAACCACGGAGTCGGACGAGAGATCGCGCGGGCCGGGCGCTTGGTGCTGTTGGTCGCTGGGCGCGTCCAGCGTGCGGAGGTACTTGACCTGCGGCGGGCAGCTAGCCGTCCGCGCGACTCATCCGGAAATGTGGTGTTACCCGGCTAACTGGCTCGGGCGGGGCCCAGCGGTCGTAGGCGGCGGCGTTCGGTGGGGTGGTGTAGGTCGGCGCTGGCGTTGTCTATGCGGGTGAGGTGGCGGCCGGCGCCGGTGATGGGGCAGGTCCAGGTGCCGTCCATTTCGACCAGGCGGACGCCGGGTTGGTCTAGCCAGCGCAGTACCAGGTCGATCTCTTCGGGGGAGGCGGTGGCTACGGGGCCGATGCCGGGGAGGACGGTTTCGGCGGAGGCTCGAAGCATTTCCAGGTAGCGGCGGGGGTCGGTGCCGCGGGGGCTGATGCCGGCGGCGGCGAGGCGGCCGCGGCGGATGACGTGGAGTTCCCAGCCGCCGTCGTCGGTACGGCGGGCTGCGCAGATCTCGGCGCAGCTGGTGACGGAGGCCATCCGCTGCATGCGGGCCGAGCTGCGGAGGAAGGCGCTCAGGCGGTCGCGGTGTACTGCTGCGTCTTCGAAGCGTTCGTCGGCGGACAGTACGTCGATGCGGCGGTCCAGGGCGTCGATGACGGGAGTGGGGTCGGCGGTCAGGGCGGTGCGGAGGTTGTCGACGAACTCGCCGTACGAGTCGGTGGAGATGCGGCCGTCGCAGGGGGCTACGCAGCGGCCCATTTCGGCCAGGACGCAGGGGGAGAGGCGAGGGGTGCGGGACATGCGGGCGGTGCATTGGCGGATCGGGAACGCTTCGTGGAGGGCGGCCATGGCGCGTTCGGCGGTCTTGCGGGAGCTGAACGGGCCGAGGTAGCCGCCGTCGTCGTCGCGGACTTGTTTGACCAGGGAAAGCCGCGGGAACGGCTCGACGGTGACCTTCAACCAGTGCTGCCGCTCCGGGAACTTGGAGCGTCGGTTGTACCGCGGTTTGTGTTCCGCGATCAGGCGGAGCTCCCGGATCTCGGCTTCGAGCGACGTACCGCACTCGATTCCGCGGACGGCGGTCGCGATGCCGACCATCTCGCCGATTCTGTTGCGGGTCTCGGAGGCGGTGAAGTACGAGCGGACGCGATTGCGGAGATCCTTCGACTTGCCGACGTACAGGACCTCGCCGCGGTCGTCGGTGAACAGGTATACGCCGGGGGCGTGCGGCAACGACTCGGCCAGGTGCCGTTTGGCGCGGACGGCCGGGGCGACGCGTGAGTTGAAGGTTTGCAGGTCCTCGAGCGTCTGTACGCCGAGCGATCCGACGCGCTCGAACAGTCCGTGCAGTACGTCGACCGTGGCGCGGGCGTCGGAGAGGGCGCGGTGGTTCGGGGTTGTGGTGGTACGGAACAGTTTCGCGAGCGTGCCGAGCTTGCAGTTGGGGGCCTCGTCCGGGGTGATCACGCGGCGCGCCAGCAGGGCGGTGTCGACGACGGTGAAGTCGGGCCAGTCGTATCCGTGCACGAGAGTGTCGTGTTTCAGGAAGCCCATGTCGAACGGCGCGTTGTGCGCGACCATGACGCAGCCGCGGGCGAACTCGAGGAAGGCCGGCAGCACCGAGTCGATCCGGGGGGACGCGGCAACCATTGGGTTCGTGATGCCGGTCAGTACGGCGATGAACGGCGGGATCGGCTCGCCCGGATTGACCAGCGTCTGGAACTCGCCGATCACCTCGCCGGCGCGCACCTTGACCGCGCCGATCTCGGTGATGCCCGACTCGCCGGGCGCGCCGCCGGTGGTCTCCAGGTCGACCACGCAGAACGTGATGCTGTGCAGCGGCGTCCCGAGATCGTCGAAACTCGGCTGGACACCACGGATCGGCTGCGACGTCGGCAGCGACGGTGACGTCTCGGCCGGCAGGGATGTCGGCGCGGGCGGGCTGGTCATGGCAACGACGCTAAAAGCCGCCACCGACAATTCCGCAGGTGACACGCGAGCGAGTCGACTACGCTCTCGGTATGCGTACACAGGCGATCACCGCGAAACCGGCCTTCGGGCCGCTTCGTTGTGGTCTGCATCACGGGCCGCGTGCGGTGGCCGTCACCCCAGCCGGACTGCGGACCGGTGACTGAGGCAGGCACCGCCGCGAGCTCCGCCGCTACGACTTTGCCCGAACCCGTCCGGCAACGAGTGCTCACTCTTGCCGCGCAGGCGCTCGGCCAGCTTCCCGCGACCGATGTCCCGGCGCCGTTGCGCCGGTTCGCGAGCTTTGCCCCGGCGAAGCGCGCCAAGCTCTCGGCGTCCGTGCTCGGTCCGATCCTCGAGACCGACGAGCACTTCCGCCGGCTGACGGCGTTCCAGGTACGGCGGGAGCACGCGGAGCTCGGTGACGCGATCGCCGAGGGCATCCCGGTGCCGATGGCGGACCCGGTCGAGGTCGCCGCCTTGGCGTACCTGCTGCGGCCGGAGGACTGGGAGCAGCGGATCGCCGCGGCTGCCCAGCTTCCCGTTGAAAAGCCCAAGACGGATGACGAAGCCATCAGCCGGCTGTCGGACCAGCTCGACCAGGCGCGCACCGAGACTCGCCAGGTCCGCGAACGGCTTCGTGAACAGGTCAACGAGCTCAAGGCCGAGAACGTCACGCTGCGACGCAAGCTCAACGAGGCCCGGCAACGGATCACGGGACTGCAGAGCGATCTCGAGCAGCGCACCACTGAAGCGGAGACCGCTGATGTGCGCGTGGACGCCGTACGGGCTGAGGTGGATCGGGAGGTACGCCGATTGCGTGCGCGGATCACTGAGCTTGAGGCGGTGGAGCACGCAGTACGTCGTACGGCGGGGCAGGAGCGTGAACTCGCATCGACGCGTACTCGGCTGCTGCTGGACACGGTGATCGAGGCGGCGAGTGGGTTGCGCCGGGAGCTGGCTCTGCCTCCGGGCGGGGAGTTCCGTCCGGCCGACACTGTTGCCGGGTTGGAGCCCGCAGCGGCGCCGGTGGGGCGGACTGCGCCGGAGGACGATCCCGCGCTGTTCGACGAGTTGCTGGCGTTGCCGCAGGTGCATCTGATCATCGACGGGTACAACGTCACGAAGACCGCCTGGCCGACATCGCCGTTGCACTCGCAGCGGCAGCGGCTCGTGACGGCGCTCGGTGCTTTGGTGGCGCAGCGGCGGATCGAAGTGACGGTTGTGTTCGACGGAGCTGAGTTGTCCGGGCCGGTGCAGCTGAATCCACCGCGGGGTGTTCGGGTGCGGTTCAGCCCGGCTGGGGTGATCGCCGATGAGGTGATTCGGCAACTGGTGCGAGCCGAGCCGCCTGGACGGCCGATTGTTGTCGTCTCGACCGATCGGGAGGTTGCCGAGAGTGTCGGGAGACTCGGTGCTCGTTCACTGTCCGCGACGAGTCTGATCAGCCGGATCGCCCGCGCCTGATCACGCCTGCCGATCAGCTGCCGTTCGGCTGTCTTCAAAAACTGTCGGCGGGGTTCTCTAGCGTCCTTCTCAGCCGGATGCAAGTCCGGGTGCATCCCCACTTTGGAGGACGTTGTGCTGATCGACTGCGACGCCTGTGTCATGCGTGGTCCGGGCTGCCAGGACTGCGTGGTGACCGTAGTGCTCGGCTTCGCCGCAGAGCGCCAGGACACCCTGCGGATCGACGACGATGAGCGCGCCGCGCTCGACGTACTGGCCGAGTCCGGTTTGGTTCCACCGCTGCGGCTGGTCCATGCCGTCGACAGCGTCCAGCCCGGCACTGTCGGTGACGGTGAAAGCCAGGACAAACGGCCGGCCACCGGGACCTGATCGACGTTAAGTTTGGATCAAACCCGAGGGGCGAATTGCACCGGTCACGAAACGGTCACTACTGTTACGTCCTGTTGCCTCAGGGCGCCGGTTGATCGGACCGGCCGGGCAGCGCGGAAGCCGAGGGAGTGACCTCGCGGGTGGTTCGGGCGTTAAGCCTGAAGAACCGGCGTGGTTGACGGGGACGGCGTCGAGCAGAGGAAGGGACCGACCGGGCTGTGTCCACCGGACGCATCAACCGCACCAAGGGAATCGCCCTCGCCGCCATCACCAGCACCGCTGTCGTAGCGGGTGTGCTGTTCATCCAGTCGGGAGCGGACGCCGATCCGAAGCCGACGATCGATGAGGCGAAGAAGCAGGTCGCCGCGCTGCAGCACAAGGCTGAAGAAGCCGGTGAGTCGGCCAACGACCTCCGTGGGCAGATCACCGCGTCCCAGGCTCGTCTCAAGGCCCTGCAGACCGCCATCGACAAGCAGCAGCGCCAGGTCGACACGGTGAAGCGTCAGATCGGTTCGCTCGCGGTCGCCGGCTACCAGACCTCCGGGATGTCGACGACGGCGCAGTTGCTGCTGTCCTCCAACCCGGACCAGTTCCTCAGCCAGGCCTCCACCGCGCAGGCCTTCGCCGGCCAGCAGAACGCCGTCCTGCGGAAGTTCCAGGACGCGCAGGGCAAGGTCACCGACCTGCAGGGCAGCGCGCAGAGCGAGCTCGCGCAGCTCCAGGCCGTGCAGAACCAGCAGAACAAGCTGATCGCCGAGGCGAAGGCGAACCTGAACGCCGCCGAGAAGGTCCTCTCCAAGCTCAGCGACGCCGAGCGCCGGCGGATCGCGGACGAGAACGCGAAGGAAGCCGAGAAGGCGCGCGACGAGCGTCCCAGCCGGGACAGCGACCGGATGGACGACGACCTGCCGGTGCCGGCCAACGGCCGCGCCGGGCGAGCGGTCCAGGTCGCGCTGGCCCAGATGGGCGACCCCTACATCTGGGGCGACGCCGGACCGAACTCGTTCGACTGCTCCGGCCTGATGATGTACGCCTGGGGCAAGGCCGGCGTCTCGCTGTCGCACTCCTCGAAGGCGCAGGCCAGTGAGGGCCGCCGGGTCAGCAAGAGCCAGCTGATGCCCGGTGACCTGGTGTTCTACTACAGCCCGATCTCGCACGTCGCCATGTACATCGGCAACGGCCGGATCGTGCACGCCTCCCGTCCGGGCAAGCCGGTCAAGACCGACCCGATCGACCTGATGCCGTACAACACGGCTGTTCGCCCGGGCTGACCCGTCAGCTTGCGATACTCACCGGCTCCGGGGTCCCGACCCCGGAGCCGAGTCGTTTCACGACCGTCCAAGTGCTCTACTGTCGGAGGAGGCACGTAGTGTCGCGCCTGACTGGGGCAGGTGAGCAGCGAGGGGCCGAAGTGATCGACGAGCAGAGCGACACCGTGCCGATGCCTGCCGTTCAGCCGTCCGCCACGCCTGGATCGATCGTCAAGAAGGTCGCGATCGGGCTGGCGGTCTGCTTGGTGGCCGGGGCTGGTTATGCCGGTCTCCGGCAGGTGGCGAACGCGCCGGCGGACCCGGGCGGCGCGCCGATCGGCTCGCGCGATCCGCAGACCTCCGCCACGCCTGATGACGAGGCCGCGGCCGGCGTGCAGCGGGCCACCGACGGTGGTGCGGTGCTGCAGGCGATGGCCGACGCGGTGAAGCGTGACAACCGCAGCGAGTTCCTGGACACGGTCGACCCGCGGTCGACGGCGTTCAAGGCCAGCGCGCGGACGATCTTCGCGAACCTCGAGCAGCTGCCGATCGGGACCTTCCAGTTCCGCTACATCAGCGACGACACCGGCGCGCTCACACCCGACCGCACGGCCGAGCTCGGCGGTTCGGCCGCGTGGCTCGCTCAGGTCGAGGTCTCCTGGCAGCTCACCGGGTACGACGTGAAGCCGGCGCGCGCGATCCTGCCGGTGACGTTCGTGACGCGGGACGGCAAGACGTACGCCGCTTCGTTCTCGGAACGCTTCGTCGCGGGGCAGCGGCGTCCGGTCTGGACGCTGGGTGAGCTCGATGTGGCCAAGGGCAACCGCAGCCTGGTGATCAGCCTGAAGTCCGAGGCCCAGGCGGAGGCGTACGTCGCGGTCGCGGATCGGGCGGTCACCTCGGTCAGCAAGGTGTGGGGCAAGGCCTGGCCGCAGAAGGTGGTCGTCTACCTGCCGGCCAAGCAGTCGCAGATGGAGGCCGTGCTCGGCGCCGCGCCGAACACGTACACCCAGATCGCGGCCGTCACGATGGCGGAGCTCGACCAGCCGCAGAGCGGCGCGCCGGTGCGGATCGTGGCCAACCCGAAGCTGTTCGAGGAGCTCGGCAAGCAGGGCCGCCGGATCGTGCTGACCCACGAGACCACGCATGTCGCTTCCACCGCGACCGCTTCGCCGGTGCCGCTGTGGCTGGCCGAGGGGTTCGCCGACTACGTCGCGTTCACCGCCGTACCGGTGCAGGACGAGTCGGCGGCGAAGGAGCTGTTCAAGGGGATCCGGGCCGGCAAGGTCCCGGCCTCGCTGCCGGACACGAACGCGTTCGCCGCGTCGTCGGCGGATCTGTCCCAGGCCTATGAGTCCGCGTGGCTCGCCTGCCGGCTGATCGCCGAGCGCGAGGGGCAGCCGGCGCTGGTGAAGTTCTATCGCGCGGTGCACACGTCGAAGAGCTCGAGCGGGCTCGCCGACGCGTTCAAGTCGACGCTGGGCATGACCGAGCAGGAGTTCGTCGTCGAGTGGCAGAAGTACCTCAAGAGGCTCGCAGGTGCCTGAGCGGGTACCGCGGCTGACAGCGCTCCTGCTCGCGGTCGCACTGGTCGTGGTGATCGTCACCACGACCCCCTGGCACTTGATCGACCTGCCCACGCCGGACCCCACCCTCGACTTCACTCCGGCCGAGATCGCCCGTCAGCAGGCGTTCCGGTCCGAGCTGTTGCCGTGGTCAACAACCTCCTGGGTGCTCTCCGTCGTCGTCCCCCTCGTGATCGGTTTCAGTCCGCTCGGCCGCCGCCTGTACGACGCTCTCCGGATCAGCCGCTGGTACGTCGCCGTACCGGTGCTGATCGCGGCGCTCGGACTGCTCACCAGCATCATCACGTTGCCCACCGACATTTTGGCCGAGCGGGTCAGCCGCGAGTACGGGCTGTCGGTGCAGGGCTGGGGACTGTGGGCCCGCGACCGCGCGGTGAACTGGTTGCTGGTCGCACTCGCGATGGCCGTGATTGCCGTGTGCCTGATCGGGCTGGCGCGGCGCCGCCGGAGCACTTGGTGGTTGCCTGCGGCCATCATTACCGCGCTGCTGGTGCTCGGGGTGTCGTTCGCGTATCCGGTTCTGGTCGAGCCGCGGTTCAACAACTTCGCGTCGATGCCGGCGGGGCCGCAGCGGGACGACTTCCTGCGGCTCGCGGCGGAGGACGGCGTACCGGTCAAGGACGTGCTGGTGGCCGATGCGTCGCGGCGGACGACGGCTCTGAATGCTTATGTGTCGGGTTTCGGGTCGACGCGGCGGCTGGTGGTCTACGACACGCTGCTGAAGGAGACGCCGCCGGCGCAGACCCGGCTGGTCGTCGCGCACGAGCTCGGGCATGCGGCCGAGGACGATGTCCTGCACGGCACGCTGATCGGCGTACTCGGTGCTGCGTTCGGCGTTGTGTTGCTGGGAGCGTTGCTCGGGGCAAGGATGGCGGACCCGCGGCGGACGGCGGCGTTGCTGGCGCTGATCGCGATCGGTACGACGGTCTCCGGGCCGGTGCAGAATCTCGTCAGCCGGCGGATCGAGGCGCGCGCGGACTACCATTCGCTGCGGCTCACGAACGATCCGCAGAACTTCATCGCGATGGAGCACAACCTCGCCGTGACGAACATCTCCGGTCTGACGCCGAGCCGCTGGCGCTACTGGATGTTCGCGTCGCACCCGACCGCGCCGGAGCGGATCGCGATGGGTCGCGCCTGGGCTGCTCAGAAATGACAGTTCTCGTTGTCACCAACGACTTTCCGCCGCGGCAAGGGGGGATCGAGACCTTCGTCCGGCAGCTCTGCGATGAGCTGCCGGACGTGGTCGTTTACACGTCGCAAGAGCCTGGCCACACCGAGTACGACGCGGCGCTGCCGTTCCCGGTGATCCGCGATCGAACGTCGATGCTGCTACCGACGCTGCGGGTGACGCGCCGCGCGGTCGAGCTGATGCGCGAGTACGGCGCGGATCGGGTGCTGTTCGGCGCGGCCGCGCCACTGGGGTTGATGGGTACGGCGTTGCGCCGGGCAGGCGCACGTCGGATCGTTGCCATCAGCCACGGTCATGAGACGTGGTGGGCGGGTGTGCCCGGAACGAGGCAGGCGCTCCACAAGATCGGCGACGCGGCGGACACGCTGACGACGGTCTCGTCGTGGTGTGCCGAGCGGATCGCGCCGGCCCTGTCACCCGACGCGGTACGGCGGATGCGCCGCCTGGCGCCGGGGGTCGACACGCAGCGCTTCTTCCCAGGGTGTGGGGGAGGGGAGCTCCGCAAGCAGCTCGGCCTCAGCCACAGCACCGTCGGCCCCGCTCACCCCGCAGCCGGTCGCGCGAGTGCCCCATCATCTCCCTTTGTGGTGTGTGTTTCCCGGTTGGTGGCGCGGAAGGGCCAGGACACGCTGATCCGGGCTTGGCCCCGGGTGCTTGCCGCGGTGCCTTCTGCCACGCTGCTGCTGGTTGGCGGTGGGCCGGATCGGCAGCGGCTCGAGGCGCTGACGGCCGCGACCGGCGTCCAGGAGTCGGTGGTGTTCACCGGGCCAGTGCCTTGGACCGACATCCCGCCGTACCTGGATGCGGCGGACGTGTTCGCGATGCCGACGCGGACGCGGCGGTTCGGCTTTGAGCCGGAGGCGCTGGGGATTGTCACCCTGGAGGCATCGGCCACCGGGAAGCCGGTGGTGATCGGGGACGCGGGCGGGACTCCGGACACGGTCCGGCATGGCGAGACCGGCTACCTGGTGGATCCGTACAACCCGGTCGCGGTCGCCGTACGGATCGTGGAGCTGCTGACCGATCCGGCCAAGGCGCGACGGATGGGCGCGGCCGGTCGGGCCTGGGTCGAGGATCAGTGGACCTGGCAACGGTCCGGGGCCACGCTGAGAGAACTACTGGACATCTAGCTGGGCCTGTCGTGTACTCTCGCACCATGCATCAGATGTTCAGCCTTGTAGCAGCCGTACGAGCTTCGTGCTCTCCGGCTGCCGCTGCCTGACATCTTCTTCCACCACCGGCGACCGGAAACGGTTCGCCGGTTTTGTTGTTTCTGACGCCAGGTGACTCGGTTCCGGTCTTCTCTCAGACAAGGACCAGAACCATGACCACCACGCTCGACCGGACCCTCACCCGCACGTTCGTCGACTTCTTCCAGCAGAACGGGCACATCCCGACCACCGGGTCCACGCTCATCCCGCGGCTCGGCGATCCGGTGCTGTTCACGACCTCGGGGATGCATCCACTGACGCCGTACCTGGAAGGCGAACCGCATCCGATGGGTCGCCGGCTCGTGGGCATCCAGCGTTGCCTGCGCACCACGGATCTCGACGAGGTCGGCGACCCGACGCACCTGACCGTGTTCGAGATGCTCGGCTCCTGGTCGCTCGGCGACTACGGCAGCAGCCAGACGCTGCGCTGGGGTTACGAGCTGCTGACCGAGGGCTTCGGCATCGATCCACGCCGGCTGTACGTGACCGTGTTCGGCGGGGACAGTCAGGTCCCGCTCGACCAGGAATCGTTGCAGACCTGGCAAAAGCTGAGGCTGCCGGTCGAGCTCACCACCGAGGACAACTGGTGGTCGAACGGCCCGACCGGTCCCTGCGGACCTGACTCGGAGATGTTCGTGTGGACCGGCGACGGTGACCCGGAGGGTACGCCGACCACCGACGACCGCTGGGTCGAGGTGTGGAACCACGTGATGATGCGCTACCGACGTCACGACGACGGTTCGCTGGAACCGCTGCAGCAGCAGAACATCGACACCGGTCTCGGGCTGGAGCGGCTGACGATGCTGCTCGAAGGCAAGGACTCCGTGTACGAGACGTCGTTGTTCGAGCCGTGGATGCGGGAGATTCCGAAGCTGTGGCAGCTGGACACGCGCGACCAGCGGATCGTGATCGACCACCTGCGATCGAGCATCGTGATCGTTGGGGACGGCGTGCACCCGTCGAACACCGGGCGCGGCTACGTGCTGCGCCGGCTGATCCGTCGCGTGCTCACGCTGCTGTGGAGCGGTGACGAGTCCAGGTCGTTGTCCGACCTGCCGCTCGAGCTGTTCGAGCACACGCTGAACCACTTCCACCAGGGCGAGACGGTGACGCTGGTCCGGCGGATCCTGATCGACGAGGAGATCCGGTTCAGCAATCTGCTCGAGCGTGGCCGCAAGGTGCTCAGCCACGAGCGGTTCCACAAGTCGCTGGACGAGACCGACTACGAGTACCTGCACGAGACCCACGGGCTGCCTCGCGAGCTAGTGGACTCGCTTAGGTGAGGCTGGCATCCAGTACGTCGGTGGGCGCGGGAGCCTCCGGGGGATTGACCTTCCCCACCGACGACTGGGCCACGAAAGCGCCGATCAGCACGATGATGCCGCCGATGATCTGGTTCGTGGTCAGGTGCTCGTTCAGCAGGATCAGGGCGAACAGGCTGGCCGCGACAACCTCGACGTACGCGACCGCACCCGCGATGGCCGCGGACAGACGCTGTACGGCGGCCGCGCCGGCGAGGTAGGCGATCACCGTGCTGACGACGATCAGCCAGCCTGCCATCATCCAGCCGGGCGCGTGCCGGTCCCCGATCGCGATTGTGTCGGTGAGCACGTGCCACGGCGTCTGCCATGGCAGCGCGATCAGAGTCAGTACGACGGCGCCGACCACACTGCCGGCCGCGGTCATCACGAGAGGATCGGCGACGCCGGTCAGCTTGTCGATCAGGATGAAGTACGTCGCCTGGCACGCGGCCGCGGCGAGTCCGGCCAGCAGACCGATGAGGTCGATAGTCAGTCCGGACCAGATCTCGGCGACCGTCGCCAGGCCGATCAGGGCGATGCCGACGCCGATCGCGGCCGACCGCGGTACGGCGACCTTCTGGCCGAACTTCAGCCACAGCACGACCAGCACCGGACCGGAGAACTCGAGCATCAGCGCGACCCCGACCGGCAGCCGGCTGGCCGCGACGAAGAACAGCGTCTGGCAACCGGCGATCCCGGTCAGGCCGTACAGCGCCAAGGGCTTCCAGGAGGCTCGCGCGGCGCGCAGGCCGGCGCTGCCGCGGAGTACGAGGACGAGCGGAACGAGCAGCAGTGCCGCACCCAGGATGCGCACCCAGGCAGCCTGCTGCGGCGAGAAGCCGGCACCGATCAGCGCCTTCGCGAACGGTCCGGAACCGCCGAACGTGACGGCCGAGAAGATCGCGAAACCGAGCCCTACCGACTTCGTGCTGTACATGAGCATAACGTTCTCATGCTCATTACATGACTGTCGAGAGCTGTCTCAGAGGACGTTCACGGCCCGGGCCGCGACCACTGCGATCGTGAGCAGAGCGATCGCGGACTGGAACGCCATCAGCACCTTGACCCGCGCGGTCAGCGGCATCGTGTCGGTCGGGCTGAACGCGGTCGCCGCGGTGAACGCGACGAACAGATAGTCGGTGAAGCCGGGGATCCACTTGTTCCACCCCGGCAGGTCGACGGTCATCTGCGGGAACAGCAGATCGGCGCGCTCCTCGGCGCGCTCGTGCTCGGGCGCGCGGGCGAACGGACCACCGCGGTCGACCTCCCAATACCAGACGCCGAACGCGACGACGTTCGTCACCCAGATCAGGGCCGCCGACTTCACCAGCACCAGTCCGTTGTTCGCGTCGCCGGAGTTGAGGTAGACGATCAGCTCGGCCAGGTAGACCGCGTTCGCCAGCACCAGAACCGCCAGCAGCGCCAGCTCGACCCAGCGCAGCCAGGGCTCGTCACGACGCAGATGGAACGGATTCATCCAGATCAGCGGCAGCAGGAGCAACGCGCCGAGCGCCGGCATTACCCAGCGCGGGAATGCCGCGATCTGCGTCGGAACCAGCAGTTGCAGGATCAGTACGGCGACCACCGCCAGCGAGGCCGGCCAGCGCCGGATGTGCCGCATGTTCATGGAGTCAGTATGGATGCGTCGACTACCGCTTGCCCCACTTCGGTACGCCGGTAGTGCACCCGATGACCCGTACGGCGCCGAGTCGCGAGACCGGCGTCGTGGAGCGCGGAGAGGTGTTCGGCGACCGTAGCCAGCGCCAGCCCGTGTTCGGCGGCGAGTGCACTGGTCGTGGCGGGCGGGTCGAGGGCGACGAGCAGCGTGGCCCGGGTGCGACCGAGCAAACGAGCCAGTGGGTCCGGGGGAGTCGGGGCGTCGGACCAGAGGCGGGCCGCGCCGCGGGCCGGATAGATCAGCGCGGGCTGGTAGTTGGGGTCGACGATCATCACCAGGTGCGGCCAGGCGAAGACGCCAGGGACCAGGAGCAGTCCCTGGCCGGTCAGTTTGTGCGAGGGCTCGCGGTACTGGCTGGCGATCAGCCGGTCGTCCTCCCAGGTCAGCGTCGGGTGGAGGTCGTCGAAGAGTGCCGCCAGTCCGTCGTCGGTCAGCTGACTGCCGCGATAGGCGATGTCGTCTTCGAGCACCCGGCTGATCATCGGCCAGTCAAACTTGATCAGGGCCTCCCACGCGCTCTCGATCTCGTCGGCGAGGCGGTCCCGGGCCCTGGCCGGGTTGGCGAGCATGCGGTCGATCTCGGGTGCGCCGGGGTTGCTGAACTCGTCGCGGGACCGGGTGAGTTCGCGGCGGACCCGGTCGACCGGCGTACTGCGGACGCGGGCGAGTTCGGTGCTGAGCTTGGCCCGGGACGCTTTGGGTGGTGGGGTGATGAAGTCCGGAGTGAAGCCGGTGCGCGGCTGCAGGGCGTTGAGTCCGCTGA
The DNA here is from genome assembly GCF_040605415.1 of Kribbella sp. NPDC005582. Taxonomy (NCBI): domain Bacteria; kingdom Bacillati; phylum Actinomycetota; class Actinomycetes; order Propionibacteriales; family Kribbellaceae; genus Kribbella; species Kribbella sp. NPDC005582. Next base: position 16,276 of record NZ_JBEXCU010000011.1, read on the forward strand.
GGTCCAGACCGGCCGCGGCCTCGATCTTGGCGGCCACCCAGGGGGCGTACATCGGTCGGTGCCGGAATCCGTTCAGCACCCGGACGGCGGAGACCGTCTCCCACAACGGTGACGCCCCGAAACGGCAGCGCAACGCGTCGCTCTGGGTGAACTGCAGGACGGTCATCCGCCGGAACTTTCGGTCACAACCAAAAGTCTAGGTCGCAGGGGTAATCGATGCTTGGGCACGGTCGCTGCCAAAATTGCGTTGTCGATTCTGATCTTCGAGCGCACCGGATCACCGTTGCTCTCGGCCCTGGTTCTGGTCTGCTCGTTTCTACCGTATGCGCTGGGCGGAATCCTGCTGTCGTCCGTCGCGGATAGGTTCCCGGCGCGGCGGGTGCTGGTCGGGTGCGACGTGCTGAGCGCGGTCTGCATCGCGTTGATGCTGATTCCGGGGTTGCCGGTCGGCGCACTGCTGGGCTTGTTGCTGGTGACGGGAGTAATCGCGCCGATCTTCGCCGGAGCGCGCGCGGCGAGTCTCGCGCAGCTGCTGCCGGCCGAGCTCTTCCCGGTCGGTCGGTCGTTGCTACGGGCAATCAGTCAAGTGACTGTGCTGACCGGATTCGCCGTGGGCGCGGCGGCTGTGGCAGCGGTTGGTGCACCGTGGCTGCTTGCGGTCGACGTGGTGACGTTTCTGGTCTCCGCGCTCGTGATCGGATTCGGTACGCCGTACTCTCCGGCAGGCGAGCGAAATCGCGGTACGGTGCGCGACTCGTGGATCGGGCTGCGGTACGTGTTCGGGCATCCGCGGCTGCGGCCGCTGATCCTGCTGACCTGGGTGGCGCCGGCGTTCTCATCGGTTCCGGACGGGCTTGCGGTTGCGTACTCGGCCCAGACGGGCGCTGCGCCGGCTGCGGCTGGGGCGCTGTTCACCGGGTACGCGGCCGGCACTGTGCTCGGCGAGCTCGTCGTCGCAAGGTTCAACTCTTCCTTGCGGCGACGGCTCGTCGTTCCGCTGCTGCTGGCCAGTCAGCTACCCGCGATCGCCTTCCTGGCCAAGCCGTCCGTACCGGTCGCAGCTCTCGTGCTCGCAGTGTCGGGAGCTGGGTATGCGTTCAACCAGGCTGTCGATCCGATGATTCTCGAGGCGGCCGATCCGGCGTACCGGGGTCGGTTGTTCACCGTGCAGACCAGCGGGCTGATGGCGATCCAAGGCGTGAGCATCGCGCTGGCCGGTGTGGTCGGAAGCTTTGTCGCTCCCAACCTCACCATCGCCGTCGCCGGCGTCTGCGGAACCATCGTTACGCTGCTGATCGCGTACCGCGCCGTCGTGCGCCCAGCTGAGCTAGCTGCTCACGACCAGCGCTGGTTGGCGCCGCCGTTGCGACCGAGGGTGTAGACGTCGCCGCCGCCGTTGCTGTCGAGATAGCGGCCGGTGGCGCCATGCCTGATGTCACGCTCGGGCTGCCGTGCCCACCACTGGTAGGTGTTGCCGGTATTGCACGGGTTGCTATAGACGGCCCCGCTCGCGTTGGCGTCGAGACAGAGTCCCGTCGCGACGCTCCTGAGCATGCCGAACTCCGGCCGGTCCGATCGCACCCACTCCCACTTGTGCTCGGTGAATCCCGAGCAGCCGGTCGTTCTGATCAGTTGGGAGTCGTGGGTGTTCGCCGTGAGGCAGAGGCCGGTGCCTTCATTCCGGAGGGTCACCGACGCGGTCACCGAGGCCGGAGCCGCAGCGGCCGGAACGGCCACGGCGACCGATCCCGCGACGACGATTGCGCTGAGAACTGCACGAATTCGCATTCGAGGAACTGTAGACAGCGGGAATAGACCACTCAACGGTTTCGAGCAGGCTGGAAACCCGTCCGGATCAGGCGCTGGAGCGGACGATCAGCGGGGCAGTGACCAGCTTGCCGGGCTGGTCCTCGTCGCCGTTGATCTCCAGCAGGGCGCGATCGAACAGGCTGGATGCGATGTCCCGCAACGGGATCCTGGCCGTCGTCAGCGGGGTGTCGAGCATGCTGGCGAAGGGGAAGTCGTTGAAACCGGTGACGGCGACGTCTTCGCCGACGTGGACGCCGCGACGTTGCAGGGCGCGCATGGCGACCACCGCGAACGCGTCGTTGTCGGCGACCAGAGCAGCCGGGGGAGTGGTCGCCGAGATGTAGCTGTCGACCTCTTCCAGCGTTCGGAAGGAGTGGACCACTGTGCCGGGGAACTCGCGGACGAACCCGTCCTCGCGCTGGTGGATCCAGGGCAGCGAGCCGTCGGTGCGCAGGTAGAGGGCGCTTTCCCGGCCGGTCTCGCGCAGGTGCCGGGCGATCCCGGCCATCGAGGTCTCGTTGTCCACGTCGACCCAGCACTGCCGATGCTGCGGACCCGTGCGGCCGAACGCGACGAACGGGAACCGCCGCTGGCTGAGGAACTCGATCCGTTCGTCGTTCGGCATCGTCTCCAGCACCACGATCGCATCGACCTGGCGGGCCGCGATCAGCTTCTCGTAGAGCGCGATCTCGGTCGCTCCCGCGGTCGGCGTCGTGACATGAACGCCGTACCCGGAGACGGCCGCAGCGCGGACCAAACCGTCGAGCAGACCGTGCAGGAAGCCGCCGAGACCGGGGTTCTCGTCGCTGAACTCGTCGTACAGCGGCAGGCCGATCACCTGGCTGCGTCCGGATGACAGTGCCCGGGCGGCGTGGTTCGGGGTATAGCCGAGCTCGTCGATCGCTGCCTGCACGGTCTGAACGGTCGAGGCGCTGACCCGGTGCGGCGCGTTCAGGACGTTCGACACCGTCATCGCGGACACCCCGGCGAGCCGGGCGACATCGGCAACCGTCGTACGGCGTGGTCGTGACACCATCCAGCCCCTCAGTTCCGTTCGATCCTGGCGACTCCGGCGGTCGGTACGTCGATCGCCCACAGTCCTGACGGCGGAGTCGTCGTACGGCGGTACACCTCGGTGCCCGAACAGTCAGACACTACGAGGTCGACAGGTCCGGAACCGGCACCTTCGACCAGAAGTCGCGGTTCGTTGCCGCCGTTCACCAGGATGACGGAGCGATCGCTGTCCTCGAGCCGCACCACCGGATTGGTGAACGCCGCGATCACGGTCTTCGCTCCGACCGCTTTGATCTGCGAATACCGTGCGTCCGACCGCGACGGCAGCAGGACACCGTGCTGCAGCACCTCAAGGTGCTCGCGCATGAACGCCAGCCAGAACCTGGCGACCTTGTCGTGCGACGTGGGCAAGGCTTCGAGCTCCATCGAAACCTGCACCGTGCTGAACAGCGCGCCGATGAACTGCTGCGCCACCGTCTCCGGCGTGGCCGACGCATGCCACATCAGCATGTCCGAGTGCACCGCGCGATCTCCGGCGAGCAGCCGGCTGTCGATCGTGCGGACGCGGTTCTCGACCGGATCCATCGCGCAGTCGCCGGCGCGCAGGAACGTCCCGAACTGCCACAGGCGCGGGTTCACGTAGTCCTGCCGGAACTCGATCAGTACGTCGTCCCGCAGCCGCTGCACCTCGTCCCGGACCGCCTGCAGCAGCCGCTCGACGCCTTCGTCGATCGACGCGCAGTCGGCACCCGGCGCATCCGGCACCGGACCGTCCCACGCCCACGAGTCGATGAAGTCGATCTTCAGCCCGTCGACACCCCAGTCACGCACTGGCCGGACGCAGCACTCGACCAGGTGCTCGCGCACCTCAGGGTAGCGCGGGTCGAGCACCGCGACGACCTCGCCGTCGGCGAACCCGAGCACCCGATCCTTCAACCGCTCCCACGCCTTCGACCGGACGCCGATCAGCGGCGGCGCGATCCACAGCACGTACCGCAGTCCAAGCTCGTGCACCCGGCGTACGTGCTCGGTCATGTCGGGGAACTTGCCGCTCGTCGGCTCCCAGTCACCGCAGAACGCGTAGCCGCGCGCAGTGCTGTCCGTCTGCCAGCCGTCGTCGACGATGATCGCCTCACACCCGTACGCCGCGCTCGCGCGGGCGTGGTGCTCGACTGCTTCGGCCGTGACGTGCTGATGATCGCTGTACCAGGTCGAGTACATCGGCCGCCGCGCAATCTCCGGTACGGCGGCGATCCGGTCACCGAGCTCGGCCGTCCAGTCGGCGGTGACGCCGCGCAGCGCCTCGGCGAAGTGCACGTCGCGCAGATCGATACGGAGGACGAAGCGGGTCGTTTCGATGTCGTCGGCAACCAGTTCGATCAGCTGCTCGGCGGTCTCCTCGTTGACGCCGATCGCGAACTCGCACCCGCGCACGCCCGCGGAGAGCGCCACGGTGAGCAGGTTGCGGTCCTGATCGTCGACGAGACTGCCCACCGGCGCGGATCGGACCGAACGGATCCGGCGCCGCGAGCCCCAGTCGGTCGGGAGCTCCCGGCGCGCGCCCTGGGAGGCCCGCCACAGCGTTACGGCGGACCCGGTCGGCCAGGTCCACTGCAACGTCACCGGGCCGTCGGCCACCACCTCGAAGCGCAGGACACCGGGCTCGCCCGGCGACAACCCGGTGATCGACCGGGCGCCAATCGCGGTGCCGGTGCGGCTCATGGTCCCGTCGGGCGAGCGGATCTCGAAAGTCGTCACGGCGGCGACTATAGCGCTAAAACACGCCCGGCTGAAGTATTGACGAAAGTGGTCTAAGTCTTTACTTTTGCAGAGAAATTTTACCGCTAATATCCGATCGCGGTCACGAACCGAGGAGGCGCCGGTGCTCACTGTGAGCTCCGATTCCGGCTACGTCGAGCAGGCTTTCGTCTGGGCGTCGCGGCGAGCCCTGGACTGGGTCCAGACCGGCGCGGCGCCGGGCAATCTGCCGTCGTACTGGGCGGGCTACCCGTCGCGGGACATGTTCTACTCGCGCGACATCTGCCACCAGGCGGCCGGCGCGCACCTGCTCGGCCTGGACGCCGAGAACTTCGCCATGTTCCGGCACTTCGCCCGGTCGGCGACGCCGGCCCGCAAGTGGTTCCCGATCTGGGCGTTCCATTTCGACGGCCGGATCGCGGCCCTCGACTATCACTCCGACGAGCACTTCGTCCGGGAGATCCCCGCGGTGTTCGACCTCTGCTACCGGGCGCTGGAACAGTACGACTGGACTGGCGACCGCCGATGGCTCGACGACCCTGACCTTTCCACCTACTACCGGACCAGCGTCGGCGAGTTCGTCACCGCGCACGACACCGACGGCGACGGCATCCCCGAGGCCGGCGGCACCGCCGACATCTTCCTCGGCACCGCGACGTACAACGAGCGTGAGGCGCCGCTGCTGATCGCCGGCGACGGCCTCGCCACCCAGTACGCCGTACTGCGGAAGCTGGGCCGGGACGCCGAGGCGGACCGGATCCAGGCGACGTACGAGACCTGGTGGAACGGCGATCACTACGCGCGTGGCGTGACGAAGGACGGCCTCGACTTCGGCTGGGGGCTGGAGTCGCACACGCTGCCGCCGCTGTTCGGGCTGGGCGGTACCGAGCGATCGCTCGACTGGCTCGAGGCGCAGATGAGCTCTGATCCGCCGAAGAACATCGAGTCGAAGAGCTACTACCCGGAGCTGTTGTTCAAGTACCGGCGTGACGAGTCCGCGTGGCGCTGGACGAAGCACCTGATCGACAGCCGGGACGACTATCCGGAGATCTCGTTCACGGTTGTCGAGCACCTGGTCGCCGGTCTGCTCGGGCTGCGGCCGGAGGCCGGCGCCGCGCTCACCATCACCTCGCATCTGCCGGCCGAGATCGGCTGGCTCACTGCCGACCAGGTGCGCGTCGGCGAATGGGACCTGCGAATCACGCAGGAGGCCCGGCGCGCGACCGAAGTCACTGTGCACAGCGGACCGGGGCCGCTGCCGGTGACGGTCGGTACCGAAACACACCACATCCACCCGGGCGACACCGTCCGCGTCGACACCAAGGACCCCTCATGAAGACGTTCCGCTTGATCCCCGCCGCCGTCGCGCTGCTGCTGGCCGCGGGATGCGCCACCACCAGCCAGCCGGCCGGCAACACGGCGCAGGATTCCGCCGACATCACGTTCTCGTTCTGGGGCACGAACTCGGAGGCCGCCTCGCTGAAGGCGATCGCGGCCGCGTTCGAGCAGGCCAACCCCGGGACCAAGGTGACCACGAACTGGATCCAGGCCGACTACGAGCAGAAGATCCAGACCTCGATCGCCGGTGGCACGCAGTCGACGGTGATGGAGATCAGCAACACCAGCCTGGCCGGGTTCGCGCCGAGTTTCGCCGAGCAGCAGGTCGACCCGGCGCAGTACGTGCAGCCGAACATCTCGTCGGCGCTGCAGTTCGAGGGCAAGTACTACGCGATGCCGTTCGCCGCCAAGCCCAAGGTGATGGCGGTCAACGTGGACGCGTTCAAGGCCGCGGGGCTTCCGTTGCCGAGTGCAACGACACCACTGACGCTGGACGAGTTCAAGACCCTGGCCGCGAAGCTGTCGCACGGCGACGGCAAGGCGCGCGTCTTCGGTTCCAGCAACCTCTGGTACCGCGGCTGGCTCACCGCGGCCGGTGGCGGCTACTACAACGCGGACGCGACCGCGTGCACCTTCGGCGACGAGACGGGGGTCAAGGCAGCGCAGTACGTCGTGGATCTGCAGAAGGAGCGTTCGGCGCCGACCGCGGCCGACGTCCAGGGGCAGGATCAGGCGCAGTGGTTCGCGGCCGGCCGGTTGGCGACGTTCAGCGACTTCGGGCCGTGGACGGGCGCGGACTTCGCGAAGATCAGCAAGCCGAACTGGACGCTGGTCCCGGTGCCGGGCAAGGGATTCCCGATGGAGGTCGACGGTCTCGCGATCAGCAAGAAGGCGACCGGTAAGCAGCTCGAGACCGCGAAGAAGTTCGTCGAGTTCGCCGGGACCCAGCAGGCCGCGCAGGACCTGCTCATCCAGGGCAACACGGCGCTCGGCGTACCGGTGATCGCAGCGTCGACGGCGACGCTGGAGAAGGTGCTGCCGGCCGACCGGAACCTGGCCGCGTTCACGACCGCGCTGAAGTCCGGCATTGTCGGGCCTTCGGTGGCGCGCGAGGCACAGATCTCCGGTGACGCGGAGAAGGGCATGACGAGCTACACGCCGCTCGGCAGCGGGAAGGACGACGTCGCCAAGGTCCTGCCCGAGCTGGCCGCGAAGTGCACTGAGGCCCTGAAGAAGTGAATCCCACCATCGGCTGGATCCGGGACCTGGCGGCGTCGTGGGGTGTTCCCGCCGTCCTCGTACCGCTGGTCCCGTTCCTGCTCCTGCTGATCGTCCTGTACGCCGTGCTCGGGCTGGCGGCGTACGGGGCGCGGCGGCGGTGGCCACGGGCCGACAAGACGATCGCGTTCTGGATGTTCATCTCGCCCTGGCTGATCGGGTTCGCGATCTTCACCGTCGGGCCGATGATCTCGTCGATCTACGTGAGCCTGACCTCGTGGGACCTGATCACGCCGCCGCGGTTCGTCGGGTTCGCCAACTACACCGAGGCGTTCCAGGATCCGCGGGTCGGGCAGGCCCTGAAGGTGACCCTCCTGTACGGCGTGATCAGCGTGCCGCTGCAGACCGCGCTCGCCTTCGTGGTCGCGCTGCTGCTGAACGCCGAACTCCCAGGGATGCGGTTCTTCCGGACCGTCTGGTACCTGCCGAGCCTGGTGTCCGGCGTGGCTCAGATGGTCTTGTTCCTCTGGGTTTTCAACCCGCAGTACGGCCTCGCGAACGACGTTCTCGCCCACATCGGGATCGAGGGACCGGGCTGGTTCAACGACGCGTCCTGGGCGCTGCCGACGGTGATCCTGATGAGCTTGTGGACCGTCGGTGGCGCGATGGTGATCTACCTGGCCGGGCTCAAGGACGTCCCCTCGAACCTGTATGAGGCGGCCGCGATCGACGGCGCCGGGCCATTGCGGATGTTCTGGCACGTGACCATGCCGCAGATGTCGCCGATCATCCTGTTCAACGCGCTGACCGGGATCATCGGCGCGCTGCAGATCTTCACCCAGGGCTTCGTCGCGAACGGCGGACCGAAGGACTCGCTGCTGTTCTTCGTCTACTACCTCTACGACAACGCGTTCCAGAACTTCCGGATGGGCTACGCGTCCGCGCTCGCCTGGATCCTGTTCGCCGTCATCCTCGCGCTGACCACGGTGACGCTGCGCGGGAGTGCGTTCGCCGTGTACTACGAGACCGAGCTGACCCGAAGGAAGAGGCGATGAGACGCCGCAGTGTGCTCACCACAGCCGCCCTGTACGTCGTCCTGGTCGTCGGCTCGGTGGTGTTCGTGTACCCGTTCCTGTGGATGATCGCCACGTCACTGCGGTCGCTGGCCGGCGTGGGCAGTTCCGGGGCGAGCGTCGTACCGCACGAGTTCTTGTGGGACAACTACGTGCGGGCGGTGACGTCGTTCCCGTTCTGGCGCTACACGCTGAACTCGGTGCTGACCACGCTGATCCCGATCGTCGGGACGGTCTTCTCCTGCACGCTGGCCGGGTTCGCGTTCGCGCGGTTGCGGGTGCGGTTCTCGGGTGCCGTGTTCGGCGTGGTGCTGGCGACGATGCTGCTGCCGGGGGAGGTGACGATGGTTCCGCAGTTCATGCTCTTCAACAACCTCGGCATGATCGACACGCTCTACCCGCTGATCCTGCCGGCCTTCTTCGGGTCGCCGTTCTACATCTTCCTGTTCCGGCAGTTCTTCGCGCGGATGCCGTCGGAGCTGGCCGATGCCGCGGTGGTCGACGGGTGCGGCTGGTTCCGGACCTTCTGGCTGGTCTACCTGCCGCTGGCCCGGCCGGCCGTCGTGGCGGTCTCGATCCTGATGTTCATGGGCTACTGGAACAACTTCCTCGGACCGGCGATCTACATCAACTCCGACCAGTGGAAGACGTTGCCGCTGGCGCTGGCCGGGTTCCAGTCGGTGAACGGGACGGACACACCGTTGCTGATGGCAACCTCGCTGCTGATCACGCTGCCCTGCCTGGTGCTGTTCTTCGCGGCGCAGAAGCACATCACGCAAGGGATCACCTTCACCGGCGGCAAATGAGCTAGCCGCCCAGAATCCCTTGCTGGTAACCCTTTGCGACGGCGGCCGCGCGGTCGTTGACGTCGAGTTTGGTGAAGATGTGACTGAGGTGCGTCTTCACCGTGGCTTCGCTGATGAACAGCTCGCGGGCGATCTCGCGGTTCGAGGTTCCCTTCGCGACCAGCGCCAGCACTTCGCGTTCGCGGGCGGCCAGCGGACTCGTCGCCGGGGCCTGGACGGCCGAGACGAGCCGGGAGGCGACAGCGGGGGAGAGGACCGCGCGGCCGGCCGCGGCCTCGCGAACGCCGAGGAACAGTTCCTCGGGGGGAGCGTCCTTCAGCAGGTAGCCGGTCGCGCCGGCCTCGATGGCGGGCACCGTGTCGGTGTCGGTGTCCCAAGTGGTCAGGACCAGCACCTTCGCGCGGGCGCGGCGGCGCTGCAGCTCGGCGATCGCCTCGAGGCCGCTGCCGCCGGGCATCCGCAGGTCCATCAGGATGACGTCCGGATCGAGCTCGGCGGCCAGGGCCACCGCCTCGACGCCGTTCGAGGCCTCGGCCAGCACCGTGAAGCCGGGAACCGACTCGAACATGCCGCGCAGCCCGTTGCGGACGACCGGGTGGTCGTCGACCAGTAAGAGCGAGATCACCGGTTCCCCCTTCATCGTTCGTCGACCACCAACGGTACGCGGGCGGAGACCGCCGTACCGGCTCCTGGTTCGGCTTCGACGATCAGCGAGCCGGCGATCCGCTCGGCGCGGGCGCGCATGCCGTCGAGGCCGAAGCCGCCGGTGCCCGAGCGGACCGGCAGCAGCAACGGGTCGAAGCCGGCGCCGTCGTCGCGGACGTCCAGCGTCACCTCGGTGTCCATGAAACTCAGCGTCACGCCGACGCGCGACGCGGCCGCGTGCTTGGCGACATTCGCGAGTGCCTCCTGGGTGATCCGGAGCAGCGTCGCGGAGATCTCGCCGTGCAGTCGCTGGACGGTGCCGGTCACCGTCAACTCCGTCCGTACGCCGGTCCGCTCGGCCCACTGGTCGACCGTCCTGCGCAGGGTTGTCGGCAGACCGTCGTCCGAAAGCCCATCCGGGGCGAGGTTCTGGACCGACCGGCGGGCCTCGCCGAGGCTGTGCCGGGCCAGGTCGGTCGCGCGCGTGAGGTGTTCCTCGGCGATCTTCGGATCCGGCGTGGTCGAGACCACTTGCAGCTGGGCGATGATGCCGGTCAGACCTTGGGCGAGCGTGTCGTGGATCTCTGCGGCCAGCCGCCGGCGTTCGTCGGCGACCCCGGCTTCGCGGGCCTGGATCAGCAGCTGGGCGTGCAGGGCGGCGTTCTCCTCCTGCGCCTGCTGGAGCTCGGCGATGGTGACGGCCCGCGCCTCGGAGCGCTGCTCCTCTTGCTCGGCGAGGCGGCCGACGAAGGTCAGCAACGCGTTGTTGGCGGCCAGCAGACAGGCGAACACGATCCACCCGACCGCCCCGTCGGTCGGGATACCGCCGACCTGTGCGAACGAGATCGGTACCGAGTGCGCGAACAGCGCGAACCGCCGCCGGCGCTGCCCGGGGATCAGACTGGCGCTGTCGAAGTAGCCGGCGGCCATGAAGAACGCGAAGAACCCGTTGAGCAGCGCGAGGACGGCGCCGATCGTCCAGCGCAGCACGAAGTAGGTCACCGAGACCGCGTCCGGGCGGGTACGGCGCGGGCCGGCCCACAGCCAGACGAGCTGGAGCACCGCGAGCGCGGCCACCAGCCAGACAGCAAGCTGCCGCTTCCAGGGCTCCGGCGTGATCGCGTCCGCGGTGACGGCCGCCATCACCGTGGAGATGACGAGCAGCGCGGGCGGCGCCACCCGATTGAACAGCGCCCGGCGCCGATCGATGGTGTCGCCCGCCGCCGTCATGGCCTCAGTCTGCATGAGGAGAGCGTCACTCCCAGCGGAACCAGCGGATGGCGCCGGCCGACAGAACAACCACCCAAGCAGCCAGTACGCCGAGATGCGACCACGCGGGCCAATGGCCGGTCGCCGTCTCGCCGAGCGCCTCAGCCGCTGCACCGAACGGCGTCAGCGTGACGATGCGGGCCATCACGTCGGGCATCGCCTGAACCGGCACCCACACGCCCGCGGTGAACAGCGCCGGGAAGTACGCCGCCGTACCGATCGCCGAGGCCATCTTGGCCGTCCGGGCGATCGCCGTGATCAGTGCGCCGAGGGACAGTGCCGCGGTCGCGGTCAGGATCAGCGTGAGTGCGTAGCCGATCGGCTGGCTCGGCAGTTGGACGCCGAAGGCGATCCGGCCGATCGCCAGACAGAGGACGACCGACGCGAGGGCGGCGCCGCCGGCCAGGATCACCTGCGCGGACAGCAGCGCGGACGGCCGGACCGGAGTCGCCGACATCCGGCGCAGGATCCCGCGCTCGCGGTAGCCGGTGAGCACCGGCGGCAGCATCTGCAGGCTGGTGGTGATCACCGAGACCAGGACCAGCACGGGGACGTAGACGTCGATCAGCCGCAGGCCGCCGAGCCCCGGGTCCGCCTTGCGGAACGAGGTGATCGAGCCGAGGATCACGAGCAGGATCGACGGAAACGCGAGTCCCCAGAACAGGATGCCGGGTTCGCGTCGGAACAGGCGGGTCTCGGTGCGCAGGACGGCGACGTACGGCGAGGTGCTCATGAAGTAGCTCCGGTCAGGTTCAAGAAGGCGTCGTCCAGGGTTGCGTCGGTGACCCGCAGTTGGTGGGCGGTGATCTGGTGCCGCGCGAGCAGCGAGATGACCGCGTTCACGGTCTCGTCGGTTCCGCTCAGGGTGATCCGGCCGAGCTTGTGCTCGATCGACGCGAGCCCGGGGAGTGCTGCCAGCTCTTCCTCGTCGACCGGCGCGGACGGCGTGAACGAGATGACGGTCGCGCCCGCCGACCGCGCGATCAGGCCGTGCGGAGTGTCGAGCGCGGTGATCCGGCCCTGGTCGATCAGGGCGATCCGGTCGCACAACCGCTGCGCTTCCTCCATGAAGTGAGTCACCAGGAGCACGGTGACGCCACGCGCCCGGACGTCCTCGACCACCTCCCACGTATCGCGGCGAGCCCTCGGGTCGAGGCCGGTCGTCAACTCGTCCAGTACGACGATCCGCGGGTTGCCGATCAGCGCGAGCGCGATGAACAGCCGCTGCTTCTGGCCGCCGCTGAGGACCCCGAACCGCTTCTTCAGCAGGCTGGTGAGTCCCAGCCGCTCCGCGAGTGAACGCCACTCCGCCGGGTGCGGGTAGAAGGCGGCGTACAGCTCGAGGGCTTCCTGCACGGTGAGCTTCGCCTGCAGCTCGCTCTCCTGCAGCTGCGACCCGAGAACCTGCGTCACCGCCACCCGATCCTCGGCCGGGTTCAGCCCGGTGACCCGGACCTGACCGCTGTCCGGGACCCGGAGGCCGGAGATGCACTCGACGGTGGTGGTCTTCCCGGCGCCGTTCGGTCCGAGGATCCCGAAGATCTCGCCCTCACCGACGCTGAACGACACCCCGTCGACCACGGCGCGACCGCCGTACGACTTGCGCAGACCGCTGACTTCCACCACTGAGCTCATACCCTCGAGCCTCCTCCGAGCACAGCCCGGGCCACATCATCCGTTGAGGTCGACCTGTCAGCCGATCGGTTGATAGGTCTCGATCACGCCGCCGGCGGCGCGGAGGCGGGCGACGGCGTACTCGGGGTCGATCAGGGCCTCGGGGGAGTGGATGCCGGGGGCAACGGGGTCGCCGCGGAGCGCGAGCAGCCGCTCGACGCCGAGTGCGATCCCGACCGCGGTGACCGGCCGCTGACCGCCGGGGTGCCGCAACACGGAGGTGCTGCTGCGATCGCCGGCCGCCAATCGGATGCGTACGTCGTGCGACGGACTGCCACCCCGGCGGCGGCCGGCCGACTCACCCATCGCGAACGCGAACCGAACGTTGGCAGCGCCGGCCGCCAGCGCCAGACTCGGTACGTCGAGAATCCCGACGAGCTGACCGGGAAGCAGTTCGTCGTCGAGGCTCTGGATGTCGACCGCGGTATCGGTGACCCAGCCGAAGACGCTGTCCTGCCGCACGTAGGCAGCGGGCGACGCCTTCGCGATCCGCTCCGTGTCGGCCGCCGCGGCGGGCCCGCCGACGTCCTGGTCGTCGAGAATCGCCGTGATCTCGATCGTCTCGACCGGACCGAACTCACGCACGGCCTGCAGAGTCGCCAGCGTGATCACACCGGCCGCCCAATGACTGGCCAGGAGAATCGGCGCCCGTCGGCCGCCGGCGATGATCTCCGGCGCGATATCCGTCAGGCCACTGGAGATGCTCAGGTACGGGATGGCTCGGTCCTGGGCGTAGCGCAGACCATGCAGGTGCTGGTCCCACACGGTGGCGACGACCGCCGAGTACGACGAGTGGTCCGGAAGGCCGAGGTCGGTCCGGGACAAGTCGACGGTGGCGGCGGACGCCGTACCGAGGGTGTCGGCGAGCTGCTGGGCGCGGCCGAGATCGCGGCCGGCGATCGTCAGGGGCAGGTCGGGATGCCAGTCGCGCAGCATCGCAGCGGTGCTGGAGCCGGCGTAGCCCGAGCCGCCGAGCATCAGAACGGGGTGCATGAAGCCTCCTAAGCTACATTTTGTAGGCTACAAGTTGTAGCTTAGAATCCGAGGGGAGACAAGGGAGGGCCATGGCGGCACGGATGTCCAAGCAGGCAAGGCGGGACCAGCTGCTCGAGGTTGCCCTCGCGGTGGTCCGGGATCGCGGGACCGACGGGCTCACCCTGGTCACGCTCGCCGAAGCGGCCCAGGTCAGCCGGCCGATCGTCTATGACCACTTCGGCAGTCGGTCCGGGCTGCTGCTGGCGCTCTACCGGATGCTCGACGAGCAGCACCGGGCCGCCGTCACGCAGGCGCTCGAGGGTGCCGCCGATACCGCACAGGTTCTGAGCGCGGCCTACTTCGCGTGCGCAACGGAGCTACCCGAGTTTGCTGCGGTTTCCGCTGCGTTGAAGGGCGATCCGGAGACCGAGGCCGCTCAGCACGAGCTGCTCGGCGACTACGTGAAGCTGATGATGACGGCGCTCAAGCCGCACTTGCCGCTCCCGCCCAAGGCGCTGCGGCTGCGGTGCCTCGCCCTGCTCGGTGCGGCCGAAGCGTTGGCCGTCGAGCTCGACCACGGACGCATCACGACCGGCGAGGCAGTCGCTGCCTTCGCCGGCCTGATGCGATGACTCACTTGGCGTAGAGAGCCTCGACGTCCGCCTCGTGGTTGGCCATCACGATGTGGCGGCGCAGCGAGAGCTTCAGCGACAGTTCGCCGGACTCCTGCGTCCAGTCGATCGGCAGGATCTGGAACTTGCGGATCGCCTCGGCCTTGGAGACCGTCGCGTTCGCGTCGTCGACCGCATGCTGGATCTCGGCGATCAGGTCGGCGTCGCCGGTGAGCGACGCGACGTCGGTGGGCTTGCCGCGCTCGGTGGCCCAGCCGACGATCGTCTCGGGGTCGATCGTGATCAGCGCCGCGATGAACGGCTTGGCGTCGCCGACCACCATGCACTGGCTGACCAGCGGGTGCAGCCGGATCTGGTCCTCGAGCACGGTCGGGGCGACGTTCTTGCCGCCGGCCGTGACCAGGATCTCCTTCTTCCGGCCGGTGATCTTGATGAACCCGTCGACGTCGAACTCACCGAGGTCGCCGGTGTGGAACCAGCCCTCGTCGTCGATCGCGGCGGCGGTGGCCTCGTCGTTCTTCCAGTAGCCCCGCATCACCTGGCCGCCCTTGAAGAGCAGCTCGCCGTCGTCCGCGACACCGACCGTCACACCAGGAAGCGGCCGGCCGACAGTGCCGATGCGGATGTCGTCGGGCAGGTTCACCGCGACCGCGGCGGTGGTCTCGGTCAGGCCGTAGCCCTCCAGCACCGGTACGCCGATGCCACGGAAGAAGTGGCCGAGTTTGTCGCCGAGCGGGGCGCCGCCGGAGACGGCGTACTGGACCTGGCCGCCGAGGACCGCGCGCAGCTTGCCGAAGACGAGGCGGTCGAACAGGGCGTGCTTGGCCTTCAGGACGAACGACGCGCCGCCCTTGTCCTGCGCCTGCGAGTAGGCGATCGCGGTCTCCGCGGCGGCGTCGAAGATCTTGCCCTTGCCGTCGGCGTGCGCCTTCTGGCTGGCGCTGTTGTAGACCTTCTCGAAGACCCGCGGCACGCTCAGGATGAAGGTGGGCCGGAAGGACCCGAGGTCGGGAACCAGGTTCTTCACGTCCGGGCTGTGGCCGACCTTGACCCGCTTCATCACGCAGCCGACCTGGATGATCCGGGCGAAGACGTGGGCCAGCGGCAGGAACAGCAGCGTGCTCGCGC
Organism: Kribbella sp. NPDC005582; assembly: GCF_040605415.1. Taxonomy (NCBI): domain Bacteria; kingdom Bacillati; phylum Actinomycetota; class Actinomycetes; order Propionibacteriales; family Kribbellaceae; genus Kribbella; species Kribbella sp. NPDC005582. Next base: position 31,615 of record NZ_JBEXCU010000011.1, read on the forward strand.
CGTTGGTGTCGAAGAGCTCGTCGAGGATCTTGACCGCCGGGTCGAGCTCGGCGAGGAAGTTGCCGTGGCTGATCCGGCAGCCCTTCGGCCGGCCGGTCGTCCCGGAGGTGTAGATCAGCGTGGCCAGGTCGTCGGGCGTGACCGCCGTACGGCGCTTGTCGTACTCGGCGTCGCTGATCTGGCGGCCGAGCTCGGTGAGCTGGTCGACCGCGCCGGCCTCGATCTGCCAGACCTCCTGCAGCGCCGGGGCCTCGCCGCGCGCGGACTCGACGACCGCGCCGTGGGTCGCGTTCTCGACGACGGCCGCGACCGCCTCGGAGTCGGTCAGGATCCACTGGATCTGGGAGGCCGACGACGTTTCGTAGATCGGCACGGTGACCGCGCCGATGCTCCAGATCGCGTAGTCGATCAGCGTCCACTCGTAGCGCGTCGGGCTGAGCAGCGCGACCCGCTCACCGTGCCGCACGCCGGCGGCGATCAGGCCCTTGGCGACACCGATCACCTCTGCGGCGAACTCGGCCGCCGTCACGTCCTGCCACTCGCCGGCCGTGCCACCCCGCCGGCTGAACACCGCGGTGTCAGGATGGGAGGACGCGTTCGCCCACACCGGATCGGCCAGGCTGCCGGTGGGCGGCTCGGTCACAGCAGGAACGGTGTACTCACGCATCCGCGTCTCCTCAGTCGGTCACGAATTGTCGACTTCCGGCGCACGCTACAGTCACCTACCCGGAAGTAGCCAGGTTAATGTGACTCACGGAACTAGGTTCACAGCCATGCCCACGCTCGACATCAGTTGCGACGACTTGGTCGTTGCGGAGCCAGCCTACGTCGCCCAGCGACTCGGTTCGGACACCCTGTGGCGCGAGTGGTGGCCGGAGCTCACGCTGACCCCGTCCGAGCGGCGCGGCGCCGAGGGCGTGCGCTGGGCGGTCACCGGCGCCGCGATCGGTACGGCGGAGTGGTGGCTCGAGCAGGTCCGCGACGGAGTCGTCGTGCACTGGTACCTGCGGGTGGATCCGGTCCGGCCGGTCCGGGGCCGGGCCCTGACCAGGCTGCGGGAACGGTACGTGACGCGGTACCGGGAGCGGCTGTGGGCGTTCAAGGACGAAGCCGAAGCGGGCCGCGCCGCAGGCGAGCGACGTACTGGGGACCAAGCCGCGATAGTCTCTCGCTCTGAGCTACTCCCGGCGGTGCAATCTCCGTCTGGACAGTACCCGTTGAACCAGGCCCGGCTGCAAAGAGGTGAATCGATGGCGGAACAGACCACCTCGACCATCGTGGTGAACGCGAGCCCCAAAGAGATCATGGCGGTGATCGCGGACTTCGCGGCGTACCCGGAGTGGGCCGACTCGATGCGGGAGACCCAGGTGCTGTCCACCGACGAGGCCGGCCGGCCCAAGCAGGTGCGGTTCAAGGTCGACGCCGGCGCGATCTCCGACGAGTACACGCTGGACTACGTCTGGTCCCGCAACGAGGTCACCTGGACGCTGGTCGAGGCCAAGATGGTCAAGGGCATGGACGGCGCGTACGTGCTGCGTGACCTGGGCGCGGAAGGAACCGAAGTGACGTACCGGCTGGCGGTGGACGTGGCGATCCCGATGATCGGCATGCTGAAGCGCAAGGCCGAAAAAGTCATCATCGACACAGCCCTGAAGGGGCTCAAGAAGCGCGTCGAGTCCTGATCAGACGTGACTCGGGTACTGCTGTACACAGGTAAAGGCGGCGTCGGCAAGACCACGTCGGCCGCGGGCACCGCCACGCTCGCCGCGCTGCGCGGGCTGCGCACGCTGGTGCTGTCGACGGACGCCTCGCACTCGTTGTCGGACGCCTTCGACTCCGAGGTCGGCCAGGAGCCGACCGAGATCGACGACCTGCTGTTCGTCCAGCAGATCGACGCGCAGCGCCGGTTCGAGCGGTCGTGGGGTGACATCCAGGCCTATCTACGCTCGGTGCTGCACATGGTCGGTGTCGATCCGATCGAGGCCGAGGAACTGACCGTGCTGCCGGGCGCCGAGGAGGTGCTCGCGCTGCTCGAGGTGCGCGACCACGTCCGGTCCGGGCGCTGGGACGTGATCGTGGTCGACTGCGCGCCGACCGCCGAGACGCTGCGGCTGCTCGCACTGCCCGATGCGCTGAACTGGTACATGGAGCGGATCTTCAACGCCGAGCGCAAGGTGATGCGCACGTTCCGGCCGTTCCTGAGCCGGTCGTCGAGTATCCCGATGCCGGACGACACCGTCTTCGACGCGCTCCGCCGGTTGCAGAGCGACCTGGCCGACATCCGCGCGCTGCTGGCCGGCCCGGACGCTTCGGTGCGGCTGGTGCTGACTCCGGAGGCCGTCGTGGTCGCGGAGGCCCGGCGTTCGCTGACCCGCTTGTCCTTGTACGGCTACCGGGTCGACGGCGTGGTGGCGAACCGGGTGTTCCCGGCGGCCGGCGCCGACACCTGGCGTCGGCAGTGGGTCGCGGCTCAGCGCGGCATCCTGGAGGAGGTCGCCGACTCGTTCCGGCCGCTGCCGATCTGGGAGTCGCCGTACCGGGTGTGCGAGCCGGTCGGCGTCGAGGAGCTGGCGGCGTTCGCCGTCGAGATGTACGGCGGGGACGACCCGTTCGCGCGGGCCACCGAGGAGACGTCGCTGTGGGTGGACCGGCACATCGACACGGACGGCCGCACGTACACGCTGACCATGCCGTTGCCGCTGGCATCGGCTAGTGAGCTCGAGCTGGCGCGGCACGGTGACGAGCTGATCATCACGGTCGGTTCGTACCGGCGCGTGCTGCCGCTGCCGGCCGCGCTCGCGCGTGGTGTGGTGGCCGGCGCGCGGTTGGACGACGGGCGGCTGCAGGTGCGTTTCTCGCCGCGTGAGGTCGTGCGGCCGCTGCCGCTGGACGCGCAGGAGCTGGCACAAGGGCTGACCGCGGAGTACACGGCCCAGCAGGAAGCGCGTGAGGCTGCGATCGGGGAGGGCCGATGAGCCCCAAGGAACCGGTCGGCACGGTTGCCGAGGAGGCGGCGAAGCTGTTCGCCGTGCTGCAGGCGGCCGCGGACACGCACGGCGGTGAGCACGCTGCTCCTACTGAAGAGCCCGCGGAACCGCACGAGCACAAGTCGGGCCCGGACTGCGTCTGGTGCCCGGTGTGTCAGTTGATCAACAAGGTTCGCAACACCAGCCCCGAAACGATCGAGCAGCTGTCGACGGCCGCCGCCCACGTGCTCGGTTCGGTGCGGACGTTGCTGGAGTCGGCCGCCGAGGTCGCCCGGCAGAAGCAGGAGGACGCAGCGTCGCGTTCCTCACACGCCCAGGAGGAACCGGTCGCGCCGAAGGTCGACCGGATCGACGTGAGTGAGGACCCCGAACCATGGGACTGACCATCGGTATCGATGTCGGCGGGACGAAGATCGCCGCCGGTGTCGTGGACGCGGACGGCACGATCGTCGCCCGCACCCATCGTGACACCCCGGCCGACTCGGTCGACGCGACCGCCGGGGCGATCATCGCCGCCGCCGCCGAGCTGATCGCCGAGCACGAGGTGACGGGCGTCGGGATCGGCGCGGCCGGCTTCGTGTCCTCGGACCGCTCGACCGTACTGTTCGCGCCGAACCTGGCCTGGCGGGACGAGCCGCTCGGGGCCCGGGTCGCGGAGCAGCTGAAGATCCCGGTCGTGGTGGAGAACGACGCCAACGCCGCGGCCTGGGGCGAGTTCGCCTTCGGTGCGGCGCGGGACGTCGAGCACATGGTCTGCATCACGGTCGGCACCGGCATCGGCGGTGGCGTGGTCATCGACGGCGAGCTGCTGCGGGGTGCCCATGGCGTTGCCGCCGAGCTCGGCCACATGCGCGTCGTACCGGGTGGTCATCGGTGTGGCTGTGGAGCGCGGGGCTGCTGGGAGCAGTACGCATCCGGTCGTGCGTTGGTGCGCGAGGCTCGTGCGCAGGCGGAGTCCGGCTCGCTGGCGGCAGCGCAGATGCTGAGCGTCTGCGGGATCACCGACCCGGCGGAGCTGACCGGTCCGATGATCACCGACGCCGCGTCCGCGGGCGACCCGTGCGCGATGGAACTGCTGGATGATCTCGGTCGCTGGCTGGGGGAGGGTCTGGCGAGTATCGCCACGCTGTTCGACCCGACCACGATCGTCATCGGCGGTGGGGTGAGCGCGGCCAAGCAGCTGCTGATGAAGTCGGCCCAGGTCGCCTTCGAGCGGCACCTGCCGGCCAAGGCCAACCGGCCGCACCCGTCGTTCGGGCTGGCCGAACTGGGCAACGACGCCGGCCTGATCGGCGCCGCCGACCTGGCCCGCCGGCCCATTCCGGCCAAGTGAGGCCCCGCGGGGTGCTTGGCGCACTGCGGGATACTGGATCTGTTCCGGGGGACACGACGAGGAGGCTCGTGTGGCTCTGACACAGGCTTTGACGATCGGCATCGACATCGGCGGCACCAAGGTCGCCGCCGGTGTGGTCGACCCCGAAGGCAACATTTTGGACCGGTTGCGGCGGGACACGCCGACGAAGGATCCGAAGGAGACCGAGGACGCGATCGCCGAGATCGTGCACGACCTCGAGTCGCGGCACGACGTGATCGCGGTCGGGATCGGCGCGGCCGGGTTCGTCGACGGGACGCGCTCCTCGGTGCTGTTCGCACCGCACCTCGCCTGGCGGCACGAGCCGCTGCGGGACGCGGTCGAGCGGCGCCTCGGTCTGCCGGTCGTCGTCGAGAACGACGCGAACGCGGCGGCGTGGTCGGAGTGGCGTTTCGGTGGCGGTCAGGGCGAGAGTCACCTGGTCTGCGTCACGCTCGGCACCGGTATCGGCGGCGCCATCCTGAACGACGGCGCCTTGCAGCGCGGGAAGTTCGGCATCGCGGGCGAGTTCGGGCACATGCAGGTCGTGCCGGGCGGACATCGCTGCGAGTGCGGCAACCGCGGGTGCTGGGAGCAGTACGCCTCCGGCAACGCGCTGACCCGCGAGGCGCGGGAGCTGGCCTTGTCGGGGTCGCCGGTTGCGCACAACCTGCTGCGGGCGGCCGGTGGTGATCCGCGCAAGATCAACGGGCCGATGGTGACCGAGCTGGCGAAGGACGGCGATCCGGTCGCGGTCGAGCTGCTCGAGGATGTCGGTCGCTGGCTCGGCATCGGCCTGGCCAACCTGGCCGCTGCGCTCGACCCAGGGACGTTCGTGATCGGCGGCGGTGTCTCGGACGCCGGCGAGTTGTTGCTGGCGCCGGCGCGGGAGGCATTCAAGCGCACGCTGACTGGTCGTGGTTTCCGGCCGGAGGCACGGATCGTGCGCGCGGTGCTCGGTCCTGAGGCGGGCATGGTCGGTGCGGCTGATCTGGCGCGTGAAGAGGCGACGTGGTTGCGTCGGGTGCGGGTGAAGACGACTGCGGTGACGGCCAAGACGGCCGCTGCCCGGGGGCGGTCCACCCGCGTTGAGCGGGCTGCGCGGAAGTCGGCGGCGCGTCGTACGGGGTTGCGGGCGGCTTCTGCTGAGACCGTCGTCGAGCTGGACGACTCGGAGGCATGACCGACTCTCTGCGGGTGCTCTCCTACAACGTTCATCGCTGGGGTGATGATCGGGAGGCGCTGGCTCGGGTGGTGAAGGCTTGCGCGCCGGACGTGATGCTGGTGCAGGAAGCGCCCACTTGGTGGGGGACGCGGCGGAAGCGGCGGGCGATGGCGGCGAGCTTCGGCCTGCGGTACGTCGCCGCGTCCGCGCGGAACGCGATCTTGGTTGCCGACAGCATCGATCTGGTCGAGGCGCTGCACTGGCGGATCTGGCGGCCGTTCGTCCGCCGCCGGCTGCGGCTGATCGCGACCCAACTGCCCGGCGGTGCGGTCGGCGGCCGGGTGGCGGTGGGTCCGGCCGAGCTGGCGCTGGTGGTGTGCCACCTCGGGCTGCACATCCTCGGACGGCAGCACGAGTTGGAACAGGTGCTGCGCGGCTGCCGCTCGTTCGGTACGCCGTACCTGCTGGTCGGTGATCTCAACGAGACGCCCGACGGGCCGGTGTGGGCGCGGCTGGCCGAAGAGGGGCTGATCGACCTCGGCGCGGAGGCCGGACCGACGTTCAGCTCTCGTGATCCGCACAAGCGGATCGACGGCGTCCATGTCACGCCAGGGCTCAGCGGCCGAGTGCTGCCGATCCCGGCCGAGGTCGCGGGGGATCTTCCGCCGGCCTCCGATCACCTTCCCCTCTTGATCGAGCTGCACCCCTGAGACATAGGATCTCTGCTATGGCGAACCCTGTGAGCAGCTTGCGCTACGACCGTCCGGCAGGGGAGTGGGTGGAGGCGTTGCCGCTGGGCAACGGCCGGATCGGGGTGATGTGTTTCGGCCGGCCCGGGACCGAGCGGCTGGCACTGAACGACGAGACGCTGTGGTCCGGCAGTCCGGAGACCCAGCGGCTGCTGTCGGTTCCGCAGGGTGCCGTCGGATCGGAGGCTGTGCAGGCGGTTCGGGAGGCTGTCGCGGCCGGTGACGTACGACGGGCCGAGGAGCTGGCTACCGGGTTCCAGGCCGGGCATTCGCAGGCGTATCTGCCGTTGGGGGACCTGCTGCTGGACTACACGGTCGCTGGCGAACCGACGACGTACCGGCGGGAGCTCGACCTGGATTCGGCGACGGCCGTGGTCGAGTACGAGATCGGAGGTCTTCAGCTGCGGCAGGAGGCGTTCGTCAGCCATCCGGCCGGAGTGACCGTCGTGCGGGTGACTGCTTCGGCTCCGATCGGCGTGACGGCGCGGTTGACCTCGCAGCTCCAGTCGTCGTCGGTTGAGAACGGGTTGCTGGTTCAGGCTCCGGCGGACGTCGCGCCGCCGCATCGCGACGTACCGGAGCCGGTGCGGTACTCCGACGGTCCGGATCGCGGCATGGCTGCGGCTGTTGCGGTCCGCCTTGCGAGCAACGGTTCTGGCAGCGGGCTGACCGTTGCGGACGCGACCGAGATCACCATCGTCTTGTCGACAGCGACCGGGTACGTCGATCCCGCGACCGCGCCGACCCGGACCGGTGCGGAGTGCTTCGCCGAGGCTGACGAGCGGGTGCAGGCCGCCCTCACTCGTGGGTACGACGAGCTGCTGGCTGAGCATGTCGCCGACCATCAGTCGCTCTACCGCCGTTCGGTGCTGGAGCTCCCGGCGACCGAGGCCGCCGAGCTGTCCACCGACGAGCGGTTGGCGCACAGCGACGATCCGGCACTCGCCGCGCTGATCTTCAACTACGGCCGCTACTTGATGATCGCGAGCTCGCGGCCGGGTGGTCTGCCGACCAACCTGCAGGGCATCTGGAACGACATCCTGCAGCCGCCGTGGAGCTCCAACTACACGGTCAACATCAACACCGAGATGAACTACTGGCCGACCGAGACGACGAACCTCTCCGAGTGCCACGAACCGCTGCTCTCGTACGTCGGCCACCTCGCCGCGGCGGGTCGCCGTACGGCCGAGGAGCGGTACGGCGCCGCCGGCTGGGTCGCGCACCACAACGCCGACGCGTGGTGCTGGTCGGTCCCCGTCGACGGCAATCCGAAGTGGTCGAACTGGCCGATGGCCGGCACCTGGCTGGTTCGGCACTTGTGGGACCACTACGCGTTCACCGGTGACCGGGAGTTCCTCGAGCGTGCGTGGCCGGTGCTGCGCGGAGCCGCGGAGTTCTGCCATGACTGGTTGACCGAGCTTCCCGACGGCACCCTCGGTACGTCGCCCTCGACCTCGCCGGAGAACGAATACGTCGCTGCCGACGGCGGACCCGCGTCCGTCACGGTGTCGGCGACCATGGATCTGGCGTTGATCGCCGACCTGTTCGACCGGTGTGTCGAGACCGCCGCGGTGCTCGGGCTGACCGACGTACTGGTGGATGAGTTCGCGGCGGCCCGGAAGCGGATCCCGGAGCCGTCGATCGGCAGCAGGGGACAGCTGCAGGAGTGGGCGGCCGATCTGCCCGAGCAGGAGCCGCACCACCGGCACATGTCGCATCTGATCGGTCTGCATCCCGCTGACCTGATCACCCCGGACAGCACGCCGGAGCTCGCGGCCGCGGCGACGCGGACGATGGACCTGCGCGGGGACGAGGCCACCGGCTGGTCGCTGGCCTGGAAGATCAACCTGCGGGCGCGGCTGCGCGATGCCGCCGGCGCACACCGGCTGGTCGGGGCGTTGCTGACCCTGGCCGGCGGCAACAAGACCGACTACGTCGGTAGCGGGGCGGGTGTCTATCCGAACCTGCTGTGCGCGCATCCGCCGTTCCAGATCGACGGCAACTTCGGCGCCACCGCCGGGATCGCGGAGATGCTGCTCCAAAGCCACACCGGTGAACTCGAAATCTTCCCGGCCCTTCCCGCCGACTGGCCGACCGGATCGATCACCGGCCTGCGCGCCCGCGGCGGCGTCACGGTCGACCTCACCTGGTCGGCGGACAGCCGCGAGGTAACGCTCACGGCCGACCACGATCAGACCCGCATCATCCGGTACGGCGACGCCCGCACACCGGTCGAGCTGGCCGCCGGAACGCCACACCGACTCCGCTTGTGAGGCCCTGCTCGCTGCCATAATCGCCGGAATGGCGAAACGTTCGAACCGCGCCTGGCGTGCGTATCGGGCCGACTACCTCAGCCGGCCCGACCAGGCATCCGAAAGCGCCCGGATCCTGACCGGCGCCAAGGTGTGTTCCCGCCTGCTGGCGATCGGCGCCGTACTGTGCCTGGCCACGATCGTCGGGCGGCTGTTCGCCGGCAGCGCGGACGTGTCGGTCGGTGGCGTCACCCTTCCGCTCGACTTCGCCTGGGTGGGCCTGCTGGCCCTGACGGCGGCGCATGCGTTCACAGGAGCGTTCCTGGCTCACCGCATCACTGCCTACCTGCCGTACCTGCACCTGCCGGAGCAGGCCGTGCAGGTGTTCCGCGAGGTCACGAGCAGCGGCAATCCGTTCGTGTTCGGGATGCGCTCGCGGGCGCTGCCCCGGCGGCGCGGCGGCCGCTACCACCCGATGAGCGTGCGTGATCCGTCGGCCTGGGTCGCGTACGGCGCGGCTGTGGTCCTGCTGCTCGCGGCCACGCCCTGGCGTCTGGAGGCCGGCCGGATCGTCGTCGGCGGCTGGATCCAGGTAGTGCTGGCGGTCGTCCTCCTCGCCGTGAACTGGTGGGCCGGTTCGGTCTGGATGGTTTCGCTGTCCCGGCTGCACTACCTGGGGAGTGAGCTCCGCGACCTGCCGAGCGGACCGCTTCGCCGCGACGAGCTCCTTCGCCTGCTCGAACCGCTCGAGTTCGCGTACGTCGAGGCCTTGTCCGAGGTCGACCTCTACCGGCTCGCGAACCTCCTGCAGCGCTTCATCGAGTTTCCGGTGCCGCGCTCCGATGTCCGTTTGTGCATCGGCCCGCACGCCGAGACCCGCCGCCAGTTCCGGGTGCAGCCGCGAGGGCTGTGCGTGGGGCACTACCAGCGGATCGAAGCCACCTATCTGCAGGTCGCTGCGGTCGGGCAACCGGTGGTGCTGTCGGAGCTGACCCGCGGTGCCGGGTCGCCCGAACGCTTCGACCTGTCGTCGCCCGAAGACATCGAGCGCTGGATCGCCCAAGGCAAGTTTCGTCGCCCCAAGCGCGACCGGTGGTGGAGGTTCGTCTCCTAGCTCTTCTTCTTGCGATTCAAGAAGGCGAGCATCGCCTCCTGCGCGGCCGGCGAGCCGAACAGGCTCGCGGACAGCTCGGCCAGCTCGGTGCCGCGGGCATCGATATCGGCGAGGAGCTCGCGGTTGAGCAGCTGCTTGGTCTCGCGCAGGCCCTGCGGCACGCCCTTGAGCACCGACTCCACGAGCGAGTCGAGCGCGGTGTCCAGTTCGTCGTCGGTGACGGTCAGCGTAACGAGCCCGAGGCGCGCGGCCTCCAGACCGTCGAAGGTGTTGCCGGTCAGGAACGTGTACGCCGCCGCGCGGTCGCTCATGCGCGCGAGCACGGTCAACGAGATCGTCGCCGCCGCCAGTCCCAGTCGAACCTCGGTCAGGGCGAACGTCGCGCCGGCGCCGGCGACGCTGATGTCGGCCGCGGCCACGATGCCGATACCGCCGGCCCGCACCGGGCCCGCGACGCGCGCGACGACCGGCTTCGGGTTCGCCACGATTGCACGCTGGACGTCGACCATCCGCTGCGCGCCGACACCCATGCCGACACTCGTCGCCTCGGACATGTCCGCGCCCGAGCAGAACACGTCGAGCGCGGACCGGATCACGATCACCCGGACCGCGTCGTCCGCAGCCGCGCTCTCGAGGTGCTCCAGCAGCTCACCCGTGAGCTGCTGCGAGAGCGCGTTCTTGTTGTGCGGCGAGTTCAGGATGATGGACGCGACGCCGTCGGTGGTGGCCAGGTGCACAAGCTCAGTCATGGACGCACTATTTCACCGGATGCGTATGTCGGCGACAGTTCGCGGGCGAGGTGCTCGATGAACAGGCCGACGTCGGTGACGATCCCGCGGGCCTGGCTCGAGCCGCGGTCGGCGAGTTTCGTCACAGTGGCCGGGTTGATGTCGACGCAGGTCAGCGGGATCGAGGCCGGCAGGATGTTGCCGGTGGCAACGGAGTGCAGCATGGTGGCGGCCATCAGGCAGTAGCCGACGTCGGTCAGCTCGGCGCGCATCGCACGCTGGCCCTCGAGGACGTCCGTGTAGACGTCGGGCAGCGGGCCGTCGTCGCGCACCGAGCCGACCAGCACGAACTTCTTGCCCTGCTTGACCAGGGCGTGCATCACGCCGGAGGTCAGGACGCCCTGCTCGACGGCGGCCGCGATCGAGCCGGCCTTGCGGATCGTGTTGATCGCGCGGATGTGGTGCTCGTGGCCGTGCTCGACGCCGCGACCGCGGGCCAGGTCGACACCGAGCGACGTACCGTAGAGGGAGGACTCGATGTCGTGCGTGGCCAGCGCGTTCCCGGCGAACAGGACGTCCACGAAACCGGCCTCGACCAGCGCGACCATGGCCGGCGCGGCGCCGGTGTGGACGATGCCGGGACCGCCGACCCAGAGCACCTTCTGGCCGTTCGCCTTCGCCTCGCGCATACCGTCGGCGACCTGCTGCACCAGCACCCGCTGCGGCTTCTCGCTGGAGACGTCGGACTCCATGAAACCGAAGCCGTCCTCGGTGCTCGCGACGATCGGCGGGGTCACCTTGACGCCTTGCGCGCTGGAGATGATCCGCATCCCGGCCTTGACCTCGGACATCGGGATCGTCCGGACGGTGCTCGCTTCAGACTCGCCCTCGACCAGCAGACCGCAGTCCATCTCCGGGTTCTGCACCGCCACCCAGTGGCCGTTCAGCCGGACGCTGGTCGGCAGGTTCGTTGTCGAGTAGAAGCCGTCCGGGAAGACGCCGTCCTGGGCCACTTCGGTGATCTCCGGCTCCCCGGGGTCGACCAGGTTCGCGCCCTTGGTCTGGATCCGCATCAGCAGTCGCTGCAGCGTCTCCTCGTCGTCGGCGCCGACCGTCATCCGGACCGTCGACGGGTCGTCCTTGTCGTAGCCGAGGTCGAACTTGTCCAGGGTGTACTCACCGCCGTACCCGCGGATGTCGTCGAGCACCCGGGACAGCAGCCCGGAGTCCATCAGGTGGCCGGTGATCTCGACCGTCTCGCTGACCTGCACGGGTGACCCTTCCCTCAACAAGAACGTCAGATTGTCCGACGATTCTGTTGATGCTAACTCACACGACCGCTCCGTCGTCCGGGGTGTCGTCCTGCGGCAGCCGGTCCTTCATCCGGATCACCAGCGTCAGGAACCCGCCGATGAAGCCGACCACGGCCAGCGCGGTGATCCGCCGGTCGCCGAAGTCGAACAGGGCGGCCAGGATCAGCAGGATCGGTCCGCCGAACAGGCCGAGCCAGGCGAGCCGGCTGACCCAGTCCAGCTTCGGGCCGCGTGGCGGCTCCGGCGGGACGAAGTGGTCATGGGGGTCGTCGGCCGCCCGCTTGCGGCGCGGCTCGGGCTCGTCCTTGGGCTCATCCTCGACGGCGAGACCGGCCGGTACGTCGATCAACGGCTCGTACTTCTCGTCGACGTCCTCGCTGACCGGCCACCGCGGTACCGGAGTGTCACCGCCGTCGTGCCCGGGCGCCGACGGTGCGTTGAACTGCTCGACCAGCGACTTCCACTCCGCGTCCTCGGTGCTGCGCGCGATCACCGGGCGGGCCTGCTCGATCTGGCCGGCGTCGACGAACAACTCGTCCGGCACCTCGTCCGAGCTCTCGCAGTACGCCGCGATCCCGGCCGTGGCCAGCGCGGCCAGGACCGGCTCGGCGACGGCTGCGTCGATCCGGCCGAGGGAGGTGTACTCCGCGGCGGTCAGGCCGTTGTCACGCATCGGCGGGACCGGTCACGCGGGCAATACCAGTCACTCTGGTGATGAAGGCTGCGGTGTCCGCGAAGATCCGCGGCGCGTCGTTGTCCAGTGTCGCGACGTGATAGCTGTCCTCGAGCAAAGTCTCGGTCACGTCGCGCGACGAGATCGACGTGAGCACCCGGCGGGCAGAGCTGGCTTCGACCACGTGATCGACAGTACTGCGGAACAGCAGCACCGGCTGGGTGACCTTCGGCAGATCCGCCTGGACCACCTTCCACAGCTTCGACAGCGACAGCGTCGCCTTGAGCGGCATCCGGGTGTAGGCGCCCTCGTCGACACCCGGCTTCTTGATGTCGTTCGAGATGCCGGGGAACGAGGGGATCACCTTCGACAGGACCGGGAGCAGTCCGAGCCGCTTGTCCTCGGTGCTCACCGACGGGTTGATCAGGACCACGCCGGAGATGTCGGCGCCGTGCTCCTCGGCCAGCCGCAGCACCAGCGCTCCACCCATCGACAGGCCGACCACGACCACCTGGTCGTGCTCCTTGCGGAGCCGGGCCAGCTCGTTGTCGAGTACGGCGTACCAGTCGGGCCAGCCGGTGGTGTTCATCTCCTGCCAGGTGGTGCCGTGGCCGGGCAGCCGCGGCACGGCGACGCCGTACCCGAGCTCGGCCAGGTGCTCGCCGAACGGGCGCATCGAGCGCGGTGAACCGGTGAATCCGTGGCTCAGCAGCACGCCGACGGCGGCGTTCTCCCCGGTCCCGGAGCTGCGGAACTCCTCCGCGTGGACTTGCACTGGCACGCTCGACTCCTCGTCCGGTCGGGGTTCCTCACAGCGTTCATCAAATGGTCGCATCTGGACTTCATCCAGTCTGCATCCAGGTGACAACACAGTGAGCAACATCAACATTCCTGGCGGTGACATTGCCTGAGGGGGAAGCTGGAACGTAGTCTCCGCACCGGCGGGCACTGGTGCCGGAGCCGGTAGGGACGGACCATGGACAGGTAACGAGTCGGTGGTGCGGAGTCGGTGGTCAACGTGTCGGGCGAGTGACGGAGGTCGAGTGGGATGCTGTACCTGCTGATCAGACAGTTCATCGTTGCACCATTCGTGAAGCTGTTCTTCCGGCCCAAGGTGACCGGGCTGCACCACATCCCGAGCACGGGTCCGGCGCTGCTGGTCAGCAACCACCTCGCGTTCTCGGACTCGATCTTCCTGCCGGTCGCCGTGCCGCGGCAGATCGTCTTCCCGGCCAAGTCGGAGTACTTCACCGCTCCCGGGATCAAGGGCAAGCTGATGGCGACCTTCTTCCGGTCCATCGGCCAGATCCCGATCGACCGCTCCGGCGGCCGCGCCTCGCTGGCCGCGCTCAACACCGGCCTGGACATCCTGAAGAAGGGTGAGCTGTTCGGGATCTACCCCGAGGGCACCCGCTCGCCCGACGGCCGGCTGTACAAGGGCAAGACCGGCGTGGCCCGGATGGCGATCGTCGCCGGTGTCCCGGTGATCCCGGTCGCGATGATCGACACCCACAAGCTGCAGCCCCCGGGCTCGGTGCTGCCGAAGATCTGGCGCCGCGAGCCGGGCAAGCTGTTCCCCCGGATGAACCGGCCGGGGGTCGCGGTCGGCGAGCCGCTGGACTTCTCGCGGTACGAGGGCATGGAGCGCGACCGGTTCGTGCTGCGCTCGGTCACCGACGAGATCATGTACGCGCTGATGGACCTGTCCGGCCAGGAGTACGTCGACATGTACGCCGACAAGGCCAAGGAGCTGATCAAGGCCGGCGAGTCGGTCGACGATCACCTGCGGCTGGGCGACACCAAGGCTTCCTGAGCGTTTTGCAGGACTGCGCGGGCCTGGTCGCGGAGCCAGGAGTGTGCCGGATCGCCGTCGTACCGCTGATGCCAGGCTAGCCGGATCTCGACCGGCGGCAGCTCGAACGGTAGCGGGAGCGATTCCAGGCCGAAGTCGACGAGCAGGCTCTGGCTGGCGACGTCGGGGACCGTCACGACGAGGTCGCTGAGCCGCGCGAGTTGGAGCGCGACGGCAATGGTTGGCGCTGCGACGGCGACCTCTCTGCGGAGATCTCGTTTCGCCAGTAGGTCGTCGATCGGGTCGACCAGCCGGCCGCGCCGCGAGACGGTGATGTGCTCGGCGGCGGCGTACCGGGCTGGTGTGAGTTCGCCCTCGGTCAGGGCGTGGCCCGGTCGGAGGGCGATGACGAGGCGGCCCTCGCCGACGAGTTCGTGGCGTACCTCGGGCAGCTGCGGTACGGCGGCGCCCGCCTCGAGGTCCACCTCGCCGCGCCGGAGCTCGTTGGTGTCGGCGCTCGCCTCCGGAAGAAACCGCAGCCGTACGCCGGGCGCCTGGGCGCGGACCGCGGTCAGCAGTGCCGGGCCGTACGCCATCGTGAGCGCGTCGTGCCAGCGCAGCGTGAAGGTGCGTTCGAGCGTGCTCAGCTCGACGTCCCGCTCGGGGGACAGCAGGGCCTGCGCCTGCTGGACGAGCTCGTGCACGCGGGCATGCAGCGCGACCGCGTGTGGTGTCGGAGTCATCGAGCGGCCGGTCCGGACCAGGATCTGGTCGCCGGTCGCGCGCCGGATCCGGCCGAGGGTTCGGCTCATCGCCGGGGCCGTCACATGCAGCCGCTCGGCGGCGCCGGCAACGCTGCCTTCTTCGAGCAGCGCGTCGAGGGCGGTGAGCAGGTTCAGATCCAAGTGCATATGAGTAAGGTTAGACCTACCAAGGTTGCACTTGATGTTATGTATTGGCGCTTCTAGCGTCGAAGACATGAACCTCATCGCTGACATCACTCGGATTGTGCAGACGGCCGGGCCGCTGCTGCGCTCCCGCTTCACCGCCACCGCCCGGCCGACCGATCTGGACGGAGTGCTGACCGCGCTGCGCGCCAACGACGACGCCGTACTGGACCTGATCAAGGAGCCGCTGCTCGCGGCTCGTCCCGGTTCGGGGTGGGTCGAGGACGAGCTCGAGGGCGGCGAGCTGCCGCTCGGCGAGTGGTGGATCGTCGACCCCGTCGAGGGCAACATCAACCACATCCACGGCATGACCGACTGGGCCGTCACCGCCACGCTGGTCCGCGACAACGAGCCAATCCTGACCGTCATCCACCTGCCGCTGACCGAGGAGACCTACACCGCGGCCGCCGGCGCGGGCGCGTTCCTGAACGGCGAGCGGCTGACCGTGTCCACGAAGACTTCGTTGCCCGCCGCAATGGTCGCGACCGGGCAGGCCAAGCCGGGGGAGAGCGCCGAAACCTTCGAGCGGATCGGCCGCAGCATGACCTCGATGCTCACCGCCTCGCTGGTCGTCCAGGCCGCCGTACCGGCGACTTTGCGCCTGATCCAGGTCGCAGCCGGACGGATGGAGGCGTTCTGGCAGTACTCCGACGTCCGCTCCGGACTGCTCGCCGGAGCACTCCTGGTCCGCGAGGCCGGCGGCACGGTGACCGACCTCGCCGGCAAGCCGTGGACCCTCACCAGCCCCGACTTCCTCGCCGCGACTCCCGGCATCCACCAGGCAGCGCTCGACGTACTGGCTGTCGCATGAAGATCGCCGTCCTCGGTGCCACCGGCCAAACCGGCCGCCACCTCGTAGCCCAAGCCGTCGACCGCGGCCACGAGGTGACCGCCCTCGCCCGCACCCCTTCGCCCTGGCCGGGCGTCCGAGTGGTCCAGGCGGATGTGTCGCTACCCGAGACGATTCTCGCCGCCGTGGCCGACGCCGACGTCGTACTCAGCGCTCTGGGTGTCGTCAAAGGCCAGGACCCCCGCATCCTCAGTGAAGGTGCCGCCCTCGTCGCGTCCTCAGGCCGCCGTCTGATCTGGCTGGGCGCCCTCGGCGCAGGCGCCACCACCGGCGCCCTGGGCCCCGTCAACAACGCGCTCCTGCGCAAAGTCCTCCACGACTGGCAAGCCAAACAAGACGCCGAACAATCCGTCCTCACCACCGGCGGCACAGTCATAGCCGCCGGCATCCTCACCAACCGCCCCTACCAATCCAACGGCCACCTGGTCCCCGCCCCCGGCCTCCGCCGCCACTTCCCACCCCTGGCCCCCCGAGCCGGCATCGCCACCCTCATGCTCACCGAAGCCGAACACCCCACCTTCCCCGGCGGAACGGCGGTAGCGCTCTTCGGCTGAGACGGAAGTGCGGGGGTGGTTCGGCTCGAATAGGCTGGCGGCATGCAATTCGCGACGTTGAGTGCCGGTGAAGTGCCTGGGGTTCCGAGTTTGGACGAGTTGCGGGGGCTGAAGCCGCTGCAGCAGCCGGAGTGGCCGGACCCGGTGGCGCTGGAGCAGGTGATCGGGGAGTTGCGGACGCTGCCGCCGCTGGTGTTCGCGGGTGAGTGTGACGACCTGACGACGAAGATCGGGGCGGTGGCGCGGGGCGAGGCGTTCCTGCTGCAGGGTGGGGACTGTGCGGAGACGTTCGACGGGGTGACCGCGGAGAACATCCGGGCCAAGCTGCGGGTGTTGCTGCAGATGTCGGTGGTGCTTCAGTACGCCGCGAGTGTGCCGGTGGTGAAGGTCGGGCGGATCGCGGGGCAGTACGCGAAGCCGCGGAGCTCCGGTGAGGAGACTCGCGACGGGGTGACGCTGCCGTCGTACCGGGGGGATGCGGTCAACGGGCTGGAGTTCACGCCGGAGGCGCGGATTCCGGATCCGCGGCGGTTGCGCGGGGTGTACAACGCGGCGGCCGCGACGCTGAACCTGACGCGCGCGTTCACCACGGGTGGGTACGCCGACCTGCACCAGGTGCACGCGTGGAACACCGACTTCGTGAAGTCATCGCCGGTCGGGCGGCGGTATGAGCAGCTGGCGACCGAGATCGAGCGGGCGCTCGCGTTCATGCGGGCCTGTGGTGCGACGGCGGACGAGTTCAAGACCGTCGACTTCTACGCCTCGCACGAGGCGCTGATTCTCGAGTACGAACACGCGCTGACCCGGATCGACTCACGCACCGAGCAGCCGTACGACGTCGGCGGCCACCTGCTGTGGGTGGGGGAGCGGACGCGGCAGCTGGACGGCGCGCACATCGAGTTCCTGGCCTCGCTGTCGAACCCGCTCGGCGTGAAGATCGGACCGACCACGACCCCGGAGTACATCCGGGCGCTGATCGACAAGCTGAACCCGAAGGGCATCGAGGGTCGCCTGACCTTCATCACCCGGATGGGTGCGGGCAAGATCCGCGACGGACTACCGCCGCTGCTGGAGGCGGTGCGCGATCACGGTTCGCCGATCGCCTGGGTCTGCGACCCGATGCACGGCAACACCTTCGAGACTCCGAACGGGTACAAGACCCGCAGCTTCGATGCCGTCATGGACGAGGTTCAGGGCTTCTTCGACGCGCACGAGCAGGTCGGCACCTGGCCGGGCGGGATGCACATCGAGCTGACCGGTGACGACGTCACGGAGTGCGTCGGCGGCGGTGAGGCGCTGGTCGCCGAGGACCTCGCGAACCGGTACGAGACGGCCTGCGACCCGCGGCTGAACCGGCACCAGTCCCTCGAGCTCGCCTTCCTGGTCGCCGAGCGGCTGCGGGCTGCACGGGCATGATCGATCTGCGGTCGGACACCGTCACCCGGCCGTCGGCGGGGATGCTGGCGGCGATGACGAGTGCCCCGGTCGGCGACGACGTGTACGGCGAGGACCCGACGGTCAACCGGCTCGAGGAGACCGTCGCCGGGTTGCTCGGGCACGAGGCCGGTCTGTTCACCACCACGGGATCGCTGGCGAACCTGCTCGGCGTACAGGCGTTGGTGCCGCGCGGTGGCGAGCTGCTGTGTGAGGCGAGTGCGCACGTGGTTCGCGCCGAGCTCGGCGGGCACGCGGCCGTCAGCGGCGTCACGACGCGCACGTGGAGTGCGCCGGCCGGGCAGATCGACCTCGAGCAGATCCGGTCGCTGATCACGCCCGACCTCGGCCCCTACTTCGTCACCACCTCGGCCGTCTCGGTCGAGAACACGCACAACTTCGGCGGCGGCGCGATCCAGCACGGGTACGACGCTCTCGCCGACGAGCTCGAATCCCGCGGCATCCCGCTGCACCTGGACGGCGCCCGGCTCTGGAACGCGGCCGTCGCCACCGGCCGCACCCCCGCCTCGTACGCCGCTCGCGCAGCCGCCGTCAGCGTCTGCCTTTCGAAGGGCCTGGGTGCGCCGGTCGGCTCAGTTCTGGTCGGCTCCACCGAGCTGATCCGCGAAGCCCGGGTTTGGCGCAAGCGCCTCGGAGCGGGGTGGCGCCAGGCCGGCATCCTGGCCGCGGCCGGCCTCTACGCGCTCGACCATCACATCGAGCGCCTCGCCGAGGACCACGCGAACGCCCGCCTCATCGCCGAGACCCTCGCCGACGCCGCGCCCGGCTCGGTCAAGCCCGACCAGGTCGACACGAACATCGTCATCGCCGACCTGTCCGTCACCGGCAAGACCGTCGCCGAGGTCGTGGCCGCGGCACGCGCCGAAGGGCTCCTCGTCGGCGGGGTGGGCGCGACGCAGCTCCGCGTCGTCACCCACCTCGATGCCTCAGCCGCCGACTGCCGCACCGCCGCCGAGACCCTCGCCAGGATCGTCGCCGCCTGACCGGCGGGCTACGAAGCGCTGGCGGACCATAGTTGTGCCGTCGGCGTCTTCGTCCTCGTTGCGCCAGCGGAAGCCGTCCGGCGTGATCTCAGTGAAGATCCAGCGGGTCATGGCCGCCTTCGGCTCCCGCGCCTCGAGCGTGATGCTGTCCGGGCCGGGACGACCGATGAACGTCATCACGACGCCGTGCTTCGGGCCCATCCAGGTGGACCGGAAGGCGCCCAGTTCGGGATCGTGCAGCCGGATCGTCAGCCCCCATTCGCCGTCACCGTCGGCCGCCCGGGCCGCCCGGCTCGGCGTGATCCAGATGTCGGCGACCGCGCGCCCGTCGAGCGCCCACGCGAAATGCCACTCGCCCTTGGTCTCCCGCGTCGGCCGGCCCTCGTCGTCGTACCAGGTGACGTCGAGGTCCCAGCTGCCGATCAACGGCGCGAACGGCTGCAACGCCTGCGCGAACTCCGGCCGCGGAGCGTCCGAGACCATCAACCCGGCCAGTACCGTAGCTGCTTTTGCACCTGTCATGACCGCACTCTAATACGGTCGAGGGGCGGCGCAGAAGCATGCTCCCGCCGGCGTAACCATCGACCTGTACGACGGCCTGGCGGAGCTGCCGCACTACAACGGCGACCTGGACACGGACGAGAAGCTGCCGGCTCAGGTCCGTGACCTGCGGGACCGGATTCGTGCGGCGGACGGCCTGCTGATCGCGACGCCGGAGTACAACTACTCGATCCCGGGTGGGCTGAAGAACGCGATCGACTGGGCGTCGCGGCCGTCGGCGACGTCGTCGTTGCTGCACAAGCCGGTGGCGATCATAGGCGCGGCGCCGACCAACTTCGGGACCGTCCGGGCGCAGCTGGCGTTGCGGCAGGTGTTCGTCTGGACGCACTCCGACGTCGTGGTGAAGCCCGAGGTGATGGTGTTCCGGGCGCACGAGCGGTTCGACGAGGCCGGGAACCTGATCGACGAGGGAACCATCACTTTGGTCACCGATCTCGTGGATGCCCTCGCCGGAAAAATCCGGCAGGCCGCCGAGTAAGCTGCGATTGTCGAATCGGCACCATGCGGGGAGAGCCGTGCGAGAGATCGTCGTGTTCAGCGGAAGTGCCCATACGGATCTTGCGGAGCGGATCTGTGCCGATCTCGGCGTTGAGCTCTCGCCGGTCGAGATCCATCGGTTCAGCAACGACTGTCTGCAGGCGCAACTGCAGGCCAACTGCCGGCAGCGTGACGTCTACATCGTGCAGCCGCTGGTGCCGCCGACGCAGGAGCACCTGATGGAGCTGCTGCTGATGATCGACGCGGCCCGCGGTGCGTCGGCGCAGCAGATCACCGCGGTGATGCCGCACTACGCGTACGCGCGGTCGGACAAGAAGGACGCGTCCCGGATCTCGATCGGCGGCCGCCTGGTCGCCGACCTGCTGGTGGCGGCCGGCGTCGACCGCGTGCTGACGATGGCGCTGCACGCGCCTCAGGTGCACGGCTTCTTCTCCGTACCGGTCGACCACCTGACCGCGATCGGCGTACTGGCAGACCACTTCCGCGGCCGGGACCTGAGCAACACGGTCGTGGTCAGCCCGGACCTCGGCAACGCGAAGACGGCGACCCAGTTCGCGCGCCTGCTCGGTCTGCCGGTCGCGGCCGGCAGCAAGCAGCGGCTGGCCGACGACCGGGTCGTGATCGACGCGATCGTCGGTGACGTGACCGGCAAGCGGGCGATCGTGCTCGACGACGAGATCGCCACCGGCGGTTCGATCATCGAGTTGCTCGACCGGCTGAAGGAGTTCGGCTGCACCGAGGCCGCCGTCGCGTGTACGCACGGTCTGTTCGCCGGAAAGGCGGTCGAGCGGCTCCGCTCGCACCCGTCGATCACCGAGGTGATCAGCACCGACACCGTCCCGCGGCCCGACGGTTTCCCCGAGCTCCAGGTGAGCTCGGTGGCCGGCCTGTTCGCCGAGGCGATCAAGCGGATCCACGGTGGTGAGTCCGTCAGCAGTCTCTTCGACGGTGTCGACCCGACGCACGCACCACCGCAGCCCAAGCTCCCGTTCTAGGGCGCGCAGGTCAGGGCGGCAGATCCCCAGTCGGCGTGGTCGGAGTTTCGTCCGTCGCCACCGTCGGTGGTCGCCAGGGTGAGCCGCTTGACCCCGGTGACGTCGAGGTCCAGCACGGTCGCCGCCGCGCCGCTGCGGATCACCGGCGTGCTGGCGAGGATGCGGCCGTCACCGACCACCACGAAGGTGACCGAGGCTTCGCCGGTCGTCACGTCGTCGTCCACGCCGACCTCCGCGACGAACCGGGTACAGGCCGAGCCGAGCCAGGTCGTCAGCGAACTCGGCGCGTGCGAGCCGACACCCTTGGCGTAGGTCTTCCCCGCGATGGTCAAGGTGCCGGGCGGCTTGTCACCGCCGTGACTGTGGTCGCGCTGCTGCGGCCGCCCGTACCCGTTGGTCTCGTCGGTCCAGGGTTGATCGCTGACGTACGTCGCGCCGCGCGGCGGCTGCGGTTCGGCGAAGATCCGGGCCGCGTCCGCGGAGTAGATCCGCCGTCCGTCCGGAGCCAGGTAGTTGCCGCCGACAACGAGATCCAGATCGCCCCGGACGCCGGTGGCGCCCAGTGTCAGCGTCCACGACCCGCTGACGCTCTCGCCGTCGCGGAGCAGCTTCTTCCGGACTGGCGGACCCGACAGTGACCAGCCGGCCGGTACTTCGGGCGCCAGGACGAGATCGCGGATCGGGCCACCCGTTCGCGCGACGAAGATGCCTTGCACCTTCACCGTCCCGCCGGTGCTGACCGTCGCCGGTGTCGCGTCGACCAGGACCGTCGTACTGGGTGCGAGGCTGTGCGGCTGGTCGCAGGTTGTGCGACCGCGCTGGTAAGGGCAGGCCTGCAGGACGAATCCACCGTGCTCGGCCGCGCCGATCGACAGTTGGTCCGACCTGACGTGGATGCTGCTGGACCGGCGTAGGACAGGCCCGTCGTCGGTGATCGTCTCGACCAGCCAGCGGCCGTCGCCCAGGAAGCCGAGCGGGACGTCGAAGGCTCCCGACGCGCCGGACCGGATTCCGCCGGCGAACCACGTGGTCCCGTTGCGGCGCGCGAATACCGCCTGCTCGCCGGGCGCTCCCGCAAGCAGCCGGGTCTCGTCCCAGACCGTCGACAGTTGGCCGAGGAACCGGGCGCCTTCGGGTTGTGAGTCGAGCTCCTCGGGCGTGCTGACGATGTGGGTCCAGCCGGACTCGTAGACGACCGGCAGGGCGAGCTCGTGGGCGTTCGTGGTCTGCGGTTTCGGGTTCGGCGGGGTCGCGAACCGGGTCGGGGTGTAGTCCATCGAGCCGACCACGTTCCGGGTGAACGGCAGGATCGTGTTCCGGGTCGCGTTCGGGCCGTTCTCCTCGCCGCGGACACCTTCCATCGCCATCAGGTGCGGCCAGGTCCGGGCCAGCCCGTGCGGCACGGTCGATCCGTGGAAGTTCACCATCAGGTGCAGGCGCGCGGTGTCGGCCAGCAGCGCGTCGTACCACTGGTAGCGAGCTTGGCTGTCCGACTCCATGAAGTCGACCTTGACGCCTTTGATGCCCCAGGCAACCAGTTTCGGCAGCCAGTCGTCCCGCTGCTGCTGGGTCTCGAGGTTCGTCCAGTGGAACCAGACGAGTACCTCGACTCCGCGCGCCCGGGCGTACCGGGTGAGCGCGGGCAGCCAGGCCGGGCTCCAGCCCTCGTCGACCAGCACGTACCGGAAGTTGTTCCTCGCGGCGGCGTCGACGTAGTCCTTCTGGCGCTCGAAGTCCCCGGGGCTGGAGTGCTCGGCCAGCCAGGACCACGACGACAGGCCGGGCTGGATCCAGCTGGTGTCGGTGAACTTGGCGGGTTCGGCGAGATCGTCCACCAACGTCGACCCGGTCACGGTGGCGAGGTCGCCGACGATCATCGTGCGCCATGATGTGGTGCTCGTGACGACCTGCGCGTCGGCCAGCTGGACGTCGTACCGGCTCGAGCCCTGGGTGTGCAGGAGGCGCCCGCCGGAGTACCGGCCGTCGAGCCCGGACTCCGCGAGCAGGGTGTAGGTGCCCCCGGTCCGGAAGAGCGCGGGATGGCCGAACTGCCCGCTCGGAGCCGTAGCTGCCGTGGCCTGGGCGTGCTCGTTCTCGTGCTGCGGGCTGTACGGCTGCAGCCAACTCGTTGCGTCCGGCGCCAATTCGTAGCCGCCGGTCTCACGCTGCACGGTGACCGGACCCGGAAGCTCGTAGCGGAACCCGACCCCGTCGTCCGAGACCCGGACGACCAGCGTGAAGGACCCACTGGCATTGCCGAACGTCAGGCGGCTGTCCTCCTGCAGCACGCTCCGCTGCCGCTGCTTACCGGTGGTCATCCGGTACGCCGCCCGGACTGTCTGGTGGCTCTGGACACGCAGGTCCAGGTCCTTCGACAGATCACCGGCAGCGGTGATCAGGCCGAGATCCGCGACGCTGACCGCTTCGGTCGAACCAGCGGTGACTCGCAGGCGCAGCTTGCCGGCGGTGGACTCCACAGAGGCGCCGACCGCCCCGACTCCGGGCAGCCGCCAGGTGGTGTCCCCGGCCCCGACGGCAGGCAGGGGAATGGCGAGCAACGCCGTACTGACGAGGAGAGCGAGCAGGCGGCGCATGGGTCGTCCTCACGATCGGTGAACAGGCGGGAACACCAGGTCGCGAATCACCGTAAGGGCTCGGATGGGATCCGGCAAGACGCCGTTGGAAACGATCCCAACCCGGGCCCCGGTGCTCAGCCTTCGCAGCAGAGGCGGTGCAACCACTCGGGTTCGTGCCACCAGTACTCGGAGTCGTGCGCGTGCGCCTGCGCACGGCTCAGTGGCGCCGGGCCGGCAGTGGCTTCCGGCTTCCCGGCGTACGGCGCGAGTAGTTGGTCGACGGTGTGCAGTTTGCCTGCGACCATCACGCGGTCGACGGCGGCCGCGGCGCGGATGTCGGTGAGCGGATCGCCGGTGACGAACGAGAGATCGGCTTGGGCACCGGGCTTGATGACGCCGAGCTTGTCCTCGAGATTGAGCCAGCGCGCCGGGTTCCGGGTCGCGGTCGTGAGGGCCTCGTACGGCGTGAAGCCGCCGGCCACCATCGATCGCAGGTTGGCGTGCAGCGAGACCGCGATGTTGTCCAGCGGGCTGTCGGTGCCGGCGATCACCAGCCCGCCGCCGCGGTGGATCCGCAGCACCATGTCGACGTTTCCCCGCAGCAGCTCGCGGGTCGTGACCCCGGCCGGGCCCGAGGCCGTGTCCACCTCGGTGCGCAGGCTGGTGTACTCCCACGACGGATAGAGCGTCGTCGTACGCCGATCCGTGAGTAGCGACGGGTCGTCGACATGCGCCATGGTCGAGTTGAACAGCGTAGGTGTGACGGACAGCCCGGCCTTGGTGAACAGCGTGATGACATCCGCGTACGCGCGGCCGAGCCGACTGACCGTATGTGAGTAGCCGAGGCGGTTGGTCGCGCCGGTGTGCTCCATGCCGTCCATGCCGAGGTGTTCGGCCGGATAGAGGTAGTGCGAGGACAGCTGCAGCCCGAGCCGGTGAACGGCGGCGATCGCGCGCCGCTGGTAGTCGATCGGCAATCGGACATAGGTCTTCACCAGGTCATAGGCGAGCCCTTCAACCCGGTTGAGCTCAAGACCCAGCTGGCGCAGGGAAAGCGTCGGTCGCATGAAGTTGTAGAACACCCGCGACCCGTCGATCGCCTCGCCGGTCGCGAAGTACCGCGGACCGGTCAGTGAACCGTGAGCGAGCGCTTCCCGGGTTTCCTGCATCTGGTACGCCGGGTCGCCGGGAGAGCGCGTACTCGTGATCCCGTAGGCCAGCCACAGGTTTCCTTGCCGCGCGCCCCACGCACGGCCGCGCAGATGCCAGTGGTTGTGCGCGTCGATCAGCCCAGGCATCACGGTGAGGTCGGCCGCGTCGATATCCGCCCGCCCCCGATGCGCCCGTACGGCGGCGATCCGCGAACCGTCGAGCACGATGTCGACGTTCCGCCGGAGAGCGGCCTCGCGGCCGTCCCAGAGCGCACCGGCGTGGATCGTGACGTGCTGGTTGATCGTCGCTCGCCGCCAGTGCAGGTCGACGGGAACCGTACGCGGACGCGATCCATCCAGGTCGACGCGGCGGAGTCGGCCGTTGTTCAGGTAGAGCAAGGTCCGGCTGTCCTGCCAGACCGGTGAGTCGGTGACCTCGGACGTGATCGCCCGCGGTTCGCCGGTGAAGCGGCCACGCTGGTCGACCGGGGCGACGTACAAGAGGCTCTCGACGACGAACGCGAGCCAACGGCCGTCGGGGGAGAAGACCGGGCCGTCATCACCGCGGGTGGCGAGCGAGCGGAACGGCATCGGCTCGACGTACTCGAGAGCGCCGGTGGCGACGTCGACGTACAGGAGTTGGCTGGTGCCTTCGCGGAAGCGTTTGGAGAACGGCTTCACCGCGGCGAGGACCAGCGTCTTGCCGTCGCGGGACCAGCTGATACGACCGGGCTGGAACAGGGTCGGCGTCACTTGGCGGACGTTGCCGGTGGCGAGATCGAGGATCCAGGCGATGCCGTCCTGGTCCTGGTAGGCGACCTGCTGGCCGTCGGGTGCGAAGCGGGGTGCGGTCTGGGCGCCGGGACGTGCGGAGAGCTTGCGGTCGGTGCCGGACTTGAGGTCGTGCAGCCAGAGGTCGGCGGTGCCGTCGCGATCGCTTGCGTAGAGCAACGACTTGCCGTCGGGGGAGAAGTCGGGGTCGCTGTTGAAGTAGCCGTCAGCAACGATCTTCCGCGGTTGGCCGTGGCCGCTCGTCGCCGCGATCCACAAGGCGTTGAGGGCTCGGAAGGCGATCCAGCGGCCGTCAGGTGAGGCGGTCGGGCACGCAATGCCGAGGACCGGTCGAGATCGGGTCGACTCGAGATCCGGGGACTTCGGTCGCGGTCGGCGTGACGTGATCGGGACCGTCGCCGCAAACGGTACGACGGTGTGCGCGCCGCCGAGGCGGTGGCGGACGACGTGGCCGTCGGCGGTGTAGACGAGCTCGTCCGCCGAGACCCAGGACGGCGGTACCGCGAACACGTCCTTGCCGGTGGTCACTTTCTGGTCGCCGACGACGAGATCGCAGACCGGGCCGGTCAGCCGGACGTAGGCCAGTTGGCCGGCGGGGGAGTAGGCGGGACCGTAGACGGTGCTGCCGGTTTGGGCGGGGACGACGGTGGTTCGGGTGCCGGTGGTCAGATTGAGCTCGACGATCGCGGCGGCGTCGACGGTGAAGGCGATCTTCGTACCGTCGGGGGAAACGATCGGCTCGGCTTCTTCGGAGGCGTCGTCGGTGAGTTGGGTGATCGTGCCGCTGCTCAGGTCGAGTCGGTGGATACCGTAGCTGCCGGTGGTGCCGCGGTCGGAGGAGAAGACGATCGCGCCGCCGTCCGGGGTGAAGTGCGGTTCGCGGTGGTCGTGGCGGCCGGTGGTCAGCCGGCGAAGGTTGTTGCCGTCGGCATCGATTATCCAGAGGTGGAAGTTGCCGTCGCGGTAGGACTGGAAGACGATCCGGCGGCTGTCGGGTGACCAGCGCGGGCGGGTGGCGTCCTGGAGGTCGTCGGTGAGTCGGCGGGAGACGCCGCCGGCGGCCGGGGTCACCCAGATCGCGGTGACCAGGTCGAAGGCCAGCCAGCGGCCGTCGGGGGAGACGGCGACCATCAGGTTCGTGCCTTCGCTCAGCACCGCCCGGCGAGCGCCGGGCACGGCTTGCGAGCCTGGCGACGCCCCGGCCGCCGCGTCGGCGGCGCCGGCTGCTGCGGAGGCGGGCACTGCGCCGGCCGCGGTCGACGTGGCGGCGACTGCGGCTACGCCGCCGCTGAGTTGGAGTGCGCGGCGGCGCGAGATGCTCCAGGCGCCGGGGTCGGTGGGGTCCTCGTGAACCACGGTCGTTCCAATCCCTCGGGGGCGAACCGGCCGGCCGGGCCGGAGGGGACTCTCCCGACCCTGCCAGCCTCGTCGGCCCGCAACGACCTGACCGGCGCGTCGCCGCCGCCCCGGGTGGCCCGGAGCGGCGGCGTACGAGGGTGGAGCTCAGTGGCCGGCGGCCGCGCGGGCGCGCTTCGGCATCAGGAAGCCGGCGGCGAAGGCGAGCGCGATCCCGGCGATGGTCGCGAGCAGCGCGGTCTGGGTGCCGTCGAGGGCCGCCGTGGCCCGGGTCGCCGCGTCGGCCGACGAGACCTTGCCCATGAAGATCGTTCCGATGACGGCGATGCCGAGCGCGATCCCGACCTGCTCGAAGGAGCCCAGCATGCCGGTCGCGGAGCCGACCTCGTCGTCGCGGACGCCGCTCAGGATGATGTCGAACAGCGGCACGAAGACCATGCCCATCCCGATCCCACCGGCCACCGTCGGTACGGCGATGTCCCCGCTGCCGACGCTCAGTCCGGTCACCGCGAGGACGGCGTACGTCCCGGCCAGGCCGGCCGCCATCAGGGCCAGACCGATGTGGAGCAGCCGGCGGCCGTACTTCTGCATCGTCATCCCGGAGACCGCCGAGCCGATCAACGCGCCGACGGCCCAGGGCGCCAGCGCCAGGCTGGCGTGGATCGGGGTGTAGCCGAGGCCGACCTGGAGGAACATGCCGAGCACGAAGGTGCCGGCCAGGGCGCCGAAGAAGACGATCGCGAAGAAGACGCCGGACAGGTACGAGCGGCTCTTCAGCAGGCGGGGCTCGATCAGCGAGGTCGCGCCGTGACGGCTGCGGCGCGACTGGTGGAGGCCGAAGCCGGCCAGGATGGGCAGCGACGCCACCAGCAGCAGCTTCGTCCACAGCGGCCAGCCGAGCTCGTGACCCTGCACCAGCGGGTAGACCAGGGCGACCAGACCGGTGCTCGCGATCAGCAGCCCAGGCACGTCCAGGGCGACCTTGCGGGCGCTGGGCTCGGTGTTCGGCAGGTGCTTGGCGGCGACGATGAAGGTGAAGAGGCCGATGGGCAGGTTGATCAGGAAGATCGCGCGCCAGCCGGTCCCGAACAGGTTCGCGTCCAGAACGGTGCCGCCGATGATCGGGCCGAGGACCGCGGCCAGCCCCATGATCGGGCCGAAGAACCCGAACGCCTTGGTGCGCTCGTCGGGCTCGAACAGATCCCGGACGAGCCCGAACCCCTGCGGCAGCATCACCGCGGCGAATGCGCCCTGCGCGACCCGGGACGCGATCAGCATCTCCGGCGACACCGCGAGACCGCAGAGGAAGGACGTGATGGTGAAGCCGGCGACCCCGATCAGCAGCGCACGCTTGCGGCCGACGAGGTCACCGAGGCGGCCGCCGACGAGCAGCAGGACGGCCAGCGCCATCGTGTAGCCCGCGGCCATCCACTGCAGGCTGGCGTAGGAGCCGCCGAGGCTGCCGCGGATGGCGGGCGCCGCGACGTTCATCACCGTCGAGTCGAGCAGGTCCATGACGGCCGCGGTCATGACGGCGGCGAAGGCGAGCCAGCGCTTGCGGAGCCGCTGCGGTACGGCGACATCGGCGGGGGCGCTGGTGGGGAGTACTGCGACTGCGGTCATCTTCAGCTCCTCAAACGGAACGAACTGTTCTGTTCCAAACTCTAGCGGAACGGATCATTCCGTTCAAGTGCTAATCTCGGTCACATGACGAAAGCTCTGAGTGGCCGCCAGGCGCAGGCGGCCCGGAACGACGAAGTGATCCTGGCGGCCGCGCGGGCGGTCTTCATCGCCGATCCCGGAGCGCCGATCTCCGCTGTCGCCGAGCGGGCCGGCGTCGGGATCAGTGCGCTGTACCGGCGGTACGCGAGCAAGGAGGAGTTGCTGCGGAAGCTCTGCGGCGACGGCCTCGACCGCTACATCGCCGAGTCGGAGAAGGCGCTGGCCGACGATCGCGATCCGTGGACGGCCTTCGAGGCGTACCTGCGGTCGCTCGTCGACGCCGACACGAACTCGCTCACCCAGCGGCTCGCGGGCACCTTCACCCCGACGCCCGAGCTGTTCGAGGCCGCCGTACGGGCGAACGAGCTGGATCGGGCCGTGTATGCGCGGACGAAGGAGTACCTCCGGCCGGGGATCGTGGTCGAGGACTTCGCGGTGATCCTCGAGCAGATCACCTCGATCAAACTCGGTGACGAGAAGCGGACCCGTCAGCTCCGCCATCGCTACCTGACCTTGATGCTGGAGGCGATGCGCCGGCCGGGCGAATCATCCGGCGGCGAGCTCCCGGGGCCGCCGCCGTCGATGGATGAGCTGACCGACCGCTGGCGGACCTGAGCTCCTGGATATCGTCTGCGGCATGTCTTCGCGTGTGCAGGCTCTTGCCGTGGCCGCTTTCTGTGTTGTGGTGGCGGTGGTTGCCGCGGTTCTGGTGGATGCCCGGCTCGATCGGCACTGGATTCTGCGTGGGTTGACGCTGCTGCTGGCGCTGGCGTGTGCCGCGCTGCTTGCCGGTGATCAGTCGCGGCGGCTGCGGCGGATCATCGTCGCGGTCGGACTGGGGATGTTCGGCGTGGTCTTCCCGGTCACGACGACCACGTGGGCGAGCCCGCCGGAGATCGACTTCGCGCTGCAGGTCGCGACGGATGCCAGGGCGGCCGCGGAAAAGGCCACGCGCTCGGCGGTCACTGTCGACGATGTGAAGGCTGCAGCCGCGGCCCGTGGCGGCGCGGTCGGTAGCCCGCAGAACGAGAAGACGCCGGTGGTGCGCGGCGCCGATGCCTTTCCGCTGATCGTGCGGGCGGATCCGGCGCAGGGCCGGCCGTGGGCGTGCCTGGGGTTCGTCGGTCTGGAGGCGAAGGTTCGTCTTTGCTGATGCGCTGACGGGGCTGGGCAATCGATTTCTCTTCGCTTAGGGTCGGGGTCATGACTCTTGGGAACCTGTCCGGAATCAGCGCGCTCGTGGATGTCGAGACGCGCTCCATCAGCGCGGAGAACCCCACCGGTGAGCCGGGTCAGGGCGGCCGTCGGACCGAAGGGACCGGCGCCCACGCGGCCCGCGACCTCGGTCAGGGCTGGAAGGTGTCGCCGTCGATCGAGATCGGACCGGGGGAGACCGCCACACTCGCCGACATCACCGGCTCCGGTGCGATCACCCACATCTGGCTGACCACACACGTGGATCACTGGCGGCGGCTGGTTCTGCGGGCGCACTGGGACGGCGACGCGGCTCCGGCGATCGAGACTCCGGTCGGCGACTTCTTCTGCTCCGGGTGGGGCAAGTTCGCCCAGGTGAACTCGCTCCCCGTCGCCGTGAATCCGAACGGCGGCTTCAACTGCTACTGGGAGATGCCGTTCCAGTCCCAGGCCACTCTGACGCTGGAGAACACTCACGACGAGACGGTGGTCGTGTACTTCCAGGTGGACTACTGGTTGGGCGCTGTGCCGGACAAGTCGGCGTACCTGCATGCGCAGTGGCGGCGGAGCAACCCGCTGGCGGCCAAGACCGTGCACACGCTGCTGGACGGCGTGGAGGGGCCGGGGCACTACGTGGGCACCTACCTCGCGTGGGGCGTCAACAGCAGTGGTTGGTGGGGTGAGGGCGAGGTGAAGTTCTACCTGGATGATGACGAGGAGTTCCCGACCATCTGCGGCACCGGTACGGAGGACTACTTCGGAGGCGCGTGGAACTTCGACGTACCGCACCTGGGTGGGTACACCGAGTTCAGTACGCCGTACCTCGGGATGCCGCAGGTGATCCGGCCGGACGGGCAGTACGCGAGTCAGCAGCGGTTCGGCATGTACCGCTTCCACCTGCCGGACCCGATCCGCTTTCGCTCGCGGCTGCGGGCCGACGTACAGGCGCTGGGGTGGCGGTCGGGTGGACGCTATCTGCCGCTGCAGGACGACATCGCCTCGACTGCGTTCTTCTACTCGGCCAGAACCAGTACGGCGCGCCCGGACGCGCCGGTGCACGACGTGATGGAGATTTGTTGAGCTAGGGAATCGGTAGCGGTTTGTCGAGCGCCTGGCCGGCGAGGACGACCAGGGCGGCGGTCCAGCCCAGGGGAGCCTCGCCGGCGGGCTGCCGGTCGCGGTTGACCTTCTCCGGCAGGCTCCCACTCGGAGTGCGGTAGTGATCGAGCCAGCTCAGGATCTGCTCGGCAGTGCGGCGGTCGCCGCGCGCTGCGGCGCTGAGAGCGAACAATGCGGTCTGTGGCGTCCAGGCGACACCGTCCGCTCGCCACTCCTCGCCGGGGTCCTGTCCGCCGTTCGGCTGAGTCGATACGGCACGCGCGTTGTCGATCGCCTGGCTGACTGCGTGGCGTTCCGGGGCGAATGGTGGGCCCAGGACGGTGACGATCGCGTCGGCACCGCCGCCGAGGCATGCCGGCAGCAGACCTGGTTCCAGGAAGCTCTCCGCGTACGCCGGGGTCCGGGGATAGTCCGGTGCGAACCGGTGCTCGGTTGCCGTGGACAACGTGGTGAGCGCGGCCTGCCAGCGCTCGGCCTCCACCGTGTGACCGAGCTCGGTGGCGATCCGGATCGCTGCCCGCAGTCCGGTGAGCAGTGGTGCGACCGTGCCCAGCGTGACCTCTGACTCGGGGCGCTCCCAGTAGTCGGGGGAAGGCTGGGGCAGACCGTTCGCGCCGAGCTCTTGGGTGATGTGGTCGGCCGATTGCCGCACCATGTCCCAGTGCCGGGCGCCGGTCCGGCAGAACCACGTTGCCCAGGGCACCCAGCCGGAGCCGTCGAGCTGTGGTTCGCGGCTGTCGGCGACCGGTCGCCCGGTCTCGAGGTACCGGGCTTCCCAGCGGCCGGACGTGGGTTTGATCCGATCCAGGAAGTCGAGCACGCGCGCCGCCTCGGCGTACTGGCCGACCGAGCAGCGCGCCGCTGCGACGAACGACGCGTCCCGCGGCCAGACGTAGCGCCACGGGCCGTCCCAGCCGGCCAGCGTGGCGCCGCTGGGGAGCGTCAGGGCGTCCAGGTCGTTGAGGGCTTGGGTGCGAAGGTCCTTGGCGCGTTGAGCCGACCGGTGCGGTACGCCGTCGGCCACCAATGCGGGCTGTGGGTAATAGGCGAGGTTCAGTGCGCCGCCTCCCGCCAGAACAGCCAGCACAACAGCAATCGCCGCGGTGGGGAACCACCGGACCCGCCGTGCGCTGTTGTCCCGCATCGAAACTCCCTACTGGGCGAGGTGCTGCACTTCGGCTTCGAACTTCCGCCGTGGCGCCAGCTCGACCAGGAACATCGCCGCCAGCACCAGTGCGCCACCGGTCAGCATCCGCCAGGTCACACTCTCCGAGCCGAACATGACCGCGAAGGTCGACGCGAACACCGGCTCCATCGTCATCGCGATCGCAGCTCGGGTCGGAGTGAGATGAGCCTGCGCCCAGGTCTGCACGATCAGCGCGAGCGCACCGGAGATCAGCGCCATGTAGATGACACTGATCCAGTCCGGGCCGTTGCTGGGGATGGAGAAGCCACCAGGGATGGCGCCGACCGCACAGACGCAGGTGATCACCACCATCTGCAGCGCCGACAGCCCGAAGGCGTTCTCCGGTGTGGACCACGCGCCCAGACCGATGATGTGCAAGGCATAGAGACCGGCTGAGGCCAGTGTGAGCAGCTCGCCAGTGCCCAGCGTGAAGCCACGCAGCGACAGGACGCCTAGGCCGACTGTGGCCAGCACCACAGCCACCCAGGCCCAGCGACCGATCTTGTGCCGCAGGATGACCGCGGCCAGCAGCGGCGTGAAGACGACGTACATGCCGGTGACGAAACCGGATACGCTGGCCGGTGTGTGCCGCAGGCCTTCGGTCTGCACCAGCTGGGCGATGCCGTAAGTGATGCCGAGGGCAACGGCCCGGCCGCGGTCCAGGCGGTTCAGCCGTGCGATCGCCGGCGGATGGATCAGCAGCAGCGCTGCCGAGGCGATCGCGAACCGCAACGCCAGGTAGTCGGCGACGTCCATCCTCGTGAGCAGATCTTTGGTGAGGAAGAACGTCGATCCCCACGCCGCCGCCACGGCGAGCAGCGCCAGTACGGCAAGGCGCGAGCGATTCACGCGGGACAGCTAATCACAGGACCGTGATCGTGATGGTGCTGCCCGGCCGGACCTTCTGACCGGCGCCCGGGTTCTGGGCCGCGACGATGTTCAGGCCGATGTTCAGCGCCGCCTTCTCGACCTTCACCTCGAACCCGGCCTGCTTGAGGATCTGCTGGGCGTCGGCGAGCGACTTGCGCTTCACGTTCGGTACGTCGACCAGCGGCGGACCCTTGGAGACGACCACCTGCACCGTGTCCTTGGCGTGCAGGGTGCCGCCGCGCGGGGTCTGGCTGATCACCACGCCTTCGGCGACCTTCTCGTCGTACTGCTCGGTGCGGTTGACGACGAAGCCGAGTTTGCGCAGGGTCTTGTTCGCCTCGCGGTAGGTCTTGCCGGTGAAGTCGGGCACCGGGATCGGCTTCTTGCCCTTGCTCACCACGAAGTTGACCGCGGTGTTCGGCGCGACGAGCATGTTGAACCGCGGGTAGAAGGCAACGATCCGGCCGGCCGGCACTGTCTCGTCGTACTGCTCTTTGATCTGGCCTTGCACCAGCTTGATCGGTGCGATGGCGCGGTTGGCGGCGTCCAGGTCGAGACCGGCCAGCTGGGGCACGCGGTAGCGCTCCGGTCCCTTGGAGACAGTGAGGTTGATCTCACCGTCCTTGCGGATCCGGTCACCCACTTTGGGATCGGTGGAGGTGACCTGGCCCTTGGGGATGTCCTCGGAGTAGTCCTGGTTGGCCAGGGTGGTCCGCAGCCCGGCCTTCTCGGCCTCGATCGCCGCGGCGGCCGGTGTGAGCTTCACCAGGTTCGGAGTGGTCGTGTAGCGGTGGATGCCGTAGTACCAGGCTGAGGTCCCGACGCCGATCGCCGCCAGCAGGATGATGATCAGCGCGATCATCCCGCGGCGCCGGCTTCGGCGTACTGGTGGTGGCGATGGCTTGCGCGCTGCCGGTTGACCGGTCGGACGCCCGTGCTCCACCGGTACGACGATCGTCTCGTGCTTGAGCACGTTGACCGGAGTGATCGGGGTGACCTCGCGGGTGTAGCCGTCGTCGTAGTCGCTGTCCTGGCGGATCTGCTGGATCGGCACCGTCAGATCGCCAGTGAGCTCAGGGTCGTCCGGCAGGCCCTCTTCGAGCGCACTGCGCACTCGGCGTACCTGGCGGCTCATCACTCGCGCGTCGGCCGGTCGCAGGTCCCGGTCGCGGGCTGTGGCGCGCTGGACCAGCGCATCGACGTACGGCGGGATGTCCGGCTGCACCAGCGACGGAGGGGGCACATCGGCGTGCACATGCGCATACGCGACCTGGATCGGGGTGTCACCGCTGTGCGGCTTGGCACCGGTCAGCAGCTCGTACAGCAGGATGCCGGACGAGTAGACATCCGAGCGCGCGTCCGCGCTGCCGTCCGTCACCAGCTCAGGGGCTAGGTACGAGACAGTGCCCATCAGCAGGCCCTGGGTGGCGGTGTTGCCGTTCGCACTGACCGCACGCGCCAGACCGAAGTCGGCGACCTTCACCGTGCCGCTGTCGGAGAGCAGGACGTTCTCCGGCTTGATGTCACGGTGGACAATGCCGGCGTCGTGCGCAGCGGACAGGGCGGACAGGATCGGCGCCAGCAGATCGAGCGCGCGGGCGGGTGAGAGCGGTGCGTGCTCGCGGATCAGGTCACGCAGTGTGCGGCCGGGGATGTACTCCATCGCCAGGAACAGCGTGCCGTTGTCGTCACCCTGGTCGAACACGGCGACCACGTTCGGGTGCGAGAGTTTGGCGGCGGCTCTGGCCTCGGCGACGAAGCGGCGCGCGAACTGGGCGTCGTCGCCGAGACCGTCGTGCATGATCTTCAGCGCGACGATCCGGTCCAGCCGCATGTCCAGCGCCTGGTAGACGGTGGCCATGCCGCCCTTGGCGACCCGGGCCCCCACGCGGTAGCGACCGTCGAGCACTCGCCCGACGAGGCGGTCGCCTACCTGCGTGTCCACGTCATCCGTCACTGCTGGTGAGCCGCCTCTCGAGCCGTCCTGCTCCACGCAGTCTAGATAAGGCTCCAGGTCGACCGCGCCAGGCGCACCGCTCAAGCGGTCACTTGAGCGGGTTCCAGCCCTTCTCGAACTGAGCCTTCAGGCGCAGGACGCTCTGCACGTACTGCTTGGTGTCGGGGTACATGCCGTTCTTCCGGACGCCGCCCAGGCCCTGGTAGTAGCCCGCTACGGCGATGTCCAGCTTCGCGGCACCGGTCAGGCGGTCCAGCAGGACCACACCGGCGGTGACGTTGTCCTGGGCCTTGAGCAGGTCCAGGTCGCGGCCGACGATGCTTGAGGAGAACCGTCCGGTCGACGGGATCACCTGCATCGCGCCGATGGCGTTGGCGGGCGAGACCACGCGCTGCTTCCAGCCAGACTCCTGCCAGCTCACCGCGAGCGCCAGCTCCGGATCGACGCCGTACCGCTTGGCCGTGGTGACGATCAGGCTCCGCATCTGCGCGCGCGACGGGAGCTTGCGCTTCTTCATGGCGGCGCGGTTGCGGTCGGCGGCGGCGACGATGTGGTCGGCGTAGGTGCGGCCGGCGAAGGTGTTGCGCTTGTTCTTCGTGGGCTTGGTGCTCTTCTTGGGAGCCTTGACCTTCACCTTGACCGGGACTCGCAGCGACTTGCCCGCGAAGATGCGGTCGCTGGCGCGCATCCGGTTGGCGGCCAGCAGGTTCGCCTGCGAGCACCGGAAGCGCTTGGCGATCTTCGAGATCGTGTCGCCCGGCTTGACGACGTACCGGCTCATCCGGAGCTGGGAACGCTTGGCCGGCGGCTTGGCGGCGGTCCGGGTCTTCTTCGGGGCGGCCTTGGGCTTGCCGGGCAGCTTGATGACCTCGCCGGCGTAGATGGCGTTGCCGTTACCCGGGAGCTTGTTCAGGGCGACCAGCGTCTTCACGCTGGTCCCGTAGCGGCTGGCGATGTGGCTGAGCGTGTCTCCGCTCTTCACCGTGTAGGCGCCGAAACCCGGCGACCCGGCGGTGATCAGTCCGGCGGCCAGCACCGGGACCGCGATTCCGGTCAGTACACGTACGACATTTCGCATGGTCCATCTCCCCGTGTCACGTCACTTGACCGTAAGTGCTGGTACAGATGTGACAACAGGGGCGAATGGGGTGATTGTTACGGCTGTAACTCAATGTTTATCTTGTTTGGTCAGAACTGACCGAAACGGCTCCGTAAAAAAGGTTTACCGAGATCCGGCAGCTGTCCGGTGCGGACGGTCGCGGTCAGAATCGCCGCGGTGATCGGCGTCAGCAGGACGCCGTTGCGGTAGTGACCCGTTGCCCAGAGCAACCCATCGAGTCCGGACGGGCCGAGGATCGGTGCGTTGTCGGGAGTGGCCGGCCGGAGTCCGGCAATCGTCTCCAGCAGTTCGAGTTCGTCGATGACCGGCAGCACGGTCCTTGCATCGCGCAACAAAGCGAAGACGCCGCCGGCCAGCACCCGGGTGTCGTAGCCGAGCTCGTTGCTGGTGGCACCGACCACCAGTTCGCCGCCGGGGCGGGGAACCAAATAGACCGAGAATCCGCGGGCGGTGGCGCGGACCGTGTGATTGAGCGCGGGGCGATAGGCCTCGGGAACGCGCAGCCGCAGTACTTCGCCTTTGACCGGGCGCACCGGCGCGCGTAATTCGGCCGGCACGCCTTTCAGCTGCGCCGACCACGGCCCGGTTGCGGCAATCACTTGAGCGGCATGAACGGCGGTTCCATCCGCGAGCTGTACGCCGATTGCCGTCGTACCGGAGGTGATGAGGTGGGAGACGCTCTGGCGGATCACTGTGACGCCGGAGACCTCGACTGCGCGCAGGAGTGCGGTGACTGCCTGGCGGTTGTCGACGGAATGATCACCGGGGACCCACACGCCGCCGGAGACGCCGGTTGCCAGCAGGGGCTCACGTTTGCGGGCTTCGCGGCCGGACAGCACTTCGACGTCCAGTCCGAGGTTGCGCTGGTACTCCGCCAGTCTGCGGAGCTCCGCCGCGTCGTCGACGTCGTACGCGACCGACAGGGTGCCGGTGCGGTGCAGTCCCGCGGACAGGCCGGTCGCTTCCTCGAGCTGTGCGGCAAAAGCGGGCCACGCCTCGACGCCGGCCAGGTTGAGCGCGAGCAGGTCGTCCTCGCCGTACTCGACCTCGGTGACCGGGGCCAGCATGCCGGCGGCGACGATGGAGGTCTGCTGGCCGGGAGTCGGGTCGCAGACCGTCACCTGGAGACCGTCGACGGCCAGCTGCCAGGCGGTCGCCAGACCGATCAGCCCGCCGCCAACAACCACCACATCGGACGTGTGCTCAGGCATGCCGTCAGCCTACGTCCGGTGCGGCATGGCAGGCTGTGTCGTGTGACTGAGTCCACGGATCGCCTGCACGACGCTCGCCTGTACCTGTGTACGGACGCGCGGGAGAAGCAGGGCGACCTCGAACAGTTCCTGGACGCCGCGCTGGCCGGCGGCGTCGACATCGTGCAGCTCCGGCAGAAGGAGATGGAGGCTGCTGACGAGCTTGCGGCACTGGAGGTGTTCGCTGCCGCGTGCAAGCGGCACGGCAAGCTGCTGGCGGTGAACGACCGCGCGGACATCGCGTTCGCGGCCGGCGCCGACGTACTGCATCTGGGGCAGCGGGACCTGCCGGTGCACGCGGCCCGGGGCGTCATCGGCTCGGAGCCGATCATCGGCCGGTCCACGCACACCTTCAGCCAGGTCAACGCTGCCGTGGCCGAGCACGGGTCGGAGTACTTCTGCGTCGGTCCGACCTGGGAGACGCCGACCAAGCCCGGCCGGCAGGCGGCCGGACTGGAGCTGGTTTCCTACGCTGCAAGCCGCCAGCAATCAAAACCCTGGTTCGCGATCGGCGGTATCGATCTCGCGCGACTGGACGAGGTGATGGCGGCCGGTGCGACGCGGGTGGTCGTCGTACGGGCGATCACTGACGCTGACGACCCCGGTGCGGCCGCTGCGGAGTTCAGCCGGCGCCTGCGGAGTGCCGGGTGACCAATCCGAAGACCGTCCGCATCGTCGCGGTCGTGGTGATCGCCATGATGGTGATCACGCTGGCTGCGTCGCTATTCGGCTGCGCTCCTGAGCAGAAGCCGTCGTCGACACCGAGTGTCGATCCGGTCAGCGGTCTGCGGTTCGTCGCGGTGTCCGAGCTGCCCAAGGAGGCGCAGGACACCTTGAAACTGATCGACAAGGGCGGCCCGTTCCCCTACAACCGGGACGGTGTGGTCTTCGGCAACCGCGAGAAGATCCTGCCCAAGCAGAGCAACGGCTACTACCACGAGTACACCGTGAAGACACCGGGGGAGCGGGACCGCGGCGCCCGCCGGATCGTGACCGGTAAGAGCGACGAGCGTTACTACACCGACGACCACTACGCGTCGTTCCGCCGGATCGCGGAGGACAACGGATGACCGACCTGCGTACCTTGCTCACCGAGGGCCTTCGCCCCGGCGTCTACCGCTGGCAGTCCAGCCTCGGAGCCGACGACGTACGGCGTGAGGTTGCGGCGGCCGGCTGGGACTTCGTTCTGCTCAACACCACCGATGTCCACGACAAGGCGGGCTTCCTCGACGTCTGTGCGACCGCCTTCGACTTCCCGCGCTGGTTCGGCCGCAACTGGGACGCACTGGCCGACTCTCTGAGCGATCGCTCGACCGGTGAGCCCGAAGTGGTTCTGTGGACCGGCGTGGAGCACCTGCTCGAGCACGACCACGACACTGTCGACGTAGCACTGCAGATCTTCGCCGAGGACAGCAGCAACTCCGGACAGCTCCGCTTTCTCATGCAAGAGCTTCCCAAGGCGGACAGCCCGGCGCTACTCAGCGCACTGCCGACGCTCTAGAGCACGCGGGACGTTGCGGCGATCGCGAGATCGGTCAGGCCCTTGCGGGCCGCGTCGTCGGACAGGGGAGCGCGGTCGAGTGCATCGAGCGCGTCCTCGGTCCGCTCGGTGATCAGGTCCTCGCAGGCCTGTACGGCGCGGGAGTCCTGCAGGATCTCGCGCAGTAGCTGGATCTCGTCGTCGTCCAGGTCGGGGCGGCCGAAGAGCCGGTCGAACTCGGCCAGTTGGACCTCGGAGCAGTGGTCGACCGCATAGGCGACCAGGACGGTCCGCTTGCCCTCGCGCAGGTCGTCACCGGCCGGCTTGCCGGTCAGCGCCGGGTCACCGAAGACACCGAGCAGATCGTCGCGCAACTGGAAGGCCTCGCCGATCGGCTGCCCGTACGCCGACAGTGCGTCGATCAGTGGTTGCTCGCAGCCCGCTAGTGCCGCACCGACGTGAAGTGGTCGCTCCACGGTGTACGACGCGGACTTGTAGCGCAGGACGCGCAGGGCCAGGTCCATGTCGGACTCGCCGCTCGCCTGGGCGACCAGGTCGAGGTACTGGCCTGCGGTCACCTCCACGCGCACCGAGTCGAAGAAGCGGGATGCGCGGGCCAGAGCGGCCGCGTCGAAGCCAGAGGTGTGCAGTAGCTCGTCGGCCCAGATCAGGCACAGGTCACCGAGCAGGATCGCTCCACCCACACCGAAGTTCACCGGATCGCCGCCGCGACCGGACGCCTCCGAGCGGGCGCGCTGCAGCGCTTCGAATCGCCGGTGCGCGGCCGGAGCGCCACGCCGTACGTCGGAAGAGTCCATGACGTCGTCGTGGACCAGCGCGCTGACGTGCAGCATCTCCAGACTGGCTGCCGCGGTCAGGATCGGTTGCGTCAGATCACCGCCGGCCGCCCGGAAACCCCAATAGCAGAACGCCGGTCGCAGTCGCTTGCCGCCGCTGGTCGCGTCCCGGGCCGCTTCAACCACCTCGGTCAGCTCCGGACCGATAGCCGCCAGCCGCTGTTGCTGGAGGTCCAGGAACCCCGTCAGCGCGCGCTGGACCTCGGCGGGGATGTCCACTTCGCCATACACGTCTCGGAGCGTAGTCGGTCACTGCACGGCCGCCGACGGCGCGGGTAACCTTGGCGCATGGCCAACGGACTTCCCTCGACACTTCCCGGCAGCACTCCGACTGTCCGGGAGCTGCTGGCGAGCGGAAGCCGGTCCTTCTCCTTCGAGTTCTTCCCACCGAAGACACCGGAGGCCGAGGAGGTGCTGTGGCACTCGCTGCGTGAGATCGAGCAGCTGCGGCCCACCTTCGTCTCGATCACGTACGGCGCGGGCGGTACGACGCGGGACGGCACGATCCGGGTGACCGAGCGGGTCGCCCAGGACACCTCGCTGACGCCGATCGGCCATCTGACCTGCGTCTCGCACTCGCGGGACGAGCTGCGGTCGGTGATCGGTGCGTACGCCGGCTCCGGCGTGCGGAACATGCTGGCACTGCGTGGCGACCCGCCGGGCGGTCCGAACCAGCCGTGGGTCGCGCACCCGCAAGGGCTGAACCATGCGGTCGAGTTGGTCGAGCTGATTCGTGAACTGGGCGACTTCTGTGTCGGAGTGGCGGCGTTCCCGGACAAGCACCCGGAGGCCGACTCGCTCGAGGCGGACGCGCAGGTGCTGGCCGCCAAGGCACAGGCCGGTGCGGACTACGCCATCACGCAGATGTTCTTCGGAGCGGACGACTACTTCCGGCTGGTCGACCGGGCCGCCGCACTGGGCTGTGACATCCCGGTGCTGCCGGGCATCATGCCGGTGACCAACATCAAGCAGATCCAGCGGATGGCCGAGCTGACCGGGATGGCGCTGCCCAAGCCGGTGACGGACCGGCTGCTGGCCGTCGAGGACGACCCGGCCGCCGTCCGGCAGGTCGGCGTGGAGATCGCGACCGAGCTGTGCGAGCAGCTGCTCGCCGGTGGTGCGCCGGGCATCCACTTCATCACGCTGAACCGCTCGACGGCGACCCGCCAGGTCTTCCAGAACCTGAGCAGCCACGTCGGCTCCTGAGCCTTATCCTGAGCGGATGGCTGACCCGAGCGACCTGCTGATCGATCGCACCCTCGTCCTGCTCCGGCACGCCAAGGCGGTGCCGCCGGAGTCGATGCCGGACCTGCAGCGGCCGCTGGCCGACCGTGGCCGCGCGGACGCCGCCGCGGCCGGACGGTATCTAGTTGCCCAAGGCATCGAAGCGGACCTGGTCCTGTGCTCGCCGTCGCAGCGCACCCGCGAGACCTGGCAGTACGCCGCCGAAGCCGGCGCGGTCGCCACCGACGTCTGGTACGACCGGACGATCTACAACGCCGACACGGTCGAGCTTCTCGACGTCGTCCGTGAGGTGCCGGCCGAGGCCCGCACGGTGATCATGGTCGGCCACGCGCCCGGCATCCCGTGGCTCGCCGACGAGCTGGCCCTGGACGGCACCAGCCCGGAGCGTGTCCAGCTCACGCAGAAATACCCGACCTCCGGGCTGACCGTCCTGCACCTGACCTGTCGCTGGGCAGACCTCGCGGCGGACGACGCAGACCTGGTGTCGTACGTCGTCCCGCGCGGCTGAGCTTTACTGACTGGCGGGCAGCCAGTGGGTGGTGCTGTTCACGGTGATCATCCGCTGGGTTGCCCGGGTCAGAACGACGTACAGGGCACGCACGCCACCCAGGGTGTCGCTGACGATCTGGTCAGGCTCCACCACGACGACAGCGTCGTACTCGAGACCCTTGGACTCGAGCGGGGTGAGCGCGACGACCCGAGGGTCGCCGATCTCGGCCAGCACGCGCTCCACGGCCGGACGCTGGGTCGGCGTCACGATGACACCAACCGTGCCCTCGACGAGCTTCAGGAGCTCGGCTGCGGCGTCACCGGCGGCCTCTGCGATCTTGCCGGCGTCGAAGATCCGGTGCTCCGGATCCACACCGGTCTGCCGGACCGCGTTCGGGAGGTCGGCGTCCGGCAGCGTCTGGCGGATCACCTCGCCCGCGAACGCGTAGATCTCGGCCGAGTTGCGGTAGTTGGTGGACAGCCGGAAGCTGTGCCGCTGCAGGTGCGCCAGCATCGAGTCCATCGCGGCCCGGGCCTCGTCCGGGTCCGGCCAGGAGCTCTGCGCCGGGTCGCCGACGATCGTCCAGCTGGCCTGCGGGCCGCGCCGGGTGACCATCCGCCACTGCATGGGGGAGAGGTCCTGTGCCTCGTCCACCAGGACGTGGGCGTAGTCCTCCGGCTCCTCGGCATCGCGAGCGGCCGCTGCGCGAGCACGGCGCTCTGAGGTGGTCAGCACCTCGTTCACACCGTCCGACAAGCCTTCCAGCCAGTCGAACTCCTCGTCGCGCGTCTCCTGGACCGGAGCGTGGCCCAGGTGCGTACTGAGCTCGTCGAGCAACGCCACGTCAGCAACGGTGAACTCGTCCGTACCGCGGATTGCCGCAGCGAGTGTGCTGATCTCTACCGGGCTCAGCTCGTTGCGGGCCCAGCGCTGCAACCGGCGTTCATCGCCGAGCCAGCGCAGCACGGCCTCCGGCGTCAGAACCGGCCACCACTGGCTGAAGAACGTCCGGAACGCCGGAGTGTCGGTGACCCGGTCTCCGAACGCCTCACGATCGCCGTACACACCGGTGCGAAGGTCCTCCGGGAACCGCTGCCACAGCGCGGCCACCAAGCCCTTGCGGGCTTCACCTGCGGCGCGGTTGCGAGGCGTCCGACGCAACGCGTTGCGGCGTACGTTGTCGAGCTGGTTGCTGTCCACCTCGATGGTCGCGCCACCGATGAAGACCCGCAGCGTGGTCGGTGCGTTCGGCACCCGGTCGCGGGCAGCACGCGACAGCACGCCGCTCATCCGCAATGAGCCCTTGATCGCAGCGGTGTCGGCGTCGTCGACCGCAGTGGCCTTCACACCGTCCACCAGCTCGCCGACAGCGCGCAGCGACACGGTGTTCTCACCGAGGCTCGGCAGGACGCGCTCGATGTAGGCCATGAACGCCGCGGACGGACCGACCACCAGAACGCCACCGCGCTCGAACCGGCGGCGGTCGCTGTAGAGGAGGAAGGCTGCGCGGTGCAGGGCGACCACTGTCTTACCGGTGCCCGGACCACCGCCGATCACGGTGACTCCGCGAGCAGGCGCGCGGATGGCACGGTCCTGCTCGGCCTGGATGGTGGCGACGATGTCGCGCATCGTGTGGCCGCGGGCCCGCGACAGCGAAGCCATCAGGGCGCCCTCGCCGATCACCGGCAGGTCCTCCGGCGCACGCTCCGGCGCCAGCAGGTCGTCCTCGATCCCGATGATTCGCGGACCCTTGTTCCGGAGCACGCGGCGCCGGACGACCTTCAGCCGGTCGGTGCCGGTCGCCCGGTAGAACGGCTCGGCCGCCGGTGCGCGCCAGTCGATGACCAGTGGCTCGTACTCGGCGTCGCGGACGCCGATCCGGCCGACGTACAGGCTCTCGAGCTCACTGGCCGCCGTAGCGGTCGGCTGGTCGTCGCCTTGGTCGGAGTCGAGGCGGCCGAAGACCAGACCCTCGTGCTCCGCGTCCAGCTCGGCGATCCGGCGGGCGGCCGCGAACACCAGCACGTCCCGCTCGTACAGGCCGGTCTGCTCCTCCTCGCGGACCCGGCCGACGTTCTGGGCCTGGGCCCGCGCGTGACCGTCCACCGCGATTCGGGATGCCGATCGAGCCGCCACGTCGACCCGGTCGTACACCAGGTCAACGTGTTGTTGCTCAGCCGCCAGCTCAGCCCGCTCGACGTTGTCGTCATCGGCCGGCAGGGGGGTTTGA
The DNA here is from genome assembly GCF_040605415.1 of Kribbella sp. NPDC005582. Classification (NCBI taxonomy): domain Bacteria; kingdom Bacillati; phylum Actinomycetota; class Actinomycetes; order Propionibacteriales; family Kribbellaceae; genus Kribbella; species Kribbella sp. NPDC005582. The sequence continues at coordinate 75,177 of NZ_JBEXCU010000011.1, forward strand.
TCCACCGAGATCCTCTCTACTGCCGGGCACCACCCCGACACGAAACACAGGAACGTCCAATCTTAGTGCGCGGTGTTTCCCAACCCCAGAGTGGGCTAGGGGGTCGGGTGAAGATCCCGCGCCTACTGCGCGGCACCCGGCACGGCACCTCGCCGCACGGGTGCAGAGCACTAGATGCTCCGCATCGAGCACTCCGCCCCCGCACACCGAGCTACCGCACCGGGCACCTGCTCGCTACGGCGCGGGATCTCCACCCGACCCCCGGGCCTTCCCGATGGCGTCAGCGACGATCGCGGCGCCCAGAGTGGTCGCCGGTACGCCGGATCCGGGGTGGGCGCCGGCTCCGACGCAGTACAGGCCCTTGACGGGGGAGACGTTGCCGGCCCGGCGGCGGGCGGTGCGGTAGCCCTCCCAGGCGACTCCGGCCCACCATGACGGCGAGACCTGGCGGGAGACCACCTTGTCCCGGATGTGCAGGCCGCGGGCGACGAGCAAGTCCAGTACGTCGTCGGTCGGGTAGCCGTGGACCAGGACGGACCACGCCTGGTGCCCGGCCGGTGCTTGACCGCCGGTGCGCACCACGACTGTCGGCGTACCGTGCAGGACGGTCTCGAACGGCAGGGCCGGGACTGGCTCCTCCAGACCGAGATGCACGACGTACGCCGCCTGTGCCTGGTGCGTCGCCAGGACGCGCTTGCGCACCTTCTTGGCGGCGGAGTCGTTCACCAACCGGCCGTAGAGCTCGCGGGGGTCGATGTCGCTGACGACGATGTCCGCGGCCAGCTCTTCACCATCAGCCAGCCGTACGCCGGTGACAGTGCCACTGTTGGTGGCGACCGAGACCACTTCGGCGTTGGTCCGGATGGCGATCTTGCGCTCGCTGGCTCGCTGCACCAGTGCGTCTGCGACGGCACCGAAACCGCCCGGGACCGTCCACCGCCCGAATGTGCGCTCCAAATACGACCACACGCCGACATAGGCCGGGGTGAGCGTCGCATCCGAACCGCCCTGGGCCGCGAAGTGCCGCAGTACGGCGCGGGCCCGGTCATCGGACAGCCGGCGCTGGGCGAACTGCTCCAGCGACTGCCAGGGCTTGAGTGCGCGCACCGTGCTGAGCGGCAGCCGGTGGTTGAACGGAAGCTCGCCTTCGAGAGGTGGTTCGATCGACGAAGTGCGCAGGAGTTGCCAGGTGTCCGCGTAGCTGTCGACCAGCGCGGTCCACTGCTGTGCCACGTGCGCACCGGCCAGGTCTGTCCACGCTTCGTGCTGGGTAGCGCGATCATTCAGCGGCAGGTCGAGCACCGAGCCGTCGGCGAACATGTGCCGTCGTGCGTCGAGCACTGGCTCGAGCTGCACCAGATTCTCGATCGGGCGGCCGCTTTTGCGGAACAGGTCGCGCAGCGCCGCCGGGAGCGTCGTACTGGCGGCTCCGGCGTCCCACTGGAAGCCGTCCGCTTCGATGCGGCCCAGGACACCGCCCAGCCGCTCGTCCTGCTCGCAGATGGTGACGCGGTGGCCGAGCTTGGCCAGCCGCACCGCACTGGCGAGACCGGCGAGGCCGGCCCCGATGACAATCACTTCGGCCATCAGACAGCACTGCTCCCGGTCGCCGGATTGCCGCGTTTGTCCCGCCAGGCCTTGAACCGCGCCCAACCACGCCGGATGAAGCGAAAGGCGACGTACACACCGATCAGTCCGATCAGGAGCAGCACAGCGGCGATGATGAGCGCGATCTCCGGGTGGAACGCGGCGAGCGACATCACACCGGCGACCGCGACGTCCTCACCGGACGACGCGGCGATGTTGGTGACCGGCTCGGGGGAGGTGTTGATCGCGAGCCGGAGGCTGGACTTCACGGCGTGCGACAACAGTGCGGTGAGGCCGCCGGTGGCGACGATCGCCGCCTGCTGCAGAGTGCCGGCCTCGCCGGACATGAGGGCCGCGATGATCGCGCCGACGGTCGGCCGGATCACGGTCGAGATCGCGTCCCAGGCCGAGTCGATGTAGGGGATCTTGTCGGCGACGAACTCGAAGGCGAACAGCACGCCGGCGGCGATCAGCACGCCGTTGCTGGTCAGTGCGACGGGAACGTCCTCGGCACCGGCGAACCGGCCGAGCAGACCGAGAATCAGCACACAGGCGTAGGCGTTGACCCCACTGGCCCAGCCCGCGGTGAATGCCAACGGTAATGCTTCCACGGCCTACCTTTTCGTCAGAATCGAACCTATGAAGGGCGAGTCTTGGTAAACCGTTGACAGCGCGGGTCGCCTCGACTAAGTCTGATCAGACTGCCAGCCTGTGGGGCCGGCAGCCCCCGCCCTCGGGTCAGGAGAAAACAACATGCTGCGTCGTTCGAAGATTCTCGCCGCACTCGCGGCGGTAGCGTTGCCGATCACGGTGACCGGCGTGTCGTCCGGTGGTCCACCCGCGGTGGCCGCACCGCCGGACGCGAGCAGTACCGCGGCGTCGGCGTTCGGTGCGGCGGCCGCGAAGTACGGCGTACCGGAGCCGGTGCTGCTGGCGGTGTCGTACGCGGAGAGCCGCTGGGACGACCACCAGGGCGCATCGAGCTCGTCCGGTGGCTACGGCCCGATGCACCTGACTGCTGTCGACCCGAGCACCACGGTCGACCTGTCGGGTAAGCAGAAGGTGGCCAAGGCCGAGTCGCTGCGCACGCTGTACAAGGCGTCCCAGCTGACCGGACTGGACCCGGTCGCCCTGCGCACGGACACAGTCGCCAACATCTCCGGTGGTGCCGCGCTGCTGGCGTCGTACCAGCGGTCGCTCGGCCTTCCGGTGGGCGCTGACACGTCCGCAGCCCAGTGGTACGGCGCAGTGGCGGCGTACGCCGAGGCGGCGGACCGCGCGGGCGCGACGGCCTTCGCCGACGACGTCTACTCGATCATGGCGCGCGGAGCGGCCCGTACGACGAACACGGGTCAGCAGATCGCGATGCCGCCGGTGAAGGTCGCCCCGGACAAGTCGCTGGCGACCAAGCTGGCGCTGCCGGCCGGTGTGAAGCAGGCGAACTCCGACGTCGAGTGCCCGGCCTCACTGGGCTGTGAGTGGCTGCCCGCGCCGTACGCGAAGACCGGCGCCGACGCCGGCGACTACGGCAACCACGACCTCGCGAACCGGCCGAAGACCGGCAAGATCGACTACATCGTCATTCACGACACCGAGGGTGGCTGGCAGGGCACTCTCAACCTCGTGCAGGACCCGACGTACGTGAGCTGGCAGTACACGATGCGCTCGTCGGACGGTCACGTCTGGCAGCACGTGAAGGCGAAGGACGTCGCCTGGCAGGCCGGCAACTGGTACGTGAACATGCACAGCATCGGTATCGAGCACGAGGGCTTCGCCACCCAGGGCGCCACCTGGTACACCGAGTCGCTCTACCGCAACTCGGCCAAGCTGGTGAGGTACCTGGCCGCCAAGAACCACATTCCGCTCGACCGGGCGCACATCATCGGCCACGACCAGGTGCCGGGAACGCTGCCAACCACTGTCGGCGGCATGCACTGGGACCCGGGACCGTTCTGGGACTGGGAGCACTACTTCGACCTGCTCGGTGCGCCGATCTACGGGCACTCGATCTTCCCGGCCAAGCCCGGATCCATCGTCACCATCAAGCCGGGCTTCGCGGGTAACCAGCAGGTTGTCACCGGCTGCACCACCGCGGGCGTGCTGTGCCCGGCGCAGGGCACCAACTTTGTCTACCTGCGCCAGGCGCCGGACGACAACGCCCCGCTGGTCACGGACCTCGGTCTGCACAAGGACGGCTCAGCCAGTGGCACGGAGGCCTGGGACCACGGTGCCCGGGTCGCCGCCGGCGCGCAGTACGTCGTGGCCGAACGCCAGGGCGACTGGCTGGCAGTCTGGTATCTGGGTGCGAAGGGTTGGTTCAAGAGCCCGAAGTCCGCTCCGGACGCCTTCGCCAAGCCGGGTGTCGTGGTGACGCCGAAGGCCGGCAAGACGTCGGTGCCGGTGTACGGACGGGCTTATCCGGAGCAGGCGGCGTACCCGGCGGGTATTCCGTACCAGACCGTCACGCCGCTGCAGTACTCGATCGGCGCGGGGCAGTCCTACCCGTTGAGCGACGCGTCCATCGAGACCGACTACTACCGCGCCGTGACGTTCGACGCGAACACTCCGGGCGACCACGTCCAGGTGCTCGGGAAGGACCGGTACTACCAGATCTGGTTCGGGCACCGGATGTTCTACGTCCGGGCCGCCGACGTCGACATCAAGCCGGCGTTCTAGTCAGTTGACGGTGATCTGGGTGGCCCCGGTGAGGTCCAGCAGTTCGGTGTAGCTCGTAGGGAACACCGAGTGCGGGATACCGGCGGCCGCCCAGATCACGTCGTACTGCTGGAGTGCGGTGTCGACGTACGTCGGCACCGGGCCGGGGTGGCCGACCGGAGCGACGCCACCGATCGACTGACCGGTGTGCTCCTTGACGAACTCCGGAGTCGCGCGGCGGAGCTTGCTGATGCCCAACTCCGCAGCGACCTTCGCTGTGTCGACGCGGTGCGCGCCCGAGGTCAGGATCAGGACGGGCTTGCCGTCGCCGTCGAAGATCAGGCTGTTCGCGATCGCACCGACCTCGCAGCCCAGCTCCGCCGCCGCGGCGGCCGCGGTCGGGACCGCCTCGTCCAGAATCTTGATCTGACCGGTCGCACCGGCGGCCTGGAGCGCGTCGGCGACGCGTTGCACGTTGGGATGATTGCTCACCCTTCGAAGCCTAGGTGAGCGTCGCCGCCCCGAACGAGACATTAAATCGGTCGCACCAGATCGTCACGCTGCGGAAGTCGTCGAGCCGGACGCCCGCCGGAATCGGGTAGTTCTGGTTGCCGTGGTTGGCTTTCAGACGACCGAGCGCGTGGTAGCGGCCGTCGTCGAACACGTGCCATCCGGCCTTGCCCGGCAGCACCGCGGCATCGCTCAGCCAGACCCTGAGGTCCGGCCCGTCGGACGTGTCCAGGTTCTCCAGCCGCAGCACGCGCGAGCCGTCCGGCAGTCGCAGTACGGCGACCTTGCCGGAGGTGGCGTGTTCGTGCGAGATCAGGCTGCCTCGCGCCAGAACCTTCGGGGCGGAGGGCGTCTTCGGCGGAGTCGCCGAAACTGTCGGTGGCGTCGTCGACGATGGCTGTATGGAGATCGGAACAGCGCCCGGCAGCGCCTCGTCGACGACCTTGTCGGTGAACAGCCGCCACGGCTGGAAGAGCGGTAGCGCGATCGCTGCCGCCGCCACGACGGCCACCGCCGCCGCGCCGGCCAGTGCTGTCCGCTTCATCGTCGGTCCTTTCGCTGAGGTGTCTCCAGTCTGGGCGCCGGACCGGTCGCACGGCGACGCGCCGGGCTTACGGCCCGTTGACGATTGCCGCCGGACGACGCTACTCTTCCAGTGTTCGAACAGATGTTCGATTACCTCGGGCCCGGCCTCGTCGGGAGACCGGCCGGAGGTGACCCGGGCAGCTGGACGGCCCCGGTGCGGAGTTGCGGCCGCATCGGGATCCGGTGCTCCTGGTGGGCCGGGCGCCGTGGTGGACCTCGACCCCCACCCCGGCCCCGCCCATCGGGACTCCGGCCCCGCCGTCGGTCAAGAGCAGCAGCGGTTCGCACACAGGAGGCGATGGAGCATGTGGGAGTTCGACGAGGCCGTCGAGGTGCGTTCGAGTGTCGTGGACGGCGTCGAGTCTCCTGAGCAGTTCCTCTGGCGCGGCCGGTTGTGGCGGGTCTGCTCCGTGCAGGCGCACTGGACCGAGACCGCGGCCTGGTGGGAGCGCGGTGTGATCGGCGCCGGGGCTTACGACGACCGCTTGATCGACGACCGCCGCGGCCTGTGGTCGCAGCGGGTTCCGAGCAGCGTGGCGACGCCGGTGCGGTCCCGTTCCCGCGCCGAGTGCGCCGCCACGCACAAGCCCGGCGGGGGCGCCGCCACCTACGCCTCCGCCGGGGCCCCGGACGACACCGCGCCCGGGATGGCGACCGTCGGTGCCGTGATGGCCGGGATGTTCGACCCGCACCCGGCCGGTTCGGGAATGGCGAACAGCCCCGCGGCCGTTGGTGTCCTTGACGCCGACTGGGGTCCACGCCGCGCGGTGTACCGAGTGGAGGCGGGCTGCGGCCGGCACGGACGGCGCGAGCTGTTCGACCTGGCCCACGACCCCGACTCCGGCCGTTGGCAACTGGAAAGGGTGACCGACCGATGACCGTTTCTCCGGTGTCTCCGATCGCCGCCGGCGCCGCCGGCCGCGAGCTGTCCCGCGCCCGCGCCGCCCTGGCCGAGGCGATCGACACGAGCGACCACCTGCTCCGCTACTCGAGCGCCCACATCGCCGCCCTCCGGGTCGCGGCCGCCGTGCTCGCCGTCCGCGCCCGCCCGGTGCGCACCGGCGCCCGCCGCCGCGTCCAGCGCAACGCCTGGGTGCTCCTCGCCGAGGTCGCCCCGGAGTTCGCCGAGTGGGCCACGTTCTTCGCCGCCGGGGCCGCCCAGCGCGCTGCCGCCGAGGCCGGCCTCGAGCGCTCCGTCACCACCCGCGAGGCCGACGACCTCATCCGCGCTGTCGAGACCTTCTACACCCAGGTCGAAGCCAGCCTGCGCCTCTCCACTACGCCCGCGCTCACCGCCACCACCGACCCGGCCTCGGTTCTGGCGCAGCCCTGGATGCAAGCCAGCTGACCCACCCCAGCCACCAGCCCACCACCCCACAGGCGCGGGGTAGGTGGGCTGGCCCACGTCTGCCCCACCCCACGCCCGCCACCGGCGGCCCCACCTTGAGCACGTCCCACCCACAACACGCCTCACGACATGGTCGAGCGGTGCACAAGGTCGTCGCGTGCGTCGCTTTGTGCACGTATCAGCCACAACGCGTCTGGCGAGGTGGTCGAGTGGTGCACGAAGTCGTCACGTGTCCCAGCTTGAGCACCGGTCGGTTATGTCGGTGGGGGTGTTTGGGGTGGGTGAGTTGGGGTTGGGGTGGGGTTCGGGTGCGGGGTGGGGCAAGTAGGGTGTGGCGCGTTGGCGGTCGGTGTCGTGGAAGGGTTTGCGTGATGGTGGATCGGCGGCGGCGGGCCGTGCGAACGGCGCTGGTGGGTGAGGCGCTGCGGGTTGCGCTGGCGGGCCGGGCTCGGGTCGATCCGGGGGCGGGACTGGACATCGTGGATCTGGGTGGTGGCACCGGCGGATTCGCGGTGCCGCTGGCGGTGGAAGGGCATCGGGTGACGGTGGTCGACCCGAGCCCGGATGCCTTGGCGTCGTTGGAGCGGCGGGCTCGTGACGAAGGTGTCAGCGAGCTGGTGCGTGGCGTGCAGGGCGATGCGGCGGAGCTTCCCGGGCTGGCGGGGGAGTCGAGTGCGGATGCCGTGCTGTGCCACGGAGTGCTCGAGTACGTCGACGACCCCGTGCAGGCGTTGCAGGCGATGGCGTCGGTGCTGCGGGAGGGCGGCGTACTGAGTCTGCTTGTTGCCCAGCGCAACGCGGTGGTGCTCGCCCGGGCTCTGGCCGGTCACCTGACCGAGGCGCGGGTCGCGCTGCAGGATGCGGACGGGCGGTGGGGTGCCAACGATCCGATGCCGCGCCGGTTCGACGAGGCGGCGATCAGCGCGCAGCTCGCGGACGCCGGTTTTATGGTGCACACCGTGCACGGCGTGCGGACCTTCGCGGACCTGGTGCCGTCGGCGTTCGTCGACTCCGAACCGGGTGCGGCCGAGTCGCTCGCGGAGCTGGAGCGGACCGCCAGCCAGCACCCAGCGTTCCGGGCACTGGCCACGCAGCTGCACATCCTTGCCACCCGCTGAGTAGCGGAGTGTGGTTGCTCACGCCGGATCTGTTGCGGGAGCGGTTCCGGAACAGATCCGGGTCCGGAAAGGGCTTCGGCACGCTCTGAAGTGGCGCGTTCGGAAGCAGTGGGATGAGCGGAGTTGCGGGACCGTGACGCGCGGGACAGGCGGTCAGGGTTTCGTGTGGCGCTGCCGCGGCCTAGACTGGAGGCGGCCTATCGAGATCGCGCTCACCATGGAGGGATCGACGGTGCCCCTCTCGGAAGAAGAGCAGCGCCAGTTCGAGCAGCTCGAACGCGCCCTGGCAGCGGAAGACCCGAAGTTTGTCTCCGCCATGCGAGGGACGAATGTGCGCGCTTATTACAAGCGTCGGGCAGTGCTCGCCGGCGTTGGATTCGTGCTCGGCATCGCGGTGCTGATGACCGGTGCCATCGTTCCCAACACCATTATCGGAGTCATCGGCTTCGTGATGATGGTCGCCTGTCTGTATGTCGCCGCGCTGAGCATGAAGCGGATCAGCAACGCCGGTGACTCCGACGACCTCCCGCCCCCGCCGCCGTCGTCCAAGCGGCACCGGACCAGACACGACTCCTCCGGAAGCTTCATGGAGCGGATGGAAGACCGCTGGCGCCGCCGCCGCGACGAAGACCTCTAGAGCCGCTGAGCAGGTAGAGCTTCCAAGCACTCGCTTGAACAACGAAACACCCCGAGTCCCTGGTGGGCTCGGGGTGTTGTCGTCTCTGCCGGTCGTCGCCGTCAGCCGGCGTGCCGGCGGCGGAGGATCATGCTGCGCAGCCGGGCCAGCAGCAGGTCGAACTCGTCGAGCAGATCCGAGGCCTCGGTGGTCCCGCGGCTCAGGTACCAGCGCCACGACGGCGGTAGCAGCCGGGCGCGCCAGCGGCGGCGGGCCGTCGCCTGCTTCCACAGTGCCTTCCGGATGATGGTGGTGTCCGGACGGAGATCCGTGATCAGGTCGGCCTGACCGGCGTACCGCATGGCTTCGATGCTGCGGGAGAGCCGCAGCGCCGACGGATGTGCCTCGTCGGGCAGCTTGGTCGCGAGCCATTCGCCGACCTGCCGCGGTGTCGAGACATCACTCCAGTCCAGCCCGAGGTCGCGCGAGGTGTCGCGGATCTCCGACCACAGTCCCTCGGCGCCGACCCGGCCCGGCGGCCGGGCGAAGCGCCGGCGGCGGTTGAGGCTACGCAGGATCCACGGAATCAGCAGCACCAGTACGACGATCGCCACGATCCCGAGCGTTCGAGCGCCACCGTTGCTGAACCAGTTGCCGTTGTCGAAGGCGACGGTGCCGTTGTCGTCGTTCAGGTTGCGGCCGTTGTTGGGCTTGTCGATCTCCGGGTCTTGGGTCTGTCCCGGAGTGGTCGGCGCGGTGGTCGGCGCCGTGGTCGGGGTGGTCGAGCTCGAGGACGGGACCGTCCAGTCCGGCGTGCTGGCGACGCGCGTGGCCGGGGTCGGCTCGAACCGGACCCAGCCGATGCTCTCGAAGTACAGCTCCGGCCAGGCGTGCATGTCGTGCATGCGGACCGTGTACTGACCGTCCTTACCGGCTTGGCCGGGCAGGAAACCGATGCCGACCCGGGACGGGATTCCGGCGATCCGCGCCATCAACGCCATCCCGGTCGCGAACTGCTCGCAGTACCCGGTCTTGTTGTCGATCAGGAAGTCCCGGAGCGCCTTCATCCCGCTGCCGCGCTGGTTCTCGACGCTGTAGGTGTAGTTGCCGTCGGTGCGGAACCACTTCTGCAGCGCGACGGCCGCGGCGTACTTGTTGCCGTCGGCGCCTGCTGTGATCCGTTGGGTCAGCTCGGTGACCTCGGTCGGCACATTGCGCGGCAGCAGGTCGGTGACCGGGTCCGGCGCACCGCGGAAGACCGTGTTCCGCAACTGCTCGTCGGTCGGGCGCAGGTCGTAGGCGGTCACGCTGTACTTCTTGCCGGCAACGACCGCGCCGTCGCTCGACGAGACGTCCAGCGAGCTGGCGTCGTACTGCCAGTTGCGGTGCAGTGAGATCGACTGGGCGGGGTAGGGGATCGGGGCGAACTGGGACCGGAAGTTCCGGCTGATCTCGATCTGCAGCTTCATCTTCGGCACCCGATCGCGGTCGCCGGTGAACCCGGGCGGCGGGACGAGCTCGTCCTTGATCTCGCGGCCCTGGCCCCGGTTGGAGATCCGCCAGGTGTTGCCGTCGAACTGGTCGAGCGAGGTCAGCCGCAGGTAGGTGCCGCCGGACGGTCCGCCCTTGTAGGTCAGGGCGACCTCGTTCGGTCCGCGTTTGAGGTTCTTGCCCATGTCGAGCATCGGGTCGGTCGTGGAGATCGACGTACCGAGCCCGGTGCCACCCCCGGTGCCGCCCGCCAGGCCATTGCCGATCACGCCCTCGGGCAGGGTCGGGAGCAGCGCGGGGACGAGTGCGGCCAGTGCCACCACGCTCAGCCCGATGCGGCGCCCGGCCTGGCCGAGCGCCGAGGCCTCGACAGGCTCGGCCGCATCCAGATGCGAGACCCCGGAGATCCGCCGTCCCCACCGGCTGAGCCGGCTCCGGCCTTCGGCGGACAGCAGCACGATGTAGCCGATCGCCGGCGGGATGAAGAGCAGCGCCGGCAAGCCGCCGTGCACGGTCGCGGCCGGCACGGTGTACATGATCAGCAAGAGCAATCCGGCCCACGCCGCCTGGCGCAGCTGGACGGCGATGACGTGGATGAGCAGACCGGCCGCCGCGATCACCGAGGTGGCGAACAGCAGCAGGTTCTCGTCCGGCGGCAGGGGAGCGCTGTACTGGTTGATCGAGTTCATCGCGCTGACCATCTGCGAGTTGAACTCGATCGCCGTCCCACCGGTCGGCAGCAGGCCGAACTTCAGCGTCTCCTTCAGAAAGAACACCGAGATCAGCTCGACGAGCACGACCAGCTGCACCACCGGTACGACGACCCGCGGCGCCCGCAGGTTCTGCAGCAGCACGCCGACGCCGGTGATGATCGCGCACAGGAACGCACTGATGAACAGGAACGGCCCCGAGAACACCGGCGTGAGCACCAACGAGCCGAGCACCGTAGCGCCCCAGGCAGCGAGTGAGATTCGGGCATGTCCGGTCATGCGATTCTCCCGGTCCTCAGTCCGAGGCCGGACCAGACGGTGGGTAACTGGTCGCCGCGGCGGACTCTGGCGACTCGCCAGCCGTTGCGGCGCAACTCGTTCTCGGTGGCGTCCGTGGCGGCGGTGAGCCGAGCCGCCTTCTCGGTCGCTTCGGCGCCGACCGCCCAGCTGGCCGCGTCGAGCACGAGGGCGACACCGGTGGCCTGGCTGGTTCGCCAGCGATTGAGTGCGGCGATGTCGTCGCCGCTGCAGGCGCCGAGGATCGCGATCACGAGACTCGGTTCCTGGGCGTGCCGGTCGACGGTGAGCAGCGGGCCGATCTCGGCGTACCGGTGTTCCTCGACGGTCGCGCACTCGGTGAGCAGCTGCTGCGATGTCAGGGGCTGGTGAATGGCGGTCGACGAGCGGTGGTTGATCGCCGAGAGCGTGGTCGGCCCGCCGAGCATCGTGGTCGCGTACCCGCGGCGGATCCGGTCGGCGCCGATCGAGGCGGCCGCGCTGACCGCCCACTCCAGGCTGGACGACGGTCCGTGGCCGTGGTGCGAGATTGTCCGGGCGTCGATGAACAGAGTGCAGCGGCTCTGCCAGGGCTGCTCTTCGCGGCGCACCATCAGCTCGCCGCGGCGAGCGGTGGAACGCCAGTGCACCCGGCGGAGGTCGTCGCCGTCGCGGTACTCGCGGACGGTCGCGTCCTCCTCGCCGGCCGAAGCGATCGCGCGCGGCCGGTTCTCACCGGAGCCGGCCCGATCCGCGCCGAGGCGGATCTCGGGCAGCTTGACGACCCGCGGCGTGACCAGCAGGTGCTGGCTGCGGGTGAACGTCCGGCTTGTCTCGACCAGCCCGAACGGGTCGGCCACGGTGAGCATCAACGGCCCGACCTGGAACAGCCCCCGGACGTCGGACTTCACCGGATAGGAGACCGTACGCCGCCAGTTCGGGCTGACCCGGTCGACGACGAACCGGGGCCGGTGCCCCAGGACATAAGGAATGCGGTCCTCGAGCAGCAGCAGTCCGGCCGGCATCCGGCCCTCGTTGCTCAGGGCGAGCTCGACGGTGGCCTGCGTCCCGACCGGGATCTGGCTCGGGGTGAGGCTACGGCGGACCTGCAGCCGGAGCCGGGTCCGGCCGACGACCAGGGCGGCGACGACCGGAAGCGCGACGAGCAGGATGCCGACGCGCAACAGGTCCTTCTGCCCGAGCAGCAGCGCACACAGCGACGCGGTGATCCCGGCCGCCACGAACGCCCGCCCTCTGGTGGTCAGCCCGCGGAGTGCCTGCCGCACGGCTCAGTCCCGACGCGTGCGAGGCAGCGGCACCGAGGAGACCAGCCCAGCGACGATGTCGGCTGCGCCGCGCCCACCGAGATGCGCTTCAGCCGCGGGAAGGACCCGGTGCGCGAGCACCGGCACTGCCAGCTCCTGGATGTCGTCGGGGAGGACGAACTCGCGGGAGTCCAGCGCGGCCGCCGCTCGGGCGGCCCGGATCAGGTGCAGCGTCGCGCGCGGCGAGGCCCCGAGCCGCAGCTCCTGCGAGCGACGGGTCGCGCCGACCAGAGCGACGGCGTACTCCTTGACGGACTCCGAGACGTGCACGGACTGCACCGTCTTCACCAGGCGGAGGATCTGCTGGCCGTCGGTGACCGCCTGCAGGTTGGCCAGTGGGTTGTCGGCGGCGTGCCCGTCGAGCATCCGCAGCTCGGCCTCCGGTGCCGGGTAACCCATCGACACCCGGGCCATGAACCGGTCGCGCTGCGCCTCGGGCAGTGGGTACGTGCCCTCCATCTCGATCGGGTTCTGGGTCGCGATCACCATGAACGGCGCCTCGAGCAGGTACGTCGTGGTGTCGACGGTGACCTGACGCTCCTCCATCGACTCCAGCAGCGCGGCCTGGGTCTTCGGTGAGGCGCGGTTGATCTCGTCGCCGACGACGATGTTCGCGAACACCGCGCCGGGCTTGAACTCGAAGTCGCGAATCTCCTGGTTGAAGACCGAGACGCCGGTGATGTCGGACGGCAGCAGGTCCGGCGTGAACTGGATCCGGCGGACGCTGCAGTCGATCGACTTCGCCAGCGCCTTGGCCAGCATCGTCTTGCCGACGCCCGGCACGTCCTCGATCAGGAGATGGCCTTCGGCCAGCAGGACGGTGACGGCCACCTCGACCACGTCGGGCTTGCCTTCGATCACCTGCTCGATCGCGCGGCGGACTCGTCCGGCGACTTCGGACAGTTCGTCGAAGTCTCCGCCTCCTGCCAGCGGGCTGGTCGCGGTGGTGGTGCTCACCCTGAGTCCTCCCCATTGATTGACGGCCGACACATTCTCACCCGGAGTGAGGGTCGGACCTAGAGCAGCGGATGTTTCGTTACCTGGCGTTTCGGTGCCCCTCCCAGCGTACGGGCGGGGGAAATCCCGGGTGCGCCCTTCGACGCCGACTGCGCCCTTCGACGCTGGAAGGCCGCGATCGGTTCGCTCCTTTCTTCTACCCGTTCCGCCGGCACCCCCACCACGTCCTCCACTTCGTCCTCCACTTCGCTCCACCAGCCCCTCCCGGAAGTTGTTTCAGGCGCAGCGACACGCGGGACACGCGGGCCCGATTTGCGCTTGGAGTGGGGAGTAGGGGGCGGAAGTTGGTTGACCGTGGGGCGAAGTGGAGTAAGGTGGAGCGCAGTGGAACCGAAGTGGTGGAAAGCAGCTCGCCTGAGACGGAGAGTCCGCAACGGGGAGGTGGAGCGTGTTCCTCGGAACTCACTTCCCCAAGCTCGACGACAAAGGACGGCTGTTCCTGCCGGCGAAGTTCCGGGACGAACTGGCGGAAGGCCTGGTGATCACCCGCGGTCAGGAACGATCGCTGGCGGTCTGGCCCGAGGCTGAGTTCGTCCAGCTGACCGAGCAGTTGAAGCAGGCGCCGATCACCAACAAGGGTGCGCGGGACTACCTACGGATGTTGTTCGCCGGAGCCTCCAACGAGGTGCCGGACAAGCAGGGCCGGGTCACCATCCCGCCGATGCTGCGCGATTACGCGGGACTGGATCGCGACTGTGTCGTCATCGGGGCGATGAACCGGGTGGAGATCTGGAACACGGAGAACTGGAACAGGTACTCCCAGGAGCAGGAGCAGGCGTTCGCCGATCTCTCCGAGGAAGTACTGCCAGGAATCTTCTAAAGGCAACAGAGCTTCTGAACAAAAGAATGAGTCTGCGGCGCGCGAGCACACCGGCCGTCCGGTGAGATCACGGGTCCGACCTCCGACTCCGAGTGTTGACGCCACTTCCCCGGCGCCAAACGACGGAGTACTTCCCCGGACGTCGTACCCGCGATCTGACCGGACGGAGTCGTCTCCGGCCTCAACTCCCACAGCAGCACGAAATCAGGGACCTGCGGGGGCAGGGTCGCTCCCGCAGCGACGAGAAGGGTCGAGCTATGGACGCGTCGGAGCGGCATGTGCCGGTGATGCTGGAGCGCGTGGTCGCGCTGCTGGCTCCCGCACTCGCGCAGCCCGGCGCTGTTTTCGTTGACGCGACCCTCGGTCTCGGCGGCCACTCGGAGGCGTTCCTCCAGCAGTTCCCCGACATCCGGCTGATCGGCCTGGACCGGGACCCGGCCGCGCTGCGGCTGGCCGGTGAGCGGCTGACGCCGTACGCCGACCGGATCACGCTCGTGCACGCCGTGTACGACGAGCTTCCGCGCGTGCTCGACGAGCTCGGCGTACCGGCGATCGACGGCATCCTGTTCGACCTCGGCGTCTCCTCGATGCAGCTGGACGAGGCCGACCGCGGTTTCGCCTACTCGCAGGACGCGCCGCTGGACATGCGGATGGACTCGACCGGTCCGACCACAGCGGCCGACATCCTGAACACCTACAGCGCGGCCGAGCTGGCCCGCGTCCTGTTCCAGTACGGCGAGGAGAAGTTCGCCCGCCGGATCGCGGACCGGATCGTGCGCGAGCGCGAGGCCGAGCCGTTCACGAACAGCGCGCGGCTGTCCGAGCTGGTCCGCAACGCGATCCCGCAGGCGGCCCGCCGGACCGGCGGTCACCCGGCCAAGCGCACGTTCCAGGCGCTGCGGATCGAGGTGAACGGCGAGCTCGAGGTACTGCGCCGGGCGCTGCCGAACGCACTCCGGGCGCTGGCGCTGCACGGGCGGATCGTCGTGATGAGCTACCAGTCGCTGGAGGACCGGATCACCAAGCAGACGCTGGCGGCCGGGACGAAGACCGACGTACCTGACGACCTGCCGGTGATTCCGGCGGGCCATGAGCCCTATCTGCGGATCCTCACCAGGGGAGCCGAGCGGCCGACCGAGGAGGAGGTCGCGGCGAACCCGCGCGCCGCCTCCGCACGCGTGCGCGCGGCCGAACGGGTCCGCGTGAAGGGAATGGTGGCCTGATGAGCACTGTGTTCAGCCCGCAGAAGGCGCGGGTCCTGCCGGCCACACCGCCGGCGAAGCGGGCGGAGCCGAAGCTGCGCGTCGTGTACGGCGCGCCGTTCCGCCCGCCGCGGATGCCGTTCGTCATCTTCGTCGTGTCGCTGCTCGCGGCCGGCCTGATCGGCCTGCTGCTGCTCAACACCGAGCTGCAGCGCGGAACCTTCGGCATCACCAAGCTGAACGAGCAGGCCGGCCAGCTGCGCGACCAGCAGGAGCAGCTGGAGAAGGAGGTCCGCACGCTGGAGTCGCCGCAGAACCTGGCGGACCGCGCGCTGAAGATGGGCATGGTGCCGAACCCGAACCCGGTCTTCCTGCGGCTGTCCGACGGCCAGGTGCTCGGCGTACCGAAGGAAGGCAAGGCCGGAACCGGTACGGCGATGTTCGGCCCCGGCACGCCGGAGGGCGTGAAGCCGCCGGCCGCCAAGCCGCCGGTCGTCAAGCCCGGTACGGCGACCAAGCCGCCGGCCACGCAGACCAAGAAGCCGCCGGCTGCCCAGACGAAGAAGCCGCCGGCGACCACGCAGACGAAGAAGCCGCCCGCCACCACCACGACCACCGGGGGATGATCGGATGACGGACCGACGGGGTAACGAGCCGCCACGCAAGGGCGGATCAGGCCGCGGCACGCCGCCGCGTTCCACCCCGTCTCGCCCGTCCGCCGCTACGGACCGCACCCGCGCCACCCCGCAGCGTCCCGAGTCGACCCGCGAGCGCCTGCTCCGCCAGGCGCGCGAGCAGCAGGAGGCGCAGCAGGCCGCGGCCGCGCCGCGCCGCCCGGTCAAGAAGGCAGCTCCGGCGGCCAAGAAGGCGGCGGCGAAGAAGGCTGCACCGCGCAAGCGCCCGGTGACGAACGACGGTCGCCCGGTCCCGCGCCGTACGGGTGAAGGTGGTCCGCGCAAGGCTCCGGCGAAGAAGACCGCTGCCAAGAAGAGCACGGCCCGGAAGCGGCCGCCGCAGAACCGTCCGCAGCCGCGTCCGAAGAAGCCGCGCGCGAAGAAGCCGCCGAAGACGCTGAAGCTGGGTCGCTCGACGCTGCGGCTGCGGCTGACCTTCGGGGTGATGGCGTTTGTGCTGTCGCTGTTCGCCGGCCGGCTGGTGCTGCTGCAGGGTGTCGACCCGGACAGCTACGCGCTCGCCGCGAGCAAGGAGAACAACAAGACGTACGTCCTGCACGCGCCGCGCGGTTCGATCACCGACCGCAACGGCGTGGAGTTCGCGGTCACCGAGGACACTGTCAGGATTACGGCGGACCCGAAGCAGACCAAGCCGGTCGCCCAGCAGTTGGTGTCGATCCTGGCGCCGAAGCTCGCCGGGTCCACCACGCCGGACAAGCTGCTCGCCGACCTGACCGCCGAGGGCCGGTACAAGGAGCTGGCCGAGAAGGTCAGCCCGCAGACGTGGAACGAGATCCAGGCCGAGATGAAGGCCGCCAACAAGGAGATCGCCAAGCAGAACAAGGGCAAGCCGGCCGACCAGAAGGCACCGGGGCTGCTCGGCCTGTACACGGAGGCGGACCCGACCCGCAGCCACCCGAACGGTTCGATCGCGGCGACCGTGGTCGGAATCACCAGCAAGGACGGCAAGGCCCTGTCCGGGCTGGAGTACGGCCTGAACGACAAGCTGTCCGGCCAGGACGGCAAGGCGATCTACGAGGTCGACGCGAACGGCAACAAGATCCCGAACGCCAACCACACCGTCGAGGAACCGCGCCCAGGGGTCGGCGTGCAGCTGACGCTGGACCGGGACCTGCAGTGGTTCGCCGAGCAACGGATCGGGGAGACGGTCCGGCAGTACCACGCCAGCGGCGGCACGGTGATCGTGCAGGAGGTCAAGTCGGGCGAGATCCTGGCGATGGCCAACTACCCGACCTTCGACCCGAACAAGAAGCTGCAGAAGTCGACCGAGCTGAACAACCCTGCCCTGGAGCGCACCTACGAGCCGGGCAGTGTGCAGAAGGTCGTCACGATGGCTGCGCTGGCCGATGCCGGGCTGATCGACCTGAACACCAAGCTCAAGGTGCCGGGCACCATCAAGCTGCCGGGCGGCTGGGTCAAGGACCACTGGGTCCACGGTGACCTGAACCTGACCATCGCCGGCGTGATCGCGAAGTCGTCGAACGTCGGCACGATCATGGCCGCGCAGCAGATGCGGATCCCGACCTTCGTGAAGTACCTGCACGACTTCGGTTTCGGTGAGCCCACCGGCCTGAACTTCCCGGGCGAGAGCAAGGGCAAGCTGATGCCGGGCGACGAGTGGCCGGAGATCACCCGCTCGAACGTCGCGTTCGGTCAGGGCCTCTCGGTGAACGCGGTCCAGGAGGCCTCCGCGGTCAACGCGGTCGCCAACGGCGGCGTCTACGTGCCGCCGAAGCTGGTCCGGAACTGGATCGAGCCGAACGGCGCCCTGACCCCGAACGAGGGCGCCCCGCCGCGCCGCGTGGTGAGCGAGAAGGCCGCCAAGGAGGTCGCCACCATGATGGAGGCGGTGACCGCGGAGAAGGGCACCGCGCCGCAGGCGGCGATCGACGGCTACCTGGTCGCCGGCAAGACCGGTACGGCGCAGCAGGTGGACTCGACGTGCAGTTGCTACCGCAAGTGGGCGACTTCTTTTGCCGGATTCGCTCCCGCGGACAACCCGCGGTTCGTTGTGTACGTCGTACTGCACGACCCGACAGGTGCTCGGGGTGGTGGCTTCCAGGGAGGACCGGTGTTCCGGGACGTGATGAGTTTCGCGCTGCAGAAGTACGCGGTCCCGCCGACGGGGGCGAAGCAGCAGAACGTCCCGATCACCTGGTGACTGAGGGTCAGGTAGGTCTCGCAGGGTCCGGAGCGGTAGCCTCTGGGCCCGTGTCCACCCCTACCGCCGCAGGCGGTGCCGTAGCAGCGATCCGACCCCGGCACGTGGTGCCGGTGGCCCTCTCCGACCTGGCGTTCCTGGTCGGGGCGGCCGCCCCTGACCGGCCGGTCGAGATCACCGGAGTCACGCTCGACTCCCGTTCCGTCCTCCCCGGCGACCTGTACGCCGCTCTGCCCGGTGCGAACACGCACGGGGCAGCGTTCGCGGCGAAGGCCGCCGAGGCGGGGGCAGCCGCCGTACTGACCGACCCGGCTGGTGCGGAACGCGCCGCCCAGACCGGTCTGCCGGTACTGGTCGTCGACAAGCCGCGCGACGTGCTCGGTGCGGTCGCCGCACAGGTCTACGGTGAACCGACGAGCCAGATGCGGCTCCTCGGCATCACCGGAACCAATGGCAAGACCACGACCAGCTTCCTCCTCGACTCGGTCCTGAGGCGGCTCGGCCCGGCCGGAATGATCGGCACGATCCAGACCCGCGTCGGAGACGAGGTCGTGAAGAGCGTGCGGACGACTCCGGAGGCGACCGACCTGCAGGCGCTGTTCGCGGTGATGCGCGAGCACTCCGTGCAGTGGTGCTCGATGGAGGTCTCCAGCCACGCTCTGGCGATGGGGCGGGTGGACGGCGCGCGGTACGCGGTGGCCGGCTTCACGAACCTCACGCAGGACCATCTGGACTTCCACAAGACGTTCGAGGAGTATTTCGCCGCCAAGGCGTCGCTGTTCACCCCCGAGCGGTGTGATCTGGCCGTCGTGAACATCGACGACGAGTACGGCCGCCGGCTGGCCGCGCAGACCGTCGTACCGCTGGTGACCGTCTCCACGACGGGTACGGCGGATTGGACGGTCACCGACCGGCACCAGTCCGACCATGGCACGACCGTCATCGACATCCAGGGCCCGGGCGAGACGCTGACCGTGGAGATCTCCCTGCCGGGGGACTTCAACGTCGCGAACGCTCTGCTGGCCACGGTGATGCTGCGGCAGGTGGATGTCTCCGCCGCGGCGATCGCCGCCGGGCTGCGCGACGCCGCCGTACCAGGACGGATGGAGCGGTTCGTCCGCGCGGACGGTGTCGCCGTGATCGTCGACTACGCGCACACCCCGGACGCCGTCGCGCTGGCGCTCCAGGCGGCGCGCACCGCGACCAAGGGCCGGCTGTTCGCGGTCGTGGGTTGCGGTGGCGACCGTGATCCCGGCAAGCGGCCGGCCATGGGCGCGGCAGCAGCCCGGACGGCGGACGTCGTGATCGTCACCGACGACAATCCGCGCAGCGAGGACCCGGCCAGTATCCGGGCCGCTGCGATCGAAGGAGCCCGGCAGGCGGTCCCGGCCGTCGACCTGCACGAGATCGGCGACCGCCGGCAGGCGATCGCCACCGCGATCGAGCTGGCCGGTCCGGGCGACACAGTCGTCGTACTGGGCAAGGGTCATGAGACAGGCCAGGACGTCGGCGGCGTGATCCACCCGTTCGACGACCGCGAAACCGTGCGTGAGTTGTTGGAGGCACAGCAGTGATCAGCGTCAGGTGCGAGGAGATCGCCGCGGCGGTCCATGGCGAGCTGGCGGGGGTGGACCCCACGGCCGTCGTCGACGGCGCGGTGGTCATCGACTCCCGCACGGCCGGCCCGGGCGGGCTGTTCGTCGCCCTGCCCGGTGAACGCGTCGACGGTCACGACTACGTCGGTACGGCGACCGAGGCCGGTGTCACGGTGTCCCTGACCACGCGCCCGATCGACGGTTGTCCCTGCATCGTCGTCGGTGACGCGCAGAAGGCGCTCGGTGACCTGGCCCGGCTGGTCATCAGCCGTCTGCCCGGCCTCACCGTCATCGGCCTGACCGGCTCGTCCGGTAAGACCAGCACCAAGGACCTGATCGCCCAGCTGATCCGCCCGTACGGCGAGACCGTGTCGCCCGAGGGCTCGTTCAACAACGAGATCGGGCACCCGCTCACCGCGCTGCAGTGCACCGAGTCGACCAGGTTCCTGGTCGCCGAGATGGGTGCCCGGCACGCGGGAGACCTGTTCTACCTGTCCGGGATCACCCCGCCCAAGGTCGGCCTGGTGCTCAACGTCGGGACGTCGCACATCGGCGAGTTCGGCTCGCAGGACAACATCGCGCAGGCCAAGGGTGAGCTGATCGAGTCGGTGGTCCCGGGCGGCACCGCCGTCCTGAACGCCGACGACCCGCGGGTTGCCGCGATGGCGAGCCGGACGAGCGCCAAGGTGCTGACCTTCGGCGAGGCCGGCAGCGCGGATGTCCGCGCGACGGATCTGAAGCTGGACGGCGAGGGCCGGCCGAGCTTCACCCTGCGGATCGGTGACTTCAGCCGCGAGGTTCAGCTCAAGTTCATCGGCGAGCACTACGTCTCGAACGCGTTGGGTGCGGCCACCGTCGCCCACGCCGTCGGGCTGACCCCGGAGCAGATCGCCGACGGCCTGGTCGCGGCCGCGCCGGTCTCGGCGGCCCGGATGGAGATCTTCGAGCGTGCCGACGGCGTCACGATCATCAACGACGCCTTCAACGCCAACCCGGACTCGACGCGGGCCGCGCTCAAGGCGCTGGTCGCGATCGGCCGTTCCCGCGGCGCCCGCACCTGGGCGGTGCTGGGGGAGATGCTCGAGCTCGGCGACACCTCGACCGAGGAGCACGACTCGATCGGCCGGCTGGTGGTGCGGCTGGACGTGAACCGGCTGCTGGTCGTCGGTGAAGGCGCCAAGCCGATCCACCTCGGTGCCTCCCTCGAGGGTTCCTGGGGCAACGAGTCGGCGTACGTGCCGACCATCCCCGAGGCACTCGACGTACTGCGGTCCGAGCTGCGCAAGGGCGACGTCGTCCTGGTGAAGTCGAGCAAGGCCTCGAAGCTGCGCAGCCTGGCCGAGGCGCTGATCGGGGAGGGCGTGCAGTGATCTCGATCCTGTTCGGCGGTGCCGTCTCGATGGTGCTGACCCTGATCGGTACCCGCTGGGCGATCGCCCTGCTGGCCAAGCGCGGTTACGGCCAGGAGATCCGCACCGACGGCCCGACCTCGCACGCGACCAAACGCGGTACGCCGACCATGGGCGGTCTGGTCTTCATCATCGCGACCATCGTCGGGTACTTCGCGGCGAAGCTGTTCACGATGACCGAGCCGACCGCGTCGGCCTTGCTGGTGCTGTTCCTGCTCGCCGGGTGTGGCGCGGTCGGCTTCGTCGACGACTTCATCAAGATCTTCCGGCAGCGGAGCCTCGGGCTGCGCAGCAAGGCGAAACTGGCCGGACAGACGATCGTCGCGGTGACGTTCGCGGTGCTCGCCCTGCAGTTCCCGGACGCGCGGGGGCAGCGGCCGGCGTCGCCGTTCATCTCGTTCATCCGGGACATCAGCTGGCTGGAGCTGCTGCCGTTCCTGGTCGTCGTCTGGCTCCTCCTGCTGATCAACGGCATGTCGAACGCCGTCAACCTGGCCGACGGTCTGGACGGATTGTCCGCCGGTGCGTCGATGATGGTGTTCGGCGCCTACACGCTGATCTGCATCTGGCAGTTCAACCAGAGTTGTGCGACCGCGCCCGGCTCGAAGTGTTACGAGGTGCGAGATCCCCACGACCTCGCTGTCGTTGCGGCCGCGTTGACCGGTGCGTTGTTCGGCTTCCTGTGGTGGAACGCCTCGCCGGCCAAGATCTTCATGGGCGACACCGGTTCGCTCTCACTGGGTGGCGCCATGGCCGGCCTCGCGGTGATGACCCGCACGGAGCTCCTGGTCCTGCTGCTCGGTGGGCTGTTCGTGATGATCACCGCCTCGGTGATCCTGCAGGTCAGCATCTTCAAGTTCACCAAGGCCACCACCGGCACGGGGAAACGGCTGTTCCTGATGACGCCGCTGCACCACCACTTCGAGATGCTCGGGTGGGAGCAGATCAACGTCGTGATCCGGTTCTGGATCATCCAGGGTCTCTGCACCGTGATCGGGCTCGGACTGTTCTACGCGGAATGGGTGGCCGGATGACCCTCACCAATCGCACCGACGACGGCTGGGCGACGACGCGGTTCGTCGTCCTCGGCTTCGGTACGGCGGGCTACGCGTGCGCCGACTCGTTGTTGCAGGCCGGCGCCGAGCATGTGCTCGTGCTCGACGACCGCGACAACGAAGACCTGCGGGAGAAGGCGCAGGTCCTCGAGGTGCTCGGCGCGACCGTCACCTTCGGCCCAGGCAGTACGGCGACCCTCCCGCCCGAGGTCGACGTCGTGGTGACGTCGCCCGGCGTACCGCCGACCGCGCCGTTGCTGGCGCAGGCGGCCGAGCGGGACGTGCCGATCTGGAGCGAGATCGAGCTGGCCTGGCGGCTGCGCGATCCGGCCAACGCCGCGCCCTGGTTGTGTGTCACCGGCACCAACGGCAAGACCACGACCGTACAGATGCTGACCGCGATGCTGACCGCCGCCGGCCACCGTGCCGTTGCTGCGGGCAACATCGGGCTGCCGCTGCCGCAGGTCGTCATGGACCCCGAGCCGTACGACGTGATCGCGGTCGAGCTGTCCAGCTACCAGCTGCATTTCACGCACTCGCTGTCGGCGCACTCGGCCGCCGTACTGAATCTGGCGCCGGACCACATCGACTGGCATGGCTCGATGGACGCCTACGCGGCGGACAAGGGCAAGATCTTCGAGAACTGCCAGGTCGCGTGCGTGTACAACGTCGCCGACCCGGTCACCGAGCGGCTGGTCGAAGAGGCCGACGTGATCGAAGGCTGCCGCGCGGTCGGCTTCACCCTCGGTACGCCGGGCCTGTCGATGGTCGGCCTGGTCGAGGACCTGCTGGTCGACCGGGCGTTCGTCGAACAGCGGCAGACCTCCGCACTGGAGCTGGCCAAGCTAGAGGACGTCGACCCGCCGGCTCCGCACAACGTGGCGAACGCGCTGGCCGCGGCGGCGCTGGCCCGGGCCTTCGGCGTACCGGCGACCGCGGTCCGCGACGGGCTGCGCGGCTTCCGTCCCGACAAGCACCGGATCGCGCACGTGGCGGAGGTTGCCTCGGTCAACTATGTGGACGACTCCAAGGCCACCAACCCGCACGCGGCCCAGGCGTCGCTGCTCGCCTACGAGCACGTCGTGTGGATCGCGGGCGGCCAGGCCAAGGGGGCGACCTTCGACGATCTGGTGATCGCCGCCAAGGAGCGGCTGCGGGCAGTCGTGCTGCTCGGTCAAGATAAGGCCGTGATCGCGGAAGCACTTGAACGACACGCACCCGATGTCCCGAGGATCGTCGTCGAGTCAACCGACACTGGAGCCATGGAGATCGTGGTGGGGGAAGCGGCGAAGGTGGCACAGGTGGGCGACACCGTGCTGCTGGCGCCGGGCTGCGCATCCTGGGACATGTTCGCCAACTACGGAGCCCGTGGGGACGCCTTCGCCGAAGCCGTACGCGGCCTCGCGGACTGACCCGGGGGTGATCGCGTGACGTCGATCGCTGATCCACCGGACGAGCGCAAGGCCCGGGCGCCGGAGCGGCCCTGGGTCGCGGCGATCCGCGAAGTGCTCGACCGGCCGCTGACGTCGTACCACATCCTGCTCGGCGCCACCGGCCTGTTGCTGGTGCTCGGGCTGCTGATGGTGCTGTCGGCCTCGAGCGTGCTGTCGCTGCGATCCAACGGCAACAGCTACACGATCTTCATCCGGCAGCTGATCTGGGTCGGTGTCGGTCTGCCGATGGCGTACGTCGCCTCCCGGATGACGCCGCGGCACTTCCGGATGCTCGCGTACATCGCGCTGCTGGGTGCGGTGCTGCTACTGGTGCTGACCTATGTGCCAGGCCTCGGCAAGGGTGTCAAGGGCAACAACAACTGGCTGACCCTCGGCGGTCCGCTGCAGATCCAGCCGAGCGAGTTCGCCAAGCTCGCGCTGGTGATGTGGTGCGCGGATCTCTATGCCCGCAAGCAGAAGCTGCTCACCCAGTGGAAGCACCTGCTGGTGCCGATGATCCCGGTCTGCGGCCTGATCATCGCGCTGGTCGTCGGCCAGCACGACCTGGGCACCTCGCTGGTGCTGATGGCGATCATGATCGGGATGATCTGGGTGGTCGGTGCGCCGACCCGCCTGTTCGTCGCGACGATCGCCGTGGTCGGCCTGATCGCGACGTACTTCGTCCGGACCGCCGATCACCGGATGGCCCGGGTCACGTCGTTCATGAACCCGTTCGCCGACCCGACCGCGATCGGCTGGCAGGCGTACCACTCGTTCTACGCGCTCTCGACCGGCGGCTGGTGGGGCGTCGGGATCGGCAACAGCCGGCAGAAGTGGGGCAACCTGCCGGAGGCGCACACCGACTTCATTTTCTCGGTGATCGGTGAGGAGCTCGGCCTGTTCGGGTCACTCACCGTGCTCGCCCTGTTCCTCACCCTGGCCTACGCCGGGTGCCGGATCGCGACCCGGAACACCGAACCGTTCGTCCGCTACGCGGCCGCCGGAATCACGGTCTGGATCATGGCCCAGACCCTGGTCAACCTGGGCGCCGTGATCGGACTGCTACCGATCGTGGGAATTCCGCTCCCGCTTTTGTCGTACGGTGGTTCCGCACTGCTGCCGACGCTGATCGCGATCGGCATGCTGCTGTCCTTCGCGAAGGTCGAACCCGGTGCGCAGGCCGCTCTCAAGGAGACGAGACGGTCCCGGTTCCGGTGGCTGCCGTCGCGTTCGTCCTGACCAGAAACGTGCAGGAGATTTGAACGCTGTGCCCAGCATCGTCCTGGCCGGTGGCGGTACCGCCGGCCACACCTCCCCGCTGATCGCCACCGCCGACGCGCTGCGCCGGATCGATCCGACCATCGAGATCCTCGCCCTCGGCACCGAGCGGGGGATCGAGACCCGGGTCGTCCCCGAGGCCGGTTACCGCCTCGAGCTGATCCCGCCGGTCCCGCTGCCGCGCAAGCCCACGCCCGCCCTGCTCGCCGTCCCGGGGAAGATGCTGGCCTCGGTCTCGGCCGCCCGCAAGGCGCTCGACGAGGCGAAGGCCGACGTCCTGGTCGGGTTCGGCGGTTACGTCTCCACCCCGGCGTACGTCGCCGCCTGGCGCCGCAAGACGCCGATCGTCGTGCACGAGGGGAACGCCGTACCGGGGATCGCGAACAAGTTCGCCGCCAAGTACTGCACCCAGCACGTGATCACGTCGTTCCCGGGCTCGGAGCTGCCGCACGCGCAGTACGTCGGGCTCCCGATCCGCCGGGCGATCTCGACCCTCGACCGGGCCGCGGTCCGCGCGGAGGCACAGGCGTTCTTCGGTCTGAACCCTGACCTGCCGACCTTGCTGGTCACCGGTGGTTCGCAGGGCGCGCAGCAGCTGAACAACGCGTTCGCCGGTGCGGCCGCGGAGCTGCAGGCGGCCGGCGTCCAGGTGCTGCACGTGATCGGCCCGAAGAACTCGCTCGAGGTCGCGCAGACCGGACCGGCGCCGTACCGGGTGCTCTCGTACGTCGACCGGATGGACCTGGCGTACGCCGCGGCCGACTTGGTGGTGTGCCGCTCGGGGGCCAACACGGTGACCGAGGTCTCCGGCGTCGGCCTGCCCGCGATCTACGTTCCGTTGCCGCACGGTAACGGTGAGCAGCGCCAGAACGCCAAGCCTGTCGTCGATGCGGGCGGTGGCCTGCTGGTCGACAACGCCGACGTGACCGCGGAGTGGGTCCGGGCGACGGTGCCGCAACTTCTGCACGACTCCGCGCGTCTGACAGCCATGTCCACAGCAGCGACGGGCGTTATCCGGACGGACGCCGACGACCGATTGGCGCAGATCATCCTGGATGTGGTGAGGTCGGCCTCGTGATCGTCACCGCTCCTGACACCCTGCTCCCGGCCGAGAAGCTGGGCAAGGTGCACTTCGTAGGAATCGGCGGCGCCGGGATGTCGGGGATCGCCCGGATCATGGCGTCGCGGGGGATCGAGGTCTCCGGCTCGGACGCCAAGGACGGCAAGGTTCTCGCCGCCCTGCGCGCGCTCGGCGCCACCTGCTGGGTCGGCCACGCCGCCGAGAACGTCGCCGGCGTCGACACGGTCGTCGTCTCGACCGCGATCCGCGAGACCAACCCCGAAGTTGTCGCTGCTCGGGCCGCCGGGATTCCGATCCTGCCGCGCGCGGCCGCACTGGCGTCGGTGATGGTCGGCCGCCGGACGATCGCGGTCGCCGGCACGCACGGCAAGACCACCACCACGTCGATGCTGACCGTGGCGCTGCAGCACTGCGCCGTCGATCCGTCGTACGCGATCGGCGGCAATCTGAACGAGTCGGGCTCCAACGCGCACGACGGGACCGGCGATCTGTTCGTCGCCGAGGCGGACGAGTCGGACAAGTCGTTCCTGACGTATGCGCCCGAGGTGTCGATCGTCACATCGGTCGAGCCGGACCACCTGGACAACTACGGTGACGAAGCGTCGTACCGCAAGGCGTTCGAGGACTTCACCGCCCGGGTCCTGCCCGGCGGCTTCATGGTGATCTGCCACGACGACGCGGGCGCGCGCAAGCTGGCGGAGTACGCCCGTGAGCGTGGCATCGACGTTCGGACGTACGGCGAGTCCCCGGACGTGGACCTGCATGTCACGGAGCTCACGGCGACCGGGGCGACGCAGAGCTTCGTGCCGGTGTATCGCGGCCGGCGGCTGCCGATGGTGCAGTTGCAGCAGGCCGGGAAGCACAACGTGCTGAACGCGTCGGCGGCGCTGACGGTCGGGCTCGGGCTCGGCTTCTCCGCGGCCGACCTGGCTGAGGGACTGGCGTCCTTCACCGGGACCGGGCGGCGGTTCGAGTTCAAGGGCCTCGAGGACGGCGTCCGCGTGTTCGACTCGTACGCGCATCACCCGACCGAGCTGACTGCGGACCTGATCGCGGCCCGGCAGGTGGCGGGGGAGGGGCGCGTGATCGCGTGCTTCCAGCCGCATCTGTTCAGCCGGACGCGGATCTTCGCGGCCGAGTTCTCCGAGGCGCTGGCACTGGCCGACGAGGTCGTGGTGATGGACGTGTTCGCGGCCCGCGAGGACCCCGAGCCCGGCATCACCGGCGCCCTGCTGGCCAACCATGTGCCGCTGAAGCCGGAGCAGGTGCGCTTCGAGCCGTCGTGGTCCGCCGTACCGCAGCTGGTGGCAGACCTCGCGGCACCGGGCGACCTGGTGGTCACCCTCGGCGCGGGCGACGTGACACTGATCGGTCCGGAAGTCGTTGATTTGCTGGCCGAACGGACCGCCCTCCGCGAGTCTGCGCCGGTCTCTGCCGACCCTGTGCTGAAGTAATTGCGTGGGGTTCGCTGAACGTGGGGTTGTGGCATGAGCCAGAGCGCTGATCTGGCTCGGGCTCAACAGCGGTTCGCGCGCCGGCAGCGGTTGGTGCGCTGGCGCAGCTGGTTGCCGTGGGCGATCGGCGGCGGGGTGGTTCTGCTCGGCGCACTGGTCGTCTGGCTGTTCTACTTCTCGTCCGCGTTCGCCGTCAGCGGTGTCCGGGTGAGCGGTGCGGATACGGTGCCGGTGGCAACGATCGAACAGACCGCGGCCGCGCCGATGGGCACTCCGCTGGCGAAGGTCGACCTGAGTGCCATCGCGACCCGGGTCCGGAGCATTCCGGCGGTGGCGGACGCTCAGGTGACCCGGGCCTGGCCGAACAAGGTCGTGATCGTGGTCACCGAGCGGGTTCCGGTGGTGGTCGTGACCGATGGCACGCGGTACGAGTTGGTGGATGCGACCGGTACGTCGTACAAGACTTTGCCGGCCCGGCCGTCGGGACTGCCGGAGGCCAAGGTGACGGGTCCCCGGCGGGAGCAGACCATCCGGTCGGTGGTGACGGTCTCGGCCGCACTGCCGGACACTCTGCGGGCTCAGGTGGGGTCGATCTCGGCGGCTTCGCCGGACTCGATCACACTGAATCTCGCGGGTGGTGTGAAGGTGGTCTGGGGCAGCTCCGATGACAGTGCGCGCAAGGCCGAGGTACTGAGTGTGCTGATGAAACGGCAGGCCGTCGTGTACGACGTCTCGGCGCCCGATCTCCCAGTCACCAAAGGCGAAAAACGCTAGCCCGTCTCACGACGGCGAGGCGCGTGGACTTTGCTGTCAGGGGTCCCGTACGGTGCGACGTAATCTAAAGTTGACATAAGTCTAAGTATTCAGTTGAGGTTCAGTCTTTTCGCTGGACAACGGGAACAGAACGAGGCGAGAGGCGCGGACTGTGGCGGCACCGCAGAACTACCTGGCACTCATCAAGGTCGTCGGTATCGGCGGAGGCGGCGTGAACGCCGTCAACCGGATGATCGAGCACGGTCTGAAGGGCGTTGAGTTCATCGCCATCAACACCGACGCGCAAGCGCTGTTGATGAGCGACGCGGACGTCAAGCTCGACATCGGCCGGGAGGAGACCCGCGGCCTCGGCGCCGGGGCGAACCCGGCGATCGGGCAGAAGGCCGCGGAGGACCACGCCGAGGAGATCGAGGAGGCGCTCAAGGGCGCCGACATGGTCTTCGTCACCGCCGGTGAAGGCGGTGGAACGGGGACCGGCGGCGCGCCGGTGGTCTCCCGGATCGCGCGCTCGCTGGGCGCGCTGACGATCGGTGTGGTGACCCGGCCGTTCTCCTTCGAGGGCAAGCGCCGTGCGACCCAGGCGGAGGACGGCATCGCCGCCCTGCGCGAAGAGGTCGACACCCTGATCGTCATCCCCAACGACCGGTTGCTGACGATCTCGGACCGGGCGGTCTCGGTGCTGGACGCCTTCAAGCAGGCCGACCAGGTGCTGCTGCAGGGTGTCTCCGGTATCACCGACCTGATCACCACGCCGGGTCTGATCAACGTGGACTTCGCCGACGTCAAGGCGGTCATGTCGAACGCCGGCTCCGCGCTGATGGGCATCGGCTCGTCGCGCGGTGAGGACCGCGCGGTCGCGGCCGCCGAGGCGGCCATCTCGTCTCCGTTGCTTGAGGCAAGCATCGAGGGCGCGCACGGGGTGCTGCTCTCGATCGCGGGCGGCTCCGACCTGGGGCTGTTCGAGATCAACGAGGCGGCCCAGCTGGTCTCGGAGTCCGCGCACACCGACGCCAACATCATCTTCGGCGCGGTCATCGACGACGCCCTCGGCGACGAGGTCCGGGTCACGGTGATCGCGGCCGGCTTCGACGGCGGCATGCCGAAGCGTCGCGAGCAGGCGAACAGCCAGGCTCGCCCGCAGACCAGCCGCCCGGCGACTCCGCCGCCGGCTCAGCAGCAGCAGCCGCCGGCTCAGGCTCCGGCTGCACAGCCTGCCCAGCCGCAGCAGTCGTCGTACTCGGAGCAGATGTCCGCTCCGGCGACTCCGCCGCCGGCTGCCCAGCCTCCGGCCCAGCCCGCGCAGCAGCAGCCCCCGGCTCAGCAGCCGGCTCCGGTGAGCCAGCCGGTGGCATCGCCGTACCCGACGTCGCCGACCGACGACACCGTCCCGGTCCCGACGCAGAACGAAGGCCGCCCCGGCCAGGGCACCACGCACTCGGCGCGTCCGCAGACCGGCGACCCGGTTCGCACGGTGCAGCCGACCACGCCCACGCAGAGCGGGTGGCCGACCACCGGTCCCACGCACAGCACCGGCAACGGCTCCGGCCCCAGCACGCCGCCGCCCGCGCAGCCGGCCCCGTCCACTCCGCAACGCCCGGTCCGCAAGCCCGAGCCCGCCGAGGACGACCTCGACATCCCGGATTTCCTGAAGTAACTGTCAGGTGCGCGGGTAGCCTTTGGTCGTGTTCAGCTACGACGAGGTTCATGGTGCTGCCCGCTTCGCCGTCACCGACCGCTTCGGTGGGATCAGCCAACCGCCGTACGGCGAGCTGAATCTCGGCGGGGCCGGGGCGTTGGGTGAGGATGCCGCCCGGATCGGCGAGAACTTTCGCCGGGTCGGTGCGGCCTTCGGTGTCACGCCCGAGTACGTCGTTCGCGTGAGCCAGGTGCACGGTCGCGACGTCCACGTGGTTCGTCCCGGCGACTCGATCCCGCTCGACCCGGTACCGCGGGTGGATGCGCTGGTGACGACCCGCACCGACATCGTGTTGTGTGTGCGGGCGGCCGACTGTCTGCCCGTGCTGCTGGCCGACAGCGAGAACGGGATCATCGGCGCCGCACACTCCGGACGGCCCGGCATGTACGTCGGTGTCGCGACCGCGACCGTGGATGCGATGCGGGCGCTCGGTGCGGACCGGATCACCGCCGTCCTCGGACCGAATGCGTGTGGGAAGTGTTACGAGGTGCCCGAGGAGATGCGGGCGGAGGTCAGCGAGCGCGTGCCCGCGTCGTACTCGGAGACGAGTTGGGGGACACCGGCGCTCGATGTGGCC
The DNA here is from genome assembly GCF_040605415.1 of Kribbella sp. NPDC005582. Lineage (NCBI taxonomy): Bacteria > Bacillati > Actinomycetota > Actinomycetes > Propionibacteriales > Kribbellaceae > Kribbella > Kribbella sp. NPDC005582. The sequence goes on from NZ_JBEXCU010000011.1 coordinate 105,645, forward strand.
GCCGGGGTGAAAGCGCAGCTGACCGAGCTCGGCGTCGAGGTCATCGAGGACGCGCGCGGCTGCACGATGGAATCGGAGAACCTCTACTCGTATCGCCGCGAAGGCAAGCAGAGTGGCCGGCTGGCCGGTCTGGTGAAACTCGTATGAGCCGAGAGCAAGAGCTCCGCGACAATCTGCGACTGGTGCGGGAGCGGATCGAGAACGCCTGTGTGGCGGCCGGAAGGGATCCGGAGGAGGTCACCCTCGTCGGGATCACCAAAACCTTCCCAGTCAGCGACGTGGCGGCGCTGGCGGCCCTCGGAGTCACCGATGTCGGGGAGAACCGCGAGCAGGAGCTCAAGGTGAAGGCGCCGGAGTGTCCCGAGCTCACGTGGCACTTCGTCGGTCAGTTGCAGTCGAAGAAGGCGAGGTCGGTCGTTCGGCACGCAGCGGTGGTGCATTCGGTCGACCGGACGTCCTTGGTCGCCGCGCTGTCGAAGGCTGCCGTCGCCGAGGAGAAGACGCTCCGCTGTCTCCTGCAGGTGAGCTTGGCGTCGTACGGGCCGGAGAGCGCGGCGACCGGCGCGGACCGCGGTGGTGTCGCGCCGGCCGACGTACTGGAGCTGGCGGCCGAGGTCGCGGCGGCGGACGGTCTGGAGCTCGGGGGTGTGATGGCTGTCGCGCCCCTCGGATCGGAACCGGACAAGGCGTTCGCCGGTCTGCAGGAAGTCGCGGCGCGACTACGCTCCGAACACGCCGGCGCCACCTGGATCTCCGCGGGGATGACCGGGGACCTCGAGGCCGCGATCCGGCACGGAGCAACACATGTCCGGCTCGGGCGCGCCTTACTCGGTACGCGTCCTCCACTCGGTTAGTGTCGACATCGAGCAGGTTCGTTACTGCTCAACTGTTGTCGTCGAACCGGATCGAGGGGCTGGAGGGCCATGAGCGGCGCGCTGCGCAAGATGGGTGTGTACCTCGGCTTGGTCGAGGACGGGGAGCGCTACAACGCGCGGTACGACGACGAGTACGACGACGAGTACGAGTACGACGACGAAGCCGTCGACGGGGACTCCCAGGAGACCGAGCCGGTACCCGCCGGCCGGGAGAGCCGCGAGCGGACGGAGACGCGCCCCGAGCAGCACCAGGGGCGTGAGGAGCCGGGCGGTACGGTCAGCAAGTTCCCAGAACGACGTGGTGTCGCACCGTCCCCGGAGGTTACCGAGTTGGCCCGCATCACCACCGTGCACCCGCGCAGCTACAACGAGGCGCGCGTGATCGGTGAGCACTTCCGTGACGGCACGCCCGTCATCATGAACCTGACCGAGATGGACCACGCCGACGCCAAGCGTCTGGTCGACTTCGCCGCCGGCCTGATCTTCTGCTGCCGCGGCTCCATCGAGCGGATCACCACCAAGGTGTTCCTGGTCTGCCCGCCGAACGTGACGGTCGCCGCGGAGGAGAAGGAGAAGATCGCCGCGGACGGGTTCTACAACCAGAGCTGACCCCGGCTGCTTCCGCCGTCTTCTACACTCGTGGACAACATGGTTGCTCTAGTGGTCGTCCTCCAAGTGATCAGCTTCGTACTGCTCGCCTTCTTCCTTGTGCTGGTGGCGCGCTTCGTACTGGGCCTGATCGTCATGTTCGCCCCGCAATGGCACCCGAAGGGGCCGTTGCTGCTGCTCTTCGAGGCGATCTACTCCGCCACCGATCCGTTCCTGCGGCCACTGCGCCGGATCCTGCCCCCGATCGGGGCCGGCGGGATCCGGATCGACCTGTCCATGCTGATGCTGTTCGTCATCGTCTCCGTGGCGATGTCGATCAACTCCACGGCGCTGAACTCGCTGTGAATCACACGGATAGGGTCGCTGGGACGGGGTAGGTAGAGTCTCGGAGAAACCGAAGTCGTGACCGTTCTGCCCGCCCGGATTCCGTCAGAACACAACGAAGCGATAACGTGATCTACTGAGTCGCCGATGGTGAAGGCCACGGGGACTCCGCCAAGACACAGACAAACGAGGTGAAAGATGCCGCTGACGCCGGATGACGTCCGCTCGAAGCAGTTCACGCCCGTCCGACTACGGGAGGGCTACGACGTCACAGAGGTCGACTCCTTCCTCGACGAGGTGGAGGCCGAGCTCGAGCGCCTCCTCGCCGAGAACGAGGAGCTGCGGGCCAAGCTCGCGGCCGCCCAGCGCGCTGGCGCCGGCCAGGAGCGGCCGGTCGACCAGACCGCCGCGCTGCCGCCGGTCGTGCAGCAGCCGAAGCCCCCGGTGGTGGTCGAGAAGCCCATCATCGAGGAGAAGCCGCCGGTCGTCGTGCCCGCGGTAGCGGCTGCGGGGGCTGCTGCGGCAGCCGGCACCGTCGGCGACGCCTCCAGCTCCGCCGTGCGGCTGCTGGAGATGGCGACCAAGCACTCCGACGACCTGGTCCAGGAGGCGAAGGACACCGCCGACAAGATCATCGGCGAGGCCCGCGCCAAGGCCGAGCGCCTGGAGAACGAAGCCCGCGGCAAGGCCGACCGGATGACCGGCGAGGCCCGCGCCCGCGCCGAGAAGCTGGACGGCGAGATCGCCGAGCGCCGCGCGCAGATGCTGGGCACCCTGGAGAAGCAGAAGGGTCAGCTGGAGCGCACGATCGACGACCTGCACGCCTACGAGCGCGAGTACCGCAGCCGGCTGAAGACCTACTTCACCGAGCAGCTCAAGGCGCTGGGCAACGGCGACGACACGCTGAGCCCGCGGAACGGATTCCGTCCCGAGGCCCGCGCCCAGGCGCACGGCCACGGAGTCTGAGTAGTCAACGTCTGAACCTGTGAAGGGGCGGTGCTTTCCGGCAGCACCGCCTCTTCGGCGTGTCCGGAAACTTCTGACTCACGGTCCCCTGGTGGTTACCGAGCGTCAGGGCCACGCGGACGGTCGCTTCTGACCACTGAGGGTCTCCACATCGAAGAGCCTCAGCCGGTACGGCGTCAGTCGCAGTAGCGAGGGTGATTCCCCAGCCGGTCCATCGGGGAACACACTCCAGAAGTCGAAGCCGAGCGGCGCCGGGGCGTCCCGGTACAGCTCCCAGACTCGTTGCCGGGTCGCCGTATCCTCGACCCACGCGGCCTCGCAGTCCGCGATCGCCACCTGGTGGTCGGGTTTCCAGTAGCTACAACTCACGTAGTTGCTGTACGCAAGATGCCGCACCTTCACCGGTGTCGCGCGGGTGACGATCCACCCCGCCAGTTCGCCGTCCGCGCCGATCTCCCAGATCGGGTGCAGGATCCGGCTCCGCGGCCGCTGATCCGGCCCGACCGTGGCCACCGTGCACCAGACGATCTCGTGCGCTCTCTCGATGAACTCCCTTTGCACAACCATGGTTGTAGATTACCTGATTCACAACCTGGGTTGTATATTTGCGCGCATGGAGTTCGATCCGGCCGACGCTGACCTGTCCCTGGCCGCCCTGTTCACCGGCTGGGCGCTCGCCGATGAGCTGCAACGCCGGCTGACAGCCGACGGCTACGGCGACAGCCGCTTCGCCGATGGGGTCGTGTTCCAGCATCTGGTCACCGGCCCCGTGACGATCACCACGCTCGCCGAGCGCCTGGGCATCACCCAGCAGGCCGCGTCGAAGACAGTGGCCGACCTCCAACGCCGCGGCTATGTAACCCGCCGTACCGACCCCACCGACGCTCGCGCCAAAGAGGTCGTCCTCGCCGACCGCGGCGAGCAGGTGATCGCCGCCGCCCGCAGACACCGAGCCGCTCTCGACAAAGAACTCCGCAAAGCCCTGGGCGCCACTCGAGTCGAAGAAGCCCGCCAGCTCCTCGTCGACGCCCTGACGCACGTCGGCGCGAGCCCGGCACTCCGGGCTCGCGCCGTCCGTCCGCCGCGCTAGCTGTGCCTCAGGCCTTGGTGAGCCAGTAGGTGAGTTGGAGGTCTTCCTCGGTGCCGGTGGCCAGCTGGGCCGAGTCGGCGGGGGTGGACTGGGTCAGTTCGACGGCCAGAACCTCCTTGGCTACGTCGTCGGCGTGTTTGCCGAGGGCGTCGCCGAGTTCGGCGTCCGTGGTGGTGAGCCAGACCTTGATGCGGTCGGAGACCTCGAGGCCCGCGGCCTTGCGGGCCTCTTGGAGCGTGCGGACCACCTCGCGGGCGAGGCCGGCCTGCTTGAGCTCCGGGGTGATCTCGAGGTCGAGGGCAACGGTCTCGCCCTGCTCGTTGACGACCGACCAGCCTTCCTTCGGCCGCTCGGACAGCAGTACGTCGGCCTCGGTCACCTCGACGTCGGCGCCGTCGACCACGACTGTCGCCGTACCGGTGGACTTCAGTGAGGCAGCCAGTCCGGCAGCATCGGCCGCGGCGATCGCAGCCGCGACCACCGGCGTCTGCTTGGCGAACCGCTTGCCGAGCTCGCGGAAGTTGCCCTTCGCGGAGAATTCGACCAGATCCGCACCCGCCGACGACAACGGCTCCACCGAGCCGACGTTCAGCTCGTCAGCGATCTCCTGCAGCAGCTCCGGCGACAGGTCCGCGATCGCGGCCGATCCGACCAGTGCCCGGGACAGCGGCTGCCGCGTCCGGACCTTGGCCTCGGCGCGCGCCGATCGGCCGAGCTCGACGACCCGCTTCGCCATCGACACGTGCTGCGCCAGTACGTCGTCGATCAGCGACTCGTCGTACGTCGGGAACTGCGACAGGTGCACCGACTCCGCCAGCGACGGCGTGACCGGCCGGAACACGTCCTGCCAGACCCGCTCGGTCACGAACGGCGTCAGCGGCGCCATCACCCGGGTGAGTACGTCGAGCGTCTCGTGCAGCGTCGCCAGCGCACCGGCCTCGCCGGCCCAGAAGCGCCTCCGCGACCGCCGGACGTACCAGTTCGAGAGCGTGTCGACGAACTGGTTGATCAGCAGACCGAGCTTCTGCGTGTCGTACGCCGCGTACGCCTCGTCGGTGTCGCGGACCAGCCGGTGCGTCTCGCTCACCAGCCAGCGGTCGAGCACCGACCGCTCCGCCACCGGCGGCACGTCGGACGGCGACCAGTTCGCCAGCCGCGCGTACAGGGAGTGGAAGGCGGCCGTGTTCCAGTAGGTGAGCAGCACCTTCCGGACGATCTCGTTGAGTACGTTCGGCCCGATGCCGCGCGCCTTCCACGGCGACCCGGAGGCGGCCATGAACCAGCGCACCGCGTCCGCGCTGTGGTCGTCCATCAGCGGGATCGGCTCCAGGATGTTGCCTAGGTGCTTGGACATCTTCCGGCCGTCCTCGGCCATGATGTGCCCGAGGCAGACGACGTTGCGGTACGACGACTCGTCGAAGACCAGCGTGCCGATCGCCATCAGCGTGTAGAACCAGCCACGGGTCTGGTCGATCGCCTCGGAGATGAAGTCGGCCGGGTAGGCCTTCTCGAACTTCTCCTTCGACCCCTCGGCCCACGGGTAGCCCCACTGCGCGAACGGCATCGCGCCCGAGTCGTACCAGGCGTCGATCACCTCGGCGACCCGGTGCGACTCGCCGCCGCAGGTCGGGCAGGCGAAGGTGATGTCGTCGACGTACGGCCGGTGCGGGTCGGTGGCGCTCAGGTCCTGTCCGGCCAGCTCGCCGAGCTCGGCCAGCGAACCGACGCACACCTGGTGGTCCTCCTCGCAGCGCCAGATCGGCAGCGGCGTGCCCCAGTAGCGGGAGCGCGAGACGGCCCAGTCGATGTTGTTCCGGAGCCAGTCGCCGTACCGGCCCCACTTGACCGACTCCGGGAACCAGTTGGTCTTCTCGTTCTCCCGGAGCAGGGCGTCCTTCACCTGCGTGGTGCGGATGTACCAGGACGGGAGCGCGTAGTACATAACCGGCGTGTGGCAGCGCCAGCAGTGCGGGTACGGGTGCTCGTAGGGCACGTGCTTGAACAGCACTCCGCGCGCCTGGAGATCGGCCACCAGGTCCGCGTCGGCCTTCTTGAAGAACTGGCCGCCGACCAGCGGGATGTCCGCCGAGAACGTGCCGTCGGCCTCGACCGGCTTCACGACCGGCAGGCCATAGGCGCGGCAGACGATGAGGTCGTCCGCGCCGAACGCGGGGGATTGGTGCACCAGACCGGTGCCGTCCTCGGTGGTCACGTACTCAGCCAGTACGACGTAGTGCGCCGGCTCGGGGAACTCCACCAGCTCGAACGGCCGCTGGTACGTCCACCGCTCCATGTCGCGGCCGACGTACCGACCGGTCACGGTCCAGCCCTCACCGAGGCGGTCCAGCAGCGGCTCGGCCACGACCAGCGACTCGGTGCCGTCGGTGGCGACGACGTACTGGACGTCGGGGTGCACGGCGACGGCGGTGTTGGAGACGAGCGTCCACGGGGTCGTCGTCCAGACCAGCAACGACACAGGCTGGCCGGCCTTGTCAGCCAATGGCCCGGAGGTGAGCGGGAAGCGGACGTAGACCGACGGGTCGACGACCGTCTCGTAGCCCTGGGCGAGCTCGTGGTCGGACAGGCCGGTGCCGCAGCGCGGGCAGTACGGCGTGATGCGGTAGTCCTCGACGAGCAGGCCCTTGTCGTGGATCTGCTTGAGCGACCACCACACGGACTGGACGTACTCCGGGTCCATCGTCCGGTACGGGTGCTCCATGTCCACCCAGTAGCCCATCCGGGTGGTCAGCTCGGCGAAGGCGTCGACGTGCCGCAGCACCGACTCCCGGCACTTGGCGTTGAACTCGGCGATGCCGTAGGCCTCGATGTCGTTCTTGCCGTTGAAGCCGAGCTCCTTCTCGACCGCGACCTCGACCGGCAGGCCGTGGCAGTCCCAGCCGGCCTTGCGCTCGACCGAGAAGCCCTTCATGGTCCGGTAGCGCGGGAAGACGTCCTTGAAGACCCGCGCCTCGATGTGGTGCGTGCCGGGCATCCCGTTCGCGGTCGGGGGACCCTCGAAGAACGTCCAGGGCGTGCCGCCCGCGGACTGCTCGAGGCTCTTGGCGAACGTGTCGTGCTCGTCCCAGTGCGTCAGCACCTCGCGCTCGAGCGCCGGGAAGTCGACCTGGGCGGGAACCTGCCGCCAGGGGGTGTGAGGGGTCGCCATGTCCGTAGTCCTTCGTCGCCGTTGACTGCTCGACGAGGGACGGAGTGCCACTGGCCGGATCGGCCGGGCACCGCGCGGTACCACCCTCCTTGGTGACGCCCCGGGGTAAATCGGGGGAGTCACCCACTTCCTTCGCGGGCCGCTGCCGGTTCTAATAGGTCGCCACGGACTGTTCTTCCGGCGGCTCCGGGGTGATGGCCCCATCGCTGCCTTGCTGCTCGCGGTTGCCAGTGTACGGCGTCGTACCAGGCAACTACGAATCGTTAATGAGTGGCTGTTCCGGGGTACAGCCGTGAGAATGCTGCGTGATGTTCACCGAAATGTCACCGTGGGTAGCGGCTGAGACACGGCTGTGACGCGCGGAACATCCAGTGAACTTGAAGAAGCGACTACCGTATGTCCACGGTCTGCGCGTCGGACTGGCCAGGCTCGGTGAGCTGGCCTACTGTCTGGCGACCAGTCCGCTTCAGTCTCCGATCAGAGGGGGTAGCTGCCGATGGCTACGGCTCCCAGGAAGTCCGCCCCCCAACGCAAGACCGCGGCCAAGAAGAGTGCCTCGGGACCGAGTGAGTCCGCGACGACAACCCGTAAGGCACCGGCGAAGAAGAGGGTGGCCATGAAGACGAACGAGAACAGGACACCGGCGACGGCGCCGGCCAAGTCCCCGGTCCACAAGGCCGACACCCTCGCGGTGAAGGACGGTGAGACCCCGTGGACCGCGGCCGAGCTGGCCGAGCTCCGCGCGGAGCTCGAGGCCGACGTGCTGCACCTGCGTGAGGAGATCAAGAGCGCCGAGAAGGAGATCGTCGGGCTGCTCCGCGACGGCGGCGACGGCGCCGGCAACGACCAGGCCGACGTCGGCTCCACGACGCTCGAGCGCGACCACGAGATGTCGCTGGCCAACAACGCCCGCGACATGCTCGACCAGGACGAGCGCGCCCTGTCCCGGATCTCCGACGGCACCTACGGCGTCTGCGAGTCCTGTGGCCAGGCCATCGGCAAGGGTCGGCTCCAGGCGTTCCCGCGTGCGACACTGTGCGTCTCATGCAAAGAACGCGAAGAACGTCGCTGAACGACGAAGTCACCCCGGAACCGGCCGACGCTGAGTCGGCCGGTTCCCCGTCGTCTGCCGACCAGGAGACGACACCCACCACCGCCACCTCCACCGGTGTGGGGGAGGAAGGCTCTGATTCCACTCCTGCTTTTTCCGGGGCCGAGGTCGCCGGAGGCGACGAGGCCGTCCGCTCGTGGAAGTGGATCGGGTTGTTCGCGGTGGCCGGGATCGTGGTGCTCGGGCTCGATCAGCTGACGAAGGCTCTCGCGCTGGCGCATCTGACACCAGGTGAACCCGTGAACGTGATCGGCAGCCTGCTCAAGTTCAACCTGATCCGGAACTCGGGTGCCGCGTTCAGCCTCGGCGCCGGATACACCCCGGTGATCAGCGTGATCCAGATCGCCGTCGCGATCGGGGTCGTCTACCTGTCCCGCAAGCTCGGCTCGGCCGGGTGGGCGGTCGCGTTCGGGCTGCTGTTCGGCGGCGCGGTCGGCAACATCACCGACCGGATCTTCCGCGCGCCGTCGCCGTTCCACGGCCACGTCGTCGACTTCCTGCAGACACCGCACTGGGCGATCTTCAACGTCGCGGACATGGCCGTCACCTCGGCAGCGATCCTGCTGGTGATCCAGACCCTGCGCGGGATCCGGCTCGACGGCACCAAGGAGCAGCGCAAATGAGCAGCAGCTCCCGCACTTTGATGGTTCCGGACGGGCTGGCCGGTGAGCGGCTCGACGCCGCGCTGTCCCGCCTCTTCGGCGTTTCCCGCACCAAGGCCGCCGAGATGATCGAGGCCGGCCTGGTCCAGATGGACGGTTCGACCGCGCTCAAGTCGTCCCGCGTCTCGGCCGGCGTGATGCTCGACGTCGAGCTGCCGCCGCCACCGACCGAGGTGACCGTCGTACCGGAGACTGTCGACAACCTCCGCATCGTCCACGACGACGACGAGATCATCGTGGTCGACAAGCCCGTCGGCGTCGCCGCGCACCCGTCACCCGGCTGGACCGGGCCGACGGTGATCGGCCACCTGGCCGGCGCCGGTTTCAGCATCTCCACGAGCGGCGCGGCCGAGCGCAAGGGCATCGTGCACCGCCTCGACGTCGGCACGTCCGGCCTGATGGTCGTCGCCAAGACGGAGTACTCGTACACCGTCCTCAAGCGCGCCTTCAAGGAGCGGACGGTCAAGAAGATCTACCACGCGCTGGTGCAGGGTCACCCGGACCCGTTCACCGGCACCGTGGACGCCCCGATCGACCGGCACCCGCACCATGACTACAAGTTCGGCGTCATCGCCGGCGGCAAGCCGAGCATCACGCACTACGAGACGCTCGAGGCCTTCCGGTTCGCGACCCTGCTCGAGATCACGCTCGAGACCGGCCGCACGCATCAGATCCGCGTCCACATGTCCGCGATCGGTCACCCGTGCTGCGGCGACCTCACGTACGGCGCCGATCCGGTGCTGGCCGAGAAGCTTCAGCTCAGCCGGCAGTGGCTGCACGCCATGCGGCTCGGCTTCGACCACCCGGGCACCGGGCAGTACGTCGAGTTCACCTCGCAGTACCCCGAGGACCTGGACCAGGCCCTCGACAAGCTCGCCGACTCACACTGACATCAGTTCGTAGAAGCCCTCAGGGTTCTTGACGCCGAACAGCTTGTACCAGGAGTCGAGCACAGCCGGTTCGTACACCTCGAGCTTCGCCAGGATCTCCCTGGCGAACTCGACCGGCGCCTGCGCCTTCCCGGTGATCAGCGGACCGTCGGTCACGGCGAGCTCGTCGCGGTAGTACGCCGAGCCGCCGTACCCGAGGCTCTGCAGGAACTCGAGCGCGTTGCTGGTGTGCGCCCGATCGTCCAGCAGCCCGGCCAGCGCGAGCCCACCCGTCGCGCCGCAGATCGCCGCCACCGGTACGTCGGACGCCAGGAACTCGCGCGCTTTCGCGACGAACGGCTCGTACGCCGGGGTCGGGAACAGATCGTTGCCGGGCAGGATCAGCATCGCGCTCTCGCGCGGCGACAGCTCGTCCAGCGTGATGTCCGGCAGCACCCGCAGCCCGCCGCTGGTCCGGATCGGATCCAGGCTGACGCCGACCGTACGGACGACGTACCGGCCGGGCTTGCGCTGCCAGTTGGGGCTGTTGATGTGGGCCGTGGCGAAGCCGGGCTCCCAGTCGGCGTAGGTGTCGTAGACGGCGACGTGGACGGGGGTGGCGCTGTTCTCGGTCATGACAACATGATGTCGTAATTGACATCATGTTGTCAATGGTGAACGACCGGATAGCGGGCGAACCGGGTCCGCACCGCGAGCCGATGAAAAACTGTCCGTGGGGCCTGCATAAGCTGTCGCAGTCCACCTCACGAACGCCCTGGGAGGTCTGCGCCGATATGGGGTCCAGCGACAGTTTTGTGCATCTCCACGTGCACACCGAGTACTCGATGCTGGATGGCGCGGCAAGGATCGACGAGTTGTTCAAGACGGCCCAGGAGATGGGCCAGCCGGCGATCGCGACCACCGACCACGGCTTCGTCTTCGGGGCCTACGAGTTCTGGAAGACCGCGAAGAAGTACGACGTGAAGCCGATCATCGGCGTCGAGGCGTACCTGACGCCGCACACCCACCGGACCGAGCGCAAGCGGGTCAAGTGGGGCGACGCGAACTCGGGCCGCGACGACGTCTCCGGTTCGGGTGCCTACACCCACATGACGCTGCTCGCGAAGAACACGTCGGGCATGCACAACCTGTTCAAGATGAGCTCGCTGGCGAGCCTGGAGGGCTACTACTTCAAGCCCCGGATGGACCGCGAGCTGCTGAACACCTACGGCCAGGGCCTGATCGCGACCACCGGCTGCCCGTCCGGCGAGGTGCAGACCCGGTTGCGGCTCGGGCAGTACGACGAGGCGATCAAGGCCGCCGCGGAGTTCCGCGACATCTTCGGCAAGGAGAACTTCTACTGCGAGCTGATGGACCACGGCCTCGGCATCGAGCGGAACATCCAGGGCGACCTGCTGCGGCTGGCCAAGGAGCTCGGGCTGCCGCTGGTGGCCACCAACGACCTGCACTACACCAAGCCCGAGGACGCCACGTCGCACGCGGCGCTGCTCTGTGTGCAGTCCGGCTCGACGCTGTCCGACCCGAACCGGTTCAAGTTCGACGCGAACGAGTTCTACGTGAAGACCGCGGCCGAGATGCGCGAGGTCTGGAAGGACTTCCCGGAGGCGTGTGACAACACGCTGCTGATCGCCGAGCAGTGCGATGTCAGCTTCACCGAGGGGGAGGGCCGGTTCATGCCGCGCTTCCCCTGCCCCGAAGGGCACAACGAGGAGTCCTGGTTCGTCTCCGAGGTCGAGACCGGCCTGCACAAGCGCTACCCGGCCGGCGTCCCGGACCACGTCCGCAAGCAGGCGGAGTACGAGATCGAGGTCATCACCTCGAAGGGGTATGCGGGCTACTTCCTGGTCGTCGCCGACTTCATCAACTGGGCCAAGGAGCACGGCATCCGGGTCGGCCCGGGCCGTGGTTCCGGTGCCGGCTCGATGTGCGCGTACGCGATGCGGATCACCGACCTGGACCCGCTCCAGCACGGCCTGATCTTCGAGCGCTTCCTGAACCCGGAGCGGATGTCGATGCCCGACTTCGACATCGACTTCGACGACCGCCGCCGCCCCGAGGTGATCCGCTACGTCACCGAGAAGTACGGCGACGACCGGGTCGCGATGATCGTCACCTACGGAACCATCAAGGCCAAGCAGGCGATCAAGGACGCCGGCCGGGTGCTGGACTACCCGTTCGCGATGGGCGACCGGATCACCAAGGCGATGCCGCCGTCGGTGATGGGCAAGGACATCCCGCTGTCCGGGATCTTCGACACCGGCCACAAGCGGTACTCCGAGGCCGGCGAGTTCCGCCAGCTCTACGAGTCCGACCAGGACGTCCGCAAGATCGTCGACACCGCCCGCGGCCTGGAGAACCTGAAGCGCCAGTGGGGTGTGCACGCGGCCGGTGTGATCATGTCCAGCGAGCCGCTGATCGAGCTGATTCCGATCATGCGCCGCGACCAGGACGGCCAGATCATCACCCAGTTCGACTACCCGAGCTGCGAGACGCTCGGCCTGGTCAAGATGGACTTCCTGGGTCTGCGCAACCTGACGATCATGGACGACGCGGTCAAGAACGTGGAGGCCAGCCGCGGCATCACCCTCGACCTGGACGCGCTCGCCCAGACCCTCGACGACGGCCCGACCTTCGAGCTGCTCGGCCGCGGTGACACCCTCGGCGTCTTCCAGTTCGACGGCGGCCCGATGCGGGCGCTGCTGCGGCTGATGAAGCCGGACAACTTCGAGGACATCTCCGCCGTCGGCGCGCTCTACCGGCCCGGCCCGATGGGCGCGAACAGCCACACCAACTACGCCCTGCGCAAGAACAAGCAGCAAGAGATCAGTTATCCGCACGACGAGCTCGCCGTCGCGCTGGAGCCGATCCTCGGTACGACGTACGGCCTGATCGTGTACCAGGAGCAGGTGATGGCGATCGCCCAGCAGCTGGCTGGGTACACGCTGGGTAAGGCGGACCTGCTCCGCCGGGCGATGGGTAAGAAGAAGCGCGAGGTCCTCGACGCGGAGTATGTCGGCTTCTCCGAGGGGATGAAGGCCAACGGCTTCTCCGAGCAGTCGATCAAGGCGCTCTGGGACGTCCTGGTCCCGTTCTCCGACTACGCGTTCAACAAGGCGCACTCCGCGGCGTACGGGCTGGTCTCGTACTGGACGGCGTACCTGAAGGCGAACTTCCCGGCCGAGTACATGGCTGCCGTGCTGACGTCCGTCAAGGACGACAAGGACAAGATGGCCATCTACCTCAACGAGTGCCGCCGGATGGGCATCAAGGTGCTGCCGCCGGACGTGAACGAGTCCGACTCGAACTTCACCCCGGTCGGCACCGACATCCGCTTCGGCCTGTCGGCGATCCGCAACGTCGGCGTCAACGTGGTGGCCGAGATCGTCGCGGCCCGCGAGGAGAAGGGCCGGTTCACCGACTTCGTCGACTTCATCGACAAGGTCCCGCTGCCGGTCTGCAACAAGCGCGTCATCGAGTCGCTGGCCAAGGCCGGGTCGTTCGACTCGATGAGCCACGCCCGGCGCGCGGTGGTCGCGGTCCACGAGCAGGCGGTGGACGAGGCGATCGACCTCAAGCGCAACGAGGCGCACGGCCAGTTCGACCTGTTCTCGATGGGCGAGGACGAGGCCGACGAGGGCGAGGGCAACAGCCGGCTGTCGGTGACGGTCCCCGAGATCGAGGAGTGGGACAAGGCCACCAAGCTCGCGCACGAGCGCGACATGCTCGGTCTCTACGTCTCCGACCACCCGCTGTTCGGCGTCGAGCACGTGCTCACCAACGGCACCGACTGCACGATCGGGCAGCTTCTCAGTGACGAAGATCGCCCCGACGGCACCCGCGTCACGATCGGCGGCCTGGTCACCGCGGTCCAGCGCAAGGTGAACAAGCGCGGTGACATCTACGCGATCGTCACCATCGAGGACCTCGAAGGTTCGATCGAGGTGATGATGTTCTCCTCGGCGTACCAGCTGCACGCGCACCTGCTCAGCAACGACGCGATCATCCTGATGAAGGGCCGGATCCGCCGCCGCGAGGACCGCGTCGAGCTGAGCGGCGACGAGGTCGTCGTGCCGGACCTGACCCAGGGCCCGAGCGGACCGGTCGTCATCACGATGCCGGTGACCCGCTGCACCAAGCCCGTGGTCGACCAGCTGCGCGACGTGCTGCAGTCCCACCCCGGGATGACGGAGGTCCAGCTGCGCCTCGAAGCGCGGCAGAAGACGACCGTGATGCGGATCGGCGATCGCTTCCGCGTCACCCCCAGTTCCTCGCTGATGGCCGACCTGAAGGCATTGCTCGGCCCCTCCTGCCTGGCCGGGTAGGAGGCATGCGGCACACTGTCGAGGTGAGTGACTCCTTGCCCCCGCGGCCTGTCTACGGACAGCCGGGGCCTTATGTTGCGCCGCCGTCGATGAATCCCTTCGGGGCGCCGCCGGAGCCCGAGCCGGTGATGCCGTGGGCCAAGGCGATCCTGGTGACGGTCGTGGTGTTCCTGGTGGCCGGGGTCGTCGGTGGCTGGGCCTGGCAGCAGTTCTCGCCGTTGGCTCAGTACACGGTCGACGAGCAGGGCGGGTCGCTCGGCGAGGAGCAGATGACCCGGGTGTTCGGGCCGGACGGCACGTTCACCGCGATCGGCTTCGTTGCGGCGCTTCTGCTCGGCGGTGCGCTGTTCTGGTGGCTGCGGAACTACGGCCCGTGGTCCGTGGCGATCGTCGTACTGGGTGCGTGTCTGGGCTCCGGGGTGGCGTGGGGTGTCGGCATGCTGCTCGGCCACGACTCACTGAATGATCGCCTGCAGGCGGCGAAGCCGGGTGACCTGGTCGCGGCGCCGCTGGAGCTGCATACCTGGACACCGATCGCGGCCTGGTTGGTGGGCGCGGCACTGGCCGCTGCGGTGATTTCGGCGACGACCTGGCGGTCCGAACCAGATGCAACCGGTTCGAAACCTGTTGCGTCAGAAGGCCACCCCCCGGTGCACTAGGGTGTCCTGGTCCGGTGGGTGAGGCCATCGGTCCGTACGAGGGGGAAGTTGATGTCTGACCAGAACACTCCGCCCGGCCCGCAGTTCCCGGGTCAGGGTGGTCCGCAGTACCCAGGTGCCGGGGGGCCCCAGATGCAGCCCCAGTTCCCGCCGCAGAACGCTCCCTATGAGCAGCTGCAGATGGGTGGCGCGTGGCAGCCGGAGGCGCCGAAACCCAAGCGTGGCAAGCTGATCCCGATCGTCGCGGCGCTGGCCATGGTGCTGGTCGTCGCGGGCGGCGGAATCTTTGCCTACGGCAAGCTCAACGGCGGCAAGCAGCCGGACGCCGTCCTGCCCGGTACGGCGATCGGCTACCTGCGCGTGGACCTGAACCCGTCGGCCGGCCAGAAGCTCGCCGCCCTGCGGTTCCTGATGAAGTTCCCGTCCGCCAAGGACAAGCTGAAGCTCACCGGTGACAAGGACGACCTGCGCCAGAAGCTCTTCGAGGCGATCAAGGCGAGCGGTGACGACGACCTGAAGGACGTCGACTACGCCCGCGATGTCGAGCCGTGGCTCGGCGACCGGGTCGGGATCGCGGCACTGCCGGCCACCGACGCCAAGAAGAAGGAGCCGAGCCTCGTCTTCGCCCTGCAGGTTAAGGACGAGAAGAAGGCCGCGCGGGAGATGGAGAAGGGCCCCAAGGAGTCCGACGATCCCGCCTACGCGTTCGCCGACGGCTACATGGTGCTCGCCGAGACCAAGCCGGAGCTCGACGCGGCGATGGCTGCCGCGAAGACCAGCCCGCTGGCCGAGAACTCGCAGTACAAGGCCGACTTGGACAAGCTCGGCGAGCCCGGCTTCGCGACGCTGTGGGCCGACTTCGCGGGCATGGCCAAGGCGCTCGGCGAGGTCGCTCCGGCCAAGATCGATCCGATCGGCAACGGGAGCGTCGCGGCGGCGCTGCGGTTCGACGCGCAGTACGTCGAGCTGAAGGGCTTCGTCCGCTCCGACCAGGAGATCGTCGCGAAGGCGGCCGACGCGAGTGAGCTGGTGACCAAGCTGCCGGACACGACGGCCGCGGCGATCAGCGTCTCGGGGGTCGACTCGTCGATCGACACGGTGTGGAAGAACCTCGAGAAGAGCGGCGAGTTCGGCGAGATTGTCCAGGGGATCGCGGAGCAGACCGGCCTGAAGCTGCCGGACGACCTGAAGACGCTGCTCGGCAAGAACCTGTCGCTCGTCGTCGACAAGGACGCTTCGGCCGGCCCGAAGATCGCGGCCCGGCTCGAGACCGACCCGGCCAAGGCCGAGCCGGTGATCACGAAGCTGACCACGCTGCTGCGTCAGCAGACGCCGGTCCAGGTGCCGATCGAGACCGCCAAGGACGGTGACACCCTGGTTGTTTCGACCGACAAGGAGTACGCCGCGAAGGTGCTCGGCGGCGGCAACCTCGGCGCGTCGGACAGCTTCAAGCAGGCGCTGCCGGACGTGAAGGGTGCGACCGGTATCGCCTACGTCGACTTCGACGGGGTCACCAGCGTGATGGAGGCGATGGGCGAGAAGTCCAACGCCGACCTGAAGGCGCTGCGTTCGGCGGGCATGGTCGCCCGCAACACCGGCAACTTCGAGGGTGAGTTCACCCTCCGGGTCGTCGCGAAGTAGTTCGCTCAAGGGAGGCTCGGACGGCAGCATCACCGCCGTCCGGGCCTTCTTGCTTTCTGCCGATGAGGGCGGGCAGGACGATGATCACCGCGGACAGCACCATGCAGACCCGGAAGCCCAACGGAGCCAGTACGGCGGGAGCCGCGGCACTGCCCAGTTGGCGGATCGCGTTGAGCAGCCCGGCCCCGAACCCGCTGCGATCGGGCGGCAAACCGTTGAGCATCAGCGTAGTCGTGGTCGGCGCAACCAGACCGCCCCCGACGCCGAGGGGAAGCAGCCAGAGCGCGAGCACCCAGACCGGCGCCGTACGGCCGGTGCTGACCAGGCCGGCCAGACCGGCGACCATCAGGACCTGACCGAGCAGCAGCGTCCGGCGGATGCCGAATCGGGTTGCCAGCCGACCGGTCACCAGGTTCGCCGGCACGATCAGCACCGTCATCGGCACGAACACCAGCCCGGTGACCCACGCCGACTGCCCGCGGTTCAGCTGCAAGTACAGCGTCACCACGAAGATCGTCCCGTACGTCGTGAAGTTCAGCGCGAACCCGGTCACCGAGCTGAGCACCACGGCCGGAGTCCGAACCAGCTCCCGGTACGACGTACGCCGTACCGGCTGTGATCGCGGCGCAGCGGGGACGCGGAGCGCGACGGCCAGCGCGAGCACCGTGGGCACGACGTTGAGCCAGAACGTGCCTTGCCAGCCGATCGCCGAGGTGATCGCGCCGCCGAGCGGGGACCCGACCACGAGAGCGATCGCGCCGGCCGCACTCCATCGGCCGACCGCGCGAGCGCGCTCCGACGGCTCGGGATAAGCCGCGTTGAGCATCGACAGTCCGGACGGCAGGATGACGGCGGCCGCAACGCCTTGGACTGCGCGCGCCCCGAGCAGGACCGTGAGGTCGAAGGCGAGCGCACACACCACGGACGTCACGGCAAACAGCGCCATCCCGGCGACGAAGGCACGCCGGGCGCCGATTCGGTCGGCCCACGCTCCGGCCGGAAGCAGCACAAGGGCGAAGACCAGCGAATAGCCGGTCAGCACCCAGGCCAAACCAGCCTGTGCGTGCAGATCACGGCCGATGACCGGCAACGCTGTGGTCACCGTGGAGGCGTTGAGTGTGATCAGGAAGAAGGACAGGGCAGCTGCGGTTGTAGCGGCACGTCGAGTGGGCACAACTACTACCGTGGACCCCGCGACAGCAGGACAAAAGGTTGCTGGGTGCACCTGACAGGGACACCCGGATCGGAGGAGAGAGTGCGATCGGCACGGCGGCGGGAAGAGCTGGGCGAGTTCCTGCGGGAGCGCCGTGGCCGCCTGACGCCCGCGACCGACGAACCACGCCGGACGCCCGGGCTGCGGCGTGCGGAGCTTGCTGACCTGGCTGGGGTGAGCCTCGGCTACTACACGCGTCTCGAGCAAGGGCGTGCGCCACACCCGTCGGACAGCGTGCTCGACGCGCTGATTCGCGCGCTCGGGCTGACCGACGACGAGGCGTCCTACCTCAGAGCCCTGGCCGGCGACACTCAGACGACGTACTCGCAGACGGTGTCACCGTCGGCGCTGCGCACGATGGGATTTCTGAGCGCACCCACGGCCGCGGTTGTGCTCGGTCAGATCGGCGACGTGCTCGCCTGGAACGACGCTGCTGCGTACCTGTTCCCGGGCCGGCTGCCGAAGCCGGGGGAGCGCCCGGAGCGGCGACCGAACAACTCCCGGTTCGTCTTCGGTCCTGCAGCGCGCCAGCTCTACCTGGACTGGGACGCTGCGGCAGACGACGTGGTCGCTCACCTGCGCGCCGCGGCCGTGCACTTGGTCGAGGACCCTGATTATTGCGCTCTGGTTGACGAGTTGCTCGCCGAGAGTCCGGAGTTCGCCGAGCGGTGGTCACGCCGGGACGTGAAACGGCATGTGTCCGGGGAGAAGCTCATCAAGCATCCAGAGCTCGGTGTCCAGCTGATGCGGCACGAGGTGCTCGCCGTACTCGATGTCCCAGATCAGTACCTCGTGCTGTACGGCCTCGAGAATTCTCTGCCGCGTGATGTCGAAATCGCCGGGACGGTCTCTACCTACTGAGTGAACGCACCCTTCACCCAAGGAGAGACCATGAACCACTTCACCAGCGTGCACACCGTCGGCGTCCCGGTCACCGACCAGGACCGCGCGCTCGAGTTCTACACCAAGACCCTCGGGTTCAGTCTGGTGTCGGACACGCCGCTGCCGCAGCTGGGCGGTCGCTGGATCGTCGTGGCGGCACCCGGGGGCGGGGCGAACCTCGCCCTCACCCCCGCGAGCGAGGCTGGTGCCGACACCGGCATCCGTCTGGGCGCCGCGGACGCAGCCGCCGTCCACCAGTACCTGAACGACGAGCAGGTGAGCACCAGCGAGCTGCTGTCCTGGCGCGGCGTCCCGCCGATGTTCACCTTCCAGGATCCCGACGCCAACACTCTGTACGTCGCCCAGGACTGAACTCAGACGAGGACGTTGCCGCCGCCGACGGTGACGATCGAGCCGGTGGCGTAGTGCTGGTTCATCAGGAAGACGTAGGCCTCGGCGATGTCCTCGGGTTCGCCGACGCGTCCGACCGGCAGCGAATCGGCGACGGCCTCGTAGTCGATGCCGTCAGCCCACAACGGCGTCCGGACCACGCCCGGCTTGACGGCGTTGACCCTGATCGGCGCCAGCTCGAGGGCGAGCGCGCGGACCAGCGAGTCGGCGGCACCACAGATGCTGGCCGCGATCGACCAGCCCGGTCCGGGGCGGTCGGTCGCGGTACCGCTGGTGAGCACGACCGAGCCGCCGGGACGGATCTTCGGTACGGCGGCGTGCACCGCGCTGAGCGCGCCGAAGTACCGGAGTTCGAAGGCCTTCCGGGCGCGCGCCAGATCGAGCGACCGGATGTCGAGCAGGGTGAGCGCTTCACCGGCGGTGTAGACGAGGTGGTCGAACGGGTCGAGCCCGGCGAAGAACGCTTCGACGGCGGCCGGGTCGGTCAGGTCGACGGCCGTGCCTTCGGCGGCCGGGGGCAGTTCGGCCAAGGCCCGCTGGACCGAGGACGGGTTGCTGGAGGCAACGATCACGGTGGCGCCGTGCTCGGCGGCCAGGCGGGCGGTGGCCAGCCCGATGCCCGACGTACCGCCGAGGAGGACGACGCGCTGGTCCTGCAGGGTCATGAGTTTCGCCTTTCGTGGTGGGGTTCCCTGCCACGATGCGCCCGCGCGGTGCCCGTGGTCCAAGACCTGTTCGGGCGCCTGTCATACCCTGAAGGTATGACTGACGTCGACCTGCGCAAGCTCCGGTACTTCGTCGCGGTCGCCGAAGAACTGCATTTCGGGCGCGCGGCCGAGCGGCTGCACATCGCGCAGCCGGTGCTGTCGCGGCAGATCCGCGCGCTCGAACACGAGTTGGGCGCCCAGCTCTTCGCTCGCACCAAACGAGCCACCGAACTGACCGCCGCCGGCCGGCAACTGCTCGACGATGCTCGTCCGCTGCTCGCCTCCGCCGAAGGGCTCCGCCGCCGAGTCGCCCAAGCCGCCCGCGGGCCGAAGACCTTCACGATCGGCTTCATGCCGGGAATCACCCCGACCGCGGCCGTGCGCGCGTTCGAAGCGCTCCGGCCGGACCGCGACGTCGAGGTCTTCCGCACCACCTGGGTCGATCAGGTTCAGGTTCTGTTCGACGGCCGCGCCGACGTGAGCGTCGTCCGGCTGCCGATCGAGCAAAGCGGCCTGCGCATCCGACCGCTGTTCGAGGAGCCGCGGATCGCCTGGCTGGCCGCCGATCACCGCTTGGCCGACAAGCCCTCGCTAGAAATCGCCGACCTCGCCGACGAGCACCTCCTCCAGCACGCCGATCAGGTCCCGGAGTGGCGGGACATCGCCCTTGAGCTACGCTCCGGCCGCCGGCGCCCCGTGCCGGACCTGACCAGCGTCGAGGAGAAGCTCGAACACGTCGCCGCCGGCCGCGGCGTCTCGATCCTCCCGGTCTCGGTAGCAGCGTTCTACCAGCGCGCCGACGTCCGCGCCGTACCGGTCACCGACATCGCCCCGAACAAAGTCTGCCTCGCCTGGCTGGCCTCCCGCCGGTCCCGTGCGATCCAGGAGTTCGCCGCGCTTGCCGAGACCGTCGACTGGGTGATGACCCGCTGAGTAGGGACCATCGGAGGATGAGACTCTGGGGGACGATCGCGGTACTGCTCGTGGCGGTGACCGCTTGCGCGGGCGAGGCCGGCGAGCCGGAGGCGACGGCGACGGCCGGGGAATGGTTCTTTCCAGAGCCTGCGACGGTTGCGCTCGCGCCGGACAAGGCAGCGAAGCTGCAGGCGGCGCTCGACAAGATCGTGGCCGACCAGGCCCTCGAGTCGGGCGCACAAGGAGTCACGGCCGCGGTGGTCAACGACCGGTGGATCTGGTCGGGCGCAGCCGGTAAGGACGCCGTCGGTACGCCGCTCCGGCCGACGACCGCGATGGGGGTCGCGAGTATCACGAAAACGTTCGTGGCCGCCGAGATCATGCTGCTGGTGAAGGCCGGCAAGGTCGACCTCGATGCGCCGATCTCGACGTACCTGAAACATCGGCTGACGGAGAACGGCGCGACGGTACGGCAGCATCTGATGATGGCGTCGGGGGTGCCGAACTACCTGCCCGGCGACTACGGCCGGATGGACCAGGCGATCAAGGCCGCGCCGGCCAAGCACTGGACGCCGGAGCAGGCGCTCGCCTACGACTCCGCACCCGTGAGCGCGCCCGGAACCTTCAACTACAGCAACCCCAACTTCCAGCTGCTCGGCCTGCTGATCGAAAAGGTCACCGGTCAACCGCTCGCGACCGTCCTGCGTCGCGACCTCGCCACCCCCGCCGGCCTCGAGCACGCGGCCTTCCAGGACGGCGAGAAGCCGCAGCCGCCGGTGGCCGAGGACACCAATCCGGTCTGTGGCCCGCCGGACGGCTACCTACCGTGCCGCGCCATCGCCAGCCTCTCCGCCGCCAACGCAGGGCTCGCCGCCGACGCTCCGACCGTTGCCCGCTGGGGATACCAGCTGTACTACGGCCACGTCATATCGCAGGACCTCGTCGACCAGATGACCCCAAACATGGGCCAATACGGTCTCGGCACCATGCTCTTCGAGCACAAGTTCCCGCCGCTGCTCCCGTCGTACGGTCACCGCGGTGAGATGCCCGGCTACACCAGCCTGATGGTCGTCGGCAGCAACGTCTCCGTCGCCCTACTGCTTGCTGACGGCAACAAACAGGTCGACACCACGATGACCCAGTTCCTCGCCGCCCTGCAACCCTTGCTCAGCTGACGAATTCGGCACTCAGGCGTCGGCGAGGGCCTCCAGGACTCCTTCGCCGTACTTGGCGAGTTTGTTCTCGCCGATACCGCTGATCGTGCCGAGCGCGGACAGTGTGGTGGGGAGGTCGATGGCGATCTGGCGCAGGGTGGCGTCGTGGAAGATGACGTAGGCGGGGACGCCTTGTTCCTTGGCGACGGCGGCGCGCCAGGTGCGGAGGCGCTCGAAGACCGGGGCGAGCTCGGCGGGGAGGTCGGCGGCGGCGGACTTCTTGCCGCTACTGGAGCGGGACTTGGACTTGGTGCGCTCGGGCTCGCGGCGCATCATCACGTCGCGGCGGCGGCCGAGGACGTCGGCACTGTCTTCGGTGAGGACGAGCGTGCCGTAGTCGCCTTCGACGGTGAGCAGGCGCAGCGCGAGGAGCTGGCGGATGACGCCGCGCCACTCGGTGTCCTTGAGCTCGGTGCCGATGCCGAAGACGGACAGTTGGTCGTGGCGGAACTGTTTGACCTTCTCGGTCTCCTTGCCGAGCAGGATGTCGATCAGCTGGCCGGCGCCGAACTTCTGGTTGCGCTCGTGCTGCAGGCGGTAGACGGCCGAGAGCAGCTTCTGTGCGGGGATCGTGCCGTCCCAGGACTCGGGCGGCGTGTTGCAGGTGTCGCAGTTGCCGCAGGCGTCGCCGTGCTGACCGAAGTAGGCGAGGAGTTGGGAGCGGCGGCACTGCACGGTCTCGCAGAGCGCGAGCATCGCGTCGAGGTGCGCGCTGAGCCGGCGCCGATGCGCGAGGTCGCCTTCCGAGGTGTCGATCATCTTGCGTTGCTGGACGACGTCCTGCAGGCCGTAGGCCAGCCAGGCGGTCGACGGCAGGCCGTCACGCCCGGCGCGACCGGTCTCCTGGTAGTAGCCCTCGACCGACTTCGGCAGATCGAGATGGGCGACGAACCGGACGTCCGGCTTGTCGATCCCCATCCCGAACGCGATGGTAGCGACCACGACCAGCCCGTCCTCCCGCAGGAACCGGGACTGGTTCTGAGCGCGGACCCGGCTGTCGAGCCCGGCGTGGTACGGCACTGCTTCGATCCCGTTCTGGGTCAGGAAGGCCGCGGTCTTCTCGACGCTGTTGCGGGACAGGCAGTAGACGATGCCCGCGTCCCCGGGGTGCTCGGTGCGCAGCAGGTCGAGGAGCTGACGCTGCGGGTTGTCCTTCGGCACGATCCGGTAGTGGATGTTCGGCCGGTCGAAGCTCGCGACGAAATGCTTCGCCTCGGTCAGGTTCAGCCGGGTCGCGATCTCCTGGTGGGTCGCCTCGGTCGCGGTGGCGGTCAACGCGATCCGCGGTACGTCGGGCCAGCGCTCGTGCAGCTCCGACAGCATCAGGTAATCCGGCCGGAAGTCGTGGCCCCACTGGGACACGCAGTGCGCCTCGTCGATCGCGAACAGCGCGATCTTGCCCTGGTCGAGCAGCCGGACGGTCGCCTCGACCCGCAACCGCTCGGGCGCGAGGTAGAGCAGGTCGAGCTCACCGCTCAGAAAGGCTTGCTCGACTTCACGCCGCTGCTCGAAATCCTGCGTCGAGTTCAGGAAGCCGGCCCGGACACCGAGCGCGGTCAGCGCGTCCACCTGGTCCTGCATCAGCGCGATCAGCGGCGAGATCACCACACCCACACCGGCCCGGACCAGCGACGGGATCTGGTAACACAGTGACTTGCCGCCGCCGGTCGGCATCAGCACCAGTGCGTCCCCGCCGCCGATGACGGTGTCGATGATCTCGCCCTGCTGGCCGCGAAAAGCGTCGTACCCGAAGACACGGCGCAGGACATCGAGAGCTTCGCTGGGCAGTTCGTTGGGCAGAGCGTCAGGTGTTTCCGTCACCCCGCGATTCTAGGCAGCTCCCGAACGCCGAATCGCCGGAAACGGCTTACTCGCCCGCATACGTTCCGATACTCCACAGATTCCCTTCCGGATCCCGGACGGTGAAGCCGCGCGATCCGTAGTCGCTGTCCTGCAGCCCTCGTACGACGATTGCTCCGGCTCCGACCGCTCGTCCGATCAATGCGTCCGGGTCATCGTGCACGAGGTACACGGACTGAGCCTGGTCCGCGAGCATGGTGAACTCGTTCGGCTCGGACCGCGCATCCGTCGAGCTCACCATCACCCCGCCTCCGGCCGGCCAGAGCAATTCGGCATGGGCGACTGAACCATTGCCCGCGCCCGGGTATGACGCGACCAGCTCGAAGCCGAGTCCTTCGGTCAGGAACTGCAGTGCGGCTCGCCCGTCGAGGTACACGAGTGTCGGCCAGACGCCGACTGTCTTCGTCAGTGAGGTCATACCCCTCACTGTGCCGCCACCAGGCTGTCGGGGTCTTGAACGTTTGGGAGCTCCTCCGCGATCCACTGCCGCGGCGAGCACCCGGCGATCGCCTGCCACTCCCGGGTCAGATGCGCCTGATCGGCGTACCCGAGCTCGGCGGCCAGGTCGGCAAGCCGCAGCCCAGGGCGCCGCCGCAGCCGTGCGACTGCCTGCTCGAAGCGCAGCACCCGCGCCGCCACCTTCGGCGCGAGGCCGAACTCGGTGGTGAAGCGATCAGTCAGATGCCGCCGGCTCCACCCGACCTCGGCCGCGAGCTCCTGCACCGCGACCGCACCCCGGGTCTCTCGCAGCCGCCGCCAGGCCCAGTCCACCTCAGCCCGTACGCCGTTGGCCGGGGGAGCGGCCCATCGCCGGAGCAGCGCGCGCTCCACCTGATCGAACCGCGACTCCCAGCTCGGCGCTTCACGGAGCTGTTCGACCAGCCGGTGTGCCGACGGCCCGAGAAACTCGTCCAGCTCGACCACCTGCCACGCCAGTTCACCAGGCGGCAGCCCGAACAACGCGCGCGACCCAGCCGGAGTGAGCGCCAACTGAACACCCGACCGACTCGGCGACCCACCGACGTGCACAGCCCGCGAATGCAGTCCGCCGACACCAGCGTCGTACTTGCCGGGCGATTCGCCCGGCCACGCGATCCCGATCGGCTCGTCCATCGTGATGACGAGGGTCAGGTACTGCGAGGGCAGCCCGCGATGCAGCGCGGGCGGCTCACCGTCGTACGCATAGCCGCTGAGGTCGCCGACGAACGGGCGCAGGGCGGGGTGGACCGCACGATGAACATGCGTGAACCCGGCCATGAACCCAGGCTAGATCGGCCCACCGACAAGAACCATGCATCCGCCATCCGGGACCAGCGTTTCGGCATCCGGACGACGAGTGGCACCATGGACGGAGTCGTTCGCAGCTCGAGTGTTGGAGATTGACGTGCCTGATCTGAGGTCCCGTACCGTCACCCACGGCCGCAACATGGCGGGCGCCCGCGCCCTCATGATGGCCTCCGGCGTCGATCGCGGGGACTTCGGCAAACCGATCATCGCGGTCGCGAACAGCTTCACCGAGTTCGTGCCGGGGCACACGCACCTGGCGCCGGTCGGCCGGATCGTCTCCGAGGCGATCCACGCGGCCGGCGGGATCGCGCGCGAGTTCAACACGATCGCCGTCGACGACGGGATCGCGATGGGCCACGGCGGCATGCTCTACAGCCTGCCCTCGCGGGACCTGATCGCGGACTCCGTCGAGTACATGGTCGAGGCGCACTGCGCGGACGCGCTGATCTGCATCTCGAACTGCGACAAGATCACCCCGGGCATGCTGATGGCCGCGCTGCGGCTGAACATCCCGACCGTGTTCGTCTCCGGCGGACCGATGGAGGCCGGCCGGGCGACGCTGGTCGACGGGACCGTGCGCAAGCTGGACCTGATCGACGCGATGTCCGAGGCGGTCAACGAGAACGTCTCCGACGAGGACATCGCGCGGATCGAGGAGAACGCCTGCCCGACCTGCGGTTCCTGCTCGGGCATGTTCACCGCGAACTCGATGAACTGCCTGACCGAGGCGATCGGGCTGTCGCTGCCCGGCAACGGCTCGGTGCTGGCGACGCACACCGCCCGCCGGGCCCTGTACGAGAACGCCGGCCGCACGGTCGTCGAGATCACCAAGCGGTACTACGACACCGACGACGAGACCGTGCTGCCGCGCAATGTCGCCTCGCGCGCCGCGTTCGAGAACGCGATGGCGCTCGACATCGCGATGGGCGGATCGACGAACACGATCCTGCACCTGCTCGCCGCCGCCCAGGAGGCCGAGGTCGACTTCGACCTCGACGACATCAACGCGGTCTCGCGGCGGGTGCCGTGCCTGGCGAAGGTCGCGCCGAACGTCGCGCCCGGCGGCACGTACTACATGGAGGACGTGCACCGCGCCGGCGGCATCCCGGCCATCCTCGGCGAGCTCTACCGGGCCGGCCTGCTGAACGAAGACATCCACACCGTGCACAGCGCCTCGATGGGGGACTGGCTCAAGAACTGGGACGTGCGCAGCGGTTCGCCGTCCGCCGAGGCCGTCGAGCTGTGGCACGCGGCACCGGGTTGCAAGCGGTCGGCGACGGCCTTCTCGCAGTCGGAGCGCTGGGACACGCTCGACACCGACGCGGCCGGCGGCTGCATCCGCGACCTGGAACACGCCTACTCCGCCGATGGCGGCCTGGCGGTGCTCAAGGGCAACCTCGCCGTCGACGGCTGCGTCGTGAAGACGGCCGGCGTGGACGAGTCGATCTGGACCTTCCAGGGTCCCGCGGTTGTCTGTGAGTCGCAGGAGGAAGCGGTCGAGAAGATCCTGGCCAAGAAGGTCCAGCCGGGCGACGTCGTCGTGATCCGGTACGAGGGCCCCAAGGGCGGACCGGGGATGCAGGAGATGCTCTACCCGACGTCGTTCCTGAAGGGCCGCGGCCTGGGCAAGGTCTGCGCCCTCGTCACCGACGGCCGCTTCTCCGGCGGTACGTCGGGCCTGTCGATCGGGCACGCCTCACCGGAAGCGGCCTCGGGTGGCACGATCGCGCTCGTCCAGGACGGCGACCAGATCCGGATCGACATCCCGAACCGCTCGATCGAGCTGCTGGTCGACGACGCCGAGCTGGACGCCCGCCGTACGGCGCTGGGCGGGGTCTACGCGCCGAAGGCTCGCGAGCGGAAGGTGTCGCAGGCACTGCGTGCGTACGCCGCGATGGCGACGAGCGCCGACAAGGGCGCCGTACGGGACGTCACCAAGCTGGGTTAGACCAGTCGGGCCAGAGCCGCTTCCGACGCACTGCCGGGAGCGGCCTGGTACACGATGATCACCTGGTCCTCGGAGCCGCCGACGGTCAGCGCTTGACGCCGTACGGCGAGCTCGCCGACGACCGGGTGCGCGAAGCGCTTGAGTTCATCGCGGGACGGCCGGGCGTCGTGCTGTACCCACAAGGTGTGGAAGTCGGCGTCGGTCTCCAGTTCGGCGATGAGCTGGGCGGTGCGCGGGTCATGCGGGTCCGCCTCGGCGCGCAGGGCCGCTGCGGTCTGAGCGGCGATCGTCGGCCAGTCCGGGAAAAGCTCGCGCGTCCTTGGGTCGAGGAACATGTCCCGAGCCAGGTTGTGTCCCGGCTCGTACATCGGTGCGAGTGCGCGCGCCCACTTGTTGGCTGCCAGTACGTCGAAGCGTCGGTTCCGCACGTACGCGGGGGTGTGGGACCACGTGTCGAGCAACTGGTGGAGGTCTTCGGAGACCGCGGTGTCGGCGGGCCGTTCGGGATCCGGATCGGCGAGCGAGTACAAGTACGCCGAGGTGTCGGCATCCAGCTCCAATGCCCGCGCGAGCGCTCGCAGTACCTGCGGCGACGGATTCTGATCGACGCCTTGTTCCAGGCGGGTCAGATAAGGCTCGCTGATACCGGCGAGCCGAGCGAGCTCGTCGCGGCGGAGCCCGGGAACCCGGCGGCGGGTCGAGCTCGGCAGGTCCGCACGGGCGGCCGGCACCCGGGCCCGGCGGGCCTTCAGGAACTCACCCAGCACGTTCTCGGCGACCACCTTCGCAGGGTAACCCTGCCGGGGTGCTGGTTGCCGAACGCCCGAAGTCAGAGGGTCGAGACATGACAAAGACCTGGTTCATCACCGGCGCGTCCCGCGGCTTCGGCCGGATCTGGGCGAGCGCCGCCCTGTCTCGCGGCGACCGCGTCGCCGCCACGGCTCGCACCGTCGAGTCCCTCCAGCCGCTCGTCGACCAGTACGGCGATGCGCTGCTGCCGCTCCGGCTCGACGTGACCGATCGGGGTGCCGCGGCAACCGCCGTACGGGAGGCTGTTGGTGCTTTCGGCCGGCTGGATGTGGTGGTGAACAATGCGGGCTACGGCCTGTTCGGGATGGTCGAGGAGATCACCGAGGCGCAGGCCCGTGCGCAGCTCGACACCAATCTGCTCGGGCCGTTGTGGGTGACGCAGGCCGTGCTGCCGTTCCTGCGAGCCCAGGCGAGTGGGCACATCCTGCAGGTGTCCAGCCTCGGCGGGCTCGCCGCGTTTCCCACACTCGGGCTGTACAACGCGTCCAAGTGGGGCCTGGAGGGCCTGAGCGAGGCGCTCGCCCAGGAGGTTGGTCCGCTCGGCATCCACGTCACGATCGTTGAGCCGGGCCCCTATGGGACCGACTGGTCCGGTGCGTCGGCGGATCACGCCGAGCCGATCTCGGCGTACGAGCCCATCCGTGAGGCGCGGCGCGCGGGTGCCACCGCGCGTGCTCCGCAGGACCCGCAGGTGACTGCGGATGTCATCCTCGAACTGGTCGACACCGACGAGCCGCCGCTGCGGTTGTTCCTTGGCGAGTACCCGTATCCGGTGGTCGAGGCGGCTTATCGGCAGCGCCTCGAGACCTGGGACGCCTGGCGTCCTCTCGCGACCAAGGCTTAGATCTCCAGGTCGAAGGCGAGGCTGATCGCCTCGGCCAAGGCCGGCTCCTGGTCGGGGTACAGATAGCCGATCAGGCGGCCCAGGTGCGCCTTCGGGATGGTCTGAATGTTGTCGCAGGAGATCGCACTCGGATGGTCGAGCCCGTTCTGCGGGCCGACCAGCACCTCGGTGGAGAGCCCACGGATCGTGCTGGTGATCGGGGCGACCGTCACGTTGGTCAACCGCGGCCGGATCAGCTCGCGGGTCAGCACGACAACAGGCCGCGGCTTGTCCAGCCGGGCGATGTGCAGCGGACGCATCTCAGTCCAAGTCGCTCAACGCGGTCCCGGCCGCCGCCGACGCCATCCCGTCGAACTCCGGATAGTCACCGTGCTCGGCCAGAATCGCCAGATCGCGCGCCGCCAGCTCCCGCCGCCGCTCACGCTCCATCGCCCGGGCCACCACCGATGCCCGGCTCGTCGCCTTGTCGGTCGCCACGAGCTGGTCCATGAAGTCGACCAGTTCGTCGGGCAGCCGCACTGTGATCTGCTTGCTCATACCAAAACCATACCGTGGTGGGATGGGTTGTGGTAGGGGTGTGAATCCCACCCGTGCGGCGCGGGAGGCTTTGCCCACCCGAGCCGAGTGGGTGGTGACCGCGGCCGGTCGGCTGATCCGCCCGGCGGTGGTGTCCGGCGGCGGGTAGAAGACGCTGACCGACCGACGGTGGGGGCCAGCAGCAGGCGCGCGGACCCATCGACCGATGACGGTGAGCGATCGCCGCGGCGGATCGAGTGGCAAGGGAACGGGGTCCGGGGCCTCAGTTGGGCGACATGCTGGACCAGCTGAGCTCGGTCGCGGGCAGCGACGGGAGCGCGGTGATCGCCGAGAGCTCGGCGTCCAGGAAGCCGACCAGCTGGGTCAGGCGGTTCGTGGTGTCGGTCGCCTCGAGGAGCTTCTGGCGGTCGGGTGTCAGCAGCGTCATCGCGGCCGACATCAGGTACGACAGCGTGCTCGGATCATCGGGGAGGTCGCCGAGATGCAGTCCCGGCCGGCTGATCGCCGACACGGCTTCGGCGTACCGGCGGAAACGCGCGACGGCGATCGTGGCCGCGCCGAGCGGGTCGTCGCCGAGCTCCTCGTCGATCCACTCGACGTCGGCGACCAGGTAGTCACCACCGCCGTCGAGCTCGGCCACCTTGAACCGGTGACTGCCGGTGAGCGTGATCTCGACCGGACCGTCGTCGTCGGCGTCCAGCCGGATCTCGGAGATGGTCGCAGAGCATCCGGTGCCGTAGAGCGACCGGAAGACGCGCTCACCCAGCTCGTAGCCGTCCCGGACCGCGAGCGCGCCGCACATCATCTCGCCGCCGTTCTCGACCAGATCGCGGATCACCGCGCGGCCCTGGACGTCGGTGACCGGGATCGGAAGCACCAGCCCAGGGAAGATCACCGTGTCGACAGTGAGCAGGGGCAGGCGGGAGTCCATACCAGCGAGCCTAGGGCATCCGGCCAGGAGTACGTCGTTGTTCGCGTGCGCAGCGTTCGCTTGCCGTGTGCGTCTCAGCAGGTGTACGCCGACCGGCGTCACCTAGGAGGAAACAAATGCGAAGCAGAGGGAGGCCGCTGCTGATCGGCGGCGCGCTGCTGGGGCTCCTGCTGGCCGGAGTGTCCGGGCCGACCGCCACCGCGGGCCGGACTCAGCCAGGCGCACCTGCCGGAGTCACGAAGCTACAGGCCGGGCAGGTGACCCTGCTGACCGGCGACCGCGTGACGGTCGACGAACAGGGCGCCGTACGGACGGTTCCCGGACCGAACCGCAAGGTGGGCTTCGAGCAGAAGCGGGTCGGCAAGAAGCTGTACGTGATCCCGTCGGACGTCTCGGCCGCGGTCGCGGCAGGCAAGCTCGACCGGGCCCTGTTCGACGTGGCCGGCCTCATCCGGCAGAAGCTCGACGACGCCTCGACCAAGGAGGTTCCGCTGCTGGTCGGGTACGACGGCAAGGCGAAGGCGCGGCCGTTCGCCGCCGCCACGATCGAGCGCCGGCTCCCGGCGATCAACAGTGTGGCGCTGAGGGTCGCCAAGCGCGACGCAGCGAAGTTCCTCCCGCAATTGTCCGGGGCCGGCGTCGGCAAGGTCTGGCTGGACGCCCGGTACCGGCCGACGCTGGACAAGTCGGTCCCGCAGATCGGCGCACCGGCCGCCTGGCAGGCGGGCTTCACAGGTACCGGCGTCTCGGTCGCAGTGCTCGACACA
This sequence comes from Kribbella sp. NPDC005582, assembly GCF_040605415.1. Taxonomy (NCBI): domain Bacteria; kingdom Bacillati; phylum Actinomycetota; class Actinomycetes; order Propionibacteriales; family Kribbellaceae; genus Kribbella; species Kribbella sp. NPDC005582. The sequence goes on from NZ_JBEXCU010000011.1 coordinate 136,286, forward strand.
GGTATCGACTCCGAGCACCCCGATCTGAAGACCCAGGTGGCCGGCCGGAAGAACTTCACCGACGAGCCCGACCGCGACCTGGTCGGCCACGGCACCCACGTGGCGAGCACGCTCGCGGGCACCGGCGCCGCATCAGGTGGCAAGTACCGCGGGGTCGCGCCGGGCGCCCGCCTGTACGACGGCAAGGTGTGCGCCGAGTTCGGCTGCCCGGCGTCGTCGATCCTGGCCGGGATGGAGTGGGCGGCCACCGAGGTCAAGGCCAAGGTCGTCAACATGAGCCTCGGCGGCGACGCCGGGCCGGAGATCGACCCGATCGAGGCGGCCGTCGCACGGCTCACCGAGCAGACCGGCACACTCTTCGTGATAGCTGCCGGCAACAGCGGCGAATTCGGTCCCGGCACGATCGAGTCACCCGGGCGGGCGGCCGCCGCGCTGACCGTCGGCGCCGTCGACAAACAGGATCAGCTGGCGGCTTTCTCCAGCCGCGGTCCGTTGCCGGACGGCACGATGAAGCCCGACCTGACGGCTCCAGGGGTCGCGATCATGGCCGCCCGCGCCGCCGGGATCAGCTCCGGCGACGGCGACTACCTGAGCGCCGACGGTACGTCGATGGCCACGCCCCATGCCGCCGGTGCGGCGGCGCTCCTCGCCCAGCAGCATCCGGACTGGAAGGCCGCTCGGATCAAGAGCGGACTGATGTCCGCCGCGAAGCCACTCTCCGGCCAATCCGGTGACGAGCAAGGGACAGGCCGGCTGGACGTGGCGAACGCAGTCGCGTTTCCGGTGGTTGCCGAGACGGGGTCGCTGTACTTCGGCAAAGCCGTCTGGCCGCACGGCGACGACGAGCCGATCACCAAGAAGGTGGCCTTCCGCAACGACGGCGACCAGCCGGTCGAGCTCACCCTCAGTACGACGCTCCTGGGCCCAGGCGACCAGCCGGCGCCGGACGGCATGGTCGAACTGGGCGCTGCCAAGCTGATCGTCCCGGCCCACGCGACGGCCGATGTACCTGTCACGGTGAACACCCGCCTCGGACCGGACGGCCGCTTCAGCGGCCAGGTCACCGGCAAGGCAGGCGACCGGACTGTCACCGCGTCGATCGCGGTCGACAAGGAGATCGAGAGCTACAACCTCACCGTCGAACACCTCGGTCCGGACGGGAAGCCGTCACCGGCGATGACGACGTACCTGGGCAGCGACAGCTGGGAGTCTCAGTACCTACAGGACCCCAGCGGTACGACGACGGTCCGTGTCCCCAAGGCGAAGTACGTGCTCGACAGCAAGCTGGAGCTCGGGACCAACACCTACCTGATGGTCCAGCCGTTGCTCGAGCTGACGGCGGACACCACCGTGGTGATGGACTCCCGGCTCGCGCGGCCGCTGCAGATCTCCGCCCGGTCCGCCGATGCGGCGCTGGTTTCCGGCGCGGTCGGACTGCGGATGAGCGACGACTGGCGTGGCAGCACCTGGTACGAGTTCACCGGTCCGGCCGGCGTGTTCACCGCTCAGATCGGGTCGGCGCGTGCGGAGGACACCGGGTTCGTCGCGACGATCTGGGCGCGCCGGAACGCGGCCGGCAGGTTGGACAATTCGCCGTACCTGCTGAGCTCGGCCGATGTCTTCCGGGGCCGGTTCCCGACCGGCTTCCAGCGCGTCCTGGACCCGGCGGCGATGATCCCGGTGGACCAGACGATCCTGGCCACCTCGAACCGGCGGGCCGAGGTCTACATCACCGGCCGCCTCGGGCTCTACGCGGCAGTCGACTACGACCTTCCGGCCCGTCGCCGCGTGTTTCACGACGCCGTGCCCGACGATCTCGGCGGCGTGAGCTACACGGGAGTCGGCGAGTTCGATCCGGGCCCTGAGCGGATCCAGCGGACCGACGTGAACCACATCAATCCCCGGTACCAGGCCGGCCGGCGCTACCAGGAGCAATACAACGCGGCGGTCTTCGCACCCAGCTCCGGCCTGGCGCTCCGGCTGGACGACTTCCTCCAAATCCGGCAGAGCCCGTTGGCCGACGCCGCCGACCGCTCTTTCGGCGGTAGCTACCAGCAGCACGTCGCGAACAGCAAAAGCACGAAGCTCTTCCGCGACGGCCGGCTGGTCGCGAGTGACGACAGCGAGTTCGGGAACCTCAACGTGGGCGGGTTGCCGGCCGGAGAGGCGACCTTCAAGCTCGTCAGCACGATGGATCGGACGTCGATCTCCCGCCTGACCAGCAAGCTGGAGCACGTCTGGACGTTCCGGACCTCCGCGGCGACCAGCGATGCGCAGTGGTTGCCGATTCTGGCGATCCGGTTGGCGCCGGAGGTGAACGACCGCAACGTGACGCCGCGGCGGCCGGTGACGACCGTGCCGGTGCACATCAGGCCGCCGTTCAAGGGCAGCAGCGAGTACGACGAGTCGGTGCTGGCCGGGATCCAGCGGGTTTCGATCGAGTACCAGGCGGGGGCCGGGGCGCCGTGGCGATCTGCCAAGGTCGTTCGGAAGGCCGCCGGCCGGTACGTTGCGGCCTTCCCGACGCCCAGTGGTGAGTCGGTCTCCCTGCGGGCGACGGTGGTCGACGCCGCCGGCAACATCACCGAGCAGACCGTGACGGACGCGATGCGTTACCGCTGAGCGGCTCCTGGTCCGGCCGGGTTGTGGATACCGGTCGGGCCAGGGGGCGGCGTCCAACTAGACTGGGGCCATGATTCGCCGCGTCGACCTGCGGGGCCGAGTGGCGGCCGGTGAGGTGTCCGACCTCCAAGCCGAAGTGAACGCCCTCGTCCCCCGAGCCGTGTTCGACGTCGAGAAGGCTCTCGACGTCGTCCGACCCCTGTGTCTGGAGGTCCGCCATCGCGGACTCGAGGCGATCCGGGAGTACGGCGAGAAGTTCGACCATGTGCGGGTGGAGGAGATCCGGGTCCCGGCGACCGCGCTGAAGACCGCGCTGGAGGAGCTCGACCCGACCGTGCGGGCGGCGTTCGAGGAGTCGATCCGCCGCGTCCGCGAGGTCAGCGAGGACGAGAAGACCGCCGATATCGCCTCCGAGCCGGCGCCGGGTGGCCGAGTCACTCAGCGCTTCGTGCCGGTGCAGCGGGTCGGGCTCTATGTTCCCGGTGGGCGCGCGCCGCTTGCCTCTTCGGTGGTCATGAACGTCGTACCGGCGCAGGTTGCCGGTGTGCCATCGCTTGCTGTGGCATCGCCGCCGCAGAAGGAGTTCGGTGGGCTGCCGCACCCGACGGTGCTGGCGGTCTGCGAGATGCTCGGGATCACCGAGGTGTACGCGATGGGTGGCGCGCAGGCGATCGCCGGTTTCGCGTACGGGTTCGAGGGCTGCCGCAAGGTCAACCTGATCACCGGTCCCGGCAACATCTATGTCGTGGCCGCCAAGCGCTTCCTGCTGGGCGAGGTCGGGATCGACTCCGAGGCGGGGCCGACCGAGATCGCGATCCTGGCCGACGACTCCGCCGACGCGCAGCACGTTGCCGCGGATCTGATCAGTCAGGCCGAGCACGACCCGATGGCCGCCAGCGTTCTGGTCACTCCGAGCGAGACGCTGGCCGCGGCTGTCGAGGCCGAGCTGCCGATCCAGGTCGAGCGGACCAAGCACCGCGACCGCGTCATCGAGGCGCTGAACGGTCAGCAGTCGGCCGTCGTACTGGTTGATGATCTTGATCAGGGCACCGCGGTGGTCGATGCGTACGCCGCTGAGCACCTGGAGATCCAGACGGTCGATGCGGAGGAGCGTGCGGCCCGGATCACCAACGCGGGCGCGATCTTCGTCGGCGGCTGGTCGCCGGTCTCGCTCGGCGACTACTGCGCCGGATCGAACCACGTGCTTCCGACCGCGGGCTGTGCGTGCCACTCGTCCGGTCTGTCGGTGCGCAGCTTCCTGAAGGCTGTGCACGTCATCAACTACTCGCGTGACGCGCTCGAAGAGGTCGCCGGTCACGTCGTTGCCTTGGCCAACGCCGAGGATCTGCCGGCTCACGGCGCTGCGGTGTCAGTGAGGTTCCCCGGATGAGTCGTTTCGACGGACTGCCGATTCGCGAGGAGCTCAAGGCCTTCGAGCCGTACGGCGCGCCGCAGCTCGACGTACCGGTCCTGCTGAACGTCAACGAGAACCCGTATCCGCCGAGCGAGGAGACCGTCGCGGACATCGCCGCGTCGGTGACCGCGGCGGCGCGTGGTCTCAACCGCTATCCGGATCGGGAGTTCCTCGATCTGCGTGCTGACCTCGCGGCCTACTTGGGGCGCGAGTCGGGCGCTTATCTGACGCCCGAGCAGATCTGGGCGGCGAACGGTTCCAACGAGATCATGCTGCACATCCTGCAGGCCTTTGGTGGGCCTGGGCGGACCGCGCTCTCGTTCGCACCGACGTACTCGATGTATCCGGAGTACGCGCGGAACACCAACACCGCTTGGGTGACCGGCCGACGTTCCGAGGACTTCACGCTCGACCAGAGCAAGGCTCTAGCCGCGATCTCACGGCACCGCCCGTCGGTGGTCCTGCTCGCATCACCGAACAACCCGACCGGTACGGCGTTGCCGATCCAGGTGGTCGAGGCGCTGGCCGCCCGCACTGCGGCGATCGGCGCGGTCCTGGTCGTCGACGAGGCGTACGGCGAATTCCGGCGTACCGGAACTCCGAGCGCGCTCTCGTTGCTGCCGTCGTACCCGAATCTCGCGGTCGCGCGGACGATGTCGAAGGCGTTCGCGCTGGCCGGCGGCCGGGTCGGATACCTTGCCGCGAGCAACCAACTGGTCGACGCGCTGCGGATCGTGCGGCTGCCGTACCACCTGTCCGCAGTGACCCAGGCGGTCGCGCGGGCCGCGTTGCGGCACTCTGACGAACTGCTCGGTCGAGTGGAGCAGTTGCGCATCGAGCGGGACGAGACAGTGCATTGGCTGCGTGCTCAAGGCTTGCGCGCCGTGGACTCGGACGCGAACTTCGTTCTGTTCGGCACGTTCGCCGACCGGCACGCGGTCTGGCAGGCGCTGCTCGACGACGGCATCCTGATCCGCGAGACCGGCCCGGACGGCTGGCTGCGGGTCTCGATCGGCACCGGCGAGGAAATGGCCGCGTTCCGCGCTTCGTTCGAGCGCATCCTCAAGACAGACACGGGAAGGTTGTCATGACCCGCAGTGCACGGATCGACCGCGAGACGAGCGAGTCCAAGGTCCTGGTCGAGCTCGATCTCGACGGAACGGGCCGGGCGGACATCTCGACCGGGGTCGGTTTCTACGACCACATGCTGAACGCGCTGGCCAAGCACGCGCTGCTCGACCTGCACGTGAACACGGTCGGCGACCTCGAGATCGACGCGCACCACACGGTCGAGGACACCGCGATCGGTATCGGCCAGGCTTTGAAAGAGGCCTTGGGCGACAAGAAGGGCATTCGCCGCTTCGGCGACGCGACCGTTCCGCTCGACGAGGCTCTCGTGCACTGCACGGTTGACCTGTCCGGCCGTCCGTACTGCGTGCACACCGGCGAGCCCGACGGTCAGGTCTACGCGATCATCGGCGGCGACTACGCCGGTTCGCTGACCCAGCACGTCTTCGAGACGCTCGCCTTCAACGCCGCGATCTGCATCCACATCCGGGTGCTGTCCGGGCGCGACCCGCACCACATCGTCGAGGCCCAGTTCAAGGCGTTCGCCCGTGCGCTGCGGGCCGCCGCCGAGCTCGACCCGCGCCAGCCCGGGATCCCGTCCACCAAGGGCGCCCTGTGACCAAGAAGGTTGTGCTTCTCGACTACGGGTCGGGCAACATCCGCTCCGGTGAGCGGGCCCTGCAGCGGGTCGGCGCCGACGTCACCGTCACCTCGGACTTCGACGAAGCACTGAACGCCGACGGCCTCCTGGTCCCCGGCGTCGGCGCCTTCGCCGCCTGCATGGCCGGCCTGAAGTCGGTCCGCGGTGACGCGATCGTCGACCGCCGCCTGACCGGCAGCCGACCGGTCCTCGGCATCTGCGTCGGCATGCAGATCCTGTTCGCCCGCGGCATCGAGCACGGCGTCGAGACCGACGGCTGCGAGCAGTGGCCCGGCACCGTCGAGCGCCTGCAGCCCCACGACGAGCAGCCGGTTCCGCACATGGGCTGGAACACTGTCGACGTACCGGGTGGCACGCGGTTGTTCGAGGGCGTGGAGAAGGAACGCTTCTACTTCGTCCACTCGTACGGCGTGCGTTCGTGGGAGCTCACCGATGCCCGCGAGTCGGTTGCGCCGCTGGTCACCTGGACGACGTACGGCGGTGATGCCTTCGTGGCCGCGGTCGAGAACGGGCCGCTCACCGCCACCCAGTTCCACCCCGAGAAGTCCGGCGACGCCGGAGCGACAGTCCTCGAGAACTGGATTCGCTCGCTCTGACTCGTACTGTTGAGTCATGCGAGAACTGGTCTACCTGTCGCAGGCCAAACTGCAGCAGTTTCGCAAGTCCGCGAGCAAGCGCGACGGTCTCGGTGGCACCTTCAAGATCTCGACGGCGGGGCTCGGTCTGCCCGCCGTCGAGGCCGGACTCGCGTACGACGCCGCCCGGGCGGCCGCCGGTACGACGCCGACCCTCGATCAGGCCGAGAAGTACATTCGGTCGAAGTGGCCGGTTCGCTGGTGGACCGAGGAGACGGAGCCGGGGGAGTGGATCCAGTTCGAGACGCGCCTGGCGTACGCCGTACTGAGTGATGGGCTTGCCTCGGGGCAGCCCGTGCTGTTCTTCTGGGGACGCGATGATCCTCGCGACGAGCGGTCGACGCAGCTCCTGCTCCACGGCTCGCCACAGCACCTGATTCAAGCCGCCACCGGCGGACCTCCGAGCAACAGAATGTCGCCGTCGCTGTCGGCCGGTATGTTCAATTACCTCAACGCCGTCGCCGACGGTCGCGCCGACGGCGCTGGGCTCAGTTCGGCTGACCGTCGGCTGCTGCGGGTGATCCAGGAACTTCGCGAGCTGGCACCTGATTACAGCGCCGCCTGGCTGAGCGGGATGGCCCGGACGAGCTTCGTCGCAGACCTGCGAGGCCGGCGTCTGGTGGTGGCGAGCCCGCTCTTCGTAGAGCACATACCGCCGCCGCGGTAGCACTCGTTCCCTTGCCGTTTGTCAGGTGTTTACCGTACGTTCACTGGCGACCACTGCTTGTCGAGGAGCCAGGAGGCCGCCCATGTCATCGTTGTCCAGGCGTCAGTTCGTCGGTACCGCCGCAGCGGCCGGAGCCGCGGTCACTGTGGCCGGATCCGTCGAGGCGCTGTTCACCGCGCAGCCGGCGCTCGGCACGTCCGGCCCGAAGATCGGCTACGGCCCGCTGATCCCGGACCCCAAGGGCATGCTCGACCTGCCGCACGGCTTCCGGTACGCCATCCTGTCGCGTGAGGGCACCATCCGCCTCGATGGCCTGCCGACGCCGAGCCGGTTCGACGGCATGGGCACGTTCCCGGACCGCGACGGCGGCGCCCGGCTGGTCCGCAACCACGAGTGCAGCCCCACCTCGAAGATCAAGGTCGTCGCACCGCCCGAGCGCACCTACGACCCGGGCGGCGCCGGCGGTACCAGCACGCTGCACGTGAACCGGCACCTGGAGTCCACCAAGGAGTACGTCAGCCTCGGCGGTACGGCGATCAACTGCTCCGGCGGCATCACCCCGTGGCGCACCTGGCTCACCTGCGAGGAGACCGAGCTCAAGGCCGGTCAGAGCGGCTACACCAAGGACCACGGCTTCATCTTCGAGGTCGACCCGTACGACGACCGCCGCAACAACAACCCGTTCCCGCTCAAGGAGATGGGCCGCTTCCAGCACGAGGCCGTCGCGATCGACCCGGCCACCGGCATCGTCTACGAGACCGAGGACGCCTTCGTCGCCCCGCTCGGCGGCTTCTACCGCTTCCTCCCGAACCGCCCCCGCGGCGGCTGGGGTTCCCTGCGCGCCGGCGGCGAACTGCAGGCCATGCACATCCCCGGCCTCCTCGACATGTCGACCGTCCAGGAAGCCGGCACGATCTTCCACGGCGTCCAATGGGTGAAGGTCCCCGACCCCCTGGCCGCGACCGAGTCCGTCCGCGCCCAGGCCTACTCGAAGCCGATCACCGGCGGCTACAAACTCGAAGGCTGCTGGTGGGGCACCCGCGACCGCTGCGTCTACTTCGTCTCCTCCTTCGCCCGCACCGAACTAGGCCCCAAAATCGACCACGACGGCCAGGTCTGGCGCTACGACCCCCGCAAACACACCCTCCGCCTCGAGATCATCTTCAAGCGCTCCAAGCCCGGCTCCGACAACCCCGAGTTCGACGCCCCCGACAACATCACGATGTCGCCGTACGGCGGCCTGATGATGTGCGAGGACGGCATCGGCGACCAGCACATCCTCGGCACCACCGAAGACGGCCAGGTCTTCAAGTTCGCCAAGAACACCGTCAACATCGGCACCCCCGAAGCCCCCGAGTACGGCGAACTCACCGGCGCCGGCTTCTCCGCCGACGGCCGCACCATGTTCTTCAACGTCTACAACCCCGGCATCACCTACGCCATCACCGGCCCCTGGCGCCGCCGCCGCTAACCATGGTGCGGTTGGCAACCCACCCGTGCGGCTCGCCTCCGGTGCAGGAGGCGTTACCCGCCCGGGCTGATTGTGGTTGCTCGCCGCGGGCATCTGGCCCGCCTGGAAGAAGGTCAGGGTGCGTGTCGGGGGCCGGACACGCACCTGAACCACACGCCTCTGGTGGAGACTTCAGAGGATTTCGGCCAATCACGGGGGGGGGGGGGGGGGAACTGATCGCGGCGACGTAGCGGCTCAACCGGCTGGCGAGCTCGGAGCCAGCCGGCACGGGGACAGCGGTGCAGGTCCGACTCCGAGACCGAACGGTTCGCGGACGGGCTCCGGGAATACCTCGTCGCAAAGAAGTACCAAGTGCAGGTAGGCCCGTTGAGCACGACAGGCGAAGGTTTAGCCGCTGCGTGGACGCAAGGGCGGGTTCTGTAGGCCCGCATGACGCTGTGCTGGGACGGGCTTCTCGCAACCGAGGGCGGCCAGGTCGTGCAAGCCCTTGGCAGCGGCGGCGGAGAGGCAAGTACCGAGCAGACGCGCGGTGGCTTCGGCGTCGCCAATAGCAGTGTGGGCGCCTGCGAGTGGGATGTCGGCGGCAGTGCAGCAGGCGTCGAGAGACAGGGAAGCTGACGCGCTGAGGAGGCGGGCGAGTTCCATGGTGCATAGCGAGGACCAGCCAGGCGGATCGATGTCTGCACGCTCGAACTCCGTCGTGAGGAACGAAAGGTCGTTCGGCGCGTTGTGACCGACGAGCACGCAATCGGCGAGCAGATTGGTGAGCCAGCCTGTGAGCTCGGCGAAGTGTGGGGCCGCCTCAAGATCGTTGTGACGGATGCCGTGCAGCCAGGTAGGTCCAGGGTCCCCACCGGGGTTGACGAGGGTGGTCCAACTGCCGGTGATGTGACAATTCGGGTCGGTGTGTACTACGGCGATCTCGATCAGGCGGTCGTCGGTGAGACCGGAGAAGCCTGTGGTTTCGACGTGACGACGGCGAACGATGTTTCGCGCAACCGCGGGGTATCTGGGCGCGCCAGCGGTCGCCGGACTCGGTGAGCAGTCGCCATTGAGCTGGGCGGGAGTGGCTTCCGCAAGGGCACTCAGTGCATCCCAGGCGCCGTCGATGTCGAGACTGTGGACTGCATAAGACTTGGTGAGCAGCTCTTCGGAGAGGCTCTGCCCACCGAGCCAGATGAGGCCCTGCTCGCTTCCATGGCCGGGAGTAGAGCACGCCGTCGGCGTTGACGTCGACCCCTGGGCAATCTGTGCGGGGCGCCAGGCGGCCGGCTGCTGCTCACGGAAGTCAGCAGGGGTCTGGGAGGCGCCGTGGTTGGATGTCCGGATGAACGGTGAGGAGAGCGGGGACCTGGCGGCGGCAGCACCTTCGCCTCCGTCGTGGAGTAAGCCCGTAGTGACTGGTGCAGGCCTCGTGCGGTGGGTGCGTCTGGAATCGGCGGCCTCCTTGGGGCTGGGACCGCGTCACTGGTACGCAATGGTGGGTGCCGACCTCGACGGCACAGATGCTCCTGAGGGTGTGCTACTCGGCTACCTGTCGATTGATGACCCCGCCGACTTCCCGCAAGATGACACTCGCCGTCCCGAGGATCCGATCGACCGGCGGGTGAATACGATCTGGATCCATCCGGCGGCCCAGGGCAAGGGGCTCGGTAAGCAGCTGGGGACGATCGCCAAAGAGCATCGCTTGTTCGAGAGTCACTCACTCGAGCGCACTGAGGCCGGAACAGCGTGGGCAAGATCAATCGGAGACGAGCCACCTCCTGCTACCTCCGTCCCGGATCCAGTGAAGTTCGATCGCGGTGCTGCCAGGGTGTACCGGCTTTTGGTTGATGCTGAGCCAGATCTGACCGGCCTACCACTGTCAGACTGACTGCCGGCGCTTGGTCGTGCGCCTTGGGCGCCGGCTGATGGTTGCAGCTTCGGCAGAAACACCTGAGCTGAGCTGGCCTCTCGGACCGAGCTCCCCTATCTACTAGCTCCTGCCGGCGGTGTCGGGGCTGCTGGTGCTGGGGCTAGGACGCGGTCGACGAAGGCACCAGCCGCTCCCGAACCAACGGCGGTGGCCGTGGCGGTGAGTGCCGCGATGAGCAGAGTCGAAGCCGAAGCGGTGATCGCGTTCATCCGGTGGAGCTCGCGAAGTTGACGAAGACCAAAGGCGCCTCGCCGTAGCGCCATGAGATCGGCAACCAATCCGAGAATCAGGCCGAACAGTAGCCACTGGGTCAACTGTAGAAGCGCGGCCTGGATTGCGTGATCGGCCTTGGGATCGGGAAGGAGAGCCACGCAAAGCGCGGGGGCGGACATGGTCACAGACATGCTGAGGCCTTTGCCCAAGCCGGTCGTGCCGCGAACCATCGGGTACGCGACCCCCATCACGAGGCCAGCGATAGCGAAGCGGAAGATAACTAAGAGGCCGGCGGCGGCGTCCACGAGGCGAAAGGGACCGCCCGCGGTGAGCGTACTGAAGACCGCGGGAAGGTCAAGGACGGTCCAAGGAAGCCCTATCACCAGACCGAGAACTGCGAATTGACGACCGCGATGCCATGGGCTGAGGCCACCGTACGATGACAGGGCAGCCCGCAGCTGGGCCAGCGTAGGTCGCTGAGGGCGTACCGCCAGCCGAGTGAGTTCGGTGACTCGGGGGTCTCGATCTAATGGAGTACCGCTGTCGTTGGATGGTTTGTCCGCGATGCTTTTACGCAGGCTGGCCTCAGCGATAGCGGTGATACGGTCCGCAGCTACCTCGCTGACAGCTATGTTGATGGCGTCCTTGGAGTTGGCCTGAGCCAGTTGCCCGACCTCAGGACGGGCGGCGGTAGCTGCTCGCCGAGGTAGCAGCCAGGTCTCAAGCAGTAGCCAGCCGACGAGGAAAGCAAGGGGAAGCCCGCCAACTGTGACGGTGGGCGTCAGCAGTCCGACTAGCGCAACCAGCAGGGCTGCTGTTCGCAGCAACGCGAGCGATCCTAGAGCCGCTTTCCCAGAGCTGGCGCGCCCCAGCCGACGTAGCAGAAGAATCAGCACTCCCAAGACAATTAATCGGAGTGTCTGGTCGATAGAGGAAGCAAACTGCAGGAAGTAGAACCATTGAATCGGCGATGAAGATTCGGTGCCGTAGACTACTAATGGCACTGACAGCAGGGCGGCACCTAGGTATCTCAGGCCGCGCCAGCGCCGTAAGGCTGGTCGCATCCGATCCCAGATGGCCGGTGGATCGGCATTGATGACATGGCGGACGAGTCGGTCAATGGTAAGCCAGACCAGTGCGCTTGCAGCTACGGGGACGACGACTGCAAGCGGCCTTCCGATCAAACCTCCTTGCCACGTCGATGGTCCGAGCAGGAGGAGAACAGCGGCCACTCCGATACCGCTGATCAGCGTGAGGACCACGGCGCCGTTGAGATTCAAGGACCGGCCAAGGATTCGTGCTCCAACCGCAGCGGCAATCAGGGCGGCCCCTATGTCTACGACGAGGTCTGATGTGTCGATCCACGCTCCGGAGATCCAAACGGGAATCGTGCTGGCAAGGATGAGCACCAAGACGCTACCGAGTATGCACGACCATTCCAAGATGTTCCGGACGCCGACCGTCGCACGCAAGGCGGTGCGTCGCCAGATATGAGCAACCCCCACCATCAGGACGACGGCGCTGAGAACCGGCGAGAACCGGAGCTCGACCAAGCTCGTCAAGGCTGACGACAGCACGCCGAAGGTGAGTAGAAGATGCAGTAGAAGCAGCAGGCCGATCGTCTTGGCCGCGCGTCTGCCGAATCGATCCGTGTTTGTCCATGGTCGGAGGAGACAGGTTGAGGTCGTACCGCTGTAGGGGCGAATACGTAACCACACGATCAGCAGGGGCATCGCTGACAGTAATGCGAAGCCGGCACTGGCCAAGAGCTGCCCGACTTCCTGGTTGGCGCCGAACAGCGGCTTTAGCCGGGTGACGGCACTTGGCTTGATCGCCGTGGTTGGGGCCAGGTCGGCCTCTGCAGCGCCATGGCCTCGAAAGACTGCACGCGTGGCGGACTGGTCCTGCCACGTACCAAGGCGGGGACACCTACTCGGACTTGGCTCGGGTAGCTGCGGCGCCTTGACGGCTTCACCTGATCTCACACCGACGACAGTCATGTTGGAGCCGACGACCGTAAACGTTCGACTGGCGACCCTGGTGCAGTGCGGCGAATCAACGACGGTGATCTGGGTCAAGTCCCGGTTGACCACGAGCCCAGTCGCCTCGACGGTCACATACGTTCGATCGTTGGCTACCGAAACCGTGGGGTCCCCGTAATCAATACCCCACCGGCCCTGAGGGGAGAGACCTACGATCTCCGCGAGTTGGTCGCCGTGGCCGCGTGCTCTGCCGTCTCGGACAGCCTGCAGCAGCGGGTCGTTGGTGGGTCCCTCGATCGAGAGTTGGAACTTTGCTTGGCTGGTTGGCCGGTCCGAGGTGAGAGTTAATGTGCCTGCGGCAGATAATGTCTTGGGCTCGCCGATGGTCGCTGCAGTCCAGAGCTGCCCTGGATCGACAGGCGGTCCCTTGCCCACCCAGGGCGGCCGAGCCCGCCACAGCGTCTGCTGCGAGATGTCCTCGAGTGGCCTGCTCAGATAGCCGCATGCTGCCAGCATCACGACCAGCCCTACGAGTGCCGCAACGATGCGTCCGATCATTCTCATCGGTTGTCCCCCACCCCCGGCACTATGTTCGTGCCCAGCCGCGTGCTGCGTCTAGTGCAGGCTGAGTACGCAAACCCACTTGGCACATCCGCAACCCTGGTCCGGCGCCCTAACCCCCCGCCGGCCGGCCCGCGGTTCCGGGGCGGGAGACCGGCTCTTTGGTGGATGGGCGTTCGTTGGGGTGTGTGTCGCCGGCGTAGCCGGTGGTGGGGTGGGTGTCGTTGTGTGTGGTGGGTGGGGGAGGGGGTTGTCTGGGGGTGGATGTGTGGTGGGTTAGGGCTGTGGTTGGGATCGGTTTACCGATCCGCGTGAGGCAATAGGGTGGTTGATTTCCTTGGACAACGGGCCGGATTTCGCTTTTTATATAAGGGATATGATGCTTGCCAGCGCGCAGTGTTGGTTGTTGCTTTTGGCATCTATCCAGGCTTGCCGGGATCACTCTTCTGTTGAGGGCGCGCAGCGCCCTCTTGCATCCCGAAGGACGCCCGGCTCGTTCGGCCGCACGAACGGCTGCTGCCAGACCTGTCCACCACCTCCCGCCTGTGCGAACGACTAAACAATCCCACCCTGAATCCCCCTGCCTAACTGACACAGCTCGCTACATCGGACGACACCCACGCATCGTTACGCTCTGCAATATCACGAAGAGGTGACCGCGCGGAAAGACCCCGGCCGTCACGAGTTCGCGTTCGTCGTGGCGCCGTGTCATGGCTGGTCGCTTCTGGCGCGGGCCGGCGGATGCTGAGGCGGATCCGGCGTTGATCTCATCGGAGGTGCATCGCCGCCTTCGCCCACAGCCGAGGCTGTCGGATTGCTCTCTGCAATCGACGGAAGCCGCCGTTGAATTCCGCATTGTCTTGTCGATACTCCCTGTGACTGAAAGTGCGGTTTGGGCTTGGCAACGAGGCCTGCGCGGAGCATAGTGACTACCGACAGTAGAGAAGTCGCCTTACGGCGGGTTCTCTTTGGGGGGACAGAACTCGGGAGCATTGGCGTCCTCGGGTAGGAACGCATCTGACGTCGAGGCCGATCACCACGTCGGCAACTTCGACGCGCCCGCAACCACCACAGACGGGTTGCCGCGGTGCGCCGCCACTTCACCGAGCCCTGAATCACGCGCGGCTGAGCCGTGTGGTGGGGGAGAGCATGACATCGAATTCAACGGTCAAGGTGCGACTGGTTGCGCCGGACCAAGTCTTTCGCGGTATCGCTGACGACCTCTTCACGAATGACGCAGGCTGCTGCCTGGGTGCCAAGACCTTCGTCTACGGCCGCAATGGAACTGGCAAGACCACCTTTGCGGAGCTGCTTCGACAGGCGGCTCGCGGCGATGCTGATGTGACGGCTGAATACTTCGAGAACAGTAGATGGCGCAAAGGCGCCATGCCAGCTGCCGTCGGCGGCCGCGCCCACGTCTTCAACAGGTACTACATCGAGGATCACCTGGAGTTCTTTCTCGACGGCAACGGCTCCTCTGTCGGAATACTCAAACTCGGCGCCGCGAATGTCGCTGCGGAGTCTGCTCGTCGTGAACTCGAACAAGAGGCTGAACGGCAGCGGACAAGGCTCACGGCGGTGATGGCCGCAGGCAAGGAGTTTTCCGACCGTGCCGACAAGCTCAAGGCGGATGCCAAGCGTAGAGTGCTCGATGTTCTTGGCAAGGACTTGCCACACCGATACACGACTCAGACCTACACCATCGCCAAGGCACACAAGGCGCTGGTCGAGTCGGTGGCGGTGGCTCTCGGGGACGACGAAGTCGCCGCGGCCCGGGAGTTCTTGTCGGCCGATGAGTTCCAGTCGTTAACGGTCCCATCGGATCCCACCGGCGTTGGCAGCGCATTGACAGTCCGGGTTGCTGAGGTCGCAGGGCGGGAGCTGACGAGCCGGATCAGCAAGGCTCTGGAAGCCGACCGCGCACTGGCGGACTGGGTGCAAGCTGGCCTCGCGTTGCACCCGGCAGGAGGTGATCCATG
The DNA here is from genome assembly GCF_040605415.1 of Kribbella sp. NPDC005582. Lineage (NCBI taxonomy): Bacteria > Bacillati > Actinomycetota > Actinomycetes > Propionibacteriales > Kribbellaceae > Kribbella > Kribbella sp. NPDC005582. The sequence continues at coordinate 151,474 of NZ_JBEXCU010000011.1, forward strand.
CAGGTTCTGTACGGACGGCGTGCTGTCGGCCGCAACTCGTGAAGCCTACGCCTCACACTTCGACGACTCCCTCAGCACCCTTCAGACAGACCTGAAGGAGATCGCGGACGATCTTGCGCAAACTAGTCAGGCTCTCGCGGCGTGGCACGAGGCCCTTCCTTCGCCAGATGAGCTCCTGCCTGGCCAGCGGTCTGGCTACCAGGGCGCGCTAGATGCGCTCAAGGTGCCTCTTGACGACTGGAAGGCGTATCTTGGCGCGCTAACGATGGTGGTCGGTGAGAGAGTAGCGGATCCCTACCGCCCGCTGCTCGAACCGTTGCCGACGGCCCCTGATCCGATTGATCTCGACGAGCTGGCCGGATCGGTGGCTCGTCACAACACAGACGTTGGTAGTCAGGTCGGCCTGCGAGCGCAAACAGAAGCTGACCTGATTGCGCATCTGGTCGGGCCGTTCCGAACTGAGTACGCTCGCGCGCTGCGCGCTGTGCCGGCCGCGAAGCGCTCTAGCGACCGTCTTAAGGATCGCATCAAGAGGCTGGAGGTGGAGAGCGAGAAGCTGCGGAGTCAGCAACACGATGTAGGCGAGATGGCGGAGCTGATCAACGGCGACCTCACGGACGCGTTCGGGCACGTACATCTTTCGCTCCGAGTGACTGCGGATGGAACGAGCTACGAAGTGATGCGGAACAACGGTCCGGCGCTGCACCTGAGCGAAGGAGAACGCCATTCGCTGGCACTCCTGTATTTCTTGCGGAGCCTGGAGGCGGACGGCGTGACTCCGCAGAACGACCTTGTCGTGATCGACGACCCGGTCACCGGTCTCGACAAAGATGCCCTCTTCGCCGCCTACGCCTTGGTGGACCAGCGAACCAAGGGCTTCGGGCAGGTCGTGGTACTAACGCATGACTACGAGCTGTTCCGGCTGTTCCTGATGCGATACAAAAAGGTACTGGCTGCTTCGCGTGGTTCGATCAGCAGGCAGGACAAGGACGAGATCAAGTTTCCCCGGATCCAGTTTCTGGAGATGAGGGCCTATGACGGTGCCACGGGCGACCGCCGTGTGCGTCTCCGCGCGATGTCCGACAACCTGCTGAATCAGCCGACTGACTATCACTACATCTTCTACCGCATCGCTGAGGCGGCGATCGAGCGGAACACCGCGGACCTGATCCTGCTCGGGAATGCTGCGCGTCGGCTGCTCGAAGGCTTCGTGGCGTTCAGATCGCCGACGGGCGGTGACTTCCAGGGCAAGATCGAGAGCACGGCCAGCCAGGCCAACGTCCCTGAGGAGTTCACTCAACGCATCGTTCGCTTCGCTCATGGATCGTCGCATCGGGAAGAACCGAACCCTTCGGTCTCCTTCTCGGCGAACATCCCGGACGAACTCGGGCAGATCCTGCGCTTCCTCTGGCGCTGTGACGAGAAGCATTTCAAGGGAATGTGCGCGGCAGTAGGTGTCGATGTCGGATCTCTTGTCGCGAACTGGAAGCGCCAAGGACATGTGGAGTCCCAGATCGCCCGATCTGCAGTGCCCTCGGGGTTGGAGACCCCCGGTGGCCATTCGACGGAATCGACCGCAGGGAACGGTGACCCAGAGAACAGGTTGCCTTTCTGAGCGATCCTTCAGGTCACCGGGGTGCGCCACTTTCCACCTTTGCGGGTCACATCGACAAGATGGCGGCGATGCAACGCCCTGGGCAGGGATTCTCAGGGGACCTTCCGATCGCAAGCTGCTTGAGCTCGGCACTCGTGGGATCGGCCATGTAGATGGCGCGGACCAATTTCTCGACCCAGCCTGACCGGAGCGGTCGAGCAGCTTGGGCTGGTCCCCCGGGGGCGCAGACGCCGGAGTGTCACCAGCCGGCGCGGTGAAGTTTGAGGACATCCATTTGGTGGGCGGATGTGACGGTGCTTTCCGTGTCCTTGTCAGTGTCTTCGTCGGTTTTAGTGATCCTTCGGGGCGGTCAGGTGGCGGGTGTTTGCCATTTCGGGAGGGTGTGTGTGAGTAAGGTTCGCGCTTCGGCGCCGTAGACGGCCGCTTTGGCGAGTTTGGTGAAGACTCGTTCGTAGGCTTGGAGCTCGTCGGTTTGGGTGACGTGGAGTACGGCGGTGAAGAGTTCGACGAGGACGAGTTTGTTGTCGTACAGGTAGAAGCCGTGGGTTGGGGCGACGGGGAGGGGGACGCCGAACGGGATGACGCCGACTCGGATGGTCGGGAGTGTGGTCATGGAGATGAGGTGGCCGATTTGGCCGGCCATGACGTCTGGTGGGCAGAGTTGGTAGCGGAGGACTGCTTCGGTGAGGACGAAGTGGAACTTCTGCTCGCCGCGGTGGAGGATGCGCTGGCGATCCATCCTTGCTGCGATCGCCTCGGTGAGTTCGGTTTCGCTTTTGGGGATGCCGCGTTCGGTCTCGTCGGCATCGCCTTCGGCGAACCGGTAGCGGGCGTACTCCGCGGTTTGGAGCAGGCCCGGGACGAAGCAGGGCTCGAAGTTCCTGGTGAGGTCGGTGTTGGACTCGATGTCGGCGATGGCGCGTTGTCTCGATGGAAGACCCGCACGAAACATGCGCCGGAACTCGACGTACTGCTGCTCGAGCGAGCGCAGCGATGCGATCAGTTGGGGGATGTCCTGGGCGCGATCGCAGAGGGTGGCCCAGGTCGAGAGGTCGGCGTCTGATGGTGTTTGGCGGCCTGCTTCGATCTTGGAGACTTTGGATGGTCCCCAGTCGGCCGCTGCCGCGAGGGCGCGGCCGGTGAGGTGGGCGTCCAGGCGCATTTCGCGCAGGCGGTTGCCAAGGGCCTCGCGTGCACGCTGGAAACTGGACACCCACGCTCGCTTACTTGTTGATGCGGTTCTTGGTTAGGAAGTCATCGTCGAAGGTGGCGAGATACTGCCCCCGGGGCAAGGCGAATCGCCGGGCGATGTCGCGGTAGGCAGCGTGCTCGACCACGACCGCCGGGTCGTGGACGACGTCCGCGCCGAGGAGGGCGTCTTGATCGTCGAACCGCAGGATGCACATCTTGTGTGAGTCGAGGAGCCAATAGTCGTACGTCGGGAGCCCGAGTTCGCGAGCCTGATCGCGGGTGAGGTAGCGGATGTCTTCGCCGGCTGCGGTGTTCAGCCGCGACAGGTTGAGCCCGAATCTGGTGTAGTCGGACCAGGGCTCGGTCACGACGCGCACGCGCTCGATGTGCTGGCCCTCCAGGGTGCGACGCAGGACCATGCCCATCCAGTCCTCCATCCAGGAGTCGTCGGCGGGCTGGCCTGCAAGGAATGCCTCCACGTGGTCGGCTTCATCGGCGGCGGCGTATCTGTCGCGGACTTCGAGCCGGTAGGCCGTGTGTTCGTAGCTGCGGGCGAATTGAACGAATTCCGGCCCGGCTGCGACGAACGTGGAGTTTGTCACGCAGATGTCCCCAGGTGCTGCGCGACGATCAGGTCGACGAGACCCTGGGTGACGATTACGGCGTCTTCGCCGTCGGGGAAGTTGGCCAGCTGGCCGCGCGCCTGTGCGCTGGTCAGCTTGTAGCCCTGTACGACGAATCGGCCGTCGTCGGTCGCGTAGTAGGACGGGCACCCGTCCTTGCCGGAGTTCGGATCGGTTGCGAGGTGCTGAAGCTGGTCTGGCTGCTTGTGGTCCATGGTGCTCCTCCTGGCTTCACGGTGGGAGCTCCGCTACCCCTCCAGCCTGCTGACCAGGACGAGCAACAGTCAAGCACACCGCGAGAAATCTCAAGCAACTTTCTTCAGCGCAATGTGCTCGATCGCTAGCGTTCGGTGACAGGTCAGGGCGGTGGGTGAGCCCCGAACTCCGCAGGTCCGAGCGTCGTTCTCCTGCCCTGTCGCCCTGGCCGCTCCAACACGAGCAGATGTTCCCGTACGACGGAGTGTGCTGATGGACATGGAGAGGATCTCCGACAGATGGCCGGTGCTGAAGTCGGCAACTGAGGTTGCGTGCGACGGGTTGAACCCACGAACCGACGAGGTGTGCGTTCTCGGCCAGCACCACGGCTACCACCGCGACCGAACGGGACTGCCCCGAGTTCAGTTGACTCGCGGGGTTTGGTGTTTCAGGCCGCGAGTGCGACGGGTTGAATTGTCTCAAACTCGATGGGTGTGAGTT
>NZ_JBEXCU010000012.1:0-32986 GCF_040605415.1 Kribbella sp. NPDC005582
CCCAGAGCAGATCCACCGCCAGGTGCGCATTGCAACGCTGCTCAAGTTCGCTGCCCTAGTCGCTGCCCACGCTGACGACGCCACCGGCCGCACCTGCTGGCGCGCCTACCCGGATCTGGCCCGCGGTATGGCCGTGACCGTCGAGACAGTGCGCAAGTGCTGGCGTGCCCTGGAGCGGCTTGGGCTGGCGGTTCAGGTCGAGCAGTCGGTCTGCTTCAGGTACGAGGAACGGATGCGGTTGTGGCGGAAGGGCTCGAAGCAGCGCGGCATGACCCCGGAGTACGCCCTCGTGGTGCCGGCCGCGTTCGCTCAAGCTCTGGTGACCGGCGAGCACCCGGCCGACCTGATCACACCGGCACGCGAGGCCAGCGGCTTGGGGAAGGACTGCGCACCTGCAGCGAAGCTCTCAGCTGCCCTCTCCGCTCTCCGGGCGGCCTCCCCTGTCCTGGCGGTCTCGCGTGCCATTCAGGAGCCTGCAGCGGCCCTCTCAGCTGTTCCAGGAGCCAGCCCGGCCGGTAATCCGCTGGTCGTTGCCGAGCCGGCCGCCGCCTCACAACCTGTGGATAACCCGCGCAAGCGGTCTGTGACAAAGCTTGGAAAAGTCGACATTTTGGGACTACCACGTAGTGGTACGCGACCCTCCTACAGCTCTTGTCTCGCTCTGGTCAGCCTTGTTCCTCACGGGGTGAAGTCGACCGCTTCGCGGGCTCACAAACGAGGCGGCCGCACCGATTCGGTCCGGCCGGGGGGTACCCCCGCCAGGGGGGCCGTTCACAAGTGCCAGGCGGGCCGTGGAAGCTGGTTCGGGCCGCATCGCGACATCGCGGTCTACCTGACGTCCCGCGTCCTGTGGCTGCGTGGCGTACAGCCGGGCCGGATCGCGATGCAGCTGCGCCGATTCACCGCTCCTGAGCTGCGCCGGAAGTGGCTACCGGCCGACTTCGTGACCGCATTCGACGCGATCAACCGGCGACAGGGCCGCTACTCCCCCGGTGCGAACCTGGCCAGCAGCTCGAAGTCGGATCAGGGCCACGCGGCGAGCGCTACAGCTGGTGCCGTGACGAGCCCGCCCGGACTGCTGCGGTGGTACCTCGAGCAGATCGACCCGGTGAACGACCACCCGCGGTTCGAGCTGGATCTCGAGAACGAGCGCCGGGAAGCGGCGATCGCCGCCCGGCGGGCCGAAGCTGCGCGGGCCCGGGCTGCAGCGATCCAGCTCGAGGCGAGCTCGGTTCGCGATGACTGGCGGGCCGCACGGCGAAACCTGACCGTCTCCCGGCACGGCGGCCAAGCGTGAGCGACCCCCGGTGCATCAGGGCATCCGGGGGTCGTGGTGCTGAGGGTTGGCCGGCGCCGGCCAACCTCAAGCGTCAGACGCGGTACGTCTTCGTTTTGGTGCCGACCTTGACCGCGATCTCGCATTCCGCGGCCGACTTGCCGTGCTGGCGAGCCATCCGACGCAGCAGGTCGACGCAGGCCTCCTCGTCGCCGCCGTCGATCGCGACGTCGGTGGTCTTGAGGTGGTGCGTCCGGCCGCCCTTGCCCAGCTCTCGCAGCTCAACGCGCGCCATGGTGAGGTCTCCCCTCGTCGGTGGTCTCGGGTCCATTCCAGCCGATCGGCGGCCAGAACGCTCGCCGTACCGCGCCGGGCTTGACTTCGGGGCCACGCGCGCGCACGCGCGTGCGCGCATGTGCACGCGCGCGCCTGCGCGCGTGGGGCCGGGTTTCGGCCTCTGCGTGTGAGCCGGTGAGCCGGGCCGCGTTTGCGCAGGTCAGAGGCGTATTTCGCGTGTGAGCCGGCCGTACGAGCCGGTGTGTGAGCCGCGCGGCCGCGTGAGTCGCGTGTGAGCCGGTCATCGGCCCCGCCGTGGCCCGCCTGGCAGGACGTAATCGAGCGCGACCCGGACGAGCTCGGACCGGTTCGAGCTGTACCGGGCGGCGAGCTGATCCAGGACCGCGATGTGCTGGGGCCGCGCTCGCACGTTGACCTGGACCTGCGGTTCCGAGCCGCGCGGCGTCTGCCGCTCGAACAGTCCAGAGGTGTCCGGTGCCTGGTGCTCTCGCACGAGCCGACCCAAGATGCCGGCGGACTCGGTCTTCTCGACCGCATCCAGCATCACGTTCAGCTGCGTCGAGCCCACAGCCGCACGGCGCAGGCGCGTCCGCAGCTGGAGCGGCATGTACAAAATGACCGGCTTGGTTCTGCTGCCGCCGGCCACTTCCGGAACCGGTACGACGTCATCGGCCGGGGCGACGGCCGGCGGAACAGGGGCGACGACGGGCTGGTCCGGTTCCGGGTGGCCGGCCTTCGGATCCTGGCCGGCTTCCGGCGCCGGATCCGGCACCGGCTGGTTGCGTTCCGGCCGTTCCGCCGGAACGACCGGGTCGGTCGACGACGGCAGGATCGACCGGAGCCGGTCCCGCCGGCTGGGCGCCACGTCGTACAGCTTGCCCAGATCGGCCGGCGGAAGGCCGCCGGCCGGAAGGTTCCGATCCCCGCTCACGGTTCCATCCTTTCCACTGCCTCGCGGTCCGCGATCCGGAGCAGTGCTTCCTCGGTCACACCGGCCCAGTCCGCAGCCACCTTGACGGCCGTCGACGAGACCGCACGTTCCACCTGGGCGCCAGCTGCACGCTGCCGTAGCCGCTGGAAGGTTTCCGCCTGGCTCGGCACGTAGGTCTCCAGCTCGTGCGCCAGCAAGCCGCGCTTCCGCGCGCTTTCCGCCGGTGACAGCGCGTGCCGGATCACGGTGTCGAACATCGGTTCCGCCGTTCCGAAGTCGGCGGCAATGGCGTTCCGCACGTCTTTCCGGATCGCCGTGGCCGACTCTCCCACCAGGACGAGAAGGATGCCGAGCAGCTGCAGGTCGGGGTTGATATGCCGCGCCTGCGCGAACTGTTCCGCGATCAGCCGCATGCCCTTCAGCGACGAAATGTCCGCCTGAGTCGGAATCAGCAAGTAACGGGCCGCCGCGAGCGCAGCTCGCCGGACCGACTTGACCACCGGCGGAAGGTCAATGACCACCAGGTCGTACTTCGGCGCGATCGGCGCGAGAACCCGAGCCAGCGCCAGCTCCCCCCGCGGTTCGGACATCTGCGCGGTCAGCCACGTGATCAGCGCTTCGGTGTTGTCCTTGTCGGCACCGACCAGATCGAGCCGCGGGCGGATCTGCGGGTGCGACGGAACCAGCTCCTTGCCGCGCGCGAACGCATCGAACAGCGGCGCCCCCGCCTGATCCCCCGTACCCGCCTGGGTGACACCGAGATCCTCGCTGAGGTTCGCCTGAGGGTCGAAGTCCATCAGGAGCACGTTGTGGCCGGCGTCGGCCGCCTGCCCGGCGATGTTGGCCGCTGTCGTGGTCTTCAGCACGCCGCCCTTGCCGTTGACGATCACAATCACGCGCCGGCAGGCGTGATGCAGCTGCTCGACTGACAGGTCCATGGGGTCTCCAACACGGCTATCTGAGTGGTCTCAAGGCCAGTGACTCACACAGTCGTACTGCTTGACCAGCTGGCCTGTTGCGCGTGTCGTTCCGCTTCCTGCAGCTCTTCCGGTAGTGCGGAACGCGCGGAAAACTGCAGGTCAGACGGCAGTTCAAGCCATCAAAATTCACTGCCGGAACAATTGCCGACATACGTGCTATACAAGCTGCTATACATTCAGTAGTGCAGTACTGCAGTTATCGGAGTATCGTCATCGGCATGACCACCACTACCGACACCCCAAACAAGACCGTCCGGACCACCGTCGATCTGGCACCGGAACTGCACCTCGAGCTCCGCACCTGGTGCCTTCACGCGGGCGTGCGCGCCACACAGGCCGGCGTATTGCGAGCGCTGGCCGCCCGCCTGCTGCGCGACCCCGAGTTGTCGGCTGCGATCAAGGCCGACCTGTCGCCTAGCCAGACGTGAAAGGACCCGGCGCGCGCTGGAGAGAGCACGCCGGGCCCGGATCCCCGCAGGTAAGTAAGACCACCCAAACGGAGACCCCCCCATCATGACCCAGATCGCCGACGCACCGGTCAAAGAAACCGCTGTCGCGTACTACGTCCAGGAACTGACCGAAGGCCGCGACCCTTCCGCCCTCGAGCTGGCGGAACGCTTCGGCCGCACCGACCGCTGGGCCCGGAACGTTCGCGCGGAAGGCGCGGAACGCTTCGCAGAAGCCCGGAACAACGACCGCACCACTCCGGAAAGCACCGCCGTTCCGGCTATCACCGAGCCCGTTCCGGCCGAAGCTGCCGACACGGCATCGATGACGGTTGAGCTGACACCGGAAACATCGGCGGAAATCGACCCGGAACCGGCCCCGCAGACCACTCAAGGAGTCGATGAAGAGGTTCAGGCCGGGGGAAACCCTGAGAACCTTGCCTCATTCGCCCAGAACCTGGGCCATGAGGCGACTACGCCCAGCCTGCGTCCGTCTGGCTACCCGGGGCCCCTGGGGGGCATAGAGGCGCCTACGGCCGCGCCGTCCTGGGCCGTCCAGGACCCGACGATCAGCCTCGCTCCGGAAACCGTCACCGCCGGTCCCGGAACGGTCCTCGTTCCGCCAGCCGCGCCGGTTGCTGCACCGGAACGCGAGACCGAGCCGGCCCCGGTCGCCGGAACGACCGAGCCTTCCGCTGAACCTCAAGCGGAAACCGGAACGGAAGCACCGGAAGACCCGGCCGTTCCGGGCCGGGTGGTTGCCTGGCTCGCCTTCGTCGTCGGAATCGTGGCGTCCGTCGCCGCGAACGTGCTGCACGCCGCGGACGGGGGAGCGCACGTAGCCGAACTGATCGGCGCCGCGTTCTGGCCGCTCGCATTGCTGCTGTCGATCGAGGTCCTGACCCGGATCGAGTGGCCGTCCGGCTGGCTCTGGGGAGGCGCCCGGTTCGCCGGTGTCGGCCTGGTTGGCGCGGTCGCGGCCCTGCTCAGTTACCGCCACATGGTCGGGCTGCTGACCAGCTGGGGCGAGGACGCCCTGAACGCACACGTGGGCCCCCTGGCCGTCGACGGCCTGATGCTCGTCGCCGCGACCGCCCTGCTCGCAATCACCCACCGCCGCACCCGTAGCGGCACATGACCCCTCGAACTGCTGCCGCACCCCCAAGACGGCAGCGGGCGGCCGGACCCGAGTTGGAGCCCGGCCCGGCCGCCCAGACCTCCCAACCCGCACAAGGCAAGGAGTCACCACCAATCATGTCCCACCACACCCCGGGGAACGTGCTCACCTTCCCCGCACCCCGACCCGAGCCGCGCGGCGTCGACGCCGCCGAAGTGTTCGGGCACCGCGTCCGTCCCGGGCACCGCGGCTGGCTCTGGACCATCGAGCTGGACGGCACCGAGTACCTGACCGACCGCCTGGTCGTCATCCGCACCGACCGCCTCAGCGGCCTGGACGGACAGCGGTTCGACACCCTGCAGTTCGCACCGAACAACGCCACCCGCCTCATCGAGGCCCTGGCCGCTCCACTGGCCAAGGTCCCGGCCACTGCCCGGTTCGAGGTCGACGTCATCGCCGCGCTGTACGCCGTCGGTGCCGGCATCCTCCCGCTCGCCGGCGACCGCGTGCCCGACCTGCACGCCGTCATCTACGGCGGCGAGCGCATCGGTCTCGCGACGCCGCTGCCGCGGTTCCGCGCCGACTACGCCCTTGGCGCGATCCCCGGCATCCCGCCGGGCCCCCTCGCCGTCGACCACCGGGAGGCGGCCCGATGATCACCAAGGTCAGCACCACCCCGTGCTGGGTCGTCTCGATCAACAGCGAGGGCGACGAAGGCCACTTCCCGACCGAAAAGAAGGCCGTCGAGTACGCCGACAAGTACGGCAGCGAGTACGGCGGACCTCGCCAGCTCCCAGTGCCGTGCTGGACGGCGACCTGCGACACGAAAACCTGCGACGAAGTCGAAGGCGACGAGGACGGCGACGCGATCCACATTCCCGCGCTTCACGGCCGGCACGCCGCAGCCGACCTGACCGAACTGGTCCGCGTCGGCCGCGGCCTGCAATGCCCTACGTGCCGCGACAAGACCTATCCGCCGGTCGACCCCACCCAACCGCCGGCCATCGTCACCCACGACGACGTCGCCCGCCTGATCGGGATCGTCGCGGCCCTGTCCGACCAGATCTCACCCTGGCGCGACCCCGCCACCCACCAGTTCGTCTCCCGGTTCAACACCATGACCACCCGCGTCCTGACCGCCAACGCCATGTCCGTGACCGTTCGCCCGTTCGCTCTCCAGCCCTTGCTGCCGGACATGCCGACCGCAGCCGCAACCACGGAGGTCGCCCGATGACCGCAATCGACATCCCGACGCTGCTCGAGCAGTACGCCGCCGCGCCACCGACCGACCTGTACGCCGCCACCGGTCCGGCCGACGACGTGTTCAACCAGCTCGCGCCCGACCTGGCACCGCTGTACTGGCAGGTCAACATCTCGACCCGGGGACTTCCGACCGAGATCCGCGGCCAGGTCCCGCCAGGAACCGACAACACCGACGCCACGACAACGCTGGCCGCCTGGGCAGCCAACCTCTCGCTTCCCCACACGGACCGTTCCTTGCCGGGCATGCTCGAGTACTTCGATCTACGCGACGGCTGCTACCTGGTCGTGTGGGGAATCGTCGACCAGGAGCGATGGACCAACGAGGCCCGCCGCATCGGGGTGTGGTCGGCATGACGTCGCGCCGCACCCGCGTCGAACGCACCCGCGTCACCATCCGGATCGCCCTGCTCTTCGTACTCGCGGCCGCGGCCGGCGTCCTCGCCACCACCGATCACGGATCCCGCGTCGGCTGGACCATGGCCGCTGTCTCGTTCGCCTTCACCGCCGTCTGCGTTCTCATCGCCCACCTCACCGACAAGAACGAGGTCTGACCATGACCCTCCAGATCAACACCCCCACCGAACCGGCCGCCGACCCGACGCCAACCGCGGCACCGGGTCCGGTCGACAGCGGCAAGCGCTGGGTCCTTCGCCACGAGGGCGACGGCTGGTGGTCGACCGACCGTCACTTCCCGACCTGGGAGGAGGCCAACCAGGAGGTCCGGATCGCCGTCGACGAATGGTCGACGACGTACGACCTCATCGGTCAGGTCGACTGCGACACGGACCCATGCCTGCGGAAGCGGCGGCATGCTGACATCGCCTACCGCGAGGACCAGGCACGCCTTGCTGCCGAGGAAGCCGACGCTGAGCAGGAACGTCGGCAAGCAGAAACCGCCCACCGCGACCGCCTTGTCCAGCTCCAGCTGGACAAGGCCGCGGCCGACCGTGAGCACCAGGAGCACCTGCGCGAGCTCCAGCAGGACGAAGCCGAGTACCGCAAGCGCCGACTCCAGCTCCTGATCGACGAAGCCGACCACCGCGAGCAGCTGCACCAGCTCCAGGCCGACGAAGCCGCCGATGCGGCAGCCGCTGCCCGAGCATGGCGACTCGTCGACGGCGCTCGAGCCGAAATCGGGAAGGCCGACGCGAAGGCCGGCATCGTGATCACCCTCGAGCTCGCCCTCATCGGCGCCGCCGGCAGCGGCGCGCTGGGCGCCGCAGGCCTCCTGCGGTGGGCGACCATCGCGACCCTGCTGATCGGCGTACTGGGCACGGCCTGGGCAGTGATGCCCCGGCCTCCCCGCCGTACAGCGGGGGAGGGAAGAGACCGCCTCGACTACGGCGCGATCCGCACCCTGGACCGCCCCGAGCTCGCGGCCCGGCTGAGGGGCATCGACGAGGTGGAGGCGGCCAGTGCCGAGGCCGTCACGCTGGCCCGGATCACACACGCCAAGTACACCCGGATCCGGTGGGCAATGCTCGCCGGCGCCGCCGGCATGGTCCTCGCCGCGATCACGGCCGGGATAGGAGTCGCGTGATGAGAGGTCAGCCCGAAGAAGGATCGGTGAACGAGAACACCGAGCTGGAAAGCCTGGACGGCCTGACCAGCGAAGTCCGCGATGTCCGCGCCGCCCTGGCAGACCTCACCGCCGCACTGGACGAGGTGGCCAGCTGGTCGAAGACACTGCCGGACCGCTGGGCAGGAACAGAAGGCAGCACCGCCGGACTGGACACCGCCGTCCGGGCGATCGCCGAAGCCGCGGCCAACCTGAAGCTGCCGCAGGCCGTGATCGAGCAGCTCGCCGTCCTCGAGCAGGAAGCCAACCGGGCGCGCGTACTCGGAGAAGCCGCGGCCGACGCCGGCGCCACCGGAGACTTCACCGGCTTCGCAGCGGAGGTAAGCGGCGATGGAGCTGAGGCTGATGCCAATCACGTCCAGTACGGCCCGGCCGTAGAGCTCGCGGTGCGCCAGGCGTACTCCGCTCTGGTCCACCGGGCGGGGAAGGACGGCGCCACGCCACGCTGGGTCAGCCTCGCCAAGCTGCGAGGCGAGCTGGAACACGCAGCCGTGGAAGCCGGCCGCCTGCCCTACAGCCGTGAAGCCGTCGACGCCGCACTCGAAGAACTGGCGCTCCAGCCAGGGATCCACGTGCAGGCGGAAGCCAATCAACAAGCCCTGACCGACGAGGACCATGCCGCCGCCGTCCGATTCGGTGGGTCGACACGGCACCTCCTGATGATCGAGAGCGCCGAGCGGACGACTTCCGCGCGGCGCGCGCCCCGCGCATGACGCAGTCCGAGAACCTCGAGGCGCTGATCAAGACGCTCACCCCGGGCGATGCCGAAGAGGTCCGCCGATTCGGCGCATTCCTGCAAGAGCTGGGCCCCGACCGTGCTGATCGTGAGAGGAAGCTCGCGATCTACCGCAAGCACTACCCCGAGGACGCCGATCCAGCGTCCTGACCAACCCGTACGGCGAAGGCCTCCGACCGCATCCGGTCGGAGGCCTTCATCATGCTCACACTCCCGGCGCACCGAGCGCCGATGAGTTCCACACACCTCTTGCACTTTGTAGTGAGTGGGGTCGCCGAACCGGGGTCGGGGCGCGTCGACATCGGGTTCAACTGGGATCACTTCTACCCGCTGTCCAGGACGGGCGGTCTGCACTTCGCGGCCGGGCGCGGCTGACGACCTGCCCCGGTTCCAGCCGGGTACAGGGTTGCTGTAGGCAACTACTGCCCTTGCCCGAAAGGGGGCGCGATGGCTAAGCCACGGCGTAGCGACCCCGCGGCGGCGGTGCGGATCCCGCCGGACCTGGCCGGGCCGGTCGACGTTGAGCTGGCCAAGTCGGTCGAGCAGATCCCAGGCCCGAACGCGCTGCCCGGCTCCAGTAGATATGAGCCCAAGTACGACGGCTATCGCCTCAGCATCGTTCGTCAAAACGGTGCCGCGCGGTTGTGGTCGCGGCAGCGCAACGACCTGACCGACCGGTTCCCCGACATCACGACGGCCGCCGTACGGCAGATCCCGGATGGCGCCGTACTGGACGGCGAGCTGGTGATCCTGGTCGACGGCCGGTTGTCGTTCGACGCGCTCCAGCGCCGCCTCGTGACGTCGCCGGCCAAGGCTGGGCCGCTGATCGCGTCGACGCCGGCGTCGTACGTCGCGTTCGATCTGCTCGCGATCGGCGGTGTCGACCTGCGGACCCAGCGCTGGACGGTCCGCCGCCGGCGGCTGGAAGGTCTCGCGGAGGCCTTCGTGCCGCCGCTGCAGCTGACCCCAGTCACCGACGACCTCGAGGAAGCCCGCGAGTGGTTCGACGTGCTCCCGGCCGCGATGGGCATCGAGGGCCTGGTCGTGAAAGGCGCGGCCACCCGCTACACCGGTGGCCGGTCGGGCGGCTGGCTGAAGGTGAAGCACCGCGAGACCAGAGAGATCGTGGTTGGCGGCGTGATCGGGCCGATCGCGCGCCCGGAGGTCGTGGTGGCCGGTCTGTACCGCGGTGACGACCTGGTCGTGGTCGGCCGCACCGTGCCATTGAGCCCGGCGCAGTCGCGCGAGCTCGCGGCGGTCTTGTCGCCGGCCAAGCAAGGCCACCCGTGGCCGGACGAGATCTCATCGCAGCGCTGGGGAGGCCGCGACTCCAAGAAACCCCTGACCAAAGTCGACCCGGTCGTGGTCGCTGAGGTGTCGGCCGACGCCGCCACCCAGGCCGGCCAGATCAGGCATGCGATGCGGTTCGTCCGGATCCGGGCCGACCTCACCCCCGCCGACCTCCCGGTCCTTCCGACCGACTGACCGGCCCGCAGAGTGATTCCGCCGGGGATCTAGCTGGCGTTAGCCAGGACCGCGTCGCCGTACGGCTCGAGCAGTTCGGGGTCGACGTCGGCGATCGGGTGGCAGTTGCGGCCGCCGGCCCAGGTCCAGATCAGGCCGCTGATCGGCCGCTCGTAGCCCAGCGGCCAGCCGGGACCGTCCGTCGTCGTACGGCCCATCCGCTGGGCGGCGAGGATGCAGTCGAGGAAGTCCTGCTCGTAGTACTCCCACCGGTCCTGCACCCCGCCCTGCAGCCGGATGACCGGGCCACGGTTCCCGGCGGCCATCAGACCCGGCCCGCCTGACGCAGCTCGGACGCGGGGATCCACTCGATCCGGACGCCGTTGCGGACCCGGCCGAACCACTGGCCGGCCTTCGGGTCATACAGCCACGCCTCGAGCGACCCGGCTCCCGTCCAGGTCTGCACCTCGACTGGCACGGGCGAATCCATCTTCCGGACGTGCGCGGGGGAGCGCTGCCCGTAGGCGTCGTACTGCAACTCGAGGTCCGCGGCGAGCTCGTACGCCGCCGCTTCGGTGAGCCCAGATCCGCGCTGCCCGTTCACGGAGTTGTCCCAGACCTCCCAAGACGTCTCACCGGGGCCGCCGCGCACGTTGAACCTTCCGACCATGCCTCCATGCTGCCACAGAATCGAACACATGTTCCCATGTGGGGTGATCAATTCGATCCCGTCCCGCGCACGACTTCTTGACGCTGTCCGCAGACGGCACCGCGTAACGGCCGGCGCCTCGTGACCTGGCGGGCCTTTGCCATGCCCGGATCCGCCGGGCCTCACCGCAGCTAGTCGACGAGACGCCGGCCGTACGGAAGTACGCCGTACGACCGCCCACGAGACACCGCTGCCGTCACACCGGTGAGTGGGGAGGGCCGGGGGTGGCCTGCGGTCGACGTGGTCCCCGTAGCCGTCTGCAGCGGCACCTGACGGGTACGTCGACGTGGCCTCGCCACCGAGCCCTCTACCTACAAGATGCACCAGCCAGGACCCGCCGGCCGGGTTATCCACAGCCCGATTCCGGCGGCATCAGTACCTGCGCGCTCTGGTACAACAAGCAGCTCTTCGCCGGTCCGAGACCGAGCAAGCTATACGTCTAGCCGGGCTAACTTGCGCCTTTTGGCGGGCGCCGGTGGGCGCTGACACCGTGTGACGGGTGGGTGCTGCGCTGGGCTGGGGACGACGGGGGACCGGGTGAGCGAGGACGCCGTACCGAACAAGGCCGGCGCCCAGCGCCGTCGACGGCGAGCGGTACGAGGTGACCGGCCAGCCCACCTCGATCGGCGGCGACCTGTACATGGCCGTCGTACGGCGCTCGGACGGCGGTCAGCTCACGGCGCAGCTGCAGGTCGGCCGCCGCGTCAGCTGAGGTCCGACTCCGGCCGAGCTGATCGGCCCTGACCGTAATCCGGTTGGACCGTTCTTTAAGTTTGGAACCCGACGGCTCTCTCGACGTTCGAAAACGCCTGTTTCTGCAGGGTTTTGAGCAATCACTCGCTGCGACACGCCCCGGAGATAAAGGGTTTCTGACGTGTCCGGCATGGCATCTACCCTGATGGGTGGCCCGCCGATTAGGACGGGCCGCATGCGGGCTACGCCGAGCGCTGCCGGGTCCGACTGCTCCCCTCGAAACACACATGGCAGCGATGGGGGACCCAGGAGGTTGGGGTCCGACTGTGAGTGGTCGGGTCCCTGGGGTGAAGTCCGCGGGAGTGGACCGGGCGAGATTTCCCAGCCCGAACCCGACAGCTAACTCCGTAGGCGTTTGAGGATCCGCCATGCCCAAGAACGGGCTCATGGGGCGCTTCGGCGTACCCGAAACCATGCCCGCGGCCAACGCCGCTCCGACCTGGCCGGTGCCACGTCCACCGTGTCTCAGCACGCCCACGCCCACCGGTACGCCGTGCCCGCCGCCGGTCGCCGAAGGGCCCAGAAAAAAAGTTGCCCGGCAGTTGGGGGGTAATCGGGACAAGTGCATATACGAGGGGGTGACCCCGACGGAGTCGTGGTCTCTCCCGACGAAAGAGGCAGGTCATGGAATCCGGTGAGGCGGATGCGCTGGCGAAGCAGCCAGTGGCCGTCGCACCGTTACAACCGGAGGTAGGTGCCGGTCTCGTCCCTCAATGGGCCAAGGCGGCATCAGCGTTCAGGAACGCCGACCACGTCGATCGGCTGCAGGCCGACTACGCGTTGGTCCTCGAGCTCGGCTGGCGGAACTTCGAAGGCCCGGACTACGACTACTTCCAGAGCGAGATGGTGAAGTACGCCGTCGCGGTGCTGACGTCGTGGATCCGGAAGCGGACGATCTTTCACTACTGCCGGCAGCGTGGCCACGGCGGTCTGCCGGCAGCGCCGGCCAACGCGTTCGACGACGCCGGCCTCGTCGAGGACCTGGTCATGGAGACGGTCGGCCGGGCGCTGGTCACGTTCCGCGACTACGTTCTGGTACCTGGCCGCTGGGACTACCGCCGGGGTGCGTCCCTGCGGACGTACTTCATCGGGCAGTGCCTGATCCAGTTCGCCAACGTGTACCAGTCCTGGCGTCGCCACGACGCCGACCGGATCGAAGCGTTACCGGTGGAGGAGCCTCGGGAGTTTCTTCAACGGCACGACCCCGGCCCGGAAGAACTCGTGGTCCAGCAGCAGTACACCGGAGCGCTCCTGAAGGGCATGAAGCCGCGGGATCGACAGATCTTCACCATGATCAGCATGGGCATCACCCACGTGAAGATCGCCGAACGACTCGGGGTCACACCGAAAACGGTCGAGCGGGTGGTAGCGAACCACCGCGATCGGCTGCGGAGGGAAAGGGGAGCATGAGCGATTCGTTCAGCAAGAAGGTCGAGAGGTCGTCGTTCGGTACTCCGGCAGCACGAGCTGCCCGGGAGACCGTGTCGACTACGCGGGCCGCGGCGGTAGTCGCCCGGGCCGCGCAGATCCGCCAAAAAAGTTCGAACCGGGATGGGGGGTAATCGCGGTTTCTGCATATAGACCAAGGGTGTTCGAGCCGGATTCAACGGGAATCCGGACAGCATCAGGAAGGGCCACAACCATGGCCAAGAACACCGGAAACAACCACCGCCAGGGCGCCGTCACCGGACGGTCGCAGACCCGCACCCCGAGCGGCGGGTGGGTCAAGCGCGACACCAGCACCGGGCGGTTCATGGACGGCAAGGCCGACGGCAAGCCGTTCAAGGGTGTCCGCCGGGAGGACTGACCGCTCTCCACTGACGTAGCCCAGCTGGGCCCCGAGGACGCCGAAACCGTCCTCGGGGCCCAGCGCCAGTCTGCACACCCCGCCCGGGTGTAGACGACGCGGGTCCATCCCTGCTCGACTACCCGCCCAAAGAAACCTCTACATACGGCCTACGCGGGGGGAGCAAACCGAAAAAATGACCCCCCGCGACGTCTCCGGCCACGGCGCCGGGCAGGCCCGGAGCAAGAACGAGTGGCTCCAGCTCGCCCGGCAAGCCGTCCTGGACCTGGTCGACGACCAGCTGGCGGTCGCCCACGCCGAACTCGAAGCGCGCTTGTGCGAGCACGGGGTGGTGTACGACGGCCAGAAGGATCGGCTGCACTCCCACATCATCACCGAGGCCGTTCAAGGTCTACGGAACTTGCACGCCCTCGACGAGGTCACCCACACCACCAGAGGCAGCCGGGCGGTGAAACTGCTGGTCCCGGCCGACCGCAGGCTCCGCCGTACCGAGATCAACAAGGCGATCTCGCGCAAGGGCATGCTGTACGCCCGGTTCTTCAACCTGTCGACCACGACCGGTGAGGCCGGCGAACGGGTACTGCGGCACTCACTGTCGATCGCCGGCCCGCACGTGATCCCCATGGAGAAGGGCTTCGGTGAGGTCCGCACCACCATGGGGGTCAAGCTGTACGGCGCGCTGGACTCTGGTGCCTGGCTCCACTCGATCGACGACGAAGGTCTGCCCCGGCGTCCCTTCGCGCTTCCGATCGAGATGAAGAACCGCCGCCAGTGGTTCTACCCGATCCACAAAGAGGTGTACCAGCTACTGGGCAAGGCCGCCGTACTCCAGATGAAGCACCCGACCCAGCCGATGGTCCCGATCTTCGTCTGCCGGACCGCGCACCCCTGGCTCGCCTGGATGGCCAAAGACCTCGGCTTCCTCGTGACCACCAACCGCCGGCAGTTCGCCACGCTCCCGCACAAAATGACCCCAAAGCTGTTCGAGGAGCTGCGGACCGAACTCGCCTTGTCGGACCTGACGCTGGTCACGGAGGAATCGCTGCCCAGCATCCAAAAGTTCTTCCAGGAGACGATCATCAAGCAGGCGGCGCGGGCGGCCCCGCGGTGGGCAGCCGCCGCGGCCACCGTCGAGCCGTTCGCGACCAGGCTCCGCACCGAGAACATCCCGCCGGCCGATCGGCTCAACCTGGTCCGCGAGCTTCGCCAGGAGCTCGAGTTCGTCATGCCGAAGGCCGGCTTCAAGGAGCCCCTGCTCGGCTGGTCACTCCCCGACCAGGAGGAGTGGCAAGACGAGCTCGACGACGAGGGCTGGTCGCAGGACGACATCGACTCCCTATAGACCCGGCCCACAACCCCCACGCCAAGACCTTGGAGACCCTGTTGACCAACTTCTTCGTCCCTCCGATTCCCGGCTGGGAGCAATCGTCCGACGAGGAGCGGTACGCCGAACTGGCCCGCTTCGCCCGCGTGAGCCCGGCGCCGGCCGGGCAGCGCATCGCCCGCATCGTGTACGACCACGACGGCTACACCTACACCGCCGAAGTCGGCCGGACACTGATTGGCCAGCGCCGCGTCATGCGCATCCGCAACAAGCAGAAGCGCGAAGTCATCGAGCGCGACTCCGACGCCGCGATGGTCCTGGCCATCTTCGCCGGCACACCGCATCTCGTCGTGACCAACAAAGGCCTGGGCGCACGCAGCCACTGGGACAACCCCTTCATGGCGACCGCCAAGGAGCAGACCTACTTCGACAGCTGATCTGCTGTGCAGACATGCGACCGGGCCCCCTGCAGGAACAGGAGGCCCGGGTGTGTCCCGAGTGCACCCAGGCAGAGCACAACTCGTGGATTCGCTGGCTGACAGGTAGGACCCGACAGCGGGCGTGTGTAGATCTTGGATCGCGCTCGGTGACCTGTACGTATAGGTGGACAGGTCCGGACAGCCGGAAAGTGTCCGGGTTGTATTTCCGCAGGTCAGAGCCCTGAACACCGGAGTTCTTGCAACAACCTGGTGCGTAGTTGTCGTTTTTGAATCCGATCGGACGGCCTTGTTCGGACTCCGGTCCGAGAGATGCGGACAACTACATGTGGTGGTTCGGCAACTACAAATCTCCCCCAAATAGTGGTCGGGAAGCTGTCGCCTTCACTAGATTGAGAGCTGCTCCAGACAGCCCGTGGCAGGAACCACGGGGTGCCGCACTGAAGCACTTTTTCGCCCGAAACCCAGGCATACGCGTCCCGCCGTCCCGGGGCCGAGCACACCTCACAGAACGGACTACGCGGATGTCTCGCACCTCCCTCCCCCCGGCCTTACCCGACCCGCGTGACGACTGGCGCAAGCTCCCGCCGCGGCTGCTGATCCTGGTGGTCTGGCTGCGCTGCGCCGGCTACCTGGGCGCACTCGCCGGTGCTCTCGTACTGCTCCTGCACGGCCTGCCGCTGGAGACCGCCGTCGGCTACGCCACGGCGATCGCCTTCGCCGGTGCGGTGGCCGGCGCGCAGATGACGGCCGGCTTGGTGCCGGTCCGGCTCCGCACCATCCGGTAAAGGCCGGTGGGCCGTCCCGAGATCTCGCTCGACGACTGTCCGCTTCACCTCCGTCAAGTGGCGGAGGCGATGCGGGCAGTCCGCGAGTCCGCGGATCTCAGCCTCGAGCAGCTCGCCGAGATGACGCACTACTCGCCGAGCGCGTTGTCGCGCGCGACCAGAGGCAAGACACTCCCGTCGAAGCGCCTGATGCTGGAGTTCGTGAAGGCGTGCGGCGCACCCAACCTGGAGATGTGGGAGGTCATCTGGCACGAGGCCAAGCAGGCCGACAAGCGGTACCGCAAGTCCCTCGACAGACCCGGCGAACCCACGGATGCCCCGAACGCTGCCGCAGACGTGCGGCCGTCTCGGACCGGCTCGGGTCAGGGCGACCAGCAAGAGATCCAGGTCTACGCGCCGACGATCAGCATGCTCCTGCAGCAAGCCGAGACACCCGAGGACCTGGTCCAGGCCGTCCGCGCCTTGGGGCAGCGGGCCAACCGGACATCGCTGCGGAAGATGGCTGAGGTCAGCTCGGTCAAGAAGTCGACGATCCAGGACTGGCTGACCGGAAAAAGTCGGCCGACCCGGCTCGACGACCTGATCATTGGGCTAGGGGCAACCGCATCCGAGCAGCGGAACTTCGCCCAGTGCATGGAGCGGGTGTGGTCTCGCAGCAAGCCCGTGCTGATGCCGGCGCCGGCCGGGCTGGTCTACTCCCAGGAGCTGAGCGAGAAGTACGGCAAGCACTGTTTCCTGCTGACGGTCGGGCTGTACGACCGCAACCTGGTGTCCGGAATGGTCCAGGCCCGACGCCGGCCCGCGGGGGTGCTGGGAATCAGCGTCAGCCCGTTCCACGGCATGGGCGCAAAGGACGTAGCGGCGATCCCGTCACTTCGCCGGCGCTCGACCTTCTCGATCGGCATCTGGATCGACGACCTCAACGCGGCGGCGGGCGTCAACATGGCCCTGGACATCATGATGACGACGTCGGAGGGCGAGCGGCCCTGGTACGAACGGCTGCGTGTCCAACTGCCGCTCGGACCGCGGTTCACGGCGCGCGCGGAACAGCAGGCCGCTGTCCTGCGTCGATCGATACCTCCCGACCTTCACCGAGATGACAAGGCGCTCCCGAAGTCCACCTACCCTGGCGTGACCGTCGTACGACGGTTCGAGGCCCAGCCCCCGCCGCCGACCGGCGAGAAGCGTGCCAAGCACCGGCGCCCCCGCAGGAACATCCTGCGGAAGCTCTTCCCCGGGGGCGGCTGATGCTTTCGGAAACGTCCGTGATCGTTCGCCTACCGGTAGGTACGAAAGGGTGCGCCGACGGGGCGCTACGGAGGCGTCAATGTTGCCCAATGCAACATGTTGAGTACGGAAGTCGTGCCCTGAGTATCCTTTCTGTATACCGAAAACTACTCAGGGTTACCATGGGTTGAACCTTCTCCCGTGTAAATGTTACTCTTCGTATTGCCATCTGGATTCAAAATCAGATGGTGAGCGGTTTCCTGTAACGCTTGCGCCAACGCCACCGATGTGGGGTAATAGCGAGTGTTCGCTCTGATCGCTACGATCTCCGCGGACAGGAGCGCCGCTATTGCGGTTGCTTGACGAAAAGGGATACGGGTCACGCATGCCTTCGTGCTGTGGGGGCCCAGGCTGATGCAGCTGACTACTGCGTCTAGGCCAAGTGCAAGCGGCCAGAGTCTTCGGACTCTGGCCCTTCGCTGTTTTTGGGCGCTGCTTGACGCCGTGCGGCGGACCCCGCACGATGTTCTTTAGCAGACCTGCCGAGCAGGTGGACTAGTCATCCACGGCAGATCAGTTAGAGGTGAATCCCTACCTCGTCAAGCAACGGTGGCGGCCCCCTCTTTTTTTGGGGGGGTCCCCACTGCCAACCGCAGAAAGGTGGTGGCTCCCGTGTTCAAACTGACGCGGAAGTATTCGCCCAAGGGCGATGGCTGGGTGTTCGTCATCATGCCCTTCAAGCAGAAGCTCGTCGGTCCGGAAGGGGACCAGAAGCTCTTCGACTTCGACGGCTTCTACGACAAGATCCTGGCGCCGACGATCGAGGCGGCTGGCCTCAAGCCGCGACGGGCCGACGGAATGTACGGCAAGGGCGGGATCCTCGAGACGATCTCTCAGGGGATCCAGGAGGCGGACCTCGTCCTGGCCGACTTCAGCGGCCGCAACCCCAACGTGTCGGCCGAACTCATGCTCAGCTTCGCGTTCGGCAAGCGCGTCGTCCTGATCAGCCAGCGGATGGACGATATCCCGATCGACTTCCAAGGCGACCGGGTGCAGAAGTACCCGGGCGACCTGAACTACCTGGACGTCGAGGAGTTCAGGCGCACCCTGGTGAAGGAACTCGTCGCCGTGCAGGCCGAACTACCCGACGAGATGGAGTTCGCTCCGCTCAAGGGCTTCGCTCCCGAGGACGCACCCGGCCAGGTGCTGTCGGTCGACCGCGAGCGCGCGGTCGTACAGATCGACGGCACGACCGACATCTACCTGCTGTCCGGCAGGGACGTCGACTGGAACCGGGTGGTGACCGACCTGACCAAGAAGTTCCGGGTTGGCCAGCCGGTCCGGGGCAGCATCGTGCACAACCCCGACGGCGGGAAGTTCTACTCGCTGCTCGACTACTCCAAGGGCAACCCCTGGATCTCCATCCAGGAGCAGTTCGAGGTCGGCAGCGTGATCACGAACTCCCCGGTCCGGAAGGTCCTGCCGGGCGTCGGTGCCTTCATCAAGGTCCGCGACGACGTCAACGCGCTGCTGCCGGAGAAGGAATTCAACGGCGCGTCGCCGCAGATGGGCGACTGCGTCGACGTGGCAATCACCCGCCTCGACGCGAACGAGCGCAAGGTCGCCGTGGCCTTGCGCGGGCGCGCGAAACCGGCCGACGTTCGCCCGATCGGGCCGATGCCCGAAGTCGGGTTCGCGACCTGGGCGACGGTCAGCAGGATCGTCCCCGAGGCCGACCACAAGGGCGGGTTCGTCCTGCTCCGGCTGCCGGGCTTTCCCCGGCTTGCGATGCTGCACGTCAGCCGGATGTCCACCGAGATCCGCGCGCTGTTCTCCTCGGGCAACCTGTCCGAGGACGAGGAGCTGTACGTGCGGGTCGTTGAGGTCTCGCCCGAGCGCGGCAAGACCCTCCTCGAGGACGTCGACCCGCCGGCCGTCGAGCCCGCGGTCGAGGACGTTCCGGACGTCGCATAGCGACCACCAGCGCGGCCCTCTCGCCGAAGGCGAGTGGGCCGCGCTCCCCCACTTCACGCCTCCCGAAGGGATGGATGACATGAAGCTCCGTACCACGATGGCCGCCACTGCGGCGGCTGTCCTCGCGGTCGCCGGCCTGAGCGCCACACCGGCCTTCGCCGACGACCCGGCCCCCACCTGTTACGGCGACTACTGCTCCGGTCAGGACCCCGCAGCGACGAACTGCGCGATCGGTGCTCGCACCATCTACTGGGTAGACCTCAGCGGTGCTCGCCTCGAGCTGCGCTGGTCCGACCGCTGCCAGACCAACTGGGCACGCTGGAACCAGTACCCGGTCGGGATGAAGTCCGACCAGCTGGTGACGCTGGCCGCCGTCCAGGAGACCGGCTACACCCAGACGTTCCAGCTCGGCGACGGGGTCAACGGGTCGCCAGAGGGAACGTACTGGTCACCGATGATCTACAGCCCGACGCTCAAGGTGAAGGCAGCCGCGACCGTGTGGTGTGGAGGCATGAGCCTCCTGGACGCGGCATTCGACTGCGCCACGAGCGGGAAGGTGGAGACGCCTGCAGGTTGATCGACCCATACAACGCGAAAGGCCTCGACCACCCGGTCGGGGCCTTTCGTCGTTGCAGACGGCGGGCTCAAAACCCGAGGACTGGGTGAATGTCGGGTCGGGCTATTGGTGCAAAGGTCAGATCCACGCGCCCCCGCACGTAGCTCGGAACTGGCGGTATACGGCAGTGATACCCCACAGTGCACTGCATGGCAGATGCACAACTGTGGGACGGCTTGTTCGGTGGGCTGATCGGAGCCTCGATCGGCGCCGTCCCGGCGACGCTGGCCCTCTTCAGCATGCGCAGGGCGAACAGGCATACAGCCGAGGCGAACAAGACGGCCGCCGCGGCGCTCGAAGAGGCGAAGAAGGCCAACGAGGCGACCGCGGCCGCGAACGAGATCGCCGCGGCAGCGCTGGAAGAGTCCAGACGATCATCAGCCGCTGCGGAGGCGGCGAACAAGATCTCCACCGATGCCTTGGCCGCCGCGAAGCGAGAAGCTGCTGCCGCCGAAGCGGCGAATCAGATCGCTACCACCGCGCTGGAGGAGGCAAGCCGCTCCCGCGAGCTGCAAGAGGCGCAGGCCCACCAGCAGGCCAAACCGAACCTCACTGTGGAGTGCGGCGACGTGCCTGACCAGGGGTGGATCCCCGTGCACGTCAGATGCGATGTCGCGTTCGATTCGGCCACCATCGCCCTGGTCGACGACGAAGTCCGCAAGCTGTTTGCAGGACTGGGCCCAGGACCGGACAACCCTCATCAGCACGAGTTCAGCCCCCAGCTCGACCTCCCCGCCACACCAGCTGGACGCAGCATCACCCGGGGCCTGTGGGTCTTCCACGCCGAACCGATCGAGGGGAAAACGGTCCGGTTCGTCTGCACAGTGACCAGGAAGGCCGGCCTGCCGCCTTGGGAGTACGTGATCCCGTACGAGTTCGAGCGCCCACCCAGGCTCTGGGGAACCTCTTGAAATGAGTCCGGGTCCCCTGCGGCTAACAGGAGACCCGGGGGACCGTGGATGCCAACCCAACATCGACAACCTCGGAAGTGTGGCCACCTGCGGTGACCGCTCAGCAAGAGTCGCTTCCCGGATCGAGGAATAGCTCGATCCGGGACGATCTCGGACAGAACACCACAGCGCGCAGTGGGGTGCGGATGGGTTCATCCGGGTTCAGTCGGGTCAACCGTGGTGCATACCTGCAGTGTTCACCACGTCAGACGCCTTTGTGCGCTGGTTTCGCTCGACAGGGGTTGGCACGGCGCTCGGTTCAAATGTCGGCGGAGTTCGTGCACCAAATCGCGTGGCCTACGTCACAGCGCCGCTCAGCGGGCGCTCTCATGCCCCGCTAAGGACCGCCGGACAGCCGGGACCTTTACGGATAGGTGCGTATCGATAACTCGTGAGAGTCGGCCACTTGACAGGCACCAGCGCAGGTCTGGTCAGACACCCACAGTCCGGCCTAGCGTTGTTCGCGCCCGGTTATTCGTGGGCCCATCAGTACGGAGCGGCTAACTCCGAGGACCCCCGCTTTGACCGTGCATGCCAACCCACATCAGGAGGCCGGCTCTTCGGAGCCGGCCTCCGCACCCGGCTCTTGTTGAGCCGGGGACAACTGAAGGGAGACCTTCGTGTCTCGCACTGTCAATGTGCCTCAGCCGCGAAGAAGGCTAGGGCCGGCGGTCGTGGTGATCATCTACCTGGGGCTGTTCTACAGCCTGCTCGGTGCTGCGGCGGGTGCTGCCGCCTGGTACGCCGACCGAACGGTCCAGCTCGCCGCGGTCTCGGCGCTCACCGCGGCGGCCATCGAGATGGCCAGGAGGCTGGTCGTGTTCGTCCAGCGCTGCTCGGTGGTGAAGGTATGACGATCTCACCGCAGGAGGAGGACTACCTCAACTGGTCACTGCTGACCACCTCGAACGCGGTCCAGATCTTCGCTGATCGTCTGAGCGAAGAGAAGAACCGCGCCGGCGTCACGTTCCGGGAGATCGCGGCCAGCGGGTACCGCGATCACTCCCAGATGGTCCGGGCGACCAAGGGCAAGGTGTTACCGACCTGGGAGGTGACGCAGGCGTTCCTGCTGGGCTGCGGAGTGGCGCGGCACAACCTGGGGCCGTGGCGGCAGTTCTGGCACGCCACACGCAGCTTCCTGGCAGCCGAGCAGCAGCTGCGCATGGCCAGCGTGGAGATGTCGGTGAACGCGTCGCTCGCGCGGCGCGGTTCCGGGGTCCGGCTCACCAAGGACTGGCTCGAGGTGCAGAAGGCCAACACCCCCGCCCAGTTCGGGCTGGCACTGCGGCATCTGCTGGAGCACTACGGGCTGCATTCTGCTCGTGATGCCGCGCAGGCCACCGGGGTGCCCAAGTCGACGCTGTCGGACTGGTTCGACGGCAAGCGGGTCCCGTCCGCGGTCCGACTCGACGCGTTGCTGACCAACGTCGGCGCCACCCAGAGAACACTGGACGAGTTTTCGAACTGCCTGGACCGGATCCGCGACCGGCGCTGGTCGCAGAGCGCGGTCGACCAGCTGAAGCAGCTGTACCCGCGTCTTGGGAAGTCGGCGCTCGTGTGGAGGCTGGGCAGGTCCGCGGACGCGATCCAGGAGAAGGTCGAGGAGCTCGGCTTGTCCTCGTCCCGGGCAGTCGCCAGCTGAACAGCAACAACACGAAGGGCCCCGGCGTGATGCCGGGGCCCTTCCCCGTCCCCGAGGCTCAGTCTGGGGGCCTGCGTCGTCTCTGCGATCAACTAGCCAGTGCCGGGGATTCAGGATCGGAGCTTCCCGAGCAGGATGCAGGTCGGCGGCCAGAGGCCGGCGAACAGCACGAGCGCCTCAGTGGGTACGCCGATCTTGCCGCCGATCAGCAGCAGGCCGCCGTACAGCAGTACGGCGATCACCACCAGTACTGCGTTGCCTGGTCGGTGCGGTTGTGGTCCGGGGGTGGGCGGGGGTTCTACGCTCATGGTGAAGCTCCAGTTCTCTTTGCGAGGGTTCTGCGGGTCTTCTCGAGGCGGTCCTCGTTCGAGCGGGGACCGCCTCACTCATCGGTGCGCACAACTCAGCAACTGCTCGGCGTACCACCAGCACGGTAAAACAATGGCCCAAGTGATTACGCAAAGTAACCGATCTCGTAGGCCGGGCAGCCGTCAGCTGGCGTCGGCTCGTCGGCCCGGTACGCCGGACTGGGCACAGATCACCCGCGCCATGTCTCGGGCCGCTGGCCGAACCATCCCGGTGATAACGGCCCTTATCCCAACCTTCAGGACCCCCGCAGGTCGACCGGCTGCTCAAATCACGCCTGAACCGGCCTCGACACGCCCGGCCGGACGCCGGACCTGATTTGCCCGTTATCACCGGTTGGTGAGCGTGGTGTGCCGCCGGATCGTCGGCTCGCGGTCCTACCGTCGATCCATGACCGCAGCCCGCACCGCCGCCGTACGCCGGCCGTCGTTGATGTCGTCGACCAGGCCGGCCAGCTCGAGGTCGACGTCGACCAGGTCGACGAGCAGCTGCTCGACGCGTGCCCTCGCGACCGGGCGGGCCTGGTGAGCCCGGCCGCGCTCGCGCTGTCCGGCGAGCACCCGATCGCCGGACAGATCCGTGACTTCCTGGCCGACCAGGAGTTTGCCGGCAAGGCCGGCAACACTATCCGCGCGTACCGCGGCGATCTGGTCCAGCTGGCCCAGCACACCGACCGCGACGTCGCCGGCGTCGACGCCGGCGTCCTGCGGTCGTGGGGCGCGGCGATCGCCGACCTGGCGCAAGGAACCCGGGCACGCAAGCAGGCCGCGGTCGCGGCGTTCCTGCGGTGGGCGGTCCGCAACGACCTGATCCTCGCGTCCCCGATGGACCGCTTCGAGCGGGTCGCCGTACCCGAAGGCGTCCCGCGCCCGGTCGACCCGAAGCGGATCCGGCGAGTCATCGACGCCATCCCGAAATCGAACCTGCGCGACCGGCTGTTGTACGAGATCCTCGACTCCACCGGGATCCGGATCGGCGAAGGCCTGCGCATCTACATCGAAGACCTCGACCTGACGCCGGGCGACGAGCACGTCCTGGTCCACGGCAAGGGCGGCGCGGTCCGCACGATCCTGCTGGACGACCCGCGAGTCGTGAACCTGGCGCGGCGGTACCTGCGCGAGACCGGCTGGACCCACGGGCCGCTGTTCCGCGCCACCCGCAACTGGAACGGCCAGCCGCTGTCGTACGCGACCGCGCAGGAGTCATGGGCGCGGTACCGGCACATCGCCGGCGAGGACGACCTCGAGCTGCACCAGCTGCGCCACACCCACGCCACCGAGCTGATCAAGGACGGCGTCAGCCTGCTCACGGTCAAGAAGCGCCTCGGGCACCGCAAGCTCCAGACCACGCTGGTCTACACCGAACACACCGACGCCGCCGTCGACGCCGAACTCCGAGCCCGGCAACGCCGCCGCGGCCGGACGCCGACCACGACCAGGAGAAGCGCGTGAAGACGAAACCACCGGCCACCGACACCGAGATCGCTGGCCTGGCCGCCGCCATCACAGCATTCGAGGCCGGCCTGCCCGCGAACGTCGGCCTGTCGGGTGACTGGCCCGAGCTCACCGACGTACGGAGCGAGCAGCTGCGCGAGATCCGCCGGCTCTTCACGATCGTCGACGAGCGCCAGCGTCCCCGGCCGGCCTGCATGGGCTGCAGCGGCCGTGGCTGGTTCTTCGTCGACCCCGACGACGTCCCTGACTGGCGGCCGTGCCGCCGCTGTCTCACCACCGGCCTGCAGTTGGAGCTCAGCACTGGAGGGAACAAGCCATGACCACCAGATCCTCGACGGGCAACGAGTCGTGGAGCTGCGATGACTGAGGCGGGGCGCTGGCGGGTTCGTCAGGAAGAGGTCGTGGACAACACGCACCGGATACAGCTGAGCATCGCGAAACTCACGCTGCCGGACGGGCACAACTCCGAGCAGTACGTATTGCGTTGTCCGCCAGCGGCGATGGTCCTTGCCACCAACGAATACGGGCAGGTTCTTCTCTTGTGGCGACATCGCTTCGTCATCGATAGATGGGGCTGGGAGCTGCCAGGTGGATACGTCGGACCTGATGAGGACAGCCAATCCGCGGCTGAGCGAGAGCTGATCGAAGAGACCGGGTGGCGAGCGGGCCGGCTTGAACGGTTGGTGACGTACCAACCGATGACGGGCATGGTCGACCATGAATGTGCCGTCTTCCTGGCAGAGGACGTTGCGCAGGTATCAGACAAGCGGGATGTGAACGAGTCTGCAGCGCAGTCCTGGATTTCGCTGACCGAAGCGGTCGGGATGATCGGAACTGGTGAGATCGTGGGGGCCGGCTCGGTCGCAGGCATCTTGGCCTTGCAGGTTCGCCGACTCACCGGATCCTGACAGATTGAGGGGCCCTGGAGACATCTCCAGGGCCCCTCAATCTGTCAGATCAGGACGCGGCGCGCCGCGGCGTTGCCCCTGGCGTGTAGAGATCACCGGTGAGAGCTTCCGCGGAAGTAATGAGCTGCTTGCGACCGATGAACCGGCTAGTCACCAACAGCCCCGCCGCATGAGCTTCCTCGCCTGCGTGGCTGTAGACAGCGTCCGTCACTACCCACGGAATCCATCCGTGCTCGAACGCGTCCGTGGCTGTCTTCAACACACAGGATTCGGTAGCGATGCCCACCACGACGAAGTCGGTCCAACCGTGGGATTCCGCGAGCTCAAGTCCCTCTGCGCTGAAGTACGAGTAGAGGTTCGGTTTGTCGAGGATCGCTACGGCGTCGTCCTCGAATTCCTGTAGCTCTGGGATCAGGTCGATTTCGGGTGAGGTCTCAAGTCGGGACCACCCGATCAGCCGCTCGAACAACGAGCCAGGGCTGTTGAGGAATCGAGTCAATACGTAAGGTCGGCCGGCATCTCGCCACTGCCGGACGAAGTCGACGACCGGGGGAATGATCGGGGCGGACTTCTCCGAGATGAACCCGTTCTGCATGTCGACGACGATCAGTACGGCGTTGTCAGAGTTCATTTTCCGGCCTCTCGCTCCGCGTCCCGGAGGATCTCGAGTGCTGAAGTCAGCAGTGTCTCAAGCTCACTCGTCTGCAGGATTGCTGTTCGCAATGACGACTCCTGGCTGGTCTCTTGGGGCTGCGCGCTGGTCAGCCTGGACCGGATGCCGCGCAACCAGCGCCAACCATACTCGGCTTCGACGTGTGCATCCTGGCCCGCTTCGATCTGCGATCTGAGGTGTTGGCAGAAGCACCACAGCCCTTGGACGACCAGCTCGAGGTCGATCAATGTGGTCGGATCGAGCGCGGTCCGAGTGGTCATCGGGTAGTAGGTCACGCCGGCCCAGCTGGCGTACCCGAGCGAAACTCCATACGTCCCGAAGTCGACGATGCGCGAGTTGTCGTAGCCGTCTTGGAGAAACGCTTGTTCAGCTAAGCGGGCACGCTCCAGCGTGCTGTCGTCCACCTCGCGATCCATAAGCACCCGTGGCGTGCACAGGAGACGCATCGCTGTTTCCAGTTGAGGGCCGTCCCACTTCGGTGTTTCCAACCAGAACGCACTGAGCACGTAGTCCGGAGCGCTCAGAATCTCAGCCACGAGGCTGGTCAGGTGCTCCCGGGCCCACGCCACCTCACGCTGATACGAGTGGTGCCGCCAGACGGCGAGGTCGGCGACGTGGGGTAGCTCCCGAGCCTCTTGTAGGTGATAGACCAGCGACCCCCAGGGGAAGCCGTACAGGGTGCAAATGCCATGGGGATGCTCGATCGACGCTCTCCAACCTGGAGTCCAGGTGGTGCTGAAGTGTTCGCCTTCGAGCGTGGTCTGCAACTTGGCTGCCGCTTCTGGACCGATGTATGCCGGGATGAACTTGTGGCTCTGCAGGGCATAGCACTCGCGGGTGGCGGAATCTGAGTTGGAGAAGTCAGAAAAGAGCTCGTGAGCTGGCGCCTCGTAGATCGTGCTGTAGAGCTTGACGTAGAGGTCGTCTGGGATCCGGACGCGGCCAGTTTCATGCCGGTAGATCGCCTTCTTCAGCGAGTCTCTATCCGGGATCGGCAGCCCGAGTTCACGCCCGGCCCGCTCGAACTCTGCAACTAGCCGTCCCCTGCTCCAGCCGCGCCGTTGGCGATGTCCCAGCAGTACGCCGTTTGCAGTTGGTTCCGGTGATGAAGCTTTGGGGGTGGACATCAGTCATGTCCCCCCTTGTCCATAGCTGTCGTCTACGGCGAAGACGCCAACTCGGTCAGCCTTACAGCATGGAATCGCAGCTGGTGGTGAGTGGTCAGTCGCTGGGAGTGATCGCTCCGGGCGACTCATCAGGCTTTCCCGCTGCCGCGGCGAGGCCGGGTGCGGTGCCAGTCGGGGACCGTCGTAGGACGCCACGCCGGGGATCGCCCGAAGTACCTGTCTGGCTTCGGTGCCTGACCGCGCGACACGTAGCTGTTCCAGGTGTCGCGCGAGACCGGCGCTCCCTCGTCGGCGAGGTAGCGCAGAACGTCCTCGACGGACCACCAGTCCGTTGGCAGAGCCTCATGTGTGGGGTTCATCAATACAAGCCTAGCTAGATCTAGCTCTTGCCGGAATACAAGCTCGACATGTACGGTCGAATACAAGTTCAACTTGTAGTCAGTGCGTCGCCCGGAGCTGGAGACCCGGCGACGGACAAGCCCCGAGATCGAAGACACGGAGGAAACCGACGTGACTGT
Organism: Kribbella sp. NPDC005582; assembly: GCF_040605415.1. Classification (NCBI taxonomy): domain Bacteria; kingdom Bacillati; phylum Actinomycetota; class Actinomycetes; order Propionibacteriales; family Kribbellaceae; genus Kribbella; species Kribbella sp. NPDC005582. Next base: position 27,363 of record NZ_JBEXCU010000012.1, read on the forward strand.
TCGACCAGTTCGTACGCCGGCCGCACGCGACCGCGCGCACACAGAACTCACCGCAACCGTGGCACGCAAGAGCGCTCCGCCCGCGTGCAGCATGAGCGATGAGTTCACCCAGGAAGTCCAGCCCATAGGGCGCACGCTCGCCTTGATCGAGATGTGCCGCAGCTGCCCAGTTCTGGAGCAGTGCGCGGACCTCGCCACGCAGCTAATGCCACGAGACAAGGCCCACACCGTGACGGCCGGCGTCAGGTACGACGGCGCCGGCCGACCCGTTGACCTGACCAAGCTCGCTGCTCAGGCCGAGCTGGATCGCCGCCTTGCCGCACTCGGTGACGTCGCATGAGCCGCCTTCAACGCTGCCAGTGGTGCGGTGAGCGGCGCGAGTACCGCCGCTCTCGAGCAGCTGCTCGAGCTGCCCGCCGTCACCGCTGCACCGACGTAGCCCCCAACCCGCACACCAACCCTCACGAAAGGAGTTACTGACATGTCCTGGTTCCTGATGACCGCGTTCGGGGCGGCCGCGATGTTCTGCATGCGGTTCACCCCGCCGAAGGTCGACTTCATCCTCGTCCGGGTAGCCGGATTCTCGTTCGTCGGCGCCGGCCTGATCGGCGCCGCCGGCTGGGTTGGCGGACTGATCAACGGAACTCTTGGCTGGCTGTTCCGGTTCATCAACGACCTGTCCAACAGCGCGCTCGGTACCGGCGTCGCCTGGATCGTCGCAGCGGCGATCGCCGGCCTGTGGATCGGCGGCATGCTGCCGGACAAGGTCTTCTCCTACGATCCGCCGGACTGGCTGGTCATCGCCGGTCTGATCGTCCCGGCCCTGGTCGCGAAGGTGCCCGGTAAGGCCGGTAGTGCGTTCGACACCGTCATCACGGCCGGCGGTCAAGGCCTGACCGACATGGTTGGGCGGTTGTTCTGATGGAGATCTTGATCATCGGCCTGATCGCCTACCTGGTTGTCTCCCCCGACCCGATCTCCCTCGCCTTCAGCCGCGGACTGTTCGGCGCCGCGCGAGGTGCCGCGACCGGCAGGACCCCGAAGTCCCGCAAGTCGTCCCCCCGCGGGCGGGCGATGTTCGCTGGGTGGCGCGAGGGCGTTGCCGCCGCGCGTGAGCGTCGCGAGGCCGGCCGTGACCTGTGGACGCGTGGATCCCGCGTCGGCGGTCGTGTCGCAGGTGGTACGGCAAGCCTCGCTCACGGCATCCGTGACTCGATCGTCGCCCGTCTGGCTCGCCAGGCCCAGGACGGCGCTGAGGCCGCTTCGAACCCGGACGCGTCGCCCTCAAGCCGTGGCTGGGCCGGTCCTCGCACAGTCGGCCGACCACGTACCGCGCCCACCAGTGACGCCGCCGGCGCGGTCGTCGACCAAGACGGCAACGACGTCACTCCCACAGCTGGTGAGGCCGCAGCTGCACCAAGGGCAGCTGCTGAGACGCCGATGCCCGATGCGGCCGCCCCCGAGGCGACCACTCCGGAAAAGACACCTGAGTCCGAGGCAGCCTCCCCCGAAGCGGCGCCCGAGGCAGCCACTCCAGAAGCGGCGACATCCGAGGCAGCTACGCCGGAGGCAGCCGCTGAAGCCCCGGAGACCTCCCCGGCGGCGGCCACGTCCGACCCAACCCCACAGACCCCGGAAACGGCCACTGAGCCGACTCCGGAACCGGCGCCGACCGGCGCCAGCACTCCCAACCCGCACAGCACCATCACCACCGCATCGAACGGAGCAAAGCCCATGTCTCTCGGGACCACTGAACTGTCGAACATCGACGACTACGAGAAGGAGCTCAAGGCGGTCGAGGCTGCGTTCGGCCTCGTGGCGGAAGCGATGGCATCGATCCGCACCTGGGCCGTCAACCTGCCGGACCGCTGGTCGGCGGCGAACTGGGGAACGGCCGGCCTCGACAGGTCCGTGGCGAGCATCGCGGAGTCGGTCGGTGCCCTGCGGATGCCCGCTGTCACCGAGACCTTCTCGTCGGCCAAGGCCGAAGTGACGAAGGCCCGCGGTCTGGGTGAAGCCGCTGCGTCGGTCCAGGCACGCGGCAAGACCGAGGCGTTCCGCGGCCAGTAACCCCAACCGTCCCGGCTCCCCAAAAGGGGGCGACGGCTCACGACCGGGCCGGGACACCACAAGCCAAGCGAGATCACACGAGGAAGGCCCCCCGATGGTGAAGAAGCACCGCCCCGCGACCCCGGCCGCCGCGCCGGGAGCTGCCTCTGGGCGCCGCGCCCGCCAGTCGTCATGGCTCACCGCCAAGGCAGGCACCCAAACCCCTCGGATATCTGCCCCGCAGGCCCTCGTGCCGGGATCTGCCGAGTGGCTGACCACCCCCGGCACCTATACGACCTCAAAGCGGCGGAAGAAGGCCGGCCCCGGCAACGCCGTCGTTCCCGTCGCTTCTCCGCAGCTGCCCCAGCTCGGTACCGCGGCGACCGCCGTCCCCGGCCTGGTCCCCCCGCCCGGGACGGCGCTGGTCCAGGTTCAGCCCGCCGGCCTTCCTGCACGCCGACCCGGCGACCAGGCCGCCGAAGCGCTCGCAACCGCCCAGCGACTGGCGTGGCGCTACCGCTGGCAGCTCACCCCGATTGCTGCCAGCACTGGGACTGCGATCGGTGCCGGCGCGATCTCGCCGCTGCTGACCGTGCTCGGGCTGGGCGCTCTCGCCGGCGCGGGATATCTGACGGCTGCGAAGGGCCCGGACGAGCTCGCCGGCCGGGTGTGGCTGTCGCGCCTCGAGCGAGCGATCGTCGGCCGCTGGGCGGCCGGTGCCGGCGTGTGGTCGGCAGGACTCGGCATCGCCAACGCTGCCGGGATGCACTGGACCGTCACCGGAGTCCTGGTCGCGGCCAGCGCGCTCGGTGTCCTCACCGGTACGCCGGTCGTCGCCTGGCTGAAGTCGCGTCAGATCCGCGATGCCGACGTCGTCGACGGCGAGACCAAGCCGCGATCCGACGCCGCTGTTCAGCTCGCGGCAGCCTGGCCGACCGCCGTCGCCCTCAACGGCCCCGACAAGCTTCAGGGATCCGCGATCGTCGACCTGGACGAGCCCGACCCCGGAACGATCGTCGCCGTCGTGCAGCTGCGTGCCGACGTCCACGCCGAAGACGTCGCCAACGCCGACACCCGCAAGTGGCTCGAGCGGGCCCTGCACATGGGAGTCGGTACGGCGAAGGTCACCACGGTGCGCGACAACGCCGGCCAGGTCGAGTTGGTGCTGACTCCGTCGCGCCAGCTGGAGAAGGTCTCCAAGCGCTGGGCCGGGCCGCGGCTGTACGACGACGGCCGCGCCCCGATCGCCGTCAACACAGCCGGTCGCGAGGTCTGCATCCGCCTGTTCGACCAGTCCGGCGTCCGGCACGGCTTCCTCATCGGATCCAGCAACGCCGGGAAGTCGAACGCGGCCAACGTGATCCTGCTGCCGCTGGTGCTGTCAGGACGATCGGTGATGTTCCACGCCGACGGCAAGCGCGGCACGTCCAGCCCCGAACTCGCCGCGGTGATGGACCTGGCCGGCCACGAACCCGACGAGTGGCGCCGAGCGATCCGGATCGCCCACCGGGTCCTGGTGGCACGCGAGAAGCGCTACGGCCAGGCGGGCTTCTCGAAGTTCGACATGAACGGCAAGGACCCGGTGCTCGAGCTGGTGCTCGACGAGGGCCGCACGATCCAGGAAGTGATCGACGGTAAGCCGGAAGAGCGGATGGTGGAGGCGATCTCCGAGCGCGGCCGGTCCAACGGCGTCTCGCTCAAGCTCGTTGCCCAGAACGCAGAAGCCGGCCAGGTGCCGGGCGGGATGAACGTCAAGACGAACCTCATGGGTGCGAACGGGTTCGTGATCGGGCTCCGTCCCGGTACGGCGTCCGGCGCCACCATGACGCTGTCCGCGACATCGGAAGAGGTCGACCTGCGCAGCCTGCCCGAGGGTGGCGGCTGGGGCGCGATCCTGGACGCCGGCGTCGTCGCCTCCGACCGTGCGCGGCTGGAGTTCATCGCGAACCACGAGGAGATCGCGCCGTACCTGGAGGGGTTCGTCCCGCGCACCCTGACCGGCGAGGACCTGATTGCGGCTGACGGGCCGGGCGAAGGTGGCGACACCGCTACGGGGCTGTACTCGGGACGGTTCACCGGCGCGGACTGGCTCAAGCGGATGGAGCGGGCACGAGCTGGAGCGTCTGCGGTACACGAGACGCCGACTCTGACGGTCGTCAAGGACCGCGAGTCGGTCCAGGTGTCGACGCCGCCGCCGACCGGTTCGATGAACGGATTCGACGTTGCTGAGCTCGCCAACCGGGCCGCGGCGAGCGTCTTGTCCATCACGGCCGCGAAGGTCGAGCAGGGCGAGCAGTCGCGGCAAGACGTCGTCGACGCACTGCGGGATGCCGGCGCCGCTGGCGCAACCCGAGCCGACGTCCAGAACGCGACCGGGCTCTCGAAGGCGATGACGAACAAGCACATTCGCGCGCTGATCGACGAGGGACGAGCTGTCCGTGACGGCGAGCGCGTGCGCCCGGTCGACGTCGACGAGGTGGGCGCATGATCACCAACGTGCCCGGTGTGGCGGCGCGAATCCTGGCGCGTCCGGTTCTAGGGTTAACCAAGTTTCGTGCCACCGCGCACCAGGAGGATCGATGGGCCGAAGGGGACCGCAAGCAAGCGGCAAGCCACGTGACCCCGTTGTGGGTGTGCGGGTGCCGCCGTCCGATCGTGAAGCACTGCGACGTCTTGCAGCTGCCGATGGCGCGAAGCCATCAGACCTTGCTCGTGAAGCCATTCGCCGTTACCTCGAGGCCCGTCAGGAAGACCTGGTGGCGTCGTGACGACCTAGCAACGACGAAGCGGCCCGGTTTTGCCAACCGGGCCGCTGTCAATCCGTGGGATCGCACTCCTACGGGTGTTCGTAGCTCCTCACGCGGTTTGCCGGCCGCGTAGCTGAGGAGCCCTGTCCCAGACCTCTCATGACCTAAGGACGTCTTCAAATGTACGGGACTGACCCCCGTTCTGTCGTGTTGCACCTGTCACCCGACGAGCCGTGTTTGCCGGGTGACCGAGCGGAACTGATCCGCCAGCTGGAAGCCGAGCGCGTCCCCAACGGGCGCGCGTTCAGCTGGCATCCCGGCGCCCCGCAGACGGCGGCCGACCCGCCACCAGCCGCCGATGACTCGCTGGCCGCCGTCGTCGAGCGCCGCCGGGCGCTGCTCGCAGCCCTGGACGAGTCCACCCCCGCCGACTGGGACCGGCGTACCGCGCGGGTGGTCGCGTGACGAAACTGACCGCTCCGACCAGCCGGGCTCGAGCTGATGTCGGGGTTGTCCTGGCGTTTGCCGGGACAACCCAGCTCAGCCAGCACGCCGACGTCCGCGTCGTCGGACGCCAGCTGCGAGCCAAAGCTCACCGGGCCCTTGCCCGTGACCGCGGCGAGCGCCGGACGATCGAGCGGGAGGCCGTTCCGGGCGCGTACGCGAACCTGCCGGCATGGACGCACCGAGACCAGTGGCTCTCCCTGGTCGAGATCGCCGCGGAAGCCTGGTTCCCAGAGCAGATCCACCGCCAGGTGCGCATTGCAACGCTGCTCAAGTTCGCTGCCCTAGTCGCTGCCCACGCTGACGACGCCACCGGCCGCACCT
>NZ_JBEXCU010000013.1:0-7023 GCF_040605415.1 Kribbella sp. NPDC005582
TGAGCAGAACAGTAGCGCACTTTTCGCGTCCGCCAAAACCGAGTTTTCACGCCTGAAAACGGCCTCATTCGTCACACAAGCACCACCCGTTCTGTCCACTCAACACGCCGATCGATGGCCCCGATTTCGTCACTCATCCGACCGGGATCACCTCCACAGGAACCCCGTTGCTCAGCACCAGGACGCGTGCGCCCAACGCCGCCCGCAAACGAAAAGAAACCGGCCGCCCGACCGCCACCAGCGGCATGCCCGATCCCGGCCGATAGGGCACTTCCACGATCTCGGCCAGCACCGCACTCCGCGACTCGTGCACCGCACGGACCCGAACCTCGGCGTACGACGGCAGAGGCCCACTGACCGTCATCCGCACGAATCGGCCCCGATCCGTCAGTCTGGCCGCCGACATCCCAGGTATCCCGCCCAGCCACCGCCTGCTGAGCCCCGCCGGTCACCACAGCCTTGCCTCCGTCCAGGCGTCCAGCACCTGGAGACGTCCGGCCCCACGTTGGTGGTCGGGGACCTCGAGCTCCAGATGCCATGCAGGCAACGGCCGATGCCCGCGATCCGTCCGAAACTCCGGATAGACCCGCCGCACTGCCACCACCCGAGCCGGCTCCGCCTGGCCCGCGGCATGCTCCGGCTGCAGCCGCTCCAACATCCCGGCCGGCAGCTCAACCTCGGAAACCACCGGCCGCCCACGCAGCACCTGCTCGCGATGCTCAACCCGCGGCAACCCGCCGGGCCCGACCGCACAGTCCATCAACACGATCGGGCGAGCCCCAGCTCCTACCGGAAACCCGTCCCACAACCGCAATACTTCCTGAACCTTCACCTCGTCACCCCCCAAGCCTCACCTCAAGAACGAGGGCCCCACCCGCAACGTCCCCGCCACGCTCGCCACAGCTCCGCACGCCATGAAACGGTGTCGAAATGACTGCGACCGACCAGCCTCGGCCCCTTGCCATCCGCAAGCAAGACACCCTCCACCGCCTCACCCATGACGTCGACGCCTGGGTCTCCACCGCCGGCCTGGACGGAACGCCGTACCTGATACCCCTGTCCTTCCTTTGGACCGGCGAACACCTCTACCTGTCCACCGCCACCACCAACCCCACCGCCCGCAACCTCCACGAAAACCCGCGCTTGCAACTGACGATCGGCACCGTCCGCGACGTCGTACACGTCATCGGAACCACCGACGACACCCAGCCAACCCCCGCCCAAGCTCAAGCTTTCGCCACCAAAGCCGGCTTCGACCCCCGCCCCCTGCCCAACTACCCCTTCATCCGCGTCACCCCCACCCAGATCCAAGCCTGGCGAGAAGCCAACGAACTAAAGGACAGAACCCTGATGACCAACGGAACCTGGCAAATCTGAGACCTCCCGGGCATGTCAAGGCGCTCGCACCGGCTCCGACTGGCCAGTGTCATCAGCTCATGTCATGAAGGAGCGCGTCATGTCAGGTAACAGGATCGTCGTATCGGTGCAGCTGTCACTGGACGGCCGGACCGCCGGCCCGAGCGGCGAACTCGACTGGTTCGTGGTCAAGGACGAACTGCACGAGCATTTCGTCACGGAGCACAGCAAGGCAGGCGTGTTCCTCTACGGCCGTCGCACCTACGAGGGCATGGCCGGCTACTGGCCGACCGCGGACCAAGACCCGGCCAACGACCAATGGCTCGTCAAGTACTCAAAACTCTGGAAGTCGACGCCCAAAGCCGTCTTGTCGAAGACCCTCCAGTCCGCCGACTGGAACACCACCGTCCTACCCGACCTAGGCGCCCTCACCCACCTGCAACAGCAAGCCACCGGCGACCTCTACCTGATCGGCAGCGGCGAAACAATCACCAACCTCGCCCGCCACGACCTGATCGACGAGTACCAGATCTACGTCCACCCCGTAGCCCTGGGAGCCGGCCCCGCCCTCCTGCAAGAAGTACGCAACCGCCAGCCCCTCGCCCTGGTCGAGACCCAAACCTTCGACCAAACAGTCACCAAACTCATCTACCACCGTCACCTCTAGCACCGCGCAAGCCGGGACCGGGGAGCGTGCCGCCACCGAAGCCGCCAAAGCGAAGCGAGGCGTACGGGGGGTGCGGGTGGCGAAGCCCCCGCCCGCGCCAAGCGAAGCGCAGGCGCACAACACGACGAAGGCGACCCGGTCCCCGCTTCCGGGGACACGAGTCGCCTATCGACTTCGTGGGCGATACTGGGTTCGAACCAGTGACCTCTTCGGTGTGAACGAAGCGCGCTACCACTGCGCCAATCGCCCAGGCGTGGTGCGTGTTGCTTGTGTTGCCTGGTGGGGTGTTGCGGGTGAAACCTTAGCGCATGATTCGGCGACGTTCTAATCGGGGCGGGCTACTCTTGGGCCAGGACGGAGACCCCGTCGCGTTGGAGACGTGATTGTGACTTTCTCGCACGACACCGAGCAGGCGCTCGGCACGCTGGTCCGGCTGGTCAACACGCTGCCCGGGCCGAACAGCCAGGTCGACACGATGGGGACCTTGGAGGAGCTGGAGAAGTTCGTCCAGGAGCGGGAGTTCAGTGCGGTCGGGGTGCTGACGGACAAGGACCTGGCCGATGTCCGGGATCTGCGGCCGTTGTTCGCACCCGTGTTCACGACGGAGTCGGATGCCGAGGCGGCGGCGATGATCAACGCGATCATCGCCCGCGGTACGACGACGCCGCGGCTGACGAACCACGACGGGCACCCGTGGCACATCCACTACTCGCGGGACGGTTCGTCGTTGGCGTGCCGGATCACGGTCGAGTGCGGGATCGCGCTGGCGCAGGTGATCTCGGCGGGGGAGCGGGAGCGGTTGAGGCGTTGTGAGGCGCCCGATTGTGACGACGCCTTGATCGACCTGTCGCGGAACCGCTCCAAGCGCTACTGCGATGCGCGGACCTGTGGGAACCGGCTGCACGTCGCCGCGTACCGCGAGCGCCGCAAGGCGTCGGGGGAGTAGGCCGGCATCCTTGCTCGTCTCGTTCGCGGAGCGCGGTCGAGATCAGTTGACCTGACCGGCGGGCCGCATCACGAGGTGGTTGATGTCCACGCCTTCGGGTTGATCGACGGCGTACAGGATCGCCTCGGCGACCTGCTCGGCGGTCAGTGCCGGCGCCGCTGCGGGTGATCCACCGCGGTCGTCCCAGAACGGGGTGTCGACAACCCCTGGGGCGACAAGAGTGACGCCGACGCGGTCCTTGGCCACCAGGAGCCGGACGTTCTCGGCCAGGGCGTGCGCGGCCCACTTGGTGACGGAGTACAGGTTGCCTGGCGTGTTCCTGGTGCCCGCGACCGAACCGACGATCACGACCCGGCCCTTGGACTTCCTCAGGTGTGGCAGTGCCTCGCGTACCAGCAGAGCCGGGCCGAGGATGTTGGTGAGAACCATGGCGCGCATGGCTGCCGGGTCGTGGTCCTCCAGCGTGCCGGGCAAGGAGAACCCGGCGTTCGCGATCACCGTGTCCAATCGGCGCCACAAGCCCACGACTTGACGCACGGCAGCGGCGACATGGCTCTCGTCGCCGGCGTCACCGGTGATGGTCAGCAGCCGCTCGCCCGCCCTGGCGGAGGTGGCGAACGCGGCGAGGCGACCGGCATCGCGGCCGGTGATCGCCACCCGGTGGCCTTGCTCGAGCAGGACGCGGGCAGTGGCCGCACCGATCCCGCTCGAACCGCCGCTGATCAGTGTGACGGGTTCCATGGCAAGGCCTCCTTGGTGACGGCGAGGTCGAGGAGCGTCATCTTGTCGTGGTCCGGGCTGCCGGGAGGCGCCGTGTAGACAATCAGGCGCTGGCCTTGGGCGCGGTTCAGGGACAGGCCTTCGTGCGAGAGCGTCATCAAGCCGACCTCCGGGTGCCGGAGTGTCTTCTCGCCCTCGCCGATCGTGCGCACCTCGTACCGCTCCCAGAGCCGGTTGAAGTCGGGGCTCTTGACGATCAGCTCGCCGACAAGTGCGGCGAGATCCGGGGCATCCGGATCGGTGCCGGCCAGCGCCCGCAACTGGGCGACGCACCCCTTGGCCTTCCGTTCCCAGTCCACCCACAGCTCGCGGGCAGCCGGATGCAGAAAGACGTACCGGACGGTGTTCCGCTGCTGCTCCGGCCAGTCGGTAAGACCGGGGAACAACCGCAGCCCGCCGGGATTGGCTGCCAGCAGGTCGTTGGTGCGGCTCACGACGTACGCCGGGTTGGGCCGGAGCGTCTCCAGAAGCTGCCTGACGGTCGGACGTACCCGCCGCGACGGCAGGGGCCGGGGTTCGGGCGCACGCCGCGCCGCCCGCGCCGCCAGCTCGCGCAAGAAGCCGCGCTCCTCCTGGCTGAGGCGAAGCGCGTCGGCCAGCGCCTCGACCACGGAGGGGCTCGGATGGGTCTCCTTGCCGCGTTCCAGACGGACGTAGTAGTCGATGCTCACACCGGCCAGCGCCGCCAGCTCCTCCCGGCGCAGACCCGGCGTACGGCGGGTGCGGGTTCCGGCGGGTAGCCCGACGTCTGCCGGACGTAGGTCGCCACGGCGAGCCAGCAGGAACCTCCCGAACTCGGTCATGTCGCCATTTTGTCAGCGTGTGGGCACGAGTACGGCCGGCAACCAGGCCCTGTCACACCCCCTACGACGCACCCCGGGAGATCACGGTCTGCCTAGCCCTCGCGAACCTCACCAGCCTGGACGGATGACCACTCCTGCACCAGCCCGCGTGTCACAGGGTGCCGGGCGACGCACGGCCGCACCGAAGCTCGTCCTGGCGATCACGCTCATGGGGATCTTTCTGCTCAACTTCAACGCCATGGCGACGAACGTCGCGCTTCCCGGAATCGGGCGGGCCTTCGGCGGCAGCATGGCGGGATTGCAATGGATCGTGGACGCTTACACCCTGATGTTCGCCGCGCTCCTGCTTTCCGCGGGTGCACTCTCCGACCGGGTCGGGGCGAGCCGCGCCTTCGGCGCCGGCGTCGCGGTCTTCACGGTCGCCTCGGCGGCCTGCGGACTGGCACCGGGGCTGGGCGAGCTGATCGCGGCCCGCCTGTTCCAGGGGAGCGCGGCGGCGATCATGCTGCCCTCCTCACTCGCCCTCGTCCGGCAAGCCTTCCCCGACGCGGCCGAACGGGCACGGGCGATCGCGTTGTGGACCGCCGGCGGAGCCGTCGCGGTTGCCGCCGGGCCGGTGGTCGGCGGTGTGCTGGCCAGCATCCTGAGCTGGCGGGCGATCTTCGTCGTCAACCTGCCCGTCGGCATTGCCACCCTTGCGGTGCTGACCCGCGCGGAGCGCTCACCGCGCCGAGCCAGGCCGCTCGATCCGTACGGCCAACTCACGGCGATCGTCGCGCTCGCGGCGCTCACCTTCGCCGTCATCGACGGAGGAGAGAACGGCTTCGGCGAGCCGTTGGTGCTGGGCTGCCTAGGGCTCGCCGTGGTGGCCATGGCCGTGTTCATCGTGATCGAGGCACGGACCGCCGCGCCGATCGTTCCGCTCGACCTCTTCCGTTCGCGCACGGTGACGGTTTCGGCCGCGATCGGCTTCGTGGTCAATGCCACGTTCTACGGGTCGGTGTTCGTGCTGAGTCTGTTCTTCCAGGACGTTCTGAAGCTGTCCGTGATGGCGACGGGGCTGATGTTCCTCCCGATGATGGCCGTGATCGCCGGGGCCAACCTGGTCTCGGCCAGGGCTGCGGCACGCTGTGGACCGCGGATGCCGATCGCTGGAGGGCAAGCGATCTTCGCGCTGGCAATGTTCGGCCTGCTCTGGATGGACAACGGGACCAGCAGACCAGTGATCGCGGCGATGCTGATCCCGGCCGGCCTCGGCCTGGGGCTGGTCGTGCCGTCGCTGACCGCCGTCCTGCTCAACGACATCGCCGCCGACCGCGCCGGACTGGCCGCCGGGATCCTGAACTCCTTCCGGCAGACGGGCGGCGCGCTCGCGGTGGCCGTCTTCGGAGCCTTGGTCGCGGACCGAGGGGAGTTCATGGTTGGTCGGCGGATCGCCTTGTGCATCGCGGTTGTGATGCTGGTAGCGACCATGGTCGCGGCCCTGATGCTGCGCGGGCCCAATCGGCCCTGCAGTACTAGGGGTTGAGGTCCTCGAGCGAGCGATCCGCGAAGATCTTCGCGGCCTGGGCGGTGATGGAGCCGGGGGCCGGCAGTTCGCGGTCGTCGACCCGGTGGATGCCCTGGACGTCGCGGGTGGTCGATGTGAGGAAGATCTCGTCGGCCTCGAAGAGCTGTTCAAGGGGTACGTCGCGTTCCGTGGCGCCGAACCACTCGATGACGAGTGCTCGGGTCACGCCGGCTAGCGCGCCCGACTCGAGCGTCGGGGTGACGAGCTCGCCGTCGTACACGCAGAAGATGTTGGAGCCGGTGCCTTCGCAGAGAGCGCCGACGGTGTTCGCAAAGATCGCTTCGCTGCCGCCGCGCTCCTTGGCGTAGGCGAGGGCGCGGACATTTTCGGCGTACGACGTGGTCTTCAGGCCGGCGACTGCGCTGCGTTCGTTGCGGGTCCAGGGGACGGTGACGATCGCCGAGGTCGGGGCGGGCGGCTCGATGGCTTGGGTGGCGATCACGATCGTGGGGCCGGTGGTGCCGCGGTCCGAGGAGAGCGGGGAGACGCCGCCGGTGAAGGTGATGCGCAGCCGGCCGAACGCGATGCCGGGGTCCGCGGCGGTCACTTCGGCGATACCGCTCTCGATCCGTGCGACGTCGGGCGCGGGGAGGCCGAGGCCGGTCGCGGAACGGACGAGCCGCTCCAGATGCCGCCGTACGGCGAAGGGTTGTCCGTTGACGATCTTGATCGTCTCGAAGACTCCGTCGCCGGTCGTCAGTCCGTGGTCGAGGGCCGGAACTGTCGCCAGTTCACCGCCGAGCTCGCCGTTCACCCAGATCCGCATGTGCCGCTCCTTCCACGGAACACCTTAGTGCTAAGGCGATTCGGGACCTGCTGGTGACCGGCAGGTGACGGTACGTCGTCCAGTGGGGGACCCCGATTTTTGAACTCGGGGCGGGATGGGCTAATGTTCTTCTCG
>NZ_JBEXCU010000014.1:0-1721 GCF_040605415.1 Kribbella sp. NPDC005582
TTCACAGTCTCCCACCTATCCTACACAAGTTGTACCGACCACCAATACCAAGTTGTAGTAAAGGTCCCGGGGTCTTTCCGTCCTGCTGCGCGTAACGAGCATCTTTACTCGTAATGCAATTTCGCCGAGTCCACGGTTGAGACAGCGCCCAAGTCGTTACGCCATTCGTGCAGGTCGGAACTTACCCGACAAGGAATTTCGCTACCTTAGGATGGTTATAGTTACCACCGCCGTTTACTGGCGCTTAAGTTCAAAGCTTCGCCGGCCTAAGCCAGCTAACCTGTCCCCTTAACGTTCCAGCACCGGGCAGGCGTCAGTCCGTATACATCGAATTACTTCTTCGCACGGACCTGTGTTTTTAGTAAACAGTCGCTTGGGCCTGGTCTCTGCGGCCATCAACGCTTCCATGGGCAAGCCATGTAACGCATCCGGCCCCCCTTCTCCCGAAGTTACGGGGGCATTTTGCCGAGTTCCTTAACCATGGTTCACTCGATCGCCTTGGTATTCTCTACCTGATCACCTGTGTCGGTTTGGGGTACGGGCGGCTCTAACACTCACTACGAAGTTTTTCTCGGCAGCATGGGATCATCCACTTCCCCTAAACGGGTCCGCCTCGGCTCTCAGGCTTAATGAGACACGGATTTGCCTATGCCTCGCCCTACCACCTTGCCCGCGGATCAGCTTACGCCTACCATCGCCGCGGTTGGACTACCCTCCTGCGTCACTCCTCAGTGCACCTAATACCACCTAGGGTCAAACGGTCCATACATCAGCCCGAAGGCGTCCGTACTTTCAGTTCTTAGCATCAGTAGGTTCGGTCGGGTCGTGTTAATGCCGGTACGGGAATATCAACCCGTTGTCCATCGACTACGCCTGTCGGCCTCGCCTTAGGTCCCGACTTACCCAGGGCAGATTAGCTTGACCCTGGAACCCTTGATCATCCGGCGGACGGGTTTCTCACCCGTCATTCGCTACTCATGCCTGCATTCTCACTCGTGCAGCATCCACAACTCCATCACTAGGCTGCTTCACACGCTGCACGACGCTCCCCTACCCATCCACACACCTGGACCAGGATCAAGTCCTGGCCGGGTACATATGTGAATGCCACAGCTTCGGCGGATTGCTTGAGCCCCGCTACATTGTCGGCGCGGAATCACTTGACCAGTGAGCTATTACGCACTCTTTCAAGGGTGGCTGCTTCTAAGCCAACCTCCTGGTTGTCTGGGCAACTCCACATCCTTTTCCACTTAGCAATCGCTTAGGGGCCTTAGCTGGTGATCTGGGCTGTTTCCCTCTCGACTACGGAGCTTATCCCCCGCAGTCTCACTGCCGCGCTCTCACTTACCGGCATTCGGAGTTTGGCTGATTTCGGTAAGCCGGTAAGCCCCCTAGACCATCCAGTGCTCTACCTCCGGTAAGAAACACGCGACGCTGCACCTATATGCATTTCGGGGAGAACCAGCTATCACGGAGTTTGATTGGCCTTTCACCCCTATCCACAGGTCATCCCCCAGGTTTTCAACCCTGGTGGGTTCGGTCCTCCACGCGGTCTTACCCGCGCTTCAACCTGCCCATGGATAGATCACTCCGCTTCGGGTCTAGAGCATGCGACTAAAGCGCCCTATTCAGACTCGCTTTCGCTACGGCTACCCCACACGGGTTAACCTCGCCACACACCACTAACTCGCAGGCTCATTCTTCAAAAGGCACGCCGTCAC
>NZ_JBEXCU010000016.1:0-1473 GCF_040605415.1 Kribbella sp. NPDC005582
TGTCATGTCTCAGGACATGGGTGACAGTTCTGTATCAGGACATCGGTGACAGTTGATGTCTCAGGACATCGGTGACGTTCGTGGTGTGGCTGGGCTTGGTCCGGGTGGTCTGTTGTTGCCGACGTAGACGGTGCCGGGTGCGGGTCGGGTGTGTTCGATGAGGATTTCGCCGTCGAGGTCGGTGATGGTGATGTTGTCGCCGTTGGTGATGGCGAGGACGTGCTGGAAGCGGTGCTGGGCTCCGACCATGTACTGGACTTTGTTGAGGTAGAGCACGCCGGCGCTGGTCAGTTTCTTGACGACGGTGTCGTCGGGCAGGTCGGCCGGTGCGGGTGCTGGCCGGGGTCGATGGGGGCGGGGCTGCTGGATGCGGGCGCGGGCGATCTGCTCTCGGACGGGGCGGGGTGCCTCGGTCTTCGCGGTGGCTTCCCAGGCGGCCTGTGGTGTGACGCGGCCGGGGAGTGCTTGGTGGGGGCGTTGGGTGTTGTAGATGTGGTCGAAGGTGTCGACCTGGGTCTGCAGCTGGGCCAGATCGGTGGCCAGGGGTTGTTTGTCGAGGTAGCGGAACAGGGTTTGGTGGAAGCGTTCGTTCTTGCCCTGGGTGGTGGGTTTGTAGGGTTTGCCGGTGATCGGTTCCACGCCCAGGGCCATCAGGTGCACGACGAGCTGGCCCAGGAGCCCGCGCCGTGAGGGGTTGAGTGCGGAGCCGTTGTCGGACAGCAGTCGTTGGGGCACGCCGTGGGCGGCCACGGCTTTGTCGAACACGATGATCGCGGCTTCGGAGGTCTCGGCCCAGGCGACGTGGGAGGCCAGTGCGTAGCGGGAGTGGTCGTCGATGAGCTGGAAGATCACGCATTTGCGTCCGCGGGTAAGGACGTATTCGGTGGCGTCGATCTGCCAGCAGGCGTTCGGGGCTGGATAGACGAACCGGCGCCATGCCGCTCTGGGCTTCTTTCTCGGTTCGCGTCGCGCGACGCCGGCGGTGCGGAAGATCCGGGCCAGTGACGCGATCGAAGGCACTCCCTGAAGGCCCATGGCGTGCATCTTGTCGTGCACGCTGATCGGCCCGCAGTCCAGTCCGGACTGCTCGAGTGCAGCCCGGACCCCGACAGCTTGCTGCCTGATCTCGTCGGTCAGCTTCGACGGGCTCGACGTCGGACGCCGCGACTTCGGTTCCAGCGCCGCCGCGGGCCCCTCGGTGAGGCTGCGGCGGCGGATCTCGTAGAACGTCTTGCGCGAGATGCTGTGTTCGGCGCAGAACGTGGTTACCGCCCCACGGGGCGCATCAGACGGCCACAGTGTGATCGCGAGACGGACACGAGGATCAACAAACTCGTTCTTCGACACCGGCGCAGTCGACCGGCCCCAGACACCGCCGACCCCGCCGACTCACCGAAGTGTCACCACCAACACCAACGAAAGCGTCACCGATGTCTCAATGTAGAACTGTCACCGATGTCCTGAGACATAACA